>JBPYFL010000036.1:0-19695 GCA_051986485.1 Streptosporangiaceae bacterium | reverse complement strand
CCTGGGTGGCGGGGATGCGGGACTCGTCCGGCGAGGCACCCGTGACGTCGTCGGCGGCCGCGTAGACGGTCGCGTCGTGCGCCCCGCCTGCTGCCGCGACGAGGGACGCGTGGGTCGGCGCGTCCGGCACGTGGGCCGGCTTGAGGGCGGCGAACTCCTTGCGCAGCACCGGGACGACCTGCTCGCCAAGGATGTCGAGCTGCTCGAGCACCGTCTTCAGCGGCAGTCCGGCGTGGTCCATGAGCCACAGCTGGCGCTGGTAGTCGCCGGCGTAGTCGCGGTAGCCGAGGGTGGCCTCGATGACCTGCTGGGGGCTGCCGACGAGGAGCGGCGTCTGGGCCATGAAGTCCTCGAGGGAGGGGCCGTGTCCGTAGACCGGAGCATTGTCGAAGTACGGCCGGAACTCACGGATCGCGTCCTGCGAATTGGGCCGCATGAAGACCTGCCCGCCGAGGCCGACGATCGCCTGGTCGGCGGATCCGTGGCCGTAGTGCTCGAACCGGCGGCGGTACAGCCCGACCATCCGCTCGGTGTGCGCGGCCGGCCAGAAGATGTGGTTGGCGAAGAAGCCGTCGCCGTAGTAGGCGGCCTGCTCGGCGATCTCGGGCGTCCGGATGGAGCCGTGCCACACGAACGGCGGCACGTCATCCAGCGGCCGGGGGATCGACGTGAAGCCCTGCAGCGCGGTGCGGTACTTCCCGTTCCAGTCGACGACGTCCTCTCGCCACAGCCGGTGCAGCAGGTTGTAGTTCTCCAGGGCGAGCGGCAGGCCGTCGCGGATGTCCTTGCCGAACCACGGATAGACCGGCGCCGTGTTGCCCCGCCCGAGCATCAGGTCCATCCGGCCGTTCGACAGGTGCTGCAGCATCGCGTACTCCTCCGCGATGCGCACCGGGTCGTTTGTCGTGATCAGCGTCGTCGCCGTGCTCACGATCAGCTTCTTGGTGGTCGCCGCGATGAACGCGAGCAGCGTGGTCGGCGCGGATGAGAAGAATGGCGGGTTGTGGTGCTCGCCGATCGCGAACACATCCAGCCCGACCTCTTCGGTCTTCTGCGCGATCCGGACGACCGCCTTGATCCGCTCCGCCTCGCTCGGCGTCTCACCCGACACGGGATCCCGGGTGATGTCACTGACCGAGAAGATCCCGAACTGCATTCCGTGCCTCCTACGTCCCGACGCACTGCGACCGGTTCCCCGATGCCCCGGGGGTGCCGGGGACAGAGGTATATGCATTTGCATCTACCTCTAACAGTCCGGGCGCAGGAGTATTCCCCGCAGCGACCAGGGCGCCTGCTCCCGCGGCGGCGGGGGCGGTGGCGAACCGGGCGGTGCCCGCCGGGCCGGCACCGCGTACCGGCCCGGCGGGCGATGCCGTCAGGAGGACATCGACTTGACCGCGTCACGCACGGCGTCTCGCGCCTTGTCGGCGACCGACGCGAACGGCCCGGTGAGCAGGTTGGCCATCGGCGTGTTCGGCGTGGACGGGTGCGGCCGCGTGGGCGCCGCCTTCTTCATCGCCTCGTAGGCCTGGCCCATCTGCTCCAGGTCCTTCTTGGTCTCCTTCTCGGCGACCCGCGGGAACTCCTTGGTTTCCTCGGCTTCGGCGTGGCGCTCGACTTCCCGCCGCAGCCTGGCGAGCTTGCTGTCGAAGTCCGGCGAGCTGGTGCCGAGCTTCTCTATCTCCTTCAGCAGTTCTTCCGCCTCGCTTTCCTCCTTGATCCGGGCGTTGGCGATGGCTTCACCGGCGTCGCGCCTGCTGACCGGCCGGAGGATCTCCTCCTCGGCCACCTCATGCCGGACCAGCTCGCTGAGCAGCTGCTGGAAGAGCTCCTGGCGCTTCTCCCCGCTGGATGTCTCGATCCGGCGGAACAGTTCCCGGATCTCGTCGTGGTCGTGGCGGAGCGCGTCGGTGATCTGCTGGGCCACAGGTTCCCCCTCCTTGTCGGCTTCATACGGTCTCGGGTGTGCGCCCGGTGCCATTACCCACAGGTGCCGGGTGTATCCGGATCGAGTGCACATCGCGGCGCGGGGATGTTTACAGCTGGCAGCCGGGGAAGCACAGACGGCATGCTTTCCGCGATTATCGGAGTGATCGTGATGGTGCTCGGGCTGATCCTGGACATCATCACCCTGCCGTTCAGGATCGTGATCGCGCTGCTCGGCGGCGCGGAATTCGAGTTCCGGCGGTTCAGCCGGCGCCGCCGCTGAACCTGATCGGCGCCGCGGGCGCCGCGGCGATCGGGGCGCTCCGGCGCTCATCCTCATCCGGGTACGGATTCGCATCTCCTGGCTGCTTCCGCGGCTGGCTGCCCCTGTAAGCTGTTTGTAATCAATCGCCTAGCGATCACAACAAACGGCCCGGGGGCGGGCCGGGACCGGGGGACGGGCGATGAGGACCATTCTCAACGTCATCTGGCTCATTCTCTGCGGCATCTGGATGAGCATCCTTTACGCTCTTGTCGGGATCATCTGCTTCATCCTGATCATCACGATCCCGTTCGGGATCGCCTCATTCCGGATCGCGGGGTACGTGCTGTGGCCGTTCGGCCGCACCATCGCGCCACGGGAGCACTCGGACACCAGCGCGGTGCTGGCGCTGATCGGCAACGTCATCTGGATCGTGCTGTTCGGGTGGGAACTCGCGCTCGGCCACCTGATCACCGGCTTCCTGCTGTGCCTGACGATCATCGGCATCCCGCTTGGCCTCGCGAACTTCAAGATCATCCCGATCTCGCTGATACCACTCGGGGTGCGGATCGTTCCGGTCGACCAGCTGTATCCCGCCTACGCCGGCCCGGTCCCGCCTGCCGGAGCCGGCGGGCAGCGCTAGCAGGGCTACCGCTGAACCTCGTTCCCGGGGTGTGCCGTCCCGGCCGCTGGTGAGGTAGGGCCGATTCCGGCGAGTAGTCGGCGCCATGACTCGCGTTCCCGTGCCGGATCGGTCAGCGGGCGGAGCAGACCGCAGTGGTGGCGCAGGTCGCGGTACAGGCCGCCGTCGTCGCGCGCGGCACCCTCCAGCAGGCTGGCCAGCGCGGCCGCGTCACCGGCCGGGAAGTAGCCCCGGTATCCGGTGCCCAGCAGCCCTACCGTCCCCGGGATCCGGGTCCCGATCACGGGCACGCCGACGGCGAGGGCCTCGGAGACCACGTTGGCGCCGCCCTCGTGCCGGGACGTCACCACGAGCAGGTCGCTGGTGGCGAGCAGCCGGAGCGCGGTCGGCCGCGGCATCTCGCCGAGCCACTCATAGTGCGGGTTCGCCCGGGACTCCCGTTCGGCTGCAGCTGCCAGGTCACGGTCGATTACCGCTCCGGCGTGCCGGATGCGCACCGGCGAATCGTCCGGCAGCAGCCGGGCCGCTTCCGCGGCGAGCAGCGGATCCTTCACCGGGCGCAGGTGGGAGAGCACCACCGCATCGAACACCGCCGGGACCGCGGGCCGGGCCCGCGGCGGGTCCGGGTCAGGCGCAGCCGGCGTGGGAACCCCCGGCGGGAGCGTCACGGACTGGTAGATCACCCGGGCACGGCGCCGCAACGCGGCGGGCAGCTGATGCACCGCGAGCGGCTGGAGCACCACGAGGCGATCGGCCGCCCGCAGCGCCTCGCCGGCGGCCCCGGCAGTGGCCAGGTCCGGGTAGAGGTCGGTGCCGGTCAGCGCCAGCACGACCGGCCCGCCCGGGTGATCGTCCCGGAACCGCCGTACCGAGCCCGCGCTCTTGCCGGCGTGCAGCGCGACGAGCAGGTCGGCGCCCTGGCCGGAGTAGGCCTCGGTCACCTCGACCCGGTGCCCGAGGCCGGTGAGGATGCCGGCCCAGCGTTCGGCGGTAACCCGGTTCCCGTGGTGGGAGCCGGGGGCGGCCGGGGTCACCAGGCATATCCGCATCAGCGCCCGGCCTCCGCGCGGTGGCCGGCGCGCCGCCGCGCAGCCGGGTCAGACCGCGGCGGTGCGGAATCCGGCCGGCACATCCCGGCGATCCGGGGTGAAGTAGTTCCGGGTGGTGGCGCGGATGAACCGGGACCGGGTGGCCCAGGCGCCGCCGCGGAGCACCTTGCGCTGGCCGAAGAACGGCCACGAATTGTCCCGGTAGGCGTCCTGCTCGAAGCCCGGGTACGGGCCGAACGTCGTGCCGGTCCACTCCCACAGGTTGCCGAGCATCTGCCGGCAGCCGAACGCGCTGTCGGAGGCCGGGAATGCGGCCACGTCGGCGGTGCCGAGGTGCTGCCAGTCCATGTTGGCGTGCTGCGGCCCGCACGGCTCATCGCCCCACGGGAACCGCCTGCGCGCCGGGCGCAACGCCCCGGACGCGTCCGGCTCGCCGATCGCCGCGGCCTCCCATTCCGCCTCGGCTGGCAGCCGCCGCCCGGCCCACCGGCAGTAGGCGTCCGCCTCGTACCAGCAGACGTGGCTGACCGGCCGGTGCGGTTCCAGCGGAACCCAGCGGTCGAAGTCGCGCCGCTGGAAGCCGTCCGGCCCGCGCCGCCAGTACACCGGGCACTCGGCCCCGGTGGAGGTGCGCCAGGCCCAGCCGTCGCTGTCCCACAGCTCCCGGCGGTGGTACCCGCCGTCCTCGACGAAGCCGGCGTAGCGGGCCTGGGTGACGGGCGCGCGGGCGATCGCGAACGGCGCCAGGTCCACCGGGTGGATCCACTTCTCGTTGTCGTGCACGAAACCCCCGTCGCGGTCGGCGCCGAGGAGGAACCGGCCGCCCCCGACCGGGCAGTCCCCGTCCAGCGGCCCGGCGTCCGCGGGTTGCCGGGGTCCGGTCTCCAGCCCGGGCAGGCCCGGAGGCGGATACCCGAGGGTCTGGCGGGTGTAGGTCAGCGCCTCGGTGTGCATGTCGTGGTGGTGCACCGCGTAGCGGGCGATGTAGCGCAGCTGGGCCGTCGCGTCCGGACCGGTCACCCGGTCCGCCACCCGCTCGGTGACCTCCCGGATGTAGGCGAGGGTCTCCTCCCGCGACGGCAGGCTGAGATACCACCGGGTGTCGTGCGGTATCGCCGCGGAGTCCCAGATCGCGTCGGCATGGCCGATGATCGGCGGCTCGGACAGCTGGCGGCGCAGCACGAAGACTTCCTGGAACCAGGTGATATGGCCGATTTCCCAGATCAGCGGGTTGACGGTCGGCAGCCGGGGGCCGACCATCTGCTTGTCGTCGAGGTCGGCGACGAGGTCGGTCAGCCGGTCCGCCGCCTCGCGTACCCAGCCCGCCAGATCCGCGGCGTCCAGGTCACGCGGAGCCCCATTCGCGTTGCCCAACGGGCGTACCTCCTCCCCGTCGCCCGACCCTGCCAATCCCGAATCTAACGGCGCCGCCGCCGCCAGGCGAGCGCGGCAGGCGGGCCGGGAGCCGGAGCGGGGCGCGGGCCGGCGGGCCGGTCGCGCCCGTCGGTGCATTACCGTCCACTTGTAGACGAAACGCCGAGATTCCCGGGAGAGATGGATGCGTTACAAGCTTCTCGGCCGCAGCGGGTTGCGGGTTTCCGAGCTCTGCCTGGGCACGATGACGTTCGGGGAAGACTGGGGCTGGGGCGCGCCGAGGGAAGAATGCGCACGGATGGTCGAGGCGTTCGCGGAGGCCGGGGGCAACTTCATCGACACCGCGAACATCTACACCGGCGGCTCCAGCGAAAAGATCACCGGCGAGCTAATCGCTCCCGAGCGGGAGCGCTGGGTGCTGGCCACGAAGTACACCGCCAGCACCGACAGCGGCGACCCGAACCGGGGCGGCAGCCACCGCAAGAACATGGTCCAGGCCGTGGACGCCAGCCTCCGGGCTCTCGGCACCGACTACGTCGACGTGTTCTGGGTGCATGTGTGGGACGTGTTCACCCCCGCCGAGGAGGTGATGCGGGGCCTCGACGACCTGGTCCGCTCCGGCAAGGTGCTCTACACCGGGATCTCGGACACGCCGGCCTGGATCGTCGCGCAGGCCAACACGCTGGCCGACCTTCGCGGCTGGACCCCGTTCGCCGGCCTGCAGGTTCCCTACAGCCTGGTGGAGCGGGCGGCGGAACGTGAACTGCTGCCGATGGCCCGCTCGCTCGACCTGGCCGTCGCGACCTGGGGCCCGCTCGGCGCCGGCCTGCTGACCGGCCACTACGGGACCGACCGGCAGGGTCCCCCGGGCGGCGGGCGGCTCGCCGGGCGGATCGCCACCCACGGCGCCGAGCGAATCCTCACACCACAAGCGCTCGCCGCCGCGGACGCGGTGAACAAGATCGCCGCCGACCACGGCGTCACCGGCGCGCAGGTCGCCATCGCGTGGGTGCGGGCGCAGCAGCAGCGCGGCGTGATCGTGCCCATCATCGGCGCCCGCACCACCGCCCAGCTGACCGAGAACCTCGGGGCGCTGGAGGTCGAGCTCACCGAGGCGGAACTGAGCCAGCTCGACGAGGTCAGCCGCATCACCCCCGGGTTCCCGCACGACTTCCCCGGCCGCGCCACCGCCTACGGCGACACCTATTCGCTGGTCGACTCGCACCGCCCGCACATCTGGCCCGACCTGTAGATCCAGCGAAACGGCCGTCAGCCGGCGGGCCGGGTGTCCAGCAGGAGCTTGCCGGTGGTGCGCCGTGCGGCCAGGTCCTCATGGGCCTTCGCTGCCGCCTCTAGCGGGTAGCGGCCGCCGATGTGCACGTTCAGGCTGCCGTCGGCGACCCGGCCCAGCACGTCGCCGGCGCGTTCCAGGAGTTCGGCGCGGGTGGCGACGTAGTGCTTGCTGGTGGGGCGGGTCAGGAAGAACGAGCCGGCGATGAGCCGCAGCGGCTCCATCGGCGGCACCGGGCCGCTGGCCTGCCCGAAGAGCACGAGCATGCCACGCGGCCGCAGGCACGCCATGCTGGCCTCGAATGTGTCCGCGCCGACGCTGTCGTAGACCACCGGCACGCCCGCGCCGCCGGTGAGCCGGCGGACCTCGGCGGTCAGGTCGGCTTCGGTATAGCGGATGATCTCGTCGGCGCCGGCCTGACGGGCCAGCCGTTCCTTCTCCGCGGTGGAGACGGTTCCGATGACCCGGCCGCCCAGCGCCTTCACGTACTGGGTGAGCAGCAGCCCGACGCCGCCGGCGGCCGCGTGCACCACCGCGGTGTCACCCGGCTGGATCGGGTACGTCGAGGTCGCCAGGTACTGGGCCGTCACTCCCTGCAGCAGCACGGCGGCGGCGTCCTCGGTCGGCACGCCGTCCGGGACCGGGACGGCACGCTCGGCGGGGATCACCGCCTGTTCGGCGTAGGAGCCCTCGACACCCATCCAGGCCACCCGGTCGCCAGGCGTGAATTCCTCCACCCCGTCGCCGGCCGCGGCCACCAGCCCGGCGCCCTCCAGGCCGATCCGGAACGGCAACTCGATCGGGTACAGGCCGATCCGGTGGTAGATGTCGGTGAAGTTGACCCCCGCCGCCGCCACCTCGACGAGAAGCTCGCCGGGCCCGGGCCGCGGCGTCTCCCGCTCCACGACGGTGAGGACCTCAGGCCCGCCGGTCTCGGGAACAACCACTGATCGCATCTGGCCGCCTCCTGTTACGGAATGCCGGGATTCCTGGGTTCTGCGTTGGATTGCCGCGCCCGGCCACCGTAACGCCGCCGTGGCCGGATGCGGCCACTGCTGGGCCATTTCATTGACGCCCGCGGTCCGCCGCGGCAATAAGTGACTCATAGATGAATAACCGGCCTTCCGCTGGAGGCGGCATGGGGTCTCGATTCTTGGCGGGTTGCGGGCGGCAGGTCACGCGGCGGGGCACGGGCACGCGACGGGGCAGGGCGTCCAGCGCGCTGGCGATTGTCGCGTCATCGGCACTGCTTGCCGTGTTCGGGGTATCCGCGGTCGCCTCCGCGCCGCATGCTGGAGCCATGGACTCGCGGGCGGCCGGTCCGGCGGCGGTGACCGATCCGGCGATCACCCTGGACGGCTCGTCGGCGGGCCGGGTGTTCGACGGGTTGGGCGCGCTCAGCGCCGGCGCGTCGTCGCGCCTGCTGGTCGACTACCCGGAGCCGCAGCGCAGCCAGATCCTGGACTACCTGTTCAAACCCGGCTATGGCGCCGCGCTGCAGACCCTCAAGGTCGAGATCGGCGGCGACACCAACTCCACCGACGGCTCCGAGCCCAGCCACATGCGCACGCCCACCGACCTCAACTGCAACCGCGGCTACGAATGGTGGCTGATGGAGCAGGCCAAGGCCCGGAACCCGGCCATCAAGCTGTACGGCCTCCAGTGGGGGGCACCCGGCTGGGTCGGCAGCAACGGCAGCCTGTGGACGCCGAACGACGTGAACTACGTGATCCAGTGGCTGAAATGCGCCCGCACGAACGGCCTGAACATCGACTACATCGGCGGGTGGAACGAGAAGGGCTACAACCAGACCTGGTACGAGGACCTGCGCCAGGCGCTGGACGATCCCGCCAACGGGTTCAGCTCCACCAAGATCGTCGCCGACGACAGTTTCAACTGGTCCGTCGCCAACGCGATGGCCTCCGACACGACGTTCAGCAACTCGGTGGACATCGTCGGAAACCACTATCCGTGCGGATACCTCAGCAGCTACTCCTCCTGCCCGAGCAGCGCGACCGCGCAGGGACTGGGCAAGCCGCTGTGGGCGAGCGAGCAGGGCTCCGACCCGTACGACTCCGGCGCCGCGCCGCTGGCGCGGGCGATCAACCGCTCCTACATCGACGGCAAGATGACCTCGACCATCAACTGGTCGCTGATCGCCTCCTGGTACAACACGCTGCCGTTCCAGAGCGACGGGCTGATGGAGGCGAACCAGCCGTGGTCCGGCGCCTACACGGTCGGGCAGAGCATCTGGGTGAACGCCCACACCACCCAGTTCACCCAGCCGGGATGGCGTTATCTCGACTCCGGCAGCGGCTACTTCCCGTCCTCGGGCGGAGGCGGCGGCAGCTACGTGACGATGCGCTCCCCGAGCACCGGGGATTACAGCGTCGTGGCCGAGACGCTGGACGCGACGGCGCCGCAGCAGGTCACCTTCAACACCACCGGCGGGCTGTCCGGCGGCCAGGTGCACGTCTGGGGAACGAACCTCGGCTCGTCCGATCCGGCCCAGTGGTTCGTGCACACCGGCGACGTCACCCCGTCCGGCGGCAGCTACACGGTGACGCTGCAGCCCGGGTACGTCTACACCCTGTCCACGACCACCGGGCAGGGCAAGGGCAGCGCGGTCAGCCCCCAGCCGCAGCCCTGGTCGCTGCCCTACCAGGACAACTTCGAGAAATACCCGTCCGGCGCGACCCCGAAGTACCTGTCTGACCTCGACGGCGCGTTTGAGACCGCGCCGTGCGAAGGCGGGCGCAACGGCCAGTGCCTGCGCCAGGTGATCAGCCAGCAGCCGGTGGACTGGAACAACCTCTTCGACTACCCGGTGACCATCATCGGCGACCCGGCTTCATGGCGGAATTACAACGCCAACGTGGACACCTACCTGGGGAATGCGAGCTGGGTCGAGCTGATGGGCCGGATGGACGGGCTGAACTACTCCAACAGCTCGCTGTCCGGCATCCACTTCCGGCTGAACAGCGACGGCTCCTGGCAGCTTTACGACGAGACGCTAAAGGGCGGCCAGATCGCCAATGCAGCCGCGTGCGAGCCGAGCAACCCGTCCTGCCCGGCCACGCCGGGGGCGCGCGGAAGCGTGCAGCGTGCCACGCTCGCGTCCGGGCACCTCGCGTCGGCCGCCGCGACCGCCGCGCCCGCCGCCAGCAGCGCTGCCGGCGCGGCGAGCGGCTGGCACCAGCTCGGCCTCCGGTTCAGCGGAGACGCGGTCACCGCCTATGTGGACGGCAAGTCCGTTGTCAGCATCAACGACGGCACCCACGCCACCGGACAGGTCGGTCTCGCGGTTTCGCCCTGGCATAACGCCGAATTCGACAATCTGTCCGTCACTCCGGCACCGCAGAAGCCCTCTACCCTGACGTTCCTGCCCGGCGAGCAGATGACCGCCTCGGCGACCAGCGCCAATATGGGCTACGAGCCGCGCAACGCGGTGGACGGCAGTGTCCAGTCCCTCTGGCACACGCAGTACAGCCCGACCAAGGCGCAGCTGCCGCAGTCGATCACCGTCGGGCTCGGCGGCCAGTACAACATCGGGGAGGTCACATACCAGCCGCGAGAGGACGGAGTGAGCAACGGCATCATCACCAGCTACGTGCTGTCGGTGAGCACTGACGGCACGAACTTCACGCCGGTGGCGAGCGGGACCTGGGCACAGGACGACCAACGCAAGCAGATCGTGCTGCCGCCGACCGCGGCGCGCTACATCCGGCTCACCGCAAACCAGGCCGGCGGCGGCTACGCCTCGGCGGCGGAAATCCAGGTCGGGGCATACGGGTGACCGCGCCAGCCTGAATGGTGCTGGCTGCCGGAGGGCTGGCCGGCGCCCGCCCGGGCCGTGCAGCCTATGTACGGCCCGGGGTCGGCTGGAGCATGCTGGACACCGATGTTCTGCAGGCCATCCGTAGCCAGGACGCGGCCGCGGCGGAGGCCGCGGTCCGGGCGCTGCTGGAGCAGGCCGCACGGGACCTCGGCGAACTGCGGCCCGGGGCTGAGCCGCTACGCCGTTATGTATCTCAAAAGGTGATTGGAGTGCTGTATGCCATCTCCGCGGATCCTGCGCGCGGCGCCGTGCCCGGTCGACCCCCCGGGCGCGCCCGCCGAGCTGGGTGAAGGTCCCGGCTGGGACGCGGAGCGCCAGGAGCTTTTCTGGGTGGACATCACCGGCGGGCGGCTCAGTACCGCCGTGCTCACCGAGACGGGCGCGGCGGAGCGGCGTCGCTACGACACCGGCCATATCGTCGCGTGCGCTGCCCCCTACCGGGGGCCCGGCGGGGGCTGGCTGCTCGGCGCCGACCAGGGTTTCGCTCACCTGTCCACCGACGGCGTGTTCACCGTGCTCGACCAGCCGGAGACCGGAGGTGCCGTCCGGCTGCGGATGAACGACGGCTGCTGCGACCCGGCCGGGCGGTTCTGGGCGGGCAGCATGGCCTTCGACAAGACGGCGGGCGCCGGGTCGCTGCTGCGGGTGGGCCTCGACGGGAGCGTGCACCGGGTGCTCACCGGGCTGACCATTTCCAACGGCCTCGGCTGGAGCCCGGACGGGCGCACCATGTACGTCACCGACACCGGCGGCGCCGGCCGGCCCGGGACGGTGGACGCCTACGACTACGATCCGGCGACCGGCGAGATCACCCGCCGGGGAAACGTCATCAGCATCCCGGCCGGTCCCGGCGGGCCGGACGGGATGACCGTGGACGCGGACGGCGGCCTGTGGGTGGCACTGTGGGGGCATTCGGCCGTCCACCGCTACACCCCGGACGGCGAGCTGACCGACATCGTGGAGCTGCCGGTGAGCCAGCCGAGCAGCTGCTGCATCGGCGGGGCGGATGGCCGGACGCTGGTGATCACCACCGCCCGGGAGGGCCTCAGCGCCGGCGAACTCGCCGCGCAGCCCGGCGCGGGACGGATATTCCGGTGCCCGGTCGGTGTCACCGCGCCACCCGCCGTCGCATTCAGCGGCCGCCTGCCCGCCGGAGCGGAGCCGCCGGCGGGCCGGGCCGGCCGGGAGCAGTCACCCGGCGGGTCTGAACCGGAGCAGGCGCAGAAGGGAGCCGTTCGTTGATCCACCTGCCGGAGCGGCCCAGGTCGCTGCACGGCGATCCGGTCGCGGCATGGAGCGAGCCCGTCGTCATCCCCAGCTACGACGTCAAGCCGGCCGACCGCAACCCGATGTTCTTGGAGAAGCGGGTCTACCAGGGCTCGTCCGGGCGGGTGTATCCCAACCCGGTGATCGACCAGGTGTCGGACGACTGCCGCGACCGGGCGTGGACGGCGGTGCACCTGGAAAACGAATACCTGCGGCTGATGGTGCTGCCGGAGATCGGCGGCCGGATCCACGTCGCGATGGACCGCACGAACGGCTACGACTTCTTCTACCGGCAGAACGTCATCAAGCCCGCGCTCGTCGGCCTGCTCGGCCCGTGGATCTCCGGCGGCGTCGAGTTCAACTGGCCGCAGCACCACCGGCCCTCCACGTTCATGCCGGCCGACTGGGCCATCGAGGAACTGCCGGACGGCGGCCGGACCGTCTGGTGCTCCGAGCACGAGCCGATGGGCCGGATGAAGGGGATGCACGGGGTCACGCTGCGGCCCGGCACCGCAGCCATCGAGCTGCGGGTGCGGCTGTTCAACCGGACCCCGGACGTGCGGACGTTCCTGTGGTGGGCGAACGTCGCCGCGCGGGTGCACGACCGGTACCAGTCGTTCTTCCCGCCGGACGTGGTGTACGTCGCCGACCACGCCAAGCGGGCGATGTCCACCTTCCCGGTATCCCGCGGCAAGTATTACGGGATCGACTATTCCGAGCGCCGGCCCGAGGACGCGGACCTGTCCTGGTACCGCAACATCCCGGTTCCCACCTCCTACATGGCGATGGGGACGTCCCGGGAGTTCTTCGGCGGTTACGACCACGCCGCCGACGCCGGGTTCGTGCACTGGGCCGACCACCGGATCTCGCCCGGCAAGAAGCAGTGGACGTGGGGCAACGCCGATTTCGGCTACGCCTGGGACCGGGAGCTGACCGACGCCGACGGCCCGTACGTCGAGCTGATGGCCGGCGTGTACACCGACAACCAGCCCGACTTCAGCTTCCTGGCCCCGTACGAGACCAAGACCTTCAGCCAGTACTGGTACCCGATCCAGCGGATCGGCCCGGCGCACGAAGCCAACCTGGACGCCGCGGTGAGCCTCAACGTGCGGGACGGCCGCGCCCGGATCGGCGTCGCGGTGACGGCGCCGCGGCCGGGAGCGCTGGTGCGGCTCACCGCGGGGGAGCAGGTGCTACTGGAAGAGCAAGCCGACCTCGGCCCCGGGACCCCGCTGGTCGCCGATGGCATCGAGGTCCCGGCCGGGGTCAGCGGCACCGGACTGCGGGTGTCGGTGAGCGCCGGCGGCCAGGAGCTGATCGCCTATCAGCCACCGCACGTCGAGGCGGCCGAGCCCCCGCCGCCTGCCACCGAGCCGCAGCTTCCGGCCGGTATCTCCTCGGTGGAGGAGCTGTACCTGACCGGGCTGCACCTCGAGCAATACCGGCACGCCACCCGCCGGCCCGAGGACTACTGGCGGGAGGCGCTGCGGCGGGAGCCCGGCGACGCCCGCTGCAACGCAGCCATGGGCTGGTGGCATCTGCGCCGCGGCGAGTTCGAGACCGCGGTCCGGCACTTCCGCACCGCGATCGCCACCCTCACCCGGTTGAACCCCAACCCCTACGACGGTGACCCGCTGTACGGCCTCGGCCTGGCGCTCAGCTACGCCGGGGAACTGGACGAGGCCGACGAGGCCTTCGGGAAGGCTGGCTGGAACGAGGCCTGGCGCAACCCTGCCCGGTACGCGCGGGCCCAGCTCGCCGCCCGGCGCGGGGATCTCGCCGCCGCGGTCACCCTGCTCGGCGAGGTCATCGGCCGTGACGGCAGCCAGCACGCGGCGCGGACGCTGCGGGCCGCGCTCTGCCGGCGGCTCGGCCGTTACGCGGACGCGGCCAGCGACGTCGCCGCCGTGCTGGCCGCCGACCCGCTCGACGCGTGGGCGCTGGACGTGCGGGGGCGGCTGCCCGAGGCGGACATCCCGGTGGCCGGGACCGCGACCGGGTGGCCGCTGCCGCGCGACGCCTCCGAGCCGGCGCAGTGGGCGGAGCCGGTACCGCCGGCCCCGCTTCCGGCGGCGAGCCTGTCGGCCGGCTCGGTGCCGGACGGGACGCTGCCCGGCGGCGCCCAGGTCGCGCTCGACGTCGCGCACGACTACGCCGCCGCCGGCCTTCTGGCCGAGGCGGCCGCCGTGCTGCGCCGCCAGCTGGCCGCCGGGGACGCTGCCGGGGCAGGGGACGGGGCCGGGGATGGGGCCGGCCCGGCGGGCTCTAGGCACCCGATGCTGCGCTACACCCTGGGCTGGCTGCTCGCCCGCGCCGGTGATCCCGGCTCGCTCACCGAGTTCCGCCAGGCGGCCACGATGCCGCCGGACTACTGCTTCCCGGCCCGGCTGGAGGACATCTCCATCCTCGAAACGGCCATGGCGGCGAACCCGGGCGACACGAAGGCCCCCTACTACCTCGGCAACCTCCTCTACGACCGGCGGCGGTACCGGGAGGCGATCACCGCATGGCGGGCCGCGGCCCGGCTCGACCCGGCGTTCCCCACCGCGCACCGCAACCTCGGGATCGCGGAATTCAACAACCTGGGCCGCCCCGCCCGCGCCCGGGCCGCCTACCAGCGGGCGCTGCGCGCCGATCCCGGCGACGCCCGGGTGCTGTATGAGTTCGACCAGCTCCGGCGGCGCCTGAACGAGCCACCGGCCAGCCGCCTGCAGCTGCTGGAACGCAACCGCGAGCTGGTGCGCCGCCGCGATGACCTCACCGTGGAGTACGTCACGCTGCTCGGCGAGTCCGGCCGTCACGGGGATGCGCTCGATGTGCTCTCCCGCCGCCGTTTCCACCCGTGGGAGGGCGGCGAGGGCCTGGTGTCGGCGCAGTGGGTACTGGTGAACCTGCGCCTCGCCCAGGCCGCGATCGAGTCCGGCGACCCGGACCGCGCCACCGGCCTGCTGGAGCAGTCCCTGTCGCGGCCGCACAACCTGGGCGAGGGCAAGAGCCCGCTCGAACCGGAGAACGAGACCCAGTACCACCTGGCCCTGGCGCAGCGGGCCGCGGGCCGCGACGGGGAGACCGGCGACTGGCTGAAGTCCGCGGCGGCCTACCAGGGAGAAACCGGGGCGCCGCCCGGTGAGGCCGCCTACTGGCGGGCGCTGGCGATGCGCGCGCTCGGCGACGAGACCGGCGCCGCCGCACTGCTGGAGAACCTGCTGCGGTCCGCGCGCAAGCGGGCCCGGCAGCCGCAGCGGATCGACTACTTCGCCACCTCGCTGCCGACGTTCCTGATCTTCGAGGATGACCTCGACCTGCGGAACCGGACCGCGTGCCGCTACCTGGAGGGCCTGGCCCTGGCCGGGCTGGGCCGGCGGCGGCCCGCTATCCGCGCGCTGCGCGACGTGCTCGACCTCGACGTGAACCACGCGCGCGCCGCCTGGCACCTGCAGGCGCTGACGCCGTAGGCACATTCCATGATCGTTGGAACATTGTGTGCACCATAACGCACACAGGATTCCAACGATCATGGATGCGTCCGCTGCGGCCGGCTGCGTGAAGGTGACGTCCGTGCCCGCGCTCACGTGTGACTATTGAACGAGCGTATACACTCGATGTATTCTCTCGGGTGTGAGTGTTCCGCTGACCCTTCTCGGCCTGCTTGAGCGCGAGCCGAGCCATGGCTACGAGCTGAAGCACGACTACGACGCGTACTTCGGCCGGGACAAGCCACTTCCGTTCGGCCAGGTCTACGCGACCCTCGGCCGGCTGGCCCGGGACGGCAAAGCGCTGGCAGGCGCGGCCGAGCCGGGTGCGGGTCCCGAACGGAAGCGGTACTCCATCACCGACGACGGGCGGCGCGAGGTGGACTCCTGGCTCAGCACCCCGGTGCAGCCGGAGCCGCACCTGCAGACCGTCCTGTTCGCCAAGGTCGTGCTGGCGCTGATGCTCGGGCGCCCCGCCGACCGGTACCTCGATGTGCAGCGCAGCGCCCACCTGCGGCGGATGCGGGAGCTGACCGCCATCAAGCGGACCGGCAGCCTGACGGACGCGCTGCTCGCCGACCACGGCCTGTTCCATCTCGAAGCCGACCTGCGGTGGATCGACCTGACGGCGGCGCGGCTGTCCGCCCTGGCCGACCTCGTCCGCTCCGGTCCGGACACACCCGACGGAGGACTGCAATGACCGAGCAAGCAGGTACCGGCACCGTCGCCGCCGGTGTTGCCGTCGAGGCAACCGGGGCCGGGTGGCTGATCGAGGCCTGTGGTCTGGTCAAGTCGTTCGGGCAGACGCCCGCGCTCCAGGGGGCGGACCTGCACGTGGCTTCCGGCGAGGTCCTGGCGATCATGGGCCCGAGCGGATCCGGCAAGTCGACCCTGCTGCACTGCCTGGCGGGAATCCTGGTGCCGGACTCGGGCGAGGTCCGCTTCGGCGATCGCCGGATAAATGCGATGCGCGAGAACGAGCGCAGCACCCTGCGCCGGGACCACTTCGGCTTCGTCTTCCAGTTCGGTCAGCTCGTCCCCGAGCTGACCGCGGAGGAGAACGTGGCCCTGCCGCTGCTGCTCGGCGGGATGCGCCGGGCCGAGGCGCTGCGGCGGGCGCGGGCATGGTTCGGGCGGCTCAGCCTCGACGGCCGGGAACGGCACCGCTCGGGCGAGCTGTCCGGCGGCGAGGCGCAGCGGGTCGCACTGGCCCGCGGCATGGTCGCCGATCCACAGGTACTGTTCGCGGACGAGCCGACCGGGGCGCTCGACACGCTCAACGGTGAGCACGTGATGGACCTGCTCACTGCCGCCGCCCGCGAGCGTGGCACCACCGTCGTCCTGGTTACCCACGAGCCCCGGGTCGCGGCGTACGCCGACCGTGAGGTCATCGTCCGCGACGGCAGGGTCAACCAGCTTGCGGCCGGCCCGGCGGCGGGGGCACCCGAGGCAGCTCGATGATCCGCCTCGGCCTCCGGCTGACCGTAGGCGGCGGCAGGGAGGCAGCCGTCCGGCTCGTGATCACCGCGGCCGCCGTGGCGCTGGGAGTCGGCCTGCTGCTGGCCGCCCTGGCGGGCATCAATGCGCTCCAGGCCCAGAACGCCCGCGGCGCATGGCTGTCCACCCCCACATCCGCTACCCCAGCCGGCCAGCAGCCGGCGGCTTCCGCCGCCAATGCGGCTTCCGCGAGCAGTGCGGGGCCTTCCGCCAGCGGTGCAGGGGCTTCAGCCAGCAGTGCGGGGGCCGACCCGGTGTGGATGCGGATCAGCTTCGACTACGTCGGCAACCAGCAGATCTTCCGGTTGGACGTCGCCCCGACCGGCCCGCATTCGCCGGTACCGCCGGGGATCAGCGCCCTTCCCGGACCGGGGCAGTACGACGCCTCGCCGGCCCTTGCCCGGCTGCTGCGCAGGACCCCAGCCGACGAGCTCGGCGACCGTTATCCCGGGCACCAGGCCGGCACGATCGGCCCGTCCGCGCTGCCCTCTCCCAACTCCATGATCATCGTGATCGGCTACAGCGCGGCACAGCTCTCGCACGGCCAGGGCGCCGCGGAGGCCAATAGCTTCGCGACGACCGTGCCCGGCGGCAACAACGTCGGCGGCGGCGACACGACAGCCATCCGGTTCATCCTGGTCGTCGTAGCCCTGGCGCTGTTGTTCCCGGTCCTGATCTTCATCGGGGCATCGACACGGCTCGCGGCCGCCCGCCGGGAGCAGCGCTTCTCCGCGATGCGCCTCGCGGGGGCGACGCCGCGGCAGGTCTCGGTGATCGCGGCCGTGGAATCCCTGACGGCCGCCGTTGCCGGCACGGCGGCCGGATTCGGCGTCTTCTACCTGCTCCGGCCGGTGCTGGCGACGATTCCCTTCACCGGCGAGCCGTTCTGGACCGCTGACCTGTCGCTCGGCGTGGCGGACATTCTCCTTGTCGCGATCGGCGTCCCGGTGGCCGCCGCGATCGCGGCACGGCTCGCGCTGCGGCGAGTGCGGATCTCCCCGCTGGGAGTGAGCCGGCGGTTCACGCCGCCGCCGCCGCGGATCTACCGCCTGATACCGCTGATCGCAGGAATCGCGGAACTGCTGTATTTCGTGGACCGCGTGCCGACCGCCGCGAACGGCCAGATTCTCGCGTTCGCCCCCGGATTCCTGCTGATCATCGCCGGGCTGGTCATCGCGGGCCCGTGGCTGACCATGGCGAGTTCCCGGCTGATGGCCATGCGTACCCGGCGGCCCGCCGCGCTGATCGCGAGCCGGCGGCTTGCGGACGATCCGCGGGCAGCGTTCCGCGCCGTCAGCGGGCTGATCGTCGCTCTCTTCGTCGGCACCGTGGCCGTCGCCGCCCTGAACACCTGGGACCCAGCCAGTGCCGGCGGGGCGGGCGCCAATGCGGTCCTGGTGGCACAGCTCAACCGCGACTCGTCTCCCCAGAACGTGGCCGGCGGGGGTGGGGTGCAGGCGCCGCCGTCGCTGCTGCCCGCGACGCTGGCGAAGCTGCGCACGGTGCACGGCCTCACGTCCGTGGCAGAACTCCATGAGAAGCCCGGCACCGGCCCGAACAGTCCGCCCGTTTTCTGGATCTCGTGCGCGCAACTCTTCCGGCTGCCGGCCCTCGGCCATTGCGCTGCCGGGACAGCCGTCGCATCGCTGCCAACGTCGTATCTGGCCAAGCGCGGCTCGGTTAGCGCCGCAACGACCTGGCCAAGCGCGGGGATCTCGCTCCGCGAACTGCAGGACACGCGCGTGACGCGGCTGCTGGCCGGAACGGACGGGTCGGCCGCCGCGATCGACCGGGCGCGAACCGCGCTGGAGACGGTCCTCCCGGTTCATATGCTGCCGCCGATGCCCCTTGGCACGGCACCCAGCACCTCCCGATCCGCGGAATATGCACAGCTCGCAGACGTGGTGATCGTCGGCAGCCTGGCGATCGCCGGCTGCGGCCTGGCGGTGAGCGTGGCCGGGGGGATGGCCGAGCGCAAGCGGCCGTTCAGCCTGCTGCGGCTGACCGGCGCCCCGCTCGGCGTGCTGCGCCGTGTTGTCCTGTTCGAGACCGCGGTCCCGCTCGTCGTCATCGCGGTGATATCGGCGGGAGCAGGTCTGCTGGCCACCGAGATCTACGCGAGGGCGCAGATACACCAGTCGCTGCGGATGCCCGGCACCGGCTTCTACCTGATCGTCACCGTCGGCCTGGTCGCGGCCCTGCTGGTAATCGCGGCCACCTTGCCGCTGCTGAACCGGATCACCGGTCCGGAGACAGCACGCAATGAATGACCCGTGCGCGCCGGTTAGCTAGGTCACGGAGACGTCGGTGGTGTCCCAGCCCTGGGCGCCGTTCGGGACTGGCGGTTCCGGCTGCTCCGGCTGGGTGAAGCCGGTCTCGTCGGTGGCGCGCACCTGCAGGGTGTGCTCTCCGGGCCTGGCGTCCCAGTCCCACACCCACTGCCGCCAGGTGTCGATGCCGGGAACCGCTGCGAGGCGGGCCTGCTGCCACGGCTCGGTGTCGGCGCGGACCTGCACCGCGGCGATGCCCCGGTGCTGAGCCCACGCCACCCCGGCGACCGTGATGCGGCCCGCGGGCAGCTGCGCGCCCAGCGCTGGGACGTCGATCCGCGAGGCGGTCTTGACCGGGGCCTTGGCCGCCCAGCCCTGCTGCACCCAGTACGCCGGCTCCGAGGAGAACGTCGTGACCTTGATGTCGGTGACCCACTTGGTGGCCGACACGTAGCCATACAGCCCGGGAACGATCATCCGGACCGGGAATCCGTGTGCCACCGGCAGCGGCGCACCGTTCATCGCCACCGCGAGCAGCGCGTTCCGACCGTCCATCGCGGTCTCGACCGGGCTTCCGCAGGTGAACCCGTCCACTGAAGTGCACAGCAGTTGGTCGGCGCCGGACCGGATTCCGGCCTCACGGAGCACGCTGGCCAGCGGGACGCCCAGCCACTTCGCGTTGCCGATATAGGGGCCGCCGACCGGGTTCGACACGCAGTTGAGCGTCACCCACGCCTCGGTGAGCGGGCGGCGCAGCAGATCGTCGAGGCTGAGGCTGAGTTCACGGTCGACCATCCCGTGCACCC
>JBPYFL010000035.1:0-2783 GCA_051986485.1 Streptosporangiaceae bacterium | reverse complement strand
CCAGCCTCTTCCGCACCTCCTCGACCGTCTCGTGCGGCTCGGCGAGGCAGAGCACCGTGGTCATCACGCCGCCGGCCTCGTCCGGAGCGTAGCCGAGCAGCCGGGCGAGTTCCCGCTGGGTGGCCAGTGGCATCTTGGTGAGCAACTGCCCCTGTTCCTCTTCGGACAGCTCACGCAGCGCCTCGGCCGCCTCGTCCGGTTCCATCGCCGCCACCAGGTCGGCGGCTTGGGCCGGCTCCATCTCCCGCAGCAGCGCGGTCAGCTCGTCCGGCTCCATCTCCTCCAGCGCATCCGCGGCGAGGTCGTGATCCAGGCTGGCGAGCAGTTCCTTCCGCCCGGACCGGCCCAGTCCCTCCAACACGTCGGCAAGCTCCGCCGGGCGCAGCCGCCGCAGCGCGGAACTCGGGGTGCGCAGCTTCATCGCCGCCGGTTCCTCAGGCGAGTCCTCGCCGAACGACTCGACCGCGGACCAGTCGATCACCCGGTCCGGGGTCGGGTGCCAGCGAAAGCGCTTGGGGCCGAGCCGCCGGAGCAGGGTTTGCAGGCTCACATCCACGCCAACCAGCCTGACCTGGTCACCGACGTGAGCCAGGTAGAGGTCGGCCGCCCGGATCACCTGGACCTCGTCGGTATCCACCAGCTGGTGGTCAAGGATGTCCCTGGCCAGCAGGACCTCACCCTCGCGGCGCTGGAACTCCCGCAGGTCCATCCGCGCGGTCTTCAGCGTGACCGAGCGCCGGTCGATATGGTCGATAACCGAGGCGTCGAGGTAGGCACGCCTGCGCCCGACCCGGACCACGATTCCGGTGACCGCCGGGTAATCGTCGTCGCCACCGACCCGGGCAACAACATCAACGAGGCGCCCCACCTCCTCGCCCGACTGGTTCAGCACCGGAGCGCCGTCCAGGCCGACGAGCGAGATGACGTTCTGCCGCACCTGCCGCGACGTCGTCAGCCGGTGCGAGTATGCCCCGAGCAGGGATGAGGGCACACGTCGGCGACCGCCGTCACGGGCCTGGGGGGCGGGTTCCCGGGACCGGGAGAGAAAGTGCCGGTCGGACACAGCAACCTCCTGGACCGCCGGTCAATCCGGGTGATCTACCCAGGAGGGCCCGGCAGGGATAGGGATCGGAACGGGCAGCATCTGGCGGCCCGGCCCTTGGTGATAGCCGCGCCCGCCGTGTTTGTACTGCATGGGTCGCCGAGCACGACTGCACCTCCCTCATCTCGGTTGCAAGATCAAGGCTAGACGCAGCAGGCGGAGAAGTGAAAATTTGGGGTGCGGTGTCGCCGGTCAGCTCACCACGCCGCTGTCGCGCAGGCCGGTGATTTCGGCCGGGGTCAGGCCGAGTTCGGCCAGCACTTCGCCGGTGTCGCTGCCCGGCTTGACCGGCGGCGATGGCGGGCCGCTGGGGGTGCGGGCGAAGCGGGGGGCGGGAGCCGGCTGGACCACGCCGCCCACGTCGATGAAGGTGCCGCGGGCCGCGTTGTGCGGGTGCGCCGGGGCGTTCCGCGGGCTGATCACGGGGGCCACGCAGGCGTCCGAGCCGTCGAACGCCGCCACCCACTCGGCCTGGGTCCGCCCGGCGAACGCCTCGGTGAGCCGGGCCCGCAGTTCCGCCCAGCCGGACCGGTCGTACTGCGCGGGCAGTCCTGCCTCGTCCAGGCCGAGCCGGGCCAACAGTTCGGCGTAGAACTTCGGCTCCAGCGCGCCCACTGCCATGTGCAGCCCGTCGGCGGTGGTGTAGGTGTCGTAGAACGGCGCGCCGCTGTCCAGCACGTTGGTGCCCCGGCCATCCTGCCAGGCGCCCGCGGCCAGCAGCCCGTAGAGGAACGAGGCGAGCATCGCCGACCCATCCACCATCGCGACGTCGATGACCTGGCCGAGGCCGGACCGCTCGCGCTCCAGCAACGCGGCCAGCACCCCGATCACCAGCAGCATGCCGCCGCCGCCGAAATCCCCGATGAGGTTCAGCGGGGGGACCGGGCGCTCGCCTTCCCTGCCGATCGGCTCCAGGCTGCCGGACACGGCGATGTAGTTGATGTCGTGGCCGGCCGTTGCGGCGAGCGGGCCGTCTTGGCCCCACCCGGTCATCCGGGCGAAGACCAGCCGCGGGTTCCGCTCGGCGCAGACTTCGGGCCCGAAGCCGAGCCGTTCCGCGACGCCCGGCCGGAACGCCTCCACCAGCACATCCGCGTCCGCCGTCAGGCGAAGCAGGATGTCCACGCCCGCTGGGTTCTTGAGGTCGATCCGGATCGACCGGCGGCTGCGGGACAGCGGGTCCACCGGCGGCAGTTGCTGCCGCCCCGACCGGTCCGGGCGGTCGATCCGCAGCACGTCAGCCCCCAGGTCGGCGAGAACCATGCAGCCAAACGGGGCCGGGGCCAGGCTCGCCACCTCGATCACCTTGACCCCGTTCAGGGGACCTGTCCGTGTTTCCACGCCGCTAGCCTGCCATGCCGCCGCGGCCATCAGCCGCTTAGTTCGCTTCTGACTGGTTTTCAGGGCAAACCCTGATCCCACTTCATGGGTGCGGAGTTAGCGGGGCGGCGAAGGCTAGTCACGGAACTGGGCGAAAGCGATCAAGTTTGCGGTGCTCTCGCCGCGCTTGATCCGCCATGCCCACTCCCGGCGGATCGAGGATTCGAAGCCGAGGGCCAGGGCCGAGTTGAAGTTGTCGTCGGAGTAGCTGAGCACACAGCCCAGCACCCGGTCGATCTCCTCGGCGGACACGGCCGCCAGCGGCAGCCGCCCGGTCAGGTACACATCCCCCTGCCGGTCC
>JBPYFL010000034.1:0-3061 GCA_051986485.1 Streptosporangiaceae bacterium | reverse complement strand
CTCCTCGTCCACTTCGTCGAAAGGGCCGGCGCCAAGGAGTTCCTGGCGGCCAAGCACCTCGAAGAGGTTGAACTCGATGTCCCGGAGATTGCTCTTGTAGTGGCTCATCTAACGCTCCGCAGGTCGGCTGGTTGGCTATATGTTACTCGCTAGTAGCAAATTTGCACAGCCATGTGACACCGGTGACATAGCGGGTCAGAAGGCGGTGACGGCGACCTTCCCATGTCCGCCTGTTTCGGCGCTTTTGAGGCATCAAGGACACCTTCCGACTAGGCTTCCGACTCGTGACGGATGTCCACGGCCTCCCGGCAGGCCTTTCCACGCGGCAGCCCAGCGATGGCGTGCCATCCCGGCAGCAGGACGGGGTGCTGTCGGGACGACAGTTCACGGAGGACGCGCCGGCAAGGAACCCGGGCACGGGCGACTCGACCATGAGGAACCCGGTCACCGACCAGCCGGGCAGCGACCTCCCAGTTCACCATGCAATGCCCAGCCGGCAGATGGCGCCCCGGCCGCCCCGGCCGGCCGGCCGGCATCGCCGCCCCGTACCCGTTAGCTTGCCGCAGAGCGCCCCGGCCCTCGTGCTGGCCGTACCGGGAAGCGACACCGACCTGACCGCCGGTCCGGTAGGGGAACTCGCGGCCATCCTCCGGGTCGACAATCCGGCGGTGGACGTGCGCGCCGCCCGGATCGATGGCGATGGTCGCGGCGACCCGTCTGATCTCCGGGCGGTGCTGGCGGATGCCGCCGCGCGGCGGCCTGCCGGAGCGCCCTGCGCGGTCGTCATTCCGCTGCTCGCGACGCTTAACCCGCCGGTGACCCGCAGGCTGCGTCAGGCAGTGGCTGCTAGCGAGGTCAACGCCGTGGTCAGCGGTTTCAGCAACTCCAACGCGCTGATCGCCGAGGCGCTGCACATCCGGCTGGCTGAGGCCGGCCTGGCACGGGCGGACCGGGTGCGGCTGTTCAGCATCGTCACCGCCGCGGATGGCATCCTCATCGCGACTGTCGGCGGGCCGGACGCCGCCGCAGCGGCCAACGTGACGTCGGTGCTGCTCGCGGCGCGACTCGCGCTGCCGGTCATCACGGCGTCACTGGACAGCCTGCCGTCCCTTCAGGAAGGGGCGATGCGGCTAAAGGAAATGGGGGTCAACCGGCTCGCCATCGCCCCGTGCATCATCGGCCCCGAGGCGAGCCGCGCTGACCTGGACGCGATGGCGGTCGGTGCGGAATCCGCCGCACCGCTCGGCGCGCACGGCAACATCGCCAAGCTCGCCGCCCTGGCCTACGGCCAGGCCATCAGCCAGCTGGAAATCCCTGGCGAACAACTGTAGCCAGCACGCCGCCGCGGGCAGATTCTCCCAACCGCCGCCACCGGGACAGCGTCGTAGTGAGTAGACGTTCCCAAATGTCACGAATGCGGGGGTGCGGTATGCGCACAGTATCCAGAGCGCTACGCGTGGGAGTAGCCACGGCGGTCGCGGTCGCCGTCTCGGTTGTGGCGGCAGTGGCGGCGAGCGCGGGTGACAGCCCGGCGGGCTTCCACTACGGCACCGACAGCTGGCCCGTATCGATCATTGGACCGGCCCCGTACCGTAACCCGGTAATCGGCGGCAACTATGGCGGCTACATCGGCATGGCAGGGAACTGGGCGCGCTGGGCAGGATGCCGGACCGGCAACTTCCTGGCCTGGTCGTCGGCCAACAGCGCCCAAGCGAACGTTGACTACACCAAGTACCACATCGGCATCGGCACCGGCGTCTACTGGTACATGGGCGGCCCGGGCGTCGACCCGCACGGAAACGGCTCCCCCGGTGAGGCGTACAACTGGGGCGCGCGTCAGGCGGCACAAACGCTCGCGTACATGAGGAGCCTGCACGTCACCTACCCCGTGGTGTGGGCTGACATCGAGCTGCCGGGCATCCAGCCCGCCCCGGACAACGGCTGGAACAACTGGTATACCTCGCCGTGCAGCGGAGTCGTGCGGGTGAGACACGTACTGGCGAGCGTCGACCGCGCCGAATTGAACGGGTACGCGGCCTACATCACGTCGCACTCGGGATACAAGGTCGGCGTCTACTCCGCGCCGCAGGTCTGGCGCTCGATCTTCGGGACCGGCACGGCGTCGCTGATCCCCAACACCTACGAGTGGACTTACTGGCCGGAGACCCCCAACCTGAAGCAGTATCCCGCCGGGTGGTGTCTGCACGGCACGTCGACGTGTGCCCAGTTCTTCGGCGGGCAGACCAGTGCCAACAAGTACGCGCTGATGTGGCAGTGGTCGGGTGGCGGCGGTGTTCGCAACGCCTACGGCGACTTCGACCAGATCGACGTCGCGCGGATGAGGTAAACCGCGGCTAAGCCGTACCCGCGAGCAGCGGATCGAGCCGCACGGACGGGTTGTCCCGCGCGATCGCGTTGAGCCGCCACTTGTCGGTGAACAGCGCCAGCAGTGCCCCGTCAAGCCGCCGCGAGAGGACCTCGGCGCCGCGAACTCCGGCTAGTGCCGAAGCGCCGGCAGCGTCGGTAAGCCGCGCCAGCGCGTAGTCGAGGTGGTCCAGCTCCGAACGTGCGCCGAACTCGCGGGAAAGCCGGTGCAGCACCACGTCGAATTGCAGCGGCCCGACCGCTGCCAGCACCGGCGCCTGGTCACCGCGCAGGTCGGACGACAGAACCTGCACCACGCCCTCGGTGTCGAGCTGGTCGATGCCGCGCCGGAACTGCTTGTGCTTCCCGGCGTCCTTGCACCGGACGACCGCGAAGTGCTCAGGCGCGAACGACGGGATGGGCGGAAACGCCACCGGCAGGTCAGCGAACAGCGTATCTCCCGGCCGCAGCGCGCCGGCGTTGACCAGCCCGATCACGTCACCCGGATAGGCGACGTCCACGGTCTCCCTGTCCTGCCCGAACATGGCCTGGGCGTACTTGGTGGCGAATGGCCGGCCGGTCGCGGCGTGGGTAAGCACCATCCCGCGCGAGAACCGTCCCGAACATACCCGGACGAACGCCACCCGATCCCGGTGCGCGGGGTCCATGTTGGCCTGCACCTTGAACACCAGCCCCG
>JBPYFL010000033.1:0-34693 GCA_051986485.1 Streptosporangiaceae bacterium | reverse complement strand
GCGCCGGGCATCACCCCGACCACCATCACCATCGGCAGCCATCAGCCGCTCACCGGTCCCGTCGCGGACCCCTACAGCCAGATCGCTCCCGCATCGACCGCGTACTTCAATTACGTCAACGCGCACGGCGGCGTCTACGGCCGCAAGATCGTCTACAAGTACCTGGACGACGCCTACGACCCGGCCAAGACGGCGACGGTGACGCGGCAGCTCGTCCTGCAGGACAACGTGTTCGCGCTCTTCGACGGCCTCGGCACGCCGACCCACTCGGCGGTGGCGGACTTCCTGAACGCACAGAAGGTTCCCGACCCGTTCGTCGCCTCGGGATGCGAATGCTGGAACCAGCCGCAGAAGTGGCCGGAGACGTTCGGCTGGCAGCTCGACTACGTCCGCGAGGGGAAGATCCTCGGCCAGTACATCGCCAAGAACTTCGCCGGGAAGAAGATCGGCTACTTCTACCAGAACGACGAGTTCGGCCAGGACGGTGTGAAGGGCCTGGACTACGAGGTTCCGAAGAGCATGGTGGTGTCGCGGCAGAGCTACGAGCCCACCAACGTCAACGTCGGCCCGCAGGTGGCCGCGCTGAAGGCATCCGGGGCACAAGTCATCGTGTCGTTCACGGTGCCCGCGTTCACCGCGCTGCTCAAGCTGGCCAGCCTGAAGCTCGGCTACACGCCGTCCTCGCTGGTGGTCAGCAACGTCGGCTCCGACCCGATCACCCTCAGCGGGCTGCTGCAGTCCTTCGCCAAGCAGGGCGGGGCGAGCGTGAACGGCAACGCTCTCACCAATGGCATCATCAGCGACAACTATGTGCCCCAGTCCGCCGACGCGAGCAACAGCTGGACCGCGCTGTTCAAGAAGATCCACGATCAGTACGACGCCAGCGCGCCCTTCGACGGGAACGTGTTCTACGGTGAAGCCGTCGCCTACACGTTCGTGCAGGCGATGTTGAAGGCAGGCAAGAACCCGACCCGCACGAGCTTCGTCGCGGCGATCAACGGCGGCCTGCCGCAGGGGCCGGCGGTCGCGCCGTATGCCTACTCGGCCAGCAACCACGCGGGCGTCACCGGCGGCTACATGGCCGAAATCCGCAACGGCGCGGGTGTCAAGACGGGTCCGGTGATGACCACGGACACGTCGTCCAGCGGTGCGGTGACCACGTACACCGGAAGCCAGCAGCAGGCACCGGCGAGCGGAATCCCGTCGCCGTGAGGTGACCAGTCCCAGATGACCGCCAAGAGATGACCGCTGACAGATAACCGCTGACAGATGATCGCTGACAGCGGTCGGCGGACAGCCGCTGCGCGGGGTGCACAACCACCCGCGCAGCGGCTGCTCGCCGCCGCCGAGGAACTGTTCGGCGAGCGCACCTACCGGCGGACGACGGTGGCGGACATCTGCGCCCGGGCCGGGATCGCGACCGGCAGCTTCTACGCGCACTACCGTTCCAAGGCCGAGATCTTCACGGCCGTCGTCCACCGGATCAGCGCCGACGCCCGGGCGGCGATGCGGGCCTCGATCGAGCAGTGCGACGGCACCCAGCGGGAAGTCGAGCGGGCCGCCTTCGGCGCGTTCTTCGAGTTGCTCACCCAGCGGCCGTGGATCTACCGGGTGGTGCGGGAATCGGAGTTCGTCGCAGACGGGCTGTTCCAGGAGTACTTCGAGAGCCTCGCCCGCGGCTACGCGCGCGGCGTGCGCCGGGCGCAGCTGGCCGGGGAGATCGACCCGCACTACGACCCGGAGGTCATCGCCTACGTGTACGCGGGGATCGGCTACACGATCGGCATGCGCTGGGCCGAATGGACCGCAGGCGGGCACGTCCCGCCCGACGTCCTCGACGACATTCTGCAGGTGCTATCCCGGGGCCTGCCGCAGCAGCGCGCAGCGCCTTAGCGGCCGGGCGGCCGCCAGCGCCATCCGCTCAGGTCGGCATCCTCGGCGACGACGCGGTTGCGGATCGTCCCGACTCCCTCGATCGTCACCTCGATCACGTCCCCGGGGTTCAGCCATACCGGGGGCTTGCGCGCGAACCCGACGCCGCCGGGGGTGCCGGTGGCGATCACATCGCCGGGGCGGAGGGTGGTGAACGAGGAGAAGAACTCGACCGCGCTGGGCACGTCGACGATCATCTGCGAGGTTCGCGCCGACTGCATCACCTCGCCGTTCAGCACGGTGGTGAGCGCGACATCGCTGACGTCGACCTCGTCGGTGGTCACCACCTCGGGGCCGACCGGCATGCTGCCCTCGAAGTTCTTGCCGCCGGTCCACTGCGTCCCGGCGCGCTGCCAGTCGCGTGCCGAGGCGTCGTTCAGCACCACGTACCCGGCGATCGCATCGAGCGCCTTCTCCGCGGTGATGTACCGGCCGCCGCGGCCGATGACCACCCCGAGCTCGCCCTCGTAGTCGAAGCGTTCGGTGAGGGCCGGCCTGACCAGGTCCGCATACGGGCCGAGGACGCTGCCCCGGCCCCGGACGAAGCTCTCGGGCCAGCTCGGCACGTCACGGCCGCCCTCGGCCGCGTGCTCGCTGTAATTGATGCCCAGGCAGAGGATCCGCGCGGGCTCCGGGACGGCCGGCTCCAAATCCTCGGGCGGCACCGCCGTCCCGTCACGCTCGGCGGCGGAACGCACGGCGTCCATCACCGACGGCTCGCTGCTGAGCAGCCCGAGCACGCCCTCCAGCGAGGCAAGCCGGGTGTCTCCGGTGGCCTCGGCCACATCGACATAACCGGATCGCCCCCGCACGTGCAGGCGCGGGCGGTCAGCGCGGGCAATCGTGGCGAGCCTCACCGGACAGGCCTCCTCCGCTGCTTGGCTGGGTGATTCGTTCGGAGCCTACAGCGTGCCGCCGGGGATTTCCCGTCCGGCGCTGCCCGCCTGCCGGCCCGCACCGTGACCCACCCGCACGGGACTCACCCGCGACGGGCACACCCTTACGGGGTCACCTCGTACCAGAGGCCGCCGTTCAGGTTCAGGCCGTTGCCGCTGGCCTGGCCAGGTGAGCCGTCACCGACGTAGGTGTACAGCGGATGGCCGTTGTAGGTGGCCTGGGTCGCGCCGTTGGCCCGCTTGATGGTGCCGAGCCTGCCGTTGACGCCGTGGCCGGCCGTCGGCGTCCCGGTCACCGGCGGCCAGTAGATGGCGCACGACCCGTTGCAGTTCGACCTGGACGGCGTGTCGGGCGCGAACCAGTACAGGGTGAAGCCCGTGGCGTTGGTGAGCACGGCCTTGCCGTGAACCTGCATGGTCTTCAGGGTGCCGCTGGCCGCGGTGGCGGTGCCGCTGGCCGTTCCGACCGCGACAGCCAGCACGATCAGGGCGAGGGCGGAAGCACCCGCGATCCCCCATCCGGCGCGCGGGATTCCAGCGGACCACCGGGACGGGCCGCCCGAGTGTCCCGGGGACCACCGGGACGGGCGGTCCGAGGAACCCGCGGACGACCAGGATCGGCCGGGTGGCGCCCCGGACCACCGCGCTCGGCCGGCCGACGAGCCGGCGGATGTCGGAGTCCGCGACCCCGCTGCCCGAGTCCGCGACCCCGCAGAGGCCCGAGTCCGCGAGCGTGCGGATGGCGGGGGCGGCGAGGCCGCCTGGGCCGGCGAGCCAGCCCCGCTTTCCGCACGGCCGAGCAGGGCGAGCGAGGCGAGCACGGCGAAGGCGGCCACCTCGACGATCCCCGCGGCGATGCCGGCCGTGGTACGGACCTCGGTGAAGCCGAAGAGGCCCACCCAAAGCGACAGGACGTACCCGCCGAGGGTCGCCACCGCGAACACGGCGCCAGCCGCCGCCATCACCCGGCCGGGCGAGATCAGGACGACCACGGCAAGCGCGAACGCCACGACCACCTGGAGCAGGAACAGCGGGCCGATCGTCGGAATGGTGTTGTATCCGGTCTGGTACAGGTCGAGGTGGATCACCCCGGTCGCGGCAAGGAGCCCCGCACCGGCCACCCGCAGCGCGACCTGCTGCGGGTGGCTCAGGCCAGTCGTGGCCACGGTGTCAGTACTAGCGGCCATGGCGTCAGTAACCACCGCCCCCGGGGGAAGTGGATGCCGGGCTCGCGGCGGGCGCCGCCCCGGACGCGGTGACCTCGTACCACAGCCCGCCGAAGGCATTCACGTTGTTGCCGTTGGCCGTACCGGGCCCATGGTCCCCGGTGAACGTATACAGCGGATGGCCGCCGTAGGTGGCCTGGGTGGCCCCGTCCGAGCGCTTGATCGTGCCGAGCTTCCCGGTGACGCCGCTGCCCGCGGTGGCGGGTCCGGCGACCGGCGGCCAGGACGCGGCGCACGCACCGTTGCACTTCGAGGTGGTGGAGGTGTCGGGCGCGAACCAGTACAAGGTGAAGCCCTTGTCGTTGGTCAGCACCGTCTTGCCCCCGACCTTGGCCGTCTTCAGCGTGGTGCCGGCCGCGGCGGTGCTGGTATGGGTCGGCGCGGCGGTCGGTGACGCCGTGCCGGCCGAGTTCGACGCGGGAGTCGAGCTTCCGCATGCGGCGACGATCAGCGCGGCAATGGCCAGGCCCACCACCGCGATCCATTTGAATCGCATCACATCCCCCAATCCGTGACCGGGAACCCGGCTGACCCCCCGCGGCGCGGTCACGCATCCCCGTTGTGGTGATACCCCGTAAACCCCTCAGCGGTCGTAGTGGGTGGGCGGGAACGGGTCGCGCTGACCGCGGACCCGTAGCTCATCCTCGTCAAACTCCCGGCGGACCTCCGCCCTCTCCTGCACGTACTGTTCCGTCTGCCGGACATCCTCCGGCAGCGGCGGCGTGTCGGTGGCCGGTGGCACGTCGTCGGGATCGTAGTCGTCGAGACCGGCGTCGACCCGCTCCTCCTCGGCCTCGTGGGCAAGCTGGTCGTCGTCGAGATGCTGCGGCGCGCCGCCGTGCTCGCGGCGATCGCGGTGGAAGGCCGGTTCCCCCGGCTGGCTGCTCTCCCGTGCCATTTCCCCTCCACGGGTCGCGGCGTGCCCCCGTCGCGGGCCGCGTACCTAACCACGCTACCTGCCCTCCCGTCAGGCCGCCCTCCGGTGGGATCTACCCCGCAGGGGGATGCTTCGCAGCAGAAAAACGGCTCCCGCGGTGTCCCCCCCACCGGTACGGCCACCCCCGGGCCGGCCGCGCCATAGGGCGGCGGGTGGCCCGTGTGAGCCGTTCGGCATAGTAAGGGCAGAGGTATTGCTTCGTACCCCTGCGCTGTACCCCTGCGCCGGATCCGAGGAAGGGAGTGCCGGATGGCGACCGAAACTGACCGGGCAGGCGCGCAGGAGGGGGAACTGCGGGCACGGATACGGGATTTTCTGGCGGAGAACGATCCAGCTTCGATCGGTGAGGCCGGCCGGCTGGAGTTCCTGCGGGCCCGGTTCGATGCGGGGCTGGCCTGGGTGCACTTTCCCGCCGGACTCGGCGGGCTGAGCCTGCCGCGCCCGCTGCAGCGGGTCGTGGAGGAGGAGTTCCATGCGGCCGGGGCGCCGGACAACCAGCCCCGCCGCAACGGCATCGGGCTCGGCATGGCCGCCCCGACGATCCTCGCGTTCGGCACCGACGAGCAGAAACGCCGGTGGCTGCGGCCGCTGTGGACCGGCGAGGAGATCTGGTGCCAGTTGTTCAGCGAGCCCGGCGCCGGCTCCGACCTCGCCGCGCTCGCCACCCGCGCGGTCCGCGACGGAGACGACTGGGTCGTGGACGGGCAGAAGGTGTGGACATCCATGGCCCACCGGGCCCGCTGGGCGATCCTCGTCGCCCGCACCGACCCGGACGTTCCGAAGCACCAGGGGCTCACCTACTTCGCCTGCGACATGACCGCGCCAGGGGTCGAGGTACGCCCGCTGCGGCAGATCACCGGGGAAGCCGAGTTCAACGAGGTGTTCTTCAGCGGCGCGCGGATCCCCGGCTGGTGCCGGATCGGCGACGTGGGGGAGGGCTGGCGGGTCGCCCAGGGCACGCTGATGAACGAGCGCATCGCGATCGGCGGGGGCCCCCAGGCCCGGGAGAGCGGCATGATCGGCCCCGCGGCGCGGACCTGGCGGGATCGGCCGGAGGTGCGCACCCCCGGGCTGCACGACCGCCTGCTGGGCCTGTGGGTTCAGGCGGAGGTGGCCCGGCTGGCAGGGATGCGGCTCGGGCAGCAGATCGCGGTGGGCGCCCCCGGCCCGGAGGGATCCGCCGCCAAGCTGAACTTCGCCCGGCTCAGCCAGCAGATCTCCGGCCTGGAGATGGAGATGGTGCCCGGCGACGGCCTGCGTTACGACGAGTGGACGATGCGCCGCCCGGAGATCACCGACTTCACCGGCCGGACGGCCGGCTACCGGTACCTGCGGGCGAAAGGGAACTCGATCGAGGGCGGCACCTCGGAGATCCTCCGCAACATCATTGCCGAGCGCGTCCTCGGGCTGCCCCGGGAGCCGCGAACCGATACCACCGTCGCGTGGAAGGATCTGCCGAGATGAGCGGGGCGGACAGCGGCGCGCGTAGCGCCACGGCGGCCGGGACCTCCGGCGCGACCGGAACGGGTACGGCGGTCCGGCCGCCCGGAACGCCGGCCGGAGCGCCCGGGGCGGACGGGAGCCGCCCGCCGGATCTGCTCTACAGCGAGATCGAGGAAGACCTGCGCTCCAGCGTGCGCGCGCTGCTGACCGAGCGCAGCCCGTGGCAGGCCGTTCTGGCGCGCACCGAGCAGCACGAGACGACCGACGTCACGCTGTGGCGCGCCCTCGCCGCGGAACTGGGCTGCGCCGGGCTGCCGGTGCCCGAGGCCGACGGCGGCGCCGGGGCGTCCTTCCGGGAGACCGCGGTCGTGATGGAGGAACTCGGCCGCGCGGTCGCGCCGGTTCCCTTCCTGGGCTGCGCGGTGCTGGCCACGGCCGCGCTGCTGGCGTGCGATGAACACGAGCTGCTGTCCAGACAGGCGAGCGGGGAGGTCACCGCCGCCCTCGCCATCCCGCTGTCCGCGTCGCCGTGGCGGCCTGCGGCTCCCCCGGTACGCGCGGAACCGGTCCGCGCGGAGCAGGACGGCGCAGGCCCGGAGCGGGCCGAGCTGACCGGGACCGTAACCGGCGTGGCCGACGCGCTGGCGGCCGACGTGCTGCTGGTGCCGGCCGACGCGGGACTGTACGCGATTCCCGCCGGAACGGAAACGCCGGGCGGACCGGCCGGCGGTTCGGCAGACGGATCGGGCGACGGATCGGCAGACGGGGCGGGCGCCGGCGAATCGGTCAGCCGGACCGCGGTCACCTCGCTGGACATGACGCGGCAGCTCTGTGACATCACCCTCCGGTCCGCGCCCGGCCGCCGCATCGCCTCCGGCGAAGCGGCCACCCGCGCGGTCGGGTCCGCGTTGCGCGCCGGCGCGGCGATGCTCGCGTCCGAGCAACTGGGGCTGGCGCAGCGGAGCCTGGAGATGACGGTCGAGTACGTCAAGGAGCGCCACCAGTTCGGCCGGCCGGTCGGTTCCTTCCAGGCGCTCAAGCACCGGCTGTCCGACCAGTGGGCGTCGGTGGCCGGGGCTCGGGCGGCCGCCCGTTACGCCGCGGACTGCGTCGCGGCCGGTGACCCGGACACCGACGTCGCCGTGGCGGTCGCGCAGGCGTACTGCTCGGAAGCCGCGGTGTCGGCCGCCGAGGAATGCGTGCAGCTGCACGGCGGTATCGGATTCACCTGGGAGCATCCCGCGCACCTGTACCTGAAGCGCGCGAAGAGCGCCGCGCTGGCGCTCGGCACGGCGGACCAGCATCGCGCCGCGCTCGCCGCTCTGGCCGGCCTGCCGCCGCCGGAGTAGAGGTCTCCCCGGCAGCGACCCGGCTTGCCCGGCAGTGACCCGGCTTGCCGAGCAGTGACCCGGCTTGCCCAGCAGTGACCCGGCTTGCCCGACGCTGACCCGGTTTTGCCTGGCGCTGCCCCGCCACGGACTGCTCATCGCCCGCCAGGCCCCCAGGCATAAGGTGATCGCGTGAATCCGAGCCAGCTCACGGCCATCGACGTGCACGTCCACGTCGAGGCCGACTCCCGCGGGCGCCGCTCGCTGCCCGACGAGTTCGCGGAGGCGTCGGGGAAGTACTTCCGCGCCGGGGACCGAGCGCCGGCAATCCCGGAGATCGCCCGCTACTATCGCGAGCGCCAGATCGGCGCGGTGATCTTCACGGTCGACACGGAGGCGTTCACCGGGCATCCGGCCCTGTCCAACGAGGAGATCGCCGAGGCGGCCGCCGAGCACCCGGATCTGCTCATCGCCTTCGCGAGCGTCGATCCGGCGAAGGGCCGGGCCGGCGCGCGGCGGTTCCGCACCCTGGTCGAATCACACGGGATGCGCGGGATCAAGTTCCATCCCGGCATCCAGGGGTTCGCGCCGAACGACCGCAGCGCCTATCCGCTGCTCGAGGTGGCCCAGGAACTGGGCGTCCCGGCGATCTTCCACACCGGTCAGACCGGAATCGGCGCGGGGATGCGCGGCGGCGGCGGAATCAGGCTCCGCCTGTCGGACCCGACGATGCTGGACGACGTCGCGATCGACTTCCCGGATCTGACGATCATCATGGCGCACCCGTCGTTCCCGTGGCAGGACGTCGCGCTGTCGATCGCCACCCACAAACCGAACGTTTTCATTGACCTGTCCGGCTGGTCACCCAAGTACTTCCCGCCGCTGCTGGTCCAGTACGCGAACACGCTGCTGCAGGACAAGGTGCTGTTCGGCTCCGATTTCCCGCTGCTCACCCCGGACCGGTGGCTCGGGGATTTCGACAAGCTCGAGATCAAGCCGCAGGTCCGGCCGAAGATCCTCAAGGACAACGCGGTGCGCGTGCTCGGGCTCGACCACGCGGGCGGCGCGCCCGGTACGGGCGGCGCGGCCGGCGCGGCCGGCGCGGCCGGAGGGAGCCAGCCGCATGCAGCCGGTCCCGCGCAGCCAGCAGGGGATGGCGGCTGACCAGGTGACCCGGGACGACCTGGTCCGCCTGCGCCGGGCCCGGGACCTGATGGACCGGGAGTACACCAGGCCGCTCGACGTGCCGGCGCTCGCCCGGGCCGCGTTCATGTCCCCGTCGCACTTCTCCCGCCAGTTCCGCGCCGCCTTCGGCGAAACGCCCTACGGGTACCTGATGACGCGGCGCATCGAGCGGGCCAAGGCGCTGCTGCGCCGCCGCGACCTGAGCGTGACCGAGGTCTGCATGGCGGTCGGGTGCACCTCGCTCGGCTCGTTCAGCTCCCGCTTCGCCGAACTGGTCGGCGAGAGCCCGAGCGCATACCGCGCCCGCCATCACGACGCCGGGGCCGCCATCCCCGCTGGCTTCGCGAAGCTGCTGACCCGCCCACGCAGGCCGGCTCCGGATCCGAGCAGGAACGGAGAAGCGCAGGCACCGGCGAGTCCCTAGCATCGCCGACATGGACCTCAAGCTCTCCCACACCTTCCTCACCACCCCCGACAAGGACAAGGCCCTCGCGTTCTACCGCGACGTGCTCGGCTTCCGGGGTGGTGAACGACGTCTCGTTCGAGGGGATGCGCTGGCTTACCGTCAGCCCGCCGTCACAGCCCGGGCTGGAGATCGGCCTCGTCGCACCCGGCGAGAACCCGAACGCCTCCGAGGACGACCGCCGGGCCACCCAGGATCTCCTGGCCAAAGGCATGCTGAACGGGCTGATCTTCGCGACCGACGACTGCGACGCCACGTTCGAGCGCATCCGCGCCTCTGGCGCGGAGGTACTGCAGGAACCGATCGAACAGCCCTACGGCGTCCGCGACTGCGCATTCCGCGACCCGGCGGGCAACATGCTCCGCTTCTCCCAGCCCCGCGGCTAATCTGTCGCCCCGGGGCTAATCTGCTGCCCCGGCTCCCATCAGCCCGGCCGCATTCCCGACGATGAACCGGGTGTAGGTGTGCAGCAGGATGCTCACCCGCCCGGCGATCATCCTGCTAGGAATTAAATACATGGTCAGATCGCCGTCTACAATAAAGAAGAGATCGTTCACGTCCGGATCGTACGGGATTAGTGGGTCTTTGTTACCGACGGAGTACGGTCGCCGTCCGACACTGACGACCCAGCCATCCTTGGTGCAGCATGCCGTTGTTTTGACCTGAATACTTCTGATGCCGTCTTCCGTCGAAACGAGTAAGTCGTAGACTGCCGGCTCGGCCGGGAACGACGCATTACACCCGCGAATGAGGAACCAGCTTGCGGCCAGACAGGTCGCAGCATCCCGTAGATGCCGGACGTGCGGCGTGGCATGTCGCTGAACCTCGCCCGTCTCCGGCTTGGTAAGCCGGGTGAGGTCTAGGCCGAGGCGCACCGCATGTGCCCTTATCCGAGCGCAGTCATCACCGTTTGCTGACGCCAGTCCGAGTTCGGAGGCCATCTCGTGCCACGATCGCGCATATGATGCGACGCGCCTCAGATCGGTATCCGACCACCTGCGCTGCCCGGTGAAATGAGACGTGTCAAGGCCGAGGCGCTGGGCATGCCGCCTTACCGATCGGATTGACCCAGCGGATGTGGCAGACAGCCCGAGTTCACGCATGACACCGCGCCAAGAACGGGAATTGGCGATTGCCGTCGCCAATTGAGAATCTGACCAGCGACGCTTTTCGGAGACAGCATTGCCCATGGGTGAAAGCTAGCAGGAGGGTACGACAAAAATGCCGCGACATCCACTGTCGCGGCATTTGTTCCGTCGGGACGGGCGGATTCGAACCGCCGCTCTCCTGACCCCCAGTCAGGCGCCTTAACCAAGCTGGGCCACGTCCCGGTATTGGTCCTGGCAAAGCCCGGACGCCCTGAAGGTTACCGCAGATCCACCATCGGTGCAGACCTGGCGACCGCCCGAGCGCGGCAGGCCCGCAGGTGGTTCCGAGTGATTTCACCGGTTGGCCCGCCGCTGAGCGGCGGGCCAACAGTGGCTTCACGCTCCGACGCCGTCCTGGATCCGCCGCGCCAGGGTGCCATTCCGGACACAGAGGCTGTCAGGCCGCTGCTGGGCGGCGCGGGACCTTCCGTCAGGTGGCGTTAGGCCCGCCGTCAGGCGACGCGGGACCTGCCATCAGGCGCCGTGGGCTGACCGACGTTGCGGACGCCGGCCGCTCGCGATGCCCGGCGTCCGTGCGCCACACGCCGCCGGAGGGGGTTCGGGGCGTACACAGCACCGAGCCTCGCCAGGGCCAGGGCGGCGATAAGGAGCCCGAAGTCACGCAGGGCGATGTCCCAGTAGACGTTGGTGTGCCCGCCGCGCACAGCGCTGATGATCACGAGGTTAGTGATGATTCCGCCCAGCCATGCTGCGATGACATAGGGCGCGAAGCGCGGGAGCAACAGAACGAGCACGCCGGCGGTCATCTCGACGACGCCGACCGCGTACATGAAGTGCAGCGACGACACGTGGCCGAAGAGGTGCGGGAAGCCGACCCACAGGTAGTTGGGCCAGTAGGTCATCCAGTTGAAGAACTTGTCCACCCCGAACAGCAGCGGCGCCACGGTGAAGCCGACCCACAGCAGCAGGTAGGCCTGGAACCGCGGTTCCCGGAAATCGCCTCGCAGCGGCCCGAACCGCCCGGCGATGAGCGGGCGGGGCGTCTCGCCCCGGGTAATAGTTTGACTCTGAGCCATGGCATACCTCCGTGCTCAAGACGTCGGCCGCTCAGCCCGACCGCTAGCGACTGGCGTGTGCGATACTATCTAAATGATAGAGCTTTCTCATATAGAAGCTCAAGACCAGACAGGGAAGAGGTCAAGGTGGATCCGCGGGTAAGCACAAAGCCATGAGCGGCGAGGACGTCCCTGCGGCCGTGGCAGCGATCGCCGCCCTGGACGACCCCACCCGACGGGCCCTGTACCGGTACGTCGCAGCGCAGACCGCGCCGGTGGGCCGGGAGGAGGCGGCGGCCGCGCTGGGGGTGCCGCACCATGTGGCCCGGTTCCATCTCGACCGGCTGCACCAGGCCGGGCTGCTCGAAGTCGAATTCAAGCGGCCGTCCGGCCGTCGCGGCCCCGGCGCCGGCCATCCGACCAAGCTCTACCGGGCGGCGACCGAAGAGTTCGCGGTCAGCGTTCCCGAGCGTCGCTACGACATCGCGGGCATGGTGCTCGCCAGGACCGTGGCCGCGGCGATCGAGGACGGTGAGCCGGTAGGCGAGGCACTAGAGGAGGCGGCCGGTCAAACGGGGCGTGCCATCGCAGCACAAGGCAGGCCCGGCCGGGCCGGAACCGATCCCCAGCCCGCCGCGCTGGCTGCCGCCGTGGACGCGCTGGACGCCTGCGGCTTCGCCCCGCGGTCCGAAGGAAACGGCTATGTGCTTGGCAACTGCCCGTTCCGGGCGCTCGCACAATCCCAACCCGACGTCGCCTGCCGGATGAACCTGGCCCTGGTCCGCGGCCTGCTCGAGCAGCTTGGCGCCTCGGCCGCGGCAGCGCGATGGGACCCGGCCGAAGGCCGGTGCTGCGTGACCATCGGGACCTAATAAGTGGCCATCGGGGCTGAGCCGCCAGCTTGCCTACCGGCGCCCGCTGCGGTTCCCGCCGCTGCGGTTCCCCCCGCCGCGGTTCCCGCTCCACTGACCGGCACCGCGGTGCCCAGCGCTGCGCGTTCCCGCACTGCGGGTCCCGCCGCTGCGGTCTCCAGCAGAGCGGTTTGCGCCAGAGCGCTTGTCCCGGATCCGCATCGACAGCCGCACCGGGCTCCCGGCGAAACCGAACTCCTCGCGCAGCCGCCGTTCCAGGAAACGCCGGTAGGAGGCCTCTAGGAAGCCGGTGGTGAACAAGATGATGTGCGGCGGCGCCACCCCCGCCTGGGTGGCGAACAGGATCTTGGGCTGGCGGCCGCCCCGCCCCGGCGGCGGCGTCGCGGCGATAACCTCGGTCAGCCACCCGTTCAGCCGCCCGGTCGGCACCCGGGTCTCCCAGCCCGCCAGCGCGGTCTCCAGCGCCGGCACCAGCCGCCCGGCGTTCCTGCCGGTCAGGGCGGAGATGTTCACCCGCGGCGCCCAGCGGGCGGTGTGCAGTTGCCGGTCGATCTCCCGTTCGAGGTAGTAGCGCCGTTCCGAATCGATCAGGTCCCACTTGTTGTACGCGATCACCAGCGCCCGGCCCGCGTCGATCACCATCGAGATGATCCGCAGGTCCTGCTCGGTGAGCGGCTCGCTGGCGTCCACCAGCACCACCGCGACCTCGGCGCGCTCCAGCGCTCCGGCGGTCCGCAGCGCCGCGTAGTAATCCGCGCCCTGGCTCTCCCGGAACCGGCGGCGGACGCCGGCCGTGTCCACGAACCGCCACTGGAGGCCCCCGAGCGTGAGCACCTCGTCGACCGGGTCGCGGGTGGTGCCGGCCGCATCGTGCACGAGCGCCCGCTGCTCCCCCGCCAGCCGGTTCAGCAGGCTCGACTTCCCGGTGTTGGGCCGGCCGATCAGCGCGACGCGCCGCGGGCCCCGGTTCTCGTTCTCGCTGCCGAACGGCCGATGCGGCGCATCGGGCAGCGCATCGGTCAGGGCGTCGAGGAGGTCACCGCTGCCGCGCCCGTGCAGCGCGCTGACCGGCCACGGTTCCCCCAGCCCCAGCGACCAGAGTCCGGCGGCCTCCGAGTCGCCGCGGATGTCATCGGCCTTGTTGGCGGCGAGCACCACCGGCTTGCCGGAACGGCGCAGCACCGCCCCGACCGCCTCGTCGGCGTCGGTGACGCCCACGACCGCATCCACGACGAGCAGCACCACGTCCGCCGTTTCCGCCGCCAGCCGGGCCTGCGCCGCGACCCGTTCGGCCAGCCCGCCCGTTCCCCCGCCGGGCGCGGCCAGCGGGTCCCAGCCGCCGGTATCCACGATCGTGAATGACCTGCCGCCCCACTGCGCGTCGTAGGCCACCCGGTCGCGGGTCACCCCAGGGACGTCCGCGACCACCGCCTCCCGGCGCCCGATGATCCGGTTGACCAGGGTGGACTTGCCCACATTCGGCCGCCCGACGACGGCAACCACGGGGACCGCCGGGCCATCCTCGGCCGGGATTCCCGCTCCGGTGTCATCGGCTGCCCACTCGTCGGCGGGCCCCAGCTCCTCCCATGGGCCCGCGGACCTGTCGTGGTCGGTCCCGCCTTCGTCGGTCACGCCGGACCAGCCTCGCCGGCTACGGGGACACTCCGGCCTTTGTCGCGCACCAGGACATTCCGGGCCGTGCCGGTCACGCGGACACCGCCCGTTGCTGCGCCAGGGCGACGATCTGGGCGATCACCTCGTCCAGGCTGAGCCGGGTGGAGTCGATCTCCACCGCGTCACCGGCCTTGAGCAATGGCGAGGCGGCCCGGGTGGAGTCCAGCCGGTCCCGGCGCCCCATCTCCTGCCGCGTCACGGTCAGCGTCGCCGCGGGATCGGCGGCCATGTCCCGGGCGCGCCGCTCGGCGCGGGTGGCCTCGCTGGCGGTGAGAAACACCTTCACCTGCGCGTCCGGGGCCACCACCGTGCCGATGTCACGCCCTTCCACGACGATCCCGGACCGCTTCCCGGCCTCGCGGACCCGGCTGGCATCGTCGGATCCCTCGCGGCCCGGTTCCACGGCGCTGGCGATGACCGACCGCTGCATGGCGACGAGCCGGGACCGCACCTCCGGGACCGCGCTCACCGCGCTGACCTCGTTGGACACCTCGCGGCTGCGGATATCGCCGGTCACCACCGCGCCGTCCAGGAAGACGGCCGGCCCGCCGGGCTCATCGGGGTCCGTTCCGACGACGATCGCCGGCTCCTGCACGCGGGCCGCCACCGCGGCCGGGTCGGCGACATCCACGCCATGCCCGAGCATCCACAGCGTCATCGCCCGGTACATCGCCCCGCTGTCGAGGTAACGCAGCCCGAGCGCCCGTGCGGCGCCGCGCGCGGCGCTCGACTTGCCGGACCCGGACGGCCCGTCGACGGCGATGACGAGACCGGTTCGGCCTGTACTGGTCACGGTGCTGCCCTCACGCGTTCTTGTCTACCCGGGCGGTCAACGAAAGCGGGCGGCCGCACAGCCGGCCGCGCCACCGGTCTCGCCAGATGTTATCCGGGCCAGCGCGGACCGGACTCCCCCCGGCCACGCCAATAACTCTTTGACACCTCGGCTTACTATGCCTAGAGTTGCTAGGTATGGAACGGGAACGGCTCAAGGGGCACCTCGACCTGCTCCTGCTGTCTGTGCTCGCGGCCGGGCCCGCGCACGGTTACGCGATCATCTCGGCGCTGCGGGAACGCAGCGACGGGATGTTCGACCTGCCCGAGGGGACGATCTACCCGGCGCTGCACCGCCTGGAGGGCGGCGGGCTGCTCGGCAGCTCGTGGGCGCAGGCAGATGGCCGGCGGCGCCGGGTCTACGCGCTGACCGAGGCCGGGGCTGCCGCCCTCGCGGCCGAGCGGAACCAGTGGCGGCGCTTCGCCAACGGTGTTCAGGCGGTACTGGGGTGGTCAATGTGAGCGGGAAACCAGCGGGCCCGATGCGCGATCCGATCGGCGAATACCTGACCGTCATCGGCGGCCGCCTGCGGATGACGCCGCAGGACAAGGCCCGGGTCCTGGCCGAGGCCGAGGACCACCTGGCCGAAGCGGTGGCGGCGGGAACCGCCGCGGGGCTGACCGAACGCGAGGCGCAGGAGGCGGCGATCTCCAGCTTCGGCTCGGTGGACGCCGTCGTCCGCGCCCACAACGCGCGGCTCTGGCGCAGGCGCCCGGCCGCGCTGGTCGGCGATCTCACCCTGGCGGCATGGAAGCTGGGCAGCCTGGTCCTGATCGCGGTCGGTGCCAGCGGCCTGCTGGTGGCGGCGATGAATGCGGTATTCGGCCGCCCGTTCACCGGCGCGGCACCGGCCGGTACCCGGTTCGCCGCGGCGGCCTGCCCGTACTGGCAGCACGCCTGGCCGGGCGCGCACGGCTGCGCGCAGGCCGCGATGCTGGAGGCCAGCAGCGACAACGTCGTCCTGCGGGTAGCCGCCGGGATCGTGGGCGTACTCCTGCTGTCGGCGTTTGTCATGGCCCGGAGGTTCCTGCGGCGCCGCGGCTGGGAGCCCACCATCCTTCCGGAAGCGTTCTTCCCGGCAGCCGCGGTGTGCTCGTTCGGGGCGGCCTGCCTCGTGCTGTTCTGGCTCACCATGAACCGGCTGGCGGGCAACCCGGCGATGCTGGGGTTCCACGGCGGCCCGGGCTCGTTCCTCAGCGGAGCGATCGCGGCCCTGGCCGTGGCCGCGGCGTACCTGCTGCCGCTGGGGCGGAGCGTGCTCCGCAGCGCCCGCGGCTGAGGTGGTGCCGCATGCGGTTGGCTATAGCTGCTCAGCCGGGCCGTGCACCGGCCAGCCGTGCTCGCGCAGCACCTCCGCCAGCCGCTGGGCTGCTTCCGGCCGGATGAAAAGCTCGGCGACGCCGACCGGGAGCCCCGGCGAGTGCTCGATACCGACATCCTCGATGTTGACGGCGGCGTCCCCGGCCGCCTGGAACAGCCGGGACAGCTCGCCGGGCTCGTCGGCGATGACCACCTGCAGGCTGGCGTAGCGCTGAGCGGGCCCGCCGCGCTTGCCCGGTATCCGCGCGACCCCCGCCTGCCCGCCCTCCAGCAGGGCCGCCACCTGCTTCACCAGTTCCGGTGCCACCAGGCCGGCTGACGCGGCGCCCACATCCGGCCCGCCGGAAGCGGCCGACAGTAGCCCGGCGGCACTGGAAAGATCCGCCGCAACGGCGGCGAGGACGTCCGCCACCGGCGCCGCGTTGGCGGTCAGGATCTGCGCCCACAGTCCCGCGTCGCCCGCGGCGATCCGGGTGACGTCGCGAAGCCCCTGCCCGGCCAGGGTGAGCGCGCCGGCCGGCGCGTCCGCGAGGCGAGCCGCCATCGCCGATGCGACGAGATGCGGCGCGTGCGAGACCAAGGCCACCCAGCGGTCGTGCTCCTCCGCGCCCAGCAGGGCCGGTTCCGCTCCCAGCGCCCGGGCCAGCGAGCTAACGGCCTCCAGCGCGTCCGCGGCAGTCTCGGCGAACGGGCAGAGCGCCCACGGCCGGCCGAGGAACAGGTCGGCACGAGCCGCGGCCGGCCCGGAACGCTCGCGGCCGGCCAGCGGATGACCCGGGACGTACCGGTGCATGTCGCAGCCGAGCCGCCGCGCCTGCGCCGCGGGCGGCGCCTTCACGCTGGCCGTGTCGGTGTACACCGACGCGAGCGCGCGCTCCTGAGCGGCGGCGAGCGCCGCCGGAACCGCGTCCGGGGGCATCGCGAGGACCGCGAGGTCCGCCGGCCCCCCGTCCGGCCCGCTGGGCGGAAGCAACTCACCCGCGCCGAGGTCGGCCGCCAGCCGCGCCGCGGCGACGTCTTTGTCCGACAGCCACACGCTGGCCCCACGGTCCCGCGCGCCGAGCGCCACCGAGGTGCCGATCAGCCCGGTACCGATAACAACGAGCCGCAGCCCGGCGAGCGAGCCGCGGTCGCCGGGAAGCGTCATTGCGCGATATCCAGCCGCAGCGCGGTCGCCCCGCGCAGGTAGACGTGCTGCACCGCCGATCGGGGCCGGTCGGTGTTGATGTGCATCATCAGCCGGACGATCCGCGGCAGGGCATGGGGAACGTCGATCTCGTTCGCGCAGAGCAGCGGCACGTCGTGGAAACCGATCTTGCGCGCCGCGAGTGCCGGGAACTCCGCGGTCAGATCCGGCGTCACCGTGAAGATCACGCTGATCACGTCGTCGGTGCACAGATCGTTGCGGGCCATCACCTCGGTGACAAGCTCGGCCGTCGCCTCCAGGATGGAGTCCCTGTCGTCGGCATTGACCTGGGTCGCGCCGCGGATCGCCCTGACAATCACGTGGCCGCCCTCCTGGTGCCGATCGCGGATGCAAACCTGTCCGGCCACACTATCCGGCTCAGCGTGCCCCTCAGAGCCCGACGGCCGCGTACAGGTCTCCGACTTCCCTGGCTGTGAGCTGCCGGACCGTGCCGGGCTTGAGCGATCCGATCCGCAGCGGCCCGACGTCGGTGCGGACCAGCCGGATCACCGGATGGCCGACCGCGGCCAGCAGCCGCCGCACAATGTGCTTGCGCCCCTCGTGCAGGGTCACTTGCACCAGAACCCGGGAACCGGCGCGCTCCACCACCCGGAAACCGTCCACCGTCACGACGCCGTCATCCAGCTGCACCCCGGTCTGAAGCCGGCGCCCCAGATCCCGCCGGACCGGCCCGGGCACGTCGGCGAGGTAGGTCTTGAGCACCCCGTACCGCGGGTGCGACAGCCGGTGCGCCAGTTCGCCGTCGTTGGTCAGCAGCAGCAGGCCCTCGGTGTCATAGTCGAGCCTGCCCACATGGAAGAACCGCTCCGGGCGGTCCCCGACGAACTCCGCGATCGTCCGGCGGCCATGCGGGTCCGACATGGTGCTGACCACTCCGGCGGGCTTGTTCAGCGCGAGATACACCAGGTCCTGCCGGACCGGGAGGCGGCGGCCGTCGACCCGGATCACCTGCCGCTCCGGATCGACCCGGGCGCCGTACCGCCGGACGGTCTCGCCGTCGACCTCCACCCGCCCCTCGCCGATCAGCTCCTCACAGTGCCGCCTGCTGCCCAGCCCGGCGGCGGCCATCACCTTCTGTAGCCGGACGCCGTCCGGCGTGTCGGTGAGGGTGTCCCGCTGCGGGCTACCCGTGGTCACCATCGGCCTCCGCTGCATCTCCCGGCGTGGCTGTGCTGCCGTTGGCCGTGCTGCCGTTGGGGTGGGTCTGCACCGTGTCGTCCGGCACCTCGTCCGGCAGGAACGGCGCGAGATCAGGGAGTTCCTCCAGGCTGCGAAGCCCGAGCCGCTCCAGGAAGTAGCTGGTCGTGCGGTACAGGATCGCGCTCGTCTCCTGGTCGGTGCCCGCCTCCTCGACCAGGCCGCGCAGCACCAGGGTGCGCATCACGCCGTCGCAGTTCACCCCGCGCACGGCGGAAACCCGGCTGCGGCTCACCGGCTGGCGGTACGCGACCACCGCGAGCGTCTCCAGCGCGGCCGCCGTCAGCCGCGCCTCCTGGCCGTCGCGGACGAACCGTTCCACCACCGGCGCGCACTCGGCCCGGGTGTAGAAACGCCAGCCTCCGGCCACCTCCCGCAGGTCGAAGCCGCGGCCGTCGGCGGTGTACCCGGCGGAAAGCTCGCGCAGGGCGGCGGACACCTCGCCGCGCGGCCGTTCCAGCACCTGGGCCAGCACCACCTCCTCCACCGGCTCGTCCAGCACCAGCAGGATGGCCTCGAGCGAGGGCCGCAGCCCAGGCTGGGGTTCCGGGACATCGCCGAGGCCGGGAAGCGGCTCCGGGTGCCCTGACGGCACCGGCGCGCCGGCGCTGGCGCCGTTTCCCGTGCTCTCGCCGGCCGCGCCGGGCCGGGTCCCTTCCGGGTCCATGCCCTGACCGCCTGGCGGATTCGTTTCGTCCGGCATCGTCATGTGTTTCCCGATCGGTGTTATTCGTCGTCCTCGATCGTCACCGCGCCTGCGCCGGCCGCCGCTATCCACCGCACGTGCAGTTCGCCGAGCGGTTCGAGTTGCTCGAACGAGACCGCCTGCTCCCGGTACAGCTCGAGCAGCGCCAGGAAGCGCGCGACCACCTCGTACAGCCCCGCGCAGTCCGAGGTCAGGGTGCGGAAAGTCGCCTGGTCAACCAGGCGGAGCCGTTCTGCCAGAATCTCGGCCTGCTCACGGACCGATGTCCGGGGCGAGTGGATGTGATCCACCGATACCGTCGGCACCGGCTTCGGCGCGAGCGTGCGGCCGGCCAGATGCGCGAACTCCGCCGGGCCGAGGCCCAGCAGCACCTCCGGGAGCAGTCCCGCGAAGCGCGGCTCCATCGGCACCCGCCGGGGGAACCGGCGGCCCTGCTCGGCCATCCGGCCGGCGAACACCGCCGCCACCTCTTTGTAGGCGCGGTACTGCAGCAGCCGGGCGAACAGCAGGTCCCGGGCCTCCAGCAGGGCCAGGTCCTCCTCGTCCTCCACCTCCCCCGCGGGCAGCAGCCTCGCCGCCTTCAGGTCGAGCAGGGTGGCGGCGACCAGCAGGAAGTAGCTGGCCTGATCCAGGTCCCAGGCACCGCCATGCGCCGAGATGTATCCGATGAACTCGTCGGTGACCTGGGACAGGGCCACCTCGGTGATGTCCAGCTTGTGCTTGGAGATCAGCGCGAGCAGCAAGTCGAACGGGCCTTCGAAGACGTCCAGGTGGACCTGGAACCCGGCCGGGGCGGATGCCGGGCCCGTCTCAGGCACCGCGCCCGTCTCAGGCACCGCGCCCGTCTCAGGCGCCGCGCCGGGCTGGGCGGGCACGTCCTCGCCGCCGCTCATCTCGCCGGTCATCGCGTCACCACTCACCGCGCTGCTCACGCCATACGACGGTATCCGAGCCGCCGGGCGCTCCGGCCCGGTGACACCGCCGCCGCGCCCGCCGGCGTGATCGCCGTCCCGCGGGCTCAGCCGGCCGTGGCGGCCTGTTCCTGGCGCCAGCGGTCCAGGACTTCCTTGGCCAGCTCACGGTAGGAACCCGCGCCGGTGGAGGCCGCATCGAACCGGGTGATCGGCTCTCCGGCGACGGTCGCGTCGGGGAATCGCACGGTGCGGTTGATCACCGTGTGGAAAACCTTCTCGCTGAACCCGTCGAGGATGCTGGACAGCACCTCGCGGGAGTGCAGCGTGCGCGGGTCGTACATGGTCGGCAGCAGACCGTCGATGACGAGGTTCCGGTTGAGCCGCCGCGAAACCTTGTCGATGGTCTCCATCAGCAGCGCGACGCCGCGCATCGCGAAGTACTCGCACTCAAGCGGTACCACGACGCTCTGGGAGCACGCGAGCGCGTTGACGGTCAGCAGTCCGAGCGACGGCTGGCAGTCGATCAGCAGCACGTCGTATTCGGGCAGAATCGGCTCGAGCGCGCCGCCGAGGATGTACTCGCGGCCCACCTCCTGCACCAGCTGGACCTCCGCGCCGGACAGGTCGATGTTGCTCGGCAGCAGGTCCATCCCGTCCACGTTGGTCTTGAGCACCACGTCGGCCGCGGTCACGCCGCGCTCCATCAGCAGGTTGTAGACGGTGTACTCGAGCTGCAGCGGATGGATTCCCAGGCCGACCGACAGGGCCCCCTGCGGGTCGAAGTCCACGAGGAGGACGCGCCGCCCGAACTCGGCGAGCGCGGCACCCAGGTTGATGGCCGTCGTGGTCTTGCCGACGCCGCCCTTCTGGTTGGCGATCGCCACCACCCGGGCGGGGCCATGCTCCTTCAGCGGCTCCGGTTCGGGGAAGACGGGGCGGGGACGGCCCGTTGGCCCCAGCTCAGCACCGTTGGGCTCCGGCTGATGTGCCGACCGCGATGCCGCCGCGGCGGATGGCGTTGTGCGGGGTGCTGTGGTGCGGGATACTGCCACCTGCTGCGAACCTCCCCGACTGCCGACCCTTCGCTTCCTGGCACGGACACTAGGGCCTGTGCATACCGACGGCAAGCCGACTCGCGGTTTGGGCCGGGATTACCTGCCAGATGCCGTTGTGCCCACAGCCGACGGCCCGCGGTTCCGCAGCGTTAACCCGGGGTCGTGCCTCCAGCCCGCTCCCGGGGCGCGCCGCGTCTTCCGGTCCTGCCTCAGCCGAGTGCCCGCGGGTGTGCCGCCGCGTACACCTCGCGCAGGTGATCCACCGTCACCAGGGTGTAGACCTGCGTCGTCGTCACCGACGCGTGCCCGAGCAGCTCCTGCACCACCCGGACGTCGGCGCCGCCGTCGAGCATGTGGGTGGCGAACGAATGCCGCAGCGTGTGCGGCGAGACGCCGTCCAGCCGGGCGCGGCCGGATGCGGCGCGCAGCACCATCCACGCCCCCTGGCGGGTGAGCCGCCCGCCGCGGGCGTTGAGGAACACCGCCGAGGCCGGTGATCCCGCAGTACGGCCCGCCCGCGGGCGCCGGTGCGGTCCGGTGCGGCCCGCGGCGCCATCCCCGCGGGACCGCCCGGCGGCCGCCATCCCGCCCGCGGCACCGGCCCCGGCTCTGGCACCGGCGGCAAGCGACGGGCGGGCCCGGACCAGATACGCCTCCAGCGCGGCGCACGCGTAGCTGCCGGCCGGCACCACCCGGAACTTGCCGCCCTTGCCCGCCAGCCGCACGCTCCCGTCCCGCAGGTCGAGGTCGTCGACGTCCAGCCCGACCGCCTCGGAGATCCGGGCGCCCGTCCCGTACAGCAGTTCCAGCAGGGCGCGGTCGCGCAGCGCCGCGGGCGTGTCCCCCGCGCCCGCGGCGGCCAGCAGCCGCTCCACATCGGTCACCGGGATCGCCTTCGGCAGCCGCCGCGGCGGGGCCGGCGGGCGCACCAGCCGCGCCGGGTCGGTGGCCGCCAGTCCCTCGCGGACAGCGAAGGCGTGCAGGCCCCGAACCGCTACCACCGCCCGGGCCGCGGAGCCGGCCGACAGCGGCGGGCGCCCGTCGCCGCCCTGCCGGAGGCCGGCGACGAACGCCGCCACGTCCTCCTCGGCCACCTCCGCCAGGCTCGCCTTGCCGCTATCGGCCAGCGCGCCCAGGTAACGCCGCAGGTCCCGGGTGTAGGACTGCAGCGTGTTCACCGAGAGCCCGCGCTCGGCCGTCAGGTGCTGCAGGTAGCTGCTCACCTCGCGGCCGAGGGTCCCGTGAAAGGCACCGTCGGCGAGCGGGCCGGCCTGCCGCGGACCCTGCGCCCGGCCACGTGGCGGGCGCTGGGCCCGGGCCTGCGCCCGGCCCGGTCCCGGGGCCCGTGGCGCGCCCCGTCGCGGGCCCTGTGGCGGGGGCTGTGGCGGGGGCTGCGCCCGGGCCCGCAGGCCGGTGCCTGGTGCTCCGGTGCCCGTGCCGATCAGCTGAGCACCTCCTCGATGCCGGTCCATGGCAGGCCGTGGGCCTCGGCGACCGGGCCGTAGGTGACCATCCCCTCGTGGGCGTTGAGGCCGAGCGACAGCGCCCGGTCCGCGCGCATCGCGCCGCGCCAGCCGTGTGCGGCGATCTGCGCGGCGTACGGGAGGGTGACGTTGGTGAGCGCGAAGGTGGAGGTGTGCGGCACCGCGCCGGGCATGTTCGCCACGCAGTAGAAGACCGAGTTGTGGACGGTGAAGATGGGGTCGTCGTGGGTCGTCGGCCGGGAGTCCTCGAAGCACCCCCCCTGGTCGATGGAGATGTCCACGAGCACCGAGCCGGGCTTCATCCGCGCGACGAGTTCATTGCGAATCAGGTTGGGTGCCCGGGCCCCCGGGACCAGCACCGAGCCGATGACCAGGTCGGCGTCGATGACCGCCTTCTCGATCTCGTAGGTGTTCGAGGCGACGGTCTGGCAGTGCCCCTGGTAGATGGCGTCGGCGATGCGGAGCTTGGCGATGTTCTTGTCCAGCAGCAGCACCTCGGCCTGCATCCCGAGCGCGATCGCGGCGGCGTTCATGCCCGATACGCCCGCGCCCAGCACCACGGCCTTGGCGGCGTACACGCCGGAGACGCCGCCCATCAGCACTCCCCGGCCACCGCCGTCACTTTGCAGGTGGTGCGCCCCGACCTGGGTGGCCATCCGGCCGGCGACCTCGGACATCGGGGCGAGCAGCGGCAGGGAGCCATCCGCCAGCTGGACGGTCTCGTAGGCGACCGCGGTGATCCCGGAGTCCAGCAGCGCGTCGGTGGTCTCCCGGGACGCCGCGAGGTGCAGATAGGTGAACAGCACCTGGCCCTTGCGCATCCGGTGGTACTCCTCGGCCACCGGCTCCTTGACCTTGAGGATGAGTTCGCCGGCCGCCCACACGTCGTCCGCGCCACGCAGGATCGTGCCGCCCGCCGCGGTGAAGTCCTCGTCCGGGATGGCCGAGCCCGCGCCGGCCCCGGCCTCGATGTAGACCTGATGACCGGCCCGCGCGAGCTCGTGCACGCCGGCCGGGGTGATCGCGACCCGGTTCTCGCGGTTTTTGACCTCTCGGGGAACGCCCACCTTCATGGCTTTCAGACCTTCCTGCGGCCCAGGCAGCCCGGCTCCGTTGCCGGGCCATCGCAAGTACCCGGGCCCGCTCCCGGGCGCCGTTCAGGCTTCTGGTGCCCGCGGATCGCGAAGATCCGCGAAACCGTTCGCCCGAGCGGCGTACGCGGCCAAGATACCGACAGCGGCGGTCTGGTTGTGGATGTCGCCGGCCAGAACCGCCCCGGCGGCGTCGCCGAGCGGGACCCAGGCATGCTTCATCGCCGCTTCCTCGTGCACCGGGGTGAAGTCCCGCTCGGCCGCCGGGATCTCGGTGACGCCGCGGGCCAGGAAGATCCGGATCCGCTCACTGGTCATCCCCGGGGAGGTGAAGCAGTCGGCCAGCGTCCGCCAGCTTTCCGCGCGCCAGCCGGTCTCCTCGGCGAGCTCGCGCTGCGCGGTGGCCAGCGGCTGCTCGCCGCCGACGTCGCGGAGCCCGGCGGGCAGCTCCCACAGCAGCCTGCCCGGCGGGTGGCGGTACTGGCGGACCAGCAGGACCCGTTCCTGGCCGTCCAGCGCCAGCACCGCGACCGCACCGGGGTGCACGACCACGTCACGCGCAGCCACCGCTCCGTCCGGCATCTGGACGTCGTCGGTCCGCACCGAGAAGATCCGGCCGCGCAGCCGCTGCGCCGACGACACCACCGGCCAGTGCTCCGGCACGTCGCGGATTTCGCGCACCGGCGGTCAGGCGCTGGTAGCGGCGCGCTCGCCGATCGCCACGGCGGGCGCCGGGCTGGCGGCCCGGGAATGTTCGACGGCCGCCGCCACCAGGCCGGTGAACAGCGGGTGCGCCCGGGTCGGACGCGACCGCAGCTCCGGATGGGCCTGGGTGGCGACGAAGAACGGGTGGACCTCCGGCGGAAGCTCGGTGAACTCGACCAGGCGGCCATCCGGCGACAGCCCGGAGCAGACCAGCCCGGCGGCCTCGAGCCGCTCCCGGTAGTCGTTGTTGACCTCGAACCGGTGCCGGTGCCGCTCCTGCACCTCGTCGGTGCCGTACAGCCCCCGGACGATGCTTCCCTCGGCCAGCACGGCCGGGTACAGCCCGAGCCGCATCGTCCCGCCCATGTCCCGCTCGCCGGCCACCACGGACTTCTGGTCGTCCATGGTGGCGATCACCGGATCGGGGGTTCCCGGCTCGAACTCGGCGCTGTTGGCGGCCGGCAGGCCCGCCAGTCCCCGCGCCGCCTCGATGACCATGCACTGCAGGCCCAGGCACAGGCCGAGCAGCGGGATCGCGTGCGTCCGGGCGTACCGGACCGCCCCGATCTTCCCCTCGATGCCGCGGACGCCGAAACCGCCGGGGATGAGGACGCCGTCGACGCCGTCGAGGCGCCGCGCGGCACCCTCGGGTGTCGCGCAGTCGTCGCTGGTCACCCAGCGGATGTTGACCCGGGTGTCGTTGGCGAAACCGCCGTGGCGCAGCGCCTCGGTCACCGACAGGTAGGCGTCGGGCAGGTCGATGTACTTGCCGACGAGCGCGATGGTGACCGTGCGGGCGGGCCGGTGCACCCGGCGCAGCAGCTCGTCCCAGTCGGTCCAGTCCACGTCCCGGAACGGCAGGCCGAGCCGCCGGATGACGTAGGCGTCCAGGCCCTCGCCGTGCAGCACCTTGGGGATGTCGTAGATCGATGCGGCGTCGGGGGCGGACACCACCGCCTCCTCGTCGACGTCGCACATCAGGCTGATCTTGCGCTTCAGCCCGGCGCTGATCGTGCGGTCGGAGCGGCAGACGATCGCGTCGGGCTGGATGCCGATGCTGCGCAGCGCGGCCACCGAATGCTGGGTCGGCTTGGTCTTCAGCTCGCCGGACGGGACCAGGTAGGGCAGCAGCGAGACGTGCAGGGACAGGCAGTTGTCCCGCCCGATCTCGTGCCGTACCTGCCGCACCGCCTCCAGGAACGGCAGCGACTCGATGTCCCCCACGGTGCCACCGACCTCGGTGATCACCACGTCAACGTCGGGTCCGCCCATTTCCCGGATCCGGGCCTTGATCTCGTTGGTGATGTGCGGGATCACCTGGACGGTGTCACCGAGGTACTCGCCCCGGCGCTCCTTGGCGATCACGCTGGAGTAGATCTGCCCGGTGGTGACGTTGGCGGATCCCTTCAGCTCGGTGTCGAGGAACCGCTCGTAGTGGCCGACGTCGAGGTCGGTCTCGGCTCCGTCGTCGGTGACGAACACCTCGCCGTGCTGGAACGGGTTCATCGTCCCGGGATCGACGTTGAGGTAGGGGTCCAGCTTCTGCATGGTGACCCGCAGCCCGCGGAGCGTCAGCAGGCGCCCGAGGCTAGCGGCCGTCAGCCCCTTGCCCAGGCTGGAGGCGACTCCCCCGGTAACGAAGAGATGTTTGGTAGAGGCCGGCCTTGAGACGAGCGGTGCCGCAGCCAATGAGGCTCCCGTGGTTGTTGCGATGGCGGGAAAGCCCGCCGCTCCACGGGCTCTCAGAATATCAGCCAAAGCCCGTTACCCAGGTCACCGACACCACATGCGCGGGTTTCGCCTCGCGCGAATCCGGCCAGATTTGCACCAGATCCACCGCGCAGATCGGACATTTGCTGCGAAACGGTACTTACGGCGAGCCCTCCGCCGTGACGGTATCGCCACCGGCCTCGGCAAAACGGGCCAGCATCACCGCGCCCGCGACGGCGAGCGCGAACCCCAGCGCGGCCGCGACGTCGAAGCCGCGCCGGGGGTGGTCGCCCAGGAAGAGCAGGCCGATCAGCGCGGGGAGCACCGTCTCGGCGAGCACCGTGGCGGCCGTCGCTACCGTCACCTGGCCACGTTCCAGCGCCGATGCGTAGAACAGGAAGGAGACCGTGCCGGCCACGGCGAGCGTGTACGTCGCCGGGTTCCTCGCCAGCGCCAGCGGGTGCAGGTTGGTCAGGATCCGCGCGGAGACCGCGACGATGCCGTAGCCGATCCCGGCGACGGCCCCGAGTACCGGCGTCCGGAATGGGTCCGGCAGATGGCCCGCCAGCATCCCGAGCACCAGCAGCCCGGCGAGCCCCGCGATCAGGCCAATGCGGAACTCCTCGCCGACCTGCACCGCCCGTTCCGCCCCGGCCGACGCGCCGAGCAGGGCGATTCCGGCGCACACCCCGGCGACGGCAACCCATTCCCGCCACGCGAGCACCTGGTTCATCAGCCAGGCCGCCGACAGCGCCGTCACCGCGAGGCTCGCGGCTATCACCGCCTGCACCACGAACAGCGGCAGCCGCCGCAGCGCCACCACCTGCAGGACGAAACCGAGGAAGTCCACGCCCAGGCTGGCGATGAAGCGCCACTGGCTGAGCATCCGCACCACCAGCCGCGGGTCGACCCGCGTGGCTCCCCCCCGCGACGCGGAGCGGGCCGCGAGCGCCTGGATCACGGAAGCGAAGCCGTAACACCAGGCGGCGGCGACCGCAGCCGTCAAACTCCACCACACCCGGCCACACTCGCGCCTCAGCGGCCAGGAATCAAGAACGGTCGTGCTCGTTCACCGGACCGGCCCGCCAGCCGTTACGCGCGCACTCGTCCAGCAGCATTTCCAGCGCGCCGAGCGCGGACCGCCAGGACTGCGGCGCCGAGGTGCAGTCGGAGTCGTGCAGCAGCACGGTCGCCCCGCCGGCGAGATCGCGGCGGAGGGTGGCGAACACCGATTCCGGGGTGGCTTCCCGGGTCCAGTCGCGCCCCCAGCAGGTCCACAGCAGCGGCCGCATCCCCAGGCGGCGCGCCGACCAGGCTGCGGCGGTGCTGAGCACCCCGTAGGGCGGCCGGAAGAGGCCGGGCACCGTGCCGGTGGCGTCGGCGACGGCGTCGCGTGCCCGCGCCATGTCGTCGTAGACCGCGCGCGGGCCGCGCAGCAGCATGTGACGGTGATCCCAGCCGTGCACCGCGGTCTCGTGTCCCGCCGCCGCGAGTTCGGCGGCCAGCCCGGGCGACCGCTCGACCATCGAGCCGAGCAGGAAGAACGTCGCCCTGACCCCGCGGGAGGCGAGCAGGTCCGCGAAGCGAGGGGTGGAGCCGGGATCGGGCCCGTCGTCGAATGTGAGCGCGACGTGGTCGTCGGCGCCGAAACCGGCGAGCGACGGGAAGCACCGGCGGCGGATCGGGCCGATCGCGGTGAGCCCGGGCCCCGCGTGCGCCACCGCGGCCGCGCCGAGCACCGCTGCGGCTCCGGCGACGGTGCCGGCCGCCGACCCGGTCCGCCATGCCATCCGCCGCACTCCCCTCCGCGGTGCCTCCCGCCCCGCAACAGACGTGTCCAACGCGGAACACGCCGTGCCCCAATGCGGCGGGTATGCCTATCCCATGGGATCATGCCATGGCCGGGGAGGTGCCTTACCTTGCATAGGGGGAGGTATTACGGGTGGACGTGCCAGCAGCACGGATTGTGTTCTCGGAAAGCGATCGGGCCGAGATAGCAGAGTCGGCGACGGGGATCCTCGCGAGCGGCGCCCTCACCTTAGGGCCGTACACGCGGCGCTTCGAGGAGGAGTTCGCGACCGCGCACACCAGCGCGGACGCCGCTGTGCCGCACACAGTGGCGACGTCGAGCGGCACCGCGGCGCTGGAGGTAGCGCTGCGAGCGGCGGGGGCGACCGGCCGGGATGTGATCGTCCCGGCCAACACGTTCTTCGCCACCGCCGCCGCGGTGCTGCGGGCCGGCGGGCGGCCGGTGTTCGCGGACATCGACGCCGCGACGTTCGCGCTGAGCCGCAGCACCGTTGAGGCGGCCCTGACGCCGGGCACCGCGGCCGTCGTGCTGGTGCACCTCGGCGGGCTTATCTCGCCCGAGGTGGACGCGCTGGCGCGGCTGTGCGACGAGCGGGGCCTGGCGCTGATCGAGGATGCGGCACACGCGCACGGCTCCCGGTACCGCGGCCGGTTCGCTGGGTCGTTCGGCCGGGCCGCGGCGTTCTCGTTCTATCCGACCAAGGTGGTGACGAGCGGCGAGGGGGGCATGGTGGTCACGACGTCGGAGGAACTGGCCGACGAGGCGCGGGTCTACCGCGACCAGGGCAAGGGCACCTTCACGGCCAACCATCACATCCGGCTTGGCTCGGCGTTCCGGATGAGCGAGTTGAACGCCGTCACCGGCGTGGTGCACCTGCGCCGGATGAACGAGTTCATCGCGCGGCGCCGCAGCGTCGCCGCCCGGTATACCGAGGAGCTTTCCCGGCTGGACGGGCTGAGCCCCCCGGTTGAGCCGGACGGCTCACGGGGCAACTTCTACAAGTACGTCCTGCTGCTGCCGTCCGGGATGGACCGGGAGACCTTCAAGAAGGAACTGGCCGGCAGGCACGGCGTCCGGCTCTCCGGCGAGGTCTACGACCTCCCGCTGCACCGGCAGCCATTCTTCGCCGATGGGCCCGGCGAGGACGCGGCCGGGCCGTTGCCGCCACTGCCGGTGTCCGAGGACGTGTGTGCCCGCCACGTCTGCCTGCCGGTGCATTCGGACATGCACGACGACGAGGTGGAGCACGTTGTGACCGCGGTAACGCGGGTCTACAGCTCCCTGAGCGGAATCTGAGGGCTGCGATGCGGGTGGTAGTAACCGGGGGCTGCGGGTTCATCGGCTCCCACGTTGTCGATCATCTCGTCCGCGCCGGGCACGAAGTCCGGGTGGCCGACGTGCTGACGCAGCGGCCGGACGGGGCAGCGGGGAACGCCGAGTACCGGCGGGTGGACGTGCTGGACCTGCCGTCGCTGGAGGAGGTGGTGGCGGGCTGCGACGCGGTCTTCCACCTAGCCGCGGTGACCAACGTGGACCGGGTGGCCGACGACCCACTGGGCGCGGTGCGGCTGAACGTGGACGGGACGGCGTGCGTGCTGGAGGCGGCGCGGCGCGTCGGCTGCGGCCGGGTGCTGCTGGCCAGCTCGGTGTGGGTGTATGGCGCCGCCCACAGCGACGGGCTGGCGGTGGAGTTCACCGAGGAGGCGCCGATCGACCTGCCGCGTGCCGGGCACGTGTACGTGTCCACGAAACTCGCCGCGGAACTGCTCGCGCACAGCTACCTGGAGATGTACGGCCAGCACTTCACCATCCTCCGCTACGGGATCCCGTACGGTCCGCGGATGCGGGACGAGCTGGTCGTCGCGAAGTTCGTCCAGGCCGCGCTGGATGGGCGCCCGATAACGATCGCCGGAAGCGGGAACCAGCAGCGCAACTACGTGTACGTCGAGGATCTCGCCGACGCCCATATCCGTGCGCTCGCCCCCGCCGCGGAGGACCGGACGCTGGCCCTGGAGGGCGATACCGCGGTCTCGGTCCAGGAGGTCGCCGACACGGTGCGGGAGCTGCTGGGACCGGTCCCGGTCGAGCACGTTCCCGCGCGCGCCGCGGACTACCGTGGCCGGGCGGTCTCCAACACGCTGGCCAAAGAACTGCTCGGATGGTCGCCCGGTACGCCTTTCGCTGAAGGGGTACGGCGTTATCTGGACTGGTACCGTGGCTCCCCCACGCAGGAAGGCCGGGAAGACCGACGATGAGAGACGCGCTGCTGCTGTCCGGGTCGATCGGTATGGGTCACGACGTGCTCGCGGACGCGTGCCAGCGGTCGCTGGCGCGCCGTGGGTGGTCGACGAACACGCTCGACGCGATGGGCCTGCTGGGCCGGCGCAAGGGGTCCGTCGGCGAGACGGTGTTCCGGTCGATGCTCGCGATGCCGGGTGTCTACGACGCTTTCCACTTCGGGGCGCTGCGGACCGGAAACCGGCTGGCGCAGCTCACCAACACCGCGGCCTGCCGCAACATCGTCCCCCGGCTGCGCAGGCAGCTCGACTCCCGCCCGGCGGACCTGGTGATCTCGGTCTTCTCGACCGCCGCCGCGGCGGTCAGCCGGCTGCACAGCCGCTACCCGGGGATGTTGCACGTGGTGTTCTGCACGGACGCGGTCCCGCACCGGCTGTGGGTCCATCCGCATACCGATCTGTACCTGGTCACATCGAAGGTCGCGGAGAGCGCGGTGCTGCGGTTCGCGCCCCAGGCGGAGGTTGCGGTGGTTCCCGCGCCGGTACGCCCGGCCTTCTACCACCCGCCGTCCCAGCCGGAGGCCCGGGAACGGCTGGGGGTCCCGCCCGGAGAGCGGTGCGTGCTGCTGATGTCCGGGGCATGGGGACTGGGCCCGCTCGCCGAAACCGCGACCGCGCTGGCAGCCCACGGCCTGCACGTGCTCGCCGTCGCGGGCCGGAACCCGAAGCTCGAGGCCAAGCTGCGGGAAGCGGAGCGGACCCTGCCGCGGCTGCACGCGATCGGCTACACCGAGCATGTCCCGGAGCTGATGGCGGCCGCCGACCTGGTCATCACCAGCTCCGGCGACACCTGCACCGAGGCCCGCGTCGTCGGCCGGCACCTGCTGCTGCTGGACGTCGTGCAGGGCCACGGCCGGGACAACCTGCAGCACGAGCTGGAGCTCGGGGACGCCAGCGTGACGTCGGCCGGCCCGGCCGACGTCGTCCGCAACACGCTGGCGGCTCTCGACCGCATCAAGCCGCCGTCGCCGGGAGCGGGCGCCCGGTATTCCGAGGCCGACTGGGAGGCCAGCTTCACGGCCGCGCTCGACCGCATCAGCCGCGGCTGACCGGCCCGCAAAGCGGTCACCGGCCCGTCCCAGGGTCACCGTCCGGTCGCGGGTGACCACCCCGCCGCGGGGTCACCGTCCCGGCCGCGGGCGCGGGCTCCTCAGCGGAGCGGGAGCAGGGCGGACAGCTGGTCGCGGAGCGCTGCCGGGCTGGTGAATCGCAGCGCCTTGATCCCGAGCCGGGCGGCCCCGTCCACGTTCTCCGTGCGGTCGTCGATGAAGACCGTTTCCTGCGGCTGGGCGCCCAGCCGGTCGAGCGCGGCGCGGTAGCACTCCGGGTCCGGTTTGGTCGCCTTGAGGTGGCAGCTGAAGACCAGGTGCCGGAAGTGGCGGGCCAGCGGAAGCCGCTCGACGGCGTCGGCGACCTCCAGCGGAGCGTTGGACAGCAAGGCGAGGCGCTGGCCAGCGGCCGAAAGTTCCTCGACCAGCGCCAGCGTGCCCGCCCGCAGGTGCAGCCAGCTGAGGGCGTCCAGCCGCATCAGCCTGGCGATCCGCTGATCGTCCCAGCGCTGGCCAAGCCGATCCGCCACGTCGCCCCAGTACTCCCATCCGTCCAGATCGGCGCGGTCGTAGTCGATCCGGCGCGGCCAGTAGGCATCGTCGAACGGTGCCACCGATGTGCCCGCCTCCCGGGCCAGCGCGGCCAGATCCGCGTCCGGCTGAGGCTCGCTGATCACGTTGCCGTAGTCGAAGATGACCCAGCTCACCGGCTCGCTCATCGGCGCAGCCCGGGCGGGTGCCGCACAGTGCTCATCGACCGCACCCTCGCAGACCGAGATGAACGGCCCGTTACCCACGGCCCGGCGGCGTTCGCGGCCGTCATACGCCGGCTGCCTGCATGCCGCGGAGCTCCCGCTTCAGGTCCTTGATCTCGTCGCGGTACCGTGCGGCGAGCTCGAACTGCAGCTCGGCCGCCGCGGTGTGCATCTGATCGGTCAGCTCCCCGATCAGCGCGATCAGGTCGGCGCGCGGGATGCTCCGCGCTTCCTCCGGCTTCCCGGCGGCCTCCTCGTCCGCGCGGACCAGCCCCGCCGCTCCGGCGCCCGGGGCCGCGGCCGGGTCACCGCGAGAGGAAAGCCCCGGGACCGGTGTCTTGCCGCGGCTCTGCTGCCGCCCGGACCCGCCGATCAGCTTCGCCGTGTCGGCGTCCTCGCGCGCCAGCTGGTCCAGGATGTCGGCGATCCGCTTGCGCAGCGGCTGCGGGTCGATCCCGTGCTCAGTGTTGTAGTCGACCTGCTTGGCGCGCCGGCGGTTCGTCTCCTCGATCGCCCGCCGCATCGACGGCGTGACCGAGTCGGCGTACATGTGCACCTGGCCGGACACGTTCCGGGCCGCGCGGCCGATCGTCTGGATCAGCGACGTGTCGGACCGGAGGAAGCCTTCCTTGTCCGCGTCCAGGATCGACACCAGCGACACCTCCGGGAGGTCCAGGCCCTCCCGCAGCAGGTTGATGCCCACCAGCACGTCGTACTCGCCGAGCCGGAGCTCGCGGAGCAGTTCCACCCGGCGCAGGGTGTCCACCTCGCTGTGCAGGTAGCGCACCCGGATGCCGAGCTCCAGCAGGTAATCGGTGAGGTCCTCGGACATCTTCTTGGTGAGCGTGGTGACCAGCACCCGCTCGCTGCGCTCGGCACGCTCCCGGATTTCGTGCACCAGGTCGTCGATCTGTCCCTTGGTGGGCTTGACGACCACCTCGGGGTCCACCAGCCCGGTCGGCCGGATCACCTGCTCGACCACGTCGCCGCCGACCTCCTGCAGCTCGTACGGCCCCGGGGTGGCGGACATGTAGACGGTCTGGCCGATCCGCTCCAGGAACTCCTCCCACTTCAGCGGCCGGTTGTCGATCGCGCTGGGCAGCCGGAACCCGTGATCGACGAGCGTCCGCTTCCGGGAGACGTCCCCCTCGTACATCGCGCCGATCTGCGGGACCGTGTAGTGCGACTCGTCGACGACCAGCAGGAAATCTTCGGGGAAGTAGTCGAGCAGCGTGTTCGGGGGGCTGCCCGCCGGCCGGTCGTCGATGTGCCGGGAGTAGTTCTCGATCCCGGAGCAGCTGCCGACCTGCCGCAGCATCTCGATGTCGTAGGTGGTGCGCATCCGCAGCCGCTGCGCCTCCAGCAGCTTGCCGCCCCGCTCCAGCTGCGCGAGCCGCTCGGCCAGCTCCTGCTCGATGCTCGCGATCGCGCGTTCCATCCGCTCGGGCCCGGCGACGTAGTGCGAGGCGGGGAAGATATACAGCTCGTCGTCCTCGGACAGCACCTCGCCGGTGAGCGGATGGAGCGTCATCAGCCGCTCGATCTCGTCGCCGAACATCTCGATCCGCACCGCGAGCTCCTCGTACTGCGGGATCACCTCGATGGTGTCCCCGCGCACCCGGAACGTGCCGCGGGTGAACGCCACGTCGTTGCGGGCGTACTGCATGCCGACGAGCTTGCGCAGCAGCGCGTCCCGCTCGACGGTGTCGCCGACGGCGAGCCGGACCATCCCGTCCACGTACTCCTGCGGCGTTCCCAGCCCGTAGATGCAGGACACGGACGCGACGACGACCGTGTCCCGCCGGGTCAGCAGCGAGTTGGTGGCCGAGTGCCGGAGCCGGTCCACCTCGTCGTTGATCGAGGAGTCCTTCTCGATGTAGGTGTCGGTCGAGGGAACGTAGGCTTCCGGCTGGTAGTAGTCGTAGTAGGAAACGAAGTACTCGACCGCGTTGTCCGGGAAGAACCGGCGGAATTCCTGGTAGAGCTGCGCCGCGAGCGTCTTGTTGTGGACCATCACGAGCGTCGGGCGGTTCACGCGCGCGATGGTCTGCGCCATCGTGAACGTCTTGCCCGACCCGGTGACGCCGAGCAGCACCTGGTGCTTGTCGCCGCGCTCCAGTCCCTCGACGAGCTCGCCGATGGCGCGCGGCTGGTCGCCTGCGAGCTCGAAATCGGTGACGAGGTTGAAGCGGTCGTAAACCGAAGGCACAACAGGCGATAGTACTATGGCTGATGGCTGATGGCTAATGGCCGCCACGGAGGAATCGCCGATCGCTGGCAGAACTCGTGCGCGCCGTTCAGCGATCAACGATCAGCGATTTCGCAAGCCATCAGCCATCAGCCATCAGCCATGGACTTCTATGGCTTATAGGGTCCGTAATATCCCTTGCGCGTGCGGACCCGGTAGTCGCCCTTCTTCTTCACTTTGATCTCGACCTTGC
>JBPYFL010000032.1:0-64005 GCA_051986485.1 Streptosporangiaceae bacterium | reverse complement strand
GCGCACTTCGCGGACACCCGCCGGCGCGAGGCGGCGCTCAGCGAACGCGGGCTGCACTTCGTCGGGTGCGGGGTGTCCGGCGGCGAGGAGGGTGCACTGCTCGGGCCGTCGATCATGCCGGGCGGGTCGGCACAGTCCTACAAGAAGCTCGGGCCGATCTTCGAGTCGATCGCGGCGCAGGTCGACGGCACGCCGTGCTGCACGCACGTCGGGCCGGACGCCGCGGGCCACTTCGTGAAGATGGTGCATAACGGCATCGAGTACGCCGACATGCAGCTCATCGCCGAGGCCTACGACCTGCTGCGCAACGGCCTGGGCGCGACCCCGGCCGAGCTGAGCGAGATCTTCCGCAGCTGGAACGACGGCGACCTGGACTCCTACCTGATCCAGATCACCGCGGAGGTGCTGGGGCACACCGACGCCGCCACCGGAAAGCCGTTCGTGGACATCGTGCTCGACCAGGCCGAGCAGAAGGGCACCGGCCGGTGGACCGTGCAGAGCGCCCTCGACCTCGGCGTGCCGATCACCGGCATCGCCGAAGCCACCTTCGCCCGCTCGCTGTCCGGCCATGCGGAGCAGCGTGAGCCCGCCCGCGCGGCGTTCGGCTCGGCTTCCCCGGCTGGCTCACCGCTGCCGGTGAGCGACCGCGACGCGTTCATCGACGAGGTACGGCGGGCGCTGTACGCGTCCAAGGTGGTCGCCTACGCCCAGGGCTTCGACCAGATCGCCGCGGGCAGCGAGGAGTACGGCTGGAACGTCGACCGGGGCGCGATGGCGACGATCTGGCGGGCCGGGTGCATCATCCGCGCCCGGTTCCTGGACCGCATCCGGGAGGCCTTCGACGAGGACAGCGCGCTGCCGAGCCTGCTGGTCGCGCCGTACTTCGCCGAGGCGGTGCGGGACGGTGTCGGCAGCTGGCGACGGGTGGTCGCGCAGGCAGCGGCGGCCGGGATTCCGGCGCCCGCGTTCTCGTCGTCGCTGGCCTACTTCGACGGGCTGCGCCGGGACCGGCTGCCGGCGGCGCTCATCCAGGGCCTGCGGGACTACTTCGGCGCGCACACCTACCGGCGGACCGACCGGGACGGCGTCTTCCACACCGACTGGCCGGCCGGCCGCACGGAGGGTCCGGCCTGATGCGCGGCCGCTAATCCGCGGCGGGCTCCCGGACGACCCGGACGCCGCCGAGCCTCGACGCCAAGCGGGTGGCGTATCCCACGTCGTCATCGCTCCAGTAGCTCACTGCCTCGAGGGTCACCGGCTGACCAGGCGCGCCCCGGAACAGCCGGAGGCAGACGCGGGGGTTGTCCGCGACGTACACCTTCTCGTCCACACTGCCGTCCACACTGCCATCCATGCTGCTTACATGACCCGCCACGCCGGGCTGGACACCGGCCCTCCGCCGGCACGTCGGGTACCTGGAGTGCCGGGCGCCGGTCGGCGGCCACCACGCCGAGGCCGTTACGGCAGAAAAACGGCCGCAGCGGCGCGCCCGCACCCCACCGGGACCCAGCCCGTCACGCGGCCGTCGTCAACCGCTCCACCGGCTGACCGGTGATCTCAGCGATCAGGTCGAAGTCCTTGTCCAGGTGGAGCACGATGAGCCCGGCGACTTCCGCCGTCGCGGCGATGACGAGATCGGGCAGCGAAGGCGCGCGATGCTGTCCCCGGTCTGCCAGCAAAGCCTGTACCTCGATCGCCCGGTCCTCGATCACCGGGGTGAGGTACTCGACCGGCAGCGAGGACATCGGCGGGCGCGTCAGCCCGGCTCGCAAACCGGGTCCGGAGCGGGCCGAGTACCCGACTTCCAGGCGGGTGACCGTGGTTATCCGGACCAGGCCGCGCTCTATTCTGAGTGCCCATTCGGGGGCGTCTGGACTGGCAGATAGGCGGACCAGCGCCGACTTGTCAATCAGCCACGAATTTACCGCCACGCCTGGCTCATCACCTGCGGGTCGGCCAGGTCACCGAAATCCTCGGCAAAACGGCTGAGGTCATCCAGGCTGACCGCGGACTGGGACGTCGCCGCCGCCTGCGAGAGCAGGCGCCGCAGGTACTCACTGCGCGAGAGGCCCAAACGCGCTGCCCGCGCATCCAAGGCAGCCAGGACGTCATCTGGAACGTCGCGGACCAGCACATCTCCCATTTCGCCCTCCTTGCTATCACATGATATCAAGGCGCCACGCGAACCACCTTATTGACGGCAGCGAATGCCGGCCGGCCTGCGCAGGGTCATAGCGTCCGGCCGCGGGCGTCCCAGTGCACCTCGAGGTTGCGGACCAGGGCCGGGCTCAGGTGACAGCGGGCCTGCTCGGCCGAGAACACCGCCATGTACTCGCGGAAGACGTCGAGCGGCTCGGCGCCCGCCCGGATCGCGCACCGGTTGGCGGCCGCGTTCACCAGGCCGGAGTCGGTGAGGGCCGCGATCCGTGCCTCCAGGGCGTGGTCCATCTCCCCCGGCTCCACCACCTCGTCGACCAGTGCGGCGGCGTCCGCGTCGCCAGCCGACCACTCCCGCCCGGAGATGATCGCCTGCCGGGCGGCGCGGTCTCCCACGAACCGTGGCAGCCGCAGGTTGGACGCCCCGGGGATGATGCCCTCCTTGCGCGCCGGCAGGAACAGCCGCGAACCGCGGGTGGCGATCACGTGGTCCACCACGTGCAGCAGCTGGCAGGCACCGCCGATCGCGAACCGCTGCACCGCGGCGATCCAGAGCTTCTCGATCCCCCCGTCCGCGGTCACGCCGACCCGGTGGGTGATCTCGCCGGAAAGCTGGTCGTCCGGGGCCAGCTGAAGACCGCGGAAGATCTTGCTCACGTAGCCGAGGTCCCGCAGCAGGAAGAACAGGAAGTCCAGGCGCCCGTAGTACAGGTGGGTGAGGTTGAGTCCAGCGCCGAACACCCGCTCTCCCCGGTACCGGGGGTGGTCCACCACCCCGCCCCGGATCACGCCGACCTCGATTTCCGGATCGAGCAGGATCAGGTCGACGGCACATTCGGTGGGCCCGAGCGTCACCGAGTCCTCGGCGTTGAGATGCCGGGGGTTGCGCATCTCGAGGATTCCGGCCCGGCCGCTGCGGGAGACACGCGCCGGGCCGAGGTCCACCGATCCGGTGGACCGCAGCTCCTTCAGCCGCTCGCCCGCCTCCGGGAGCGGCCGGAGCATCGACCGGATCAGGTGCCGCCCGGTGCGGGGATCGGCCAGGACATGCGCGCAGAGCAGGCCCTGGGCCAGCTCGATGCCTTCCTTGTCCGCCAGCTTCCGCTCCCGCTCCGCGTCCATCTCGGCCGCGGACGGCACCAGGCCCGGTACCAATGCCGCGGTCTCGGCGAGCACGTCCTCCAGCCGCAGCCACCGGGCACCGTCGCGGGTGACCTGGTCGTAGATCTGGGTCGCGCGGCTGCGCAGGAAGCGGTCCCGGGTGTCGTCGAGCACCGCGCTGATCGCGTCCCGGGCCGCGCGCTCGTCGCTGGAGCGGCGGTCATGGGCGGGCAGCGTTGCGATCAGCGCCTGACCGCGGGTGAGATACCGGCTTACCTTGGCCTCGGCCTCCGCCAGAGGCTCCTCGTCGCCGCTGCCGTGGGATTGCGGCCACGGCGCGGACTCCGCCCACTCGCCGGCCTCGGCCGCGCCTAGCCCGGCCCGCTCGAGTACGGCGGCCGGAACACCAGGCTTCGTCATCGTCAGCCCTTCGTCGTTGATCGCCCTTGGTCATCATGCTGCGCCGTGGTCTAGGCGGCAAGGCGGGCATAACGTGACCAGGGAGGACGTAACGCGGCCCCGGGCCGGACGGACGTAATCTGGGCCATGGCCGCTTACCGCTGGTGGCGTCCCCGGGAAGTTCCCCCGCGCGGGGAAGGCGGGGACGCGACGACCGGCCGCCGTGGGGAGACCGCCCAGCGCCCCGACTCCGAAACCGCCAGGCACCCTCCGGCCGATGTGGCGCCGGCGCTCGGACTGCCGCTCGGTTCGCTCGGCCGGCCGAACTCGATCATGCGGCAGTTCGCGTTCGCGGACGAGCAGTACGAGGGCCGGCGGCTGTTCGCCGAGCTACTGGGCACGTTCTTCCTGGTCCTGGTGGCGGCAGGCGGCGGGATGGTGAACGCAAGGTTCGGCGGCCACGCGATCCCGTCCTCGGCCCTGGTGATCGCTCCCGGGCTGATGGTGATGGCGATCATCCTGTTCATGGGGACGGTGTCGGGCGCGCATCTCAACCCCGCGGTCAGCATCGCGTTCGCGCTGCGCGGGAGCTTCCCGTGGAAGCGCGTCCCCGGCTACATCGTTGCCCAGTTCGCCGGCGCGGTGGCCGCCACGCTGCTGCTCTGGGCGCTGATCGGCAAGCACGGCGCCGCCGGGCTGACCCTCCCCGGCGCAGGGATCCCGGCGGCGGTGGCGATGGTCTGGGAGCTGGTCCTGACCGTCGGCCTGGTCAGCGTGATCCTCGGCACGGCGTCGGGCGCGCAGCAGGTCGGCGCGCTCGCCGCCATCGGCGTCGGCGGTTACATCGCCCTGGCCGGCCTGGTCGGCTCGCCGGTCAGCGGCGCCTCGATGAACCCCGCCCGATCGCTCGGGCCGGCCCTGGTCATCGGCGACTGGAACGCGTGGTGGGCGTACCTCGCCGGACCGGTCGCCGGCGGGATCGTCGCCGTCTGCTTCGCCTTTATCCTGCGCGGCCCGGGAGGCGGCCTCTATAGCAAGCGGGCGGCCCAGGGCACGCTCGGAACGCTGTGGCTGCCCGGCCTGATCGGTGAATCGCTTCGCCGCCGCGGCGGACCCGGAGCACCCGGCGCGACGGACGGCCCCGGAGCGGCGGACGGCCCCGGAGCACCCGGCGCGGCGGACGGCCCGCGGCCCGAGGATGGTGGGCGCACGTAATCCGCGGCCTGCGGCGCTCGCCTCGCCGGGCGGCCGGCACCGGTCACGACCAGCGGGTAAACCGGTTCGCGTATTGTCGGAACCACCGGGACGTCGCGCTCTCGTGCCGCCTAACGCGGAGCTCCAGCCCGGGATCGGGGGGACCGTATGAGTAAGCAGGCGAATTCACCCCCGCCCGGGGACCGGCCCAAGTCAACGGCCCCGCCGCCACCCCCCGCGTGGCGGAATCTGCTGTGGCTTGTCGCGCTGATCGCCGCCATCGTCCTGTGGTTCGTGCTGCCGGCCATGCACCGTCCGCAGCAGGTCAGCCTGAATTACTCACAGTTCCTCAGTAACGTCAGCTCGCACCAGGTCAAGACCGTCAACATTCAGCAGAACGGCACGGCGACGGGAACGCTGACCAGTGGTAAGGACTTCACCACGGTCATCCCGCAGCAGGCGGGCTCGGCGCTCCTGGACCAGCTTCAGTCGAACAAGGTGACGATCAGCGCCACCCCGACCGGGGCCTCGTTCGGCTCCCAGGTGCTGGGCTGGGTGATCGTCCTGCTTCCGCTGCTGATCTTCGGCTGGCTCTGGTTCCGATTGTCCCGCGGGGCCGGCGGCCAGCTCCAGGGGGCACTCGGGGTCGGCAGATCGAATGCGAAGGTGTTCGACGCCGAACGGCCCGCGACCACCTTCGCCGACGTCGCCGGATACGAGGGCGCGAAGGAAGAGATCGCCGAGGTGGTGGACTTCCTGAAGCGGCCGGATCGCTACCGCCGGGCCGGCGCGGCCACGCCGCGCGGGGTGCTGATGGTCGGCCCGCCCGGGACCGGGAAGACGCTGATCGCCCGGGCCGTCGCGGGTGAAGCCGCGGTGCCGTTCTTCTCGGTTTCCGGATCGAGCTTCGTGGAGCTGTTCGTCGGCGTCGGTGCCGCGCGGGTGCGCGACCTGTTCAAGGAGGCGCGCAACCGGGCGCCGTGCATCATCTTCGTCGACGAGATCGACGCGATCGGCCAGCGGCGGGCCGGGACCGGCGCGGTCGTCTCCAACGACGAGCGGGAGCAGACCCTCAACCAGCTGCTGTCGGAGATGGACGGTTTCGACCCCGCGATCGGAATCGTGGTGCTGGCGGCGACGAACCGTCCCGAGGTGCTCGACCCGGCGCTGCTGCGGCCCGGCAGGTTCGACCGCCAGATCACCATCCCGCTTCCGAACCTCGCCGAGCGGGCGGCCATTCTCGCCGTGCACTCCCGGGGGAAGAAGCTTGCCGCCGACGTCGACCTGGACGTCGTGGCGCGTGGCACCCCGGGTTTCTCCGGCGCCGATCTCGCCAACCTGACCAACGAGGCCGCGATCAACGCGGTACGAGCGGGCCGGGACGTGATCAACGCCGACGACTTCCAGGCTGCCCGCGACCGGATCCTGCTCGGGCGGCGCGAGGGATCCAACGTGCTGCTGCCGGAGGAGAAGAACTCGGTGGCGGTGCACGAGGCGGGGCATGCGCTCGTCGCCGCGCTGTCGGCCCATGCGGATCCGGTGGCCAAGGTGACGATCCTGCCGGCCGGCCAGACCCTGGGTGTGACCGAGCAACTGCCGCTGGTGGAGCGCCACCTCTACAGCGAGGACTACCTCAACGACAGCCTCGCCGTGCGCCTGGGCGGCCGCGCCGCGGAACTGGTCGCGTTCGGCCAGGGTTCGACCGGCGCCGCCAACGACCTGGCGTCGGCGACTGACCTCGCCACCAAGATGGTCCGGGAGTTCGGCCTGTCAGCGGAGATCGGCCCGGTCGGCTACCCGGAGGGCGGCTCGGTCTTCCTCACGGGGGGCAGCAGCGCGATGTCCAGCCGGCCGTTCGCCGAGCAGACCCAGGCAAAGATCGACTCCGAGGTGGCGCGCCTGGTCCGGGCGGCGGAACAGCGCGCGGTCGATGTGCTCACGCAGCACCGCTCCGACCTCGACCGGCTCGCCGACATGCTGGTGGAGCGGGAGACCGTGGACGGCTCGGTGGTCTACCGGCTGCTCGGCATCCCGGAGGCCGAGGGCCGGGCGGGCGGTACCCAGGTCGCGCCGCACCCGCCCCCCCGGGCGGCCGCGGCCCACTCCGCGGAGAACCGGCGGTAGGCACCGCGGTCCGGACCGCCGGGAGCCCGCGCCGCCGGGACCCGGGCGCCGTGCGCCGGCTCCGGAACCCCCGGCAGGGGTCCAGTTTTGTTCCGCGGACGGTCATTGATGCTGGCCAGGGCCGGTGTTAGGTTAAAAATTCCTGGTGGTACAGACCTGTCTCTCCCTTTTCGGGGGATAAAGGAGGGCTATCAACAATGACCGCCTACAACCCGAGGACCGCGACCGGTATCCCGACCGAACCCGTTGGCTCGTTGCCGCGCCCGTCGAAGCTGCAGGCTGGGTATGCGGATTATGACGCCGGAAAGATCAGTAAGGAGAAGCTGGAGGCACTACAGGACGAGGCGGTGCGTGACTCGATCAGCAAATTCGAGGCAACCGGGTCGCCAATCATTTCCGACGGCGAGCAGCGGGTATCGAGTTTCGCGACGTATCCGGTGGCCGACACGCTGGCGGGAACGGGGCTGGCGGATCATCTCTCCGGTGAGGGCGGCCAGTACTTCGCGATCTTCGCCGACGGGCATCCCCGCCAGCTGCCCCGGCTGACCGGCGGGCCGTTCCGCTACCAGACCTACGCCGCCGACAACCTGAAAAAGTCGATCGGCTACGCGCACAAGCCGATGAAGCAGGCCGTGATCTCACCGTCGATGATCGTGCTGCTGTACCCGCTCAAGGACCCCGTCAAGGGCTACAGCCGGGAGCAGTTCGAAGACGACATCGTCGCCGAGTGCGAGAAAGACATCCGCAAGGCTTTCGACGCCGGCGCCGCCCGGGTGTCGGTTGACTTCACCGAGGGACGGCTGGCGACCCGCAATGACCCGCGCAACCCGTGGACCGGCGCCGGGCTGCTGCCGCACTTCATCGAGCTCAACAACCGCGTGATGGCCCGGTTCACGCCCGAGGAGCGCTCCCGGATCGGCATCCACACCTGCCCGGGCGGCGACCGTGACTCGGTGCACAGCCAGGACGTGCCCTACGTCAACCTGCTGCCGGAGATGTTCAAGATCAACGCGGGGTACTTCCTGATCCAGCTGGCCAGCGAGCGCGACAAGGACCCCGTCTACCAGCTGATCGGCCAGAACCTGCGCGGTGACGCCGACGGGGTGACCCAGATGGCCTACATCGGCGTGATCAACGGCCTGAACCCGCGGGTCGAGTCCCCCGAGGAGGTCCGCGACGCCCTGGTCCGGGCCTCCAACTTCATTCCGAAGGAGCAGCTGGGCGCAACCGACGACTGCGGCTTCTCCCCGTTCAGCATCGACGAGAAGCCGAACCACGGGTCTCCCGAATTCGCCCGCGAGGTCGCGTTCCAGAAGATCCACAACCGCGTCCAGGGGGCCACCATGGCCGCCGAGAAACTGGGCGTCAGCTGAACACGCACGCGGCCGCAAGCCGCGCATCGGGGACGCGGCCGGGGGCCGCGTCCCCGAGCGGCGTCCGGCACCGGCCATACCCACATATCCTTGGCGTAAGGTGACGAGATCGGTTAGCGGGACTGCCGGTGCCGGCGACGACGGCGGGAAAGACGTGACAGCAGCGGACGGAGCCGGCCGGGCAGGCGGGCGCGAGCGAATCAGCCGTGCGGCATACGAGCTGTTCAGCCGCGACGGCACCCGGGCCGTCGGGGTGGATGCGGTGATCGCCCGCGCGGGGGCGGCGAAGATGACGCTGTACCGCAACTTCGCGTCCAAGGATGCCCTGATACTCGATTTCCTCGTGCGCCGGGAACGGGTGTGGACGCGGGAGTGGCTGCAGGCCGAGGTTAAGCGCCGGGGCCGCACCCCCGCCCAGCAGCTGCTGGCGATCTTCGACGTCTTCGGTGAGTGGTTCGCGGGCCCCGACTTCGACGGCTGCTCGTTCCTGACCACGATGGTGGAGACACCCGACACCGCCAGCCCCGTCTACCGGGCAGCCGTCGAGCACCTGGCCAACATCCGGACCTTCCTGCGGGAGCTAGCCGCAGCGGCCGGGATCGACGACACCGACGCCTTCGCCCGCAAGTGGCACATCCTGATGAAGGGCTCGATCATGGCCGCCCACGAGGGCGACGCGGGTGCGGCCGGCCGCGCCCGCGAGGTCGGCGAGCTCGTTCTGGCCAGCTACGGGGTGACCGCCCGCTAGGTGCAGCGGCCTCTTCGGCCTGTACGCCCCGGGCGGTAGACTGACTGCCGCCCGCCAGGCGACGACGGGGAGCGACCCGGGGCGCAATCCTGGCGTCATGTCCACGATTCAGCGCACCAACACCGGACCCGGCGCACCCGACCCGGGTCAGAGCAACCCAGCCGCGAGCGGCGTGAGCGGAAGCGCCCTGGCACTGATGTGGTTCGCCACGGCTACGCTCGCCGTCGTCTCGCCGCTCCACCTGGCCGGGCTGATCGGCAACGGAGCGGAATTCAACGCCTCTGCCGCCGGCATCGCGGAGGCGGTGATCGCCGTGGTGCTGGCCTCGGCGGCGACGCTGGCGTGGCGGATGCCCCGCCGGGCACGGCCGGTGGCGGTCGGCGCCGAGATCTTCGCGATCCTCGGGTTCGGACTCGGGCTCAGCTTCACCGCGCGCGGTGGCGGCGCCTTCGACGTCACCTACCACGCCGTCATGCTCCCGGTGCTGGTCGGGACGCTGATCCTGCTACTCCGGCCGCGCCGCGGCACGAGCACGACGGGCGGATAAGCGGACCTCCGGCCTGGTCACCGCTGAACGTCATCACGAACGCCGCGCTGTTCGCGCTGATGGCGACCTCGCTATTGATCGGCAAGCCGTTCGCCGCGTCCTATGCCTCCGGCCTTCCCGAGGAGATACGCCGGTCCGCGATCTTCAAGAAGATCACCTTCGGCATTTCGGCCGCGTGGACGGTGGCGCAGGCCGCGCTGCTGATCGGCTCGATCATCACGGCGCTCCGCCCGTCGACCGAGACCTGGTCCACCTGGGTGGTCACGGTCGCGGCGCTGGTACTCGCCCTCCGGTTCCAGCACTGGTACCCCGGCTACGTGCGCAGCTCGGCGGGGCTGTCCGAGACGGGCTGATCCCGGGAGCTACTACGTGCCGGTGGCCAGCCGCCCCTCCGCCAGGGCGGCACGGTCAACCTGGTCCAGCGTGGGGACCACGATGTCGGCGTTCGCGCTCTCCAGCATCGCGGCGTCGTCCGCGCGGGCGACGCCGATCGCGGCCATGCCGCCGGCCTTGGCCGCCTGCACGCCGGCGGACGCGTCCTCGATCACCATGGCGTGCGCGGGTTCCACGCCAAGCTCGTGCGCTGCGGTCAGGAAGATCTCCGGGTCCGGTTTGCCGCGCTTGAAATCGCGGCCGGAGACATCGGCGTCGAAGTAGTCGAGCAGCACCTGGCCCGGCCGCACCGATGGCGACGAGATCCCGTTCTCCTGGGCGAAGGTGTCCAGCCGGATCTGCCGCAGGAACAGCCCGGCGTTCTTCGACGACGACGCGTCCGCGATCAGCAGGCCGGCGTCCTTGACCTCGATGACGAAGCGCAGCGCGTCCGGGTAGGCGTGGAAATCACCGGCCTGGATGAGGCGCACCACCATCTCCTGCTTGCGGTCGGCGTACTGGGCCAGGCGCTTCCCGTCCGGGTCGGGCACCTTGAAATAGTCCAGCGCTGACTGCGCGCCGGCCATCCGCGGCTTGCCGGACATGTACTCCCGGTACACCTGGGAGTCGAATGCCTCGGGCGACCAGGTGGTCTGGTCGCGGATGTCGGCCCACTCGTTCTCCATCAGCTCGCGCAGCGACTCCCGCCACGCCTTCTCGTGCGGCGAGTCGACCAGCACCCCATCCACGTCGAAAATCGCGCCCCGGAATTTCGGCACGATCCCTCCTTTCGTTCCTGGCCGGCCGGGTGGCCGCTTACCGGCGGCCGGCCGGCCCGGCGGCCGCCGTGTCCGCGGTGACCTTGAATTCCGTGCTGTCGCCCGGGCACAGCTCGCGCACGTCGCCGCGGACGGAGACCCGGACCGGGCGGTTCGCGGCCTCCGGGTGAATGGACAGCGTCATCCGGTCGGCGTTGAGCACGACCATCACCGGGGTCCGGTGGAACTGCACCGAGAACGACAGGCCCTCGAGCTGGCTCGGCAGCCGCGGATCGAAGTACAGGGTGCCGTCGCTGACATGGGCGCCGGCGTAGCATCGCTGCACGAGGTCGAGTGTCCCGCACATGACGCCCATGTGGATACCTTCCTTCGTGGTGCCGCCCTGGATGTCGTCGACATCGCTGCGCAGCGCCACCAGGAACCGGTCCCAGGAACTCTCCGGGTCCATCTTCGCGAGCACGCCGGCGTGGGTGACGTAGCTGAGCGTCGAGCCGTGCGAGGTGCGACGGTCGTAATAGCCGATGTTCCGCGTCGCCGTGTCCGGGTGGTAGCCGTAACCGAGTCCCTCGATGATCTCCCGCAGCTCATCGTGCGTGAACAGATAAAAGAGCATCACGACGTCGGCTTGCTTGCTGAGCTTGTAGCGGTTCGGGTCGTCGCCTTCCGCGCGCAGGATCCGGTCGAGCCGCTGGATGTTGCCGTACTTCTCCCGGTATCCGTCCCAGTCGAACTCCCGGAGGTCGTTGTAGCCCTCGAACTGGCTGATGATCCCGTCGTCGTGGAAGGGGACGAACATCCGGTGGCTCATGTCCCGCCAGACCGCCATCTCGTCGTCGCCGATCCCCAGCCGCTCACGTAGCGCGGCCGCACGGCCGGCCGGCAGCAGGGTCAGCAGCTTAACGGCGATTCCGCATAGCCATGCCACCATGACGTTGGTGTAGGCGTTGTTGCGCAGACCGCCCTGCGGCGCGTCCGGGTACTTCTCGTGGAACTCGTCCGGTCCCATCACGCCGTGGATCTCGTACCGCTCCCGCGCCGGGTTGTAATGAGCGATCGACGCCCAGAAGCGGGTGATCTCGAGCATCACCTCGGCGCCGTAGTCGTAAAGGAACGACCGGTCGTCGGTGACCAGGAAGTAGTACCAGATGTTGTAGAAGATGGCGGCGTTGACGTGCCGCTGGCGGTGGCTGAGGTCGGGCTCCCAGCGGCCGGATACCGGGTTCAGGTGGACGCGCTGGGTCTCCTCGATTCCCTCGCTGCCGCTCTGCCAGGGGAACATCGCGCCGCGCAGACCCGCCTCCCGGGCGGCGGCACGCGCCTCGCCGAGCCGCCGGTACCGGTACATCAGCAGCGCGCGGGTGATCTCCGGCAGCCGGAAATTGAAGAACGGGAACGCGTACAGCTCGTCCCAGAAGATGTGCCCGCGGTAGGCCTCGCCGTGCAGCCCTCGGGCGGGCAGGCCCGCATCGAGGTCGGCGGTGTGCGGCGAGCAGACCTGGAGCACGTGCGCGGTGTGCAGGCGGAGAAGCTGCTGCACCGGCTCGTTCCCGGACACCCCCATGTCGCAGGTGCGCCACAGCTCGTCCCACTCCGAGGCGTGGCGCTCGAAGGACGCGGCGAAGTCGCTGTGCCGGTCGGCCGTCTTGGCCGCCTTCGCCAGGGTGTCGCTGACCGCCGGGTCGCGTGAGGTGTAGAACGTCACCATCTTCTCGACCCGGGTTTCGGTTCCCCGGCGGACGTCTACGGCCAGCACCTGCTGGATGTAGTCCTCCATCTGGTACAGCGCCCGCTGCGGCGTGAGCTGCTCGCCGCCGCGGAAGACCCTGGTACGGGCGGCTTCACTGATGTACAGGTTCGACTGCCGCGTCTCCACCTTCAGCGCGATGACCTCGGGTTGCAGCGTCCGCGGCGAGATCGGGTTCAGGTGGCGGCCTTCCAGCCGCTGGTAGCGGGCGACGCCGCGGTTGCGCACCGTGCCGTCAATCGCGGTCACCACCTCGACGCGCCCCGACCAGTTCTCCGGGACCAGCGTCCATTCGATGCCCGCGTGATGGACGTCGGCCATGCTGACGAACCGGCGGCTGTCCAGGCTCGTCTCCCTGCCCCGGCGGTCCCGGAAGCGGAGGTGGCGGATGACCGCCGCGTGCCTGATGTCGAACTCGTGCCGGTAGTCCAGGAGTTCCACGTCGGCGAGGCGGATCGCGTCCTCCCCCTCGATGCGCAGCTGAAGTATCAGCCAGTTCGGCAGGTTGACGAGATCCTCGTTCAGGACGGGCAAGCCGCCCAGGATCGTCGTCTCGCGGTTGTACCCGCCATGCGCGTAGGTGCCCGGATAGTGCACGCCGTCGGCGTCTTGCCACTCCGCCGCGCCCCGGGCGCACATGTAGCCGTTGCCGGTCGCCGTCAGCGCCTCGCGAAGCCCCTCGGCCCCGGGATCGAAGCCGTCGTAGCTAAGCCAGAAGCCGTCCACGGCACCTCCTCGTCGTCTCCCGGGAGGCTGCCCCTCTACCAGGATGTACCCATCGGTCCGGGTGATTGGCCTGCGCCACGGTGTACCCGGGACGGCGGGATGCGGGCCAAATCATGCCATCGCGAAATACCTGGCGCATTTTCTCGGTTTCCCCGGTAACGGGGGAATCAATCCGTCCGCACCAGCACGGCATCAGGCAATCCGGGGGCACGGGCCCGATGGACGATACTGCCGGGGCGGTCAGGGCAGCGCATGCTGCCCGGTACGCCATGGGCTTCTGGCGCCACCGCGCACTCATCGTGGTCGCGGTCGCGGTGGCGGCGGTGGAGGCCGGCCTGCTGTGGGCGCTGGCGCCGGCGGCGCGGCCGCTCGCCCCGCAGGTCACCGCGCTGGCACCGCTCGCCACGTTCCACGATCTGCGGTGGCTTTTCGGTTACCACATGTCATGGCTCGGCTTCGCGGCCGGCCTGGCGGGCCTGCTGCTGCTGCGTTCCGCCGTCGGCACCGTCCTGGTACGGCTCGCCTGGCCGCGTGACCTCGCGAAACCCAGCATGGCAGCCACGCTGCGGTCCAACCTGGCGCTGACGGCACTGACCGTCGTGGTGATCTGGCCGGTCGTGGCACTGGTATTCGGGGTCGCGCTGCTGCCGTTCTCGTGGCCGTTCCTGCCCGCCGTCCCGGCGGTGATCATCATCGCCGCCCTGCTCAGCCACGGCGGGGTGACCAGCTCATGGTGGCGTACGCTGCCGCCGCTGACGGCCGTCGGCTGGCTGCTGGCGGACTTTGTTTTGCTGTCGGCGGCCTCAGGGGCGATCGCCCTGCTGCCGGCGGCCGCCGCCGTTCCCGTCGCCGGGCTGGCCGGGCTCGCCAACGCGCGCGCGTGGTACGGCGTCACGTCCGCTGCCACCCGGCCGCGGTATCTGGCCAGGCACGCACCCGCCGGCGTGTCCGCCCCGGGGGCCTCGCCGCTGGCGGCCGGGCTGCGGGCCGCCGGCGGACTGCGGGGACTCGTCCGCCATCCGCCGCTGCATGCGGCGTCCCGCGGGGCGCCGCTCGCGGTGCTGGCCACGGTGCTGCGGCGGGCACCGGTGGCGCCGCTGGCAGCCGTTATGGTCCTGGCACTCACCGCCGGGACGGCTCACGAGCTGTTCGCGGCGGGCAGCACCGGATCCCAGGCCGACGGGCAGGCCGCGGTCACCAACCCGGCGACACAACCCGCGCCCGCCGGCCAGGCAGCCGGGTCGGCGCTGACGGCCACGGACGGGGCAGCCGGCACGACCGCCGCGAACGCGGGCGCGGCGAGCACGGCCGACCCCGTGCTGCTGATCGAGGGATTCGGCTCATCGTGCTGCCAGCTGGCCCAGGGCCTGCAGCAATCCGAACACGGGCGGCTCGTGCAGCAGTTCTCCTACCGGGGGATCGACGCCGCGGGCCAGCCCCTGCCGCATGGCCGCGGCGCCAGCGACCTGCCGCTGCCGCTGCTCGGCGACCGCATCGCCGATCAGGTGCGGCAACTGCACGGGCAGACGGGACGGCCCGTAGACCTGGTCGCCGAGAGCGAGGGCACGCTCGGCGTCTACTCACTGCTCTCGCGGCATCCCGCCGCGCCCATCGGCTCCGTCGTGCTGGCGAGCCCCATCGTTGCGCCGGGGCAGGCAAGCTACACCGCGGATCAGCGCGACGGCCCGGGCGTCGCGTCCGGATACGCGCTGCGCTACATGGCGAGGTTCATCGGGCGGCTCTCCCCGTACGGGCCGTCCGGCGCCGTTACCCTGATCAACTCGGTCAATTCGTTCGGCGCCCAGTACCAGGCCGCGGCCGCGCGCCATACGTCCATCCGGTGGCTGGCGGTGATCCCGCTGGCCGACGCGCTCACCCTGCCGGCCTGCGGGCTTTCCGGGAACGTGGCGGTGGTGACGGGGTTCCACGGCGGCTTGCTCGGGAAGGCGACCGTCCAGCAGATGGTGCGCACCTTCCTCGCCGGGCACCAGGTACGCGGGCAGCAGCGGTTCAGCGACGCGTCGCAGATCCTCGCTGCCACCGGAGCGGGCTGGCGGATGCCGGAGATCCAGCTCCCGTCACCCCCGTGCCCCTCCTGACCGCTTGGGCTGCACTTACTGGGGCCGTAGCGCCATCCAGACCGCGTGCGCTTCCGCCGTGCCGGGGTTGCGCCAGGTGTGCGGCTGATCGCCGCGGAAGTGCAGCGTGCTCCCGACCTCCACCTGATAGGTCTTGCCGGTCACGGTGAACTCGAGCATGCCGCTGGTGACGTGGACCAGTTCCTCACCCGGGTGCTGCATCGGCTTGCGCCCGCTGTTCCCCGCCGGTGCCACGGTGGCCCGCGCCCCGGCGAGAAGGAACCGGCCGTAGGGCCCGGAGATGCTGCTCAGGTCGATGCCCTTGTGCTCGGTGTACACCGGCCGGTTCTCATCGGGCCTGGTGAGGACGGCCACGTCATCCTGGCCGACGTCCTCCTCCACGAAGTAGGACACCGGGCGGCCCAGCGCCCCGGCGATCTTGAGCAGGGTGGTGATCGTCGGCACCATCCCGCCCTGCTCGATCTTGTGGATCGCGGCCGCCGACACGTCGGATCGTTCGCCCAGTTGCTGCAGTGACAGGCCCATCCGCTTGCGGAGGCTGAAGACCTTCAGGCCGATGGAATCGACGATGCGCTCCACGCCCCCGGAGGCGTCCTCTGCCCGGCTGGTGGACTGTGCGTCAAGGCAAGGAGGACCTTGCCTGCGCGACACGTGGCTCATGGGCAACCGCCGGTTCGAAGAGTGACCGCGTCTTGACGTTGGGGAAAACTCTGGGAAATTATAGTCAACATAGTGCATGAAACGTAGCGGATATTAAATGTCCGGCCGGGCCCGCGGGGAACGTAACGGGCCCCGGCGGAGGGGTTATGCCGATGGGGCAGCGGATCGTGGTGATCGGCGGCGGGGCCGCGGGGATCGGCGCCGCGGGAGCCGCCAAGGGCGTCGACCGCTCCGCGGACGTCCGGGTCTACACCGAGTTCGAGGATGTTGGCTACAGCCCGTGCGGCATCCCGTACGTCCACGGCAAGGAGATCCCCGACTTCGGCCGGCTCTTCCTGGCAGCCCGGGAGGCGTATGCAGGCCAGGGCATCGACATCCACTACGACACGCGCGTCACCGGCTTCAGCACCGGCCGCAAGACCGTCACGCCGGAGGGCGAGGACGAGGTCGGCTACGACAAGCTGATACTGGCCACCGGCTTCGAGTACGCCTCTCCTCAGGTCCCCGGCGCCGACCTGGCCGGCCTGTACTACGTGAAGAACATCCGCCGGGCAATGGAATGGGACAAGGTCCTCGACGGGGTCCGCTCCGCCGTGGTGATCGAAGCATCGCCGCTGGGCCTGGAGATGGTCACCGCGCTGTGTCACCGCGGCATCGACACCCACCTGGTGGACCCGGACGCGTGGGCCCTGGCGGAGGCCGCCGATCCCGACATCGTCGCCCCGGTACAGGACTCCTGGCGGGAGAAGGGCGCGAAGCTCCACTTCGGCACCACGCTCACCGGGTTCACCGGCGAGGGCTCGGTCCGGGCGGTGACGACCTCAGCCGGGGAGATCCCCTGCGACATCGCCGTCGTGTGCACGAAGAAGCAGCCCAGCACCGCGCTGGCCCGGGCGGCCGGAGTCCGGACCGGATCGGCGGACGGGATCATCGTGGACGAGCGGATGCACACGTCGGCGCCGGACGTGTGGGCGGCCGGGGACTGCATCGAGGTGCCGCACAGCGTCACCGACATCCCCGTGCAGGGCCTGTCCGGCAGCCACGCCTACGCCCAGGGCAAGGTCGCGGGCACGAACGCGGCCGGCGGGGAGCGCCGGTACCAGCCGGTCAGCGTCCCGTGGGGGATGGTCGCCGGCGACTGGATGATCGGCGGCGTTTCCTTCAGCGAGACCATCGCCACCGCCCTCGGAATCCCGCACGTGGTCGGAGTCACCGAGGGCATCTCCCGCGCCCGCTATTACCCGGGAGTCGAGAAGATCAGGGTCAAGCTGCTCGCCGACCCGACGACGCTGCGGCTGATCGGCGCCCAGATGGTCGGCCGGGAGGGGATCAAGGAACGCGCCGACTTCCTCGCGATGGCCGTCCGGACCGGCATCACCATCGGCGAGCTCGCGACGATGGAGAACGTCTACTCGCCGCCGATCGGGGCGCTGAACGAACCGATCTCGCTGGCGGCACAGAACCTGCTCACCGGGCCCGGGGCGTGAGATGTCCTTCTCCCGGTGGCTGCGGGCCACGTCCGAGCACCACCTGATGGTGGCGGCCCAGGAGAAGATCGCCGCCAAGTACCAGGTTCCGCCGCCGCCGCGGCCCCGCGGGGCCGAGATCTTCTGGCGCCGCGTCTACGTCCCGCTCTACCGGGCGGTGCCCTGGACGGTCCGATCGTCCCTCATCCGGCGACTGCCCGGCAGCCACCACATGACCTGGTCACAGACATCAGCAGCGGCGCGCCCGCGCGCGCCGGCCAGATAACGCCGGGATCCGCTCCAGATCGGTTCGCACATAACAGGAGGTCTCATGCCGATCACCGTTGAGTCGCCTCGCGCAGAGGCAGGCGAGTCGCTCTACAACACCGAAGAGAAGGTCTTCGAGGACATCCGGGCGAACCCGGGCGAGAAGGCATTCGTGTTCATCCACTCCGTCCCGTTCGAGGGATCGGTGTCCCTGGTCAACCTGCTCACCTCGACCCGGCTGGTCCGTAAGGGCTTCGACGTGTCGATCATCCTGTACGGGCCCGGCGTGATGCTCGCGTCGCGGCACCGGGGCTACCCCACCGTCGGCACGGAGGGTTTCCCGGGCAACCTGACAGGCAACAAGCAGATCGAGACGCTGCTCAAAGAGGGCGCCAAGGTCTACGCCTGCCGCTTCGCGATGGGTGCCCTGTACGGGTTCCGCGAGGAAGACCTCATCGACGGGGTCAAGGCCTTCAACCCGCTGGACGTCCTGGACTCGGCCCTCACCGCGTGGCGGAATGGCGCCTTCCAGCTCAACACCTGGACCGTATGAAGCCGCCCGGGGGGTGCCGTCTGTCGCCAGGGCGACCGGCACCCCCCGGATGGCCCGGGACCGAGGGGAAGTGACCAAGCCGTGGACGGGATCCACGACATGGGCGGCATGCACGGGTTCGGGCATGTCCCGGACCTGACCAGCGACCCGCCGTTCGACCAGCCCTGGGAGGGGAAGGCGTTCGTGATCGGCGCGCTCGCGGCCCGGATCGCCGGAACCAACCTGCACGCCTTCCGCCATGCCATCGAGCAGGTCCCGCCGGACGAGTATCTGCGAGGGTACTGGAACCGGTGGACGCTGGGCGCGCAGCGGATGATGGAAGATAGCGGGATCATCACCGACGAGCAGGTGCGCGCCCGGGCCGCCAGGATGAGCGGGCAGGACGTGACCGAGCCCCCGCCGCCGGAGCCGCACAAACCGGAGATGGCCTCGGGCGGTGCCGGGAACCTCCGTGAGGTGGACAGCCCGCCGGCCTTCAAGGTAGGTGACCGGGTGCGGGTGGCCGGCGTGCATCCCGACGGCCACACCAGGATGCCTCGGTACGTGCGCCGCCGGACCGGGACCGTGGCGGCGCTGAGGCCGTCCGCGGTTTTCCCGGACACCGCAGCCCACTTCGCGGGCGAGAACCCGCAGCACTGCTATTCGGTGGAATTCGACTCCCGTGAGCTCTGGGGCCCGGACGCCGAGCCGTTCCGCCTATCGATTGACCTGTTCGAGCCGTACCTGGAGCCGGCGAAATGACATCAGCACCCGAACATCTCGACGTCGCGCTGCGTGTCGAGGCGCTGACCTCGCTGCTCACCGAGCGCGGCCTGATCGACGAAGCGACCATCGACAAATTCGTCAAGACCTACGAGGAGTCGGTCGGCCCGATGAACGGCGCCAAGGTGGTCGCCAAGGCCTGGACCGACCCGGAGTACCGGGCCCGGCTGCTCGCCGACGGCACCGCCGCCATCGGGGAACTCGGGTTCTCCGGACCCCAGGGCGAGCACATCGTGGTGCTGGAGAACACCCCCGCCGTCCACAACGTGGTGGTGTGCACCCTGTGCTCGTGTTATCCCTGGCCGGTGCTCGGGCTGCCACCGTCCTGGTACAAGGACCCGGCGTACCGATCGCGGATCGTCCGCGAACCCCGACGGGTGCTGCACGAGTTCGGCCTGGACCTGCCCGGCGACGTCGACATCCGGGTGCACGACTCCAGCTCCGAGGTCCGCTACATGGTCCTCCCACAGCGCCCCGCCGGGACCGATGACGCCTCCGAGGAAGAACTCGCCGCCATGGTCACCCGGGACGCGATGGTCGGGGTGGCGAAGGTCGCCGCACCGTGAACGACGCGCGCGGCCGCGCGGACGCCACGTATCTGCTCGACTCGGCCGGCCCCGCCGCGCCGCCGCGGGACAACGGCGAACTCCTCTTCGCCGCCCCGTGGGAGAGCCAGGCGTTCGGCCTCGCGCTCGCGCTGCACGACGCCGGGCGCATTGACTGGGAAGACTTCCGCCGGTCGCTGATCCACGAGATCGGTGAGTGGGAGGCGGCGCACCCGTCCGGCGAGGGCTGGAGCTACTACGGATGCTGGCTGCGGGCCCTGGAGCGGCTGTTGAACGTCCAAGAAGTGGTCAGCGCCAGCGACCTGCGGGACCGGCTGCGCTTCCTGGCGGCGAGGCCGCCGGGCCATGATCACGACGAGCACGCGTGACCGGACCGGAAAGGCGCAAGGGCGACGCGGGCGGCAGCAGCGACGCCCCAGGCCCAGCCACGAACTCGGTGGTCGCCACCTGGGACGGCGGATGGCGCTGCCGGGTCGCGGCCGGGGGCTTCGATCTCGTGGTGGACGAGCCGGAAAGCGCCGGGGGCACCGCGACCGGGCCGATGCCCACCGAGTACCTGCTCGCGTCGCTGGCGTCGTGTTATGCGCTCGCGCTCGCGTGGGCGGCGGGAAAGCGGGACGTCACCCTCCCTGGCCTGACGGTCACCGCCACCGGCACGTACGACGGCCCCCGCTTCAGCAACCTCTTGCTGACCGTGGTCTCAGACGCGCCGCGCAGCGTGATCGAACCCCTTCTAGACCGAGCCCGCCGAGCCTGCTACGTCTCCAACACAATCGCCACCTCGCCCCCCATCGAAGTGGAGATCGGCAGCACAGCCACCACCGAGGCCTGAGGTCGCCCCAACTACACGCTCAGCCGCCGATCAAGATCGGCCATCGCAGCGGCGAAGGGGGCGAGGGGGGCCTCCGCGACGCCAGCGCCCACCTGCCCGGTCCCCTCCGAGCGGTGCAGGATGCCCGTCGTCACGGCGGGCGTGGTGCCCAGCTCGACCACCCTGCGCACGTCCACTCCCAGCGGGGTCCCGGCGTTATCCAGCACCGGGATCTTGAAGCGGCCCGACCGCGCCGCGCAGACCGCGGTGAGCCGTCCGGTGAGGCCGGCAGCTTCCCGCATCTGCCCGCCGAGGAGCTGAGCCACCGCGGGCGACCCGGCCGCGGCGGCCGCCCCGAGGCCGCACAGCTCGAGCACGGCGCTGTCGCCGATGTCCCTGGCCCCGTTCTGCGAACCCAGGCCGGGGTGGTATAGCGCGTGCCCGACCTCCGGCGCCGCGGCTGTGAACCACTGGTCACAGCCGGCCAGCCGGACGCCGAAGGTGCTCCCGTTCCGCGCCATGGTGGTCACGATGGAAGACCCGGGCACCTGGGCAGCCCACTCGGTCAGTGCCCTGGCCGCGCCCATCGCCAGCGTCAGGAAGAACAGGTGGTTGCCCGCGAGGAAGCGGGCGAACGCGGCGGAGGCCGGCCCGCTCATCTCGGCCAGGTGCGGCAGCCACTCTCTGATCAGCAGGTTCGTCGCGGCCTGCGTCCGGACATGCACGTCGTCGCCCATCGCGACCGCCTGCGCGGCGATGCTCAGGACGTCCAGCGGGCCGGTGCGTTCCAGGATCCGGCGGATCACCGGCGCAGCGATCTCGCGCAAGAAAATCAGCCGCGCGATGGAGGCGTCGGTCACGCACCCGAACCAGGCCACCTCCCCCGGTCCCTGCGAAATCGGCGCGTACGCGGCCGTGCCCTCCTCGCCCGCCAGGGCGAGCAGCGGGGAGCTGGCACCGAGCGCCGTCGCCATCGGCACCACCACCCGGTGCTCGTTCGCCGGGCTCAGCCGGATCTCGCCGTGGTCGAGCAGGCGGTCCGCCTGCTGCGGGCTTCGAGCCCAGCCCTCGGCCACGGCCGCTGCCTGCATCGACCGGCGCAGCGGGTCCGGCGAATCGGAGTAGCTGATGGCTGGCCCGCAGTGCAGCAGGGTGACCGGCGGCAGTTCCGGAGCAGCCGCGGAGACGGTCGTCACACCGGTGAGCAGCGGGACCCCATGATCGAGACGCCGCACGACGTCAGCGTTGGCAGCCTCGATCTGCTCGGCGCGGGTCCCGTACAGCCGGCCGAGCGCGGCCACGGCCTGCGGGTCCCCGCCGGCCGGCACCTGCCAGTCGACGCCGATGACCGGAGCGCCCTGCTCCCGGATGGCGTCGGCGAACAGCGGCAGGCCCACATTCACCACGCCGGCGGTTCCCGACCGCGGCAGTTCGATGGCGTCCCGCTCCGTCATCGCGCCCCCCGACCCGGCGCACCCCGTTCCGGCGCCCCCGGACCCGGCGCACCCCGCTCGGGCGCCCACCGCTCCGGCACGGTCTGGCTGGCGCGGCGGGCGGCCGATACCAGGTTCTCCTCGGCTGCCCGGTAGCTGTCGCGCCAGCGCCCGGCCTCGGCCGCGAGTTCACCGGCGGAGCGGGCGGCGTGCTCGGCCATCCGGGTGACCTCTGCCGGTGCCGCGCCGCCGGTCGACGTCCTGCTCGCCACGATCTCCCACGGATCCAGCACCGCGCTCAGGTCCCGGCCGGCCAGGCCGAGCGGAGCACCGGTGATGTCGGCGGCGGCGGAGTCCAGCATCGCGCCGTCGAGGTCGGCGCCGCGCAAGCCCGCGGCGCTGGCCTGCCGGACGGCGTGGCCGACCACCCGGTACGCCGTCCGGTAGTCGATCTCACAGGTCTGCATGATGTACTCGGCGAGGTCCGTGGCCTGGGCGAAACCCGATTCCAGCGCCGCCCGCATCGGCCCGGAGTTGACCTCCAGCGTTCGCACCACTCCGGCGGTGAGCTCGGTGGTCCGGGCCGCGAGACCGAGCGCGCGCGGAACCTCGCCGTAGGCGAAGATGAGGTTGTCGCTGCGCGCCGAGGGCGTCTTGGCGACCGTCAGCAGCCCGGTCAGCCGTCCGATCAGGGTTCCGGCCGCGCCCCGGATGATCGACAGGGCATACGGGTTCCGCTTCTGCGGCATCAGCACGCTGGCCCGGCTGTAGCCGTCCGCCAGGGTTACGTAGTCGAACTCCTGGCTGGCCCATATTTCCAGGTCTTCGGCAAGCTTCGACTGCGTCACCACCAGGCCCGCGGCCGCGCTCACCATCTCGAACAGGCCGTCGACCTGCCACATCGCGTCGCGGGTGTGCTCGGCGACCTCCCGGAAGCCCAGCAGCGCCGCGACCTGGCCGCGGTCGGTGCGCAGCCGGGTTCCGTTGACACAACCCGCACCGGCCGGGCTGGCGTCGGTCCACGCCAGCGCCTCACTCAGCCGGCGCCCGGCACGCAGCACCGGGAACGCGAACGACAGGAGGTAATGACCGAAGGTCGATGGCTGCGCGTGCTGGAGGTACGTCTGGTCGGCCATCAGCGTCCCGGCGTGTTCGCGGGACCGGCGGGCCAGTTCCGTGGCCAGGTCCGCGGCCGCATCGATCAAGGCCACCAGGTCGCCACGCAGCCGGAGCCGGAACGCCACCCGGAGCGCCTCCCGCCGGGGGCGGCCCGCGTGCAGCCAGCCGGCCACGTCCCCGGCGCGGCCGACGAAATACCGCTCCCGCGAGTTGTACGGCTCTCCGGCGGCCGGATCGTAGGGGAAGTCGCTGGCCGGGATGTCCATGGTTTCCAGCAGCAGCGTCAGCAGCCGGCGGGCCGCCTCAGCCGGTATCACCCCGGCCCCGGCGAGATCGAGCAGATGCGCGAGGTCGGCAAGGTTCATCCCGTGGTGGAGAATCGGCGCGTCGGCGTTCTCCAGCTCGAATCCGGCCGCTACCAGCTCGGGGGCTGGCGGCCCGGCCGGCGGGCCAGCCGCTGGGCCAGCCGTTGGGCGGGACGCGGGCGGCGATCCGGCCGCACGGCGCGCCGCTGCCGATGATCCGTGCGACGGGCTGAACGCGGCCGTCACCGCCGGTCCTCCATCGCCGCGGCGACAGCGTCCAGGATCCCTCCGGTGTGCCAGAACACCACGGTCTCCCCGGCGGCGCACCGGGGCAGCAGCGCCAGCGCCTTCGCCGTATACACCGGGTCCGCGATCAGCCCGGCCTCCCGCATCGCGAGCGCCGCGGCCGCGGTTCCCGCCGATGAGGGCAGCCCGTGACCGGGTCCGCGAACATCCGCCACCGCCACGTCCGCCTCTGCGACCGTGGCACCCCCCGGCCCACCGCCGTCGGCGCCGAGCAGCCGAACGCAGCCCCGCGCGAGATCCAGTACCCGCGCTGCGATGATGTCCGGCGGACGACTCGCCGATGCGCCCAGCAGCGTGAACGGCCTGCCCAGCAGCACGTTGCCGGCCACCAGGCCCGCCATCGTTCCGCCGGAACCAGCCGGCACCACCACCCGCGCGGTTTCGATTCCCCGCTCGGCGCACTGGGCGCGCAGCTCGAACGCGGCGAGCGCGAACCCGGCGGCGCCCAGCGCGGTCGCGCCGCCGCGCGGGATCACGTACGGCCGGTGACCCTGGCTCATCAGCTCGGCGGCGGCCCGGGGCAGGCCATCGTCGACGCTGCGGCGGTCCGCCGATCCGGTCCAGCGAACGGTGGCGCCCCAGCTCAGGGCGAGCGCGAGGGCCGGGCCGGGCAGCGCGGGGCGGCCGGCGATCAGCAACTCGCAGCCCAGGCCAGCCCGGTTGGCGGCGGCCGCTGCCGCGGCACAGAAATTGGAGCCTGGCGCTCCCCCGGTCATCAGGGTGTCCGCACCCTCGGCGATGGCCGCGGGGAGCAGGAACTCCAGCGGCCGGGCCTTGTTCCCGCCGAACGCGAACCCCGTCAGGTCGTCGCGTTTGATCAGCAGCGGCCCCGTTCCCAGCGCGACCGCCAGCTGCGGGGCTTCCGCCAGCGGGGTCGGCAGCTCGGCGAGCCGGATCCGGGCCGGCAATGTCGCCACCGGCCCCGCGTCCGGCATCACCACCGGCTCAGCGACCCGCGTTGGGACCGGCCGGGCGGACCCGTTCGCCGCCGACTCGGCGGGCCAGGTGGTCACGGCCCAGGTACGCGTGGCCGGGCCGGCCGGCGTCACGGCCATTCCCCCGGCTCGGACGCGCGGGCGGCCCTGGCGCGCTCGATGACCAGATCCGTCATCTGCTCGCACGAGCCGGTGTCCGGCGTCCCGGTCAGCCTGGCCGCCTGCTCCGGGGTGAACAGCCCCGCCTTCACCAGCGCCTGCTCGGCGGTCAGGCCGGCTTCCGACCCGGTGCGGAACACTTCCTGCAACCGGGCCTCGGCCCGCCGCGCGCCCATGTCCTCGGCGAGCAGGGCCGTCGCGAGCTCGCTGACCGGGTAACCGGCATAACGCTCCAAGTTGCGCCGCATCGCCCCTGCGTCGACGGTCAGTCCGGCAAGCAGGCCAACGGTGATCTCCAGGGCAGCACAGGCCAGCAGGCAAACCTCGGGCAGCGCCGCCCATTCGGCTTTCCAGCCGCGGCCGTCCCGCTCGTGCTGCTGCGACACGCCCTCGACCATCACCGCGGCGTTCGCGCGCGCCAGCCGGGCGAGCGTGTCGAGGTGCTCGCTCGACTCCGGGTTCCGCTTGTGCGGCATGGTGATACTGCCGACGGTGCCGGGCGGGGAATGCTCGGCCAGCTCGCCGATCTCCGGGCGCTGCAGCTCGTAAACCTCGCCGCCGATCCGGGCGAGCGTGCCGCAGATCAGCGCCAGCAGCTGTGCGAACTCCGCGACCCTGTCCCGGGCCGACAGCCAGGAGATACCGGGATCGGCCAGTCCGAGGTCGGCGCAGAACCGGGCGCGGACCGCTGACCCCGCCTCCCTGTAGAACACCAGGCTGCCCACTCCTCCGCCGAGCTGGCCCACCAGCCAGCGCGGGGCGCCGGCCCGCAGCCGGTCGAGGTGGCGCCGGACCTCGTCCGCCCAGCTAGCCGCCTTCCAGCCGAATGTGACCGGGCTGCCCGGCTGGCCGTGGGTCCGGCCGGCCATCACGGTGGACCGGTGCGCCGCGGCGAGCTCCAGCAACCGGCCCTCGATCCGGCGCAGGTCGCGCCAGGCGATCCCGCCGATCCGGCGCAGCGCCAGCGCCGTCCAGGTGTCGGTAATGTCCTGGACGGTGGCACCGGCGTACACGTACTCGCGGGCGTCGGGCGGCAGCACCGCCGCGACGGCGCGGATCAGGCCCAGCATCGAGTGGGATGTCGCCCGGGTCTGCTCGGCGGCGTAGCCGAGGTCGATCCGGTCCAGATGCCCGTTCTCGGCGATCAGTTCCGCCGCGCGGGCGGGGATCACGCCGACGCTGGCCTGGGCGCGGGCCAGAGCGACGATCACCTCCAGCCATCCCCGCAGCCGGCCCTCCTCGCCGAGAACGGCTCTCGCCTCCTCCGTCCCCCACAGGTGCTGGTACAGGGGCGAGTCGGTGACCCGGGTGGTCATCGCGGTGCTCCGCCGGCGGCGGCGACCGCCAGCCGCAGGCCGTCACGAACCTGCGCGATGCTCGCACCCCACGGCACAACCACCAGCCCGTCATCGGCGGTGACACGGTCCTCCAGCAGGCAGCATTTGGTGAGGACGGCGCCGGGCGGCGCGGCGCCCGGCGCGGGGAGACGGCCGGCCAGGTTCCGCGGGCACATGTCCACCACCGGGACGTCGTCGCCATAGAACCAGTCGTGAATGGACTTGGACCGGGCGCATCCGACCAGCGTCCACGGCTCCCGCTCGGGAAGCTCGTCCAGGAACCGGACGGGAACCGGGGCCCCGGTGGAGCCCTGCTCGCCGGCACCGGCCCGGCACGGGAACAGGTAACCCGGCGCCGGCCGGGTGGCCGCCAGATCGGCCAGCTCCACCAGTTCCGGGACCAGCTCCACCGGCGGCAGGTCCTCGGCCATGTCGAGCACCCGGGTCAGCTGGTCCACCAGCTTGGGTGGCCGGGGCGGCACCACCTCCACCACCCGGACCCGGACCGGCACCGGGTCGAGGATGAAGTTGACGTGGCCGTACCGCCCGCGCACGATGACGCACCGCCGTCCGGGTGCCTGCCGCGATGCCACCCGCGCCAGCTGGGTGGGAACGGCGGTGTCCGCGTCAGGCGCATCCACCAGCGCGGTCTCCCCGGGGGCGGCGAGAACTGTCACCGACGTGACCGGGGAGAACAGCGGCTGCTCGGATTCCTTGGTCAGCTCCAGCAGCGCAGCGGCGCCCCCGCGCAGCGCCACGAGATAGCGGGTCCGCCGGTAAACGGGCCGGCCGAGCAGGTAGCTGCGCAGCTTCGGCTCCTCCAGCGCCACCGGCACGTCGGCGATGCTGACGTTCCGGTACTGGGAGGAAACCAGGTTCACGGGCTGCCGGCCACGTCCTCCGCCGGCACCGGGCGCCATGCCCCGTAGGTGTCGGCGCGCAGGGACAGCCGGAGGGTCTCCAGCCCCAGCACGTCGCCCGGGCTCACGTTGGCCAGGTTGACGTCCGGCCCGAACCGGCGGACGAAGTGCGCCTGCTGGCCTTCACGCGGCGCCTCGAACACCAGGCAGCCCACGCCGGCCGCTGCCACGAGCGCGTCGACGACGTCCTCGCGGACCGCACCGGATGGATCGTAGATGCCGGCGGTGCCGCTCGCGCGGCCCTCGGCGAGCACCCACGTCGCGCCGGCGTCGAAATCGCGGGAAACCGCATCCGCCCACTGACCGGGTGCCAGCCGGATCCCGGGATCCTTCGGGCCCACCTCGGCGAGCACGATGAAGTGCCGCGCGGCCTCGGCGATCAGGTCGCGCTTGGCCGCCGGATCCATCGCAACGGTCCCGGCCGAAACCTCGACGCAGGGAAATCCGCAGCAGGCGGCCCAGTCGAGGAACTCCGCCGCCCGGCCTTGCGACCAGGCGATCTCCAACAGCGTCCCGCCGGGTGAGGCCAGTGCCCGGTGCTTCGCCAGCAGCCGGATCTTGGCCGGCAGGTTCGGGTCCAGGTAGGAGATGCCCCAGCCGAGCTTCCACACGTCCACGTAGGCACCGCTGGACTCCAGCAGGTCCGCGGCCTGCCCCAGCGGAATGCCGCGGTCGAGGACATGGGTGATGCCGGTGCCGCGCGGCTTGGCTGACCGGGCCGGCAGGTCGAGGAACTCGGGTCCCGCCATAAACGCTATGATAGATATCCCTTTACTTTAGTGCAAGAATGGCCGTCATGCTGCGGGAATGACCGCCATGCCGGGTAAGAGGGGCCGGCCGGCGAGCACGAGGCGGCCAGCGAGCGAGGAGGCAGCGTGGCCATCGACCTTCCGCGCCTGGTCGAAGCCGTGCGGACCCATCCGGGTGTCGCGGCCAAATCCGAGATCGGGCTGGTCAGCCGGGTACTGGCGGGCAGCGACTGGCTGACCGGGCCGGGCGACGACGGCGCGGTGGTCACGGACCAGGGCACCCCGCTGGTGGTGGGTGGCGAAGCGATCCTCCCCGCGTTCGTCGGCTCCGATCCGTTCGGCGCCGGCGTCGCCGCGGTGACCACGAACGTCAATGACCTAGCCGCGATGGGCGCCCGGCCGCTCGCGCTGGTGGACACCGTGACCGGCCCCCGCCCGGTCATCGAGCGGGCGCTGGAGGGCATGCGGTGGGCATCGGGGCTGTACCGGATGCCGGTGGTCGGCGGGCACCTGACCGTCACCGACGGGCCGCCGGCGCTGTCGGCTTTCGGGCTCGGCAGGGCCGACCGGCCGCTGTCGGCCCGGAACGCGGAGCCCGGGCAGTCATTGGTCGTCGGATGCTGCGTTGACGGGCGGATGCGAACGGATTTCCCGTTCTTCCCGTCATTCGATGAGCGGGGCGAGCGGCTGGCCGGAGACGTCCGGCTGCTTGCTGACGGAGCCCGCAGCGGCTGGGTGACGGCGGCGAAGGATGTCAGCATGGCGGGCCTGGCCGGGTCGCTGGCGATGCTGCTGGAATGCAACCGGCTCGGCGCCACGGTCGATCTCGACGCGCTGCCGGTTCCCGCCGGGATGACGATGCAGCAGTGGATCACCTGCTTCCCGTGCTTCTCGTTCCTGCTGTGCGTGCCGCCGGGACGGGAGCGTGAGTGCCTGCAGGCGTTCGCAGAACGCGGCCTGGCTGCGGCGGTCACCGGGACCCTGGACCGAACCGGGCAGTTGCGGCTCTGCGCCGGGGGACGGATGGCGACCGCTTTCGACCTAACTGCCGAGTCGATCACGAACCTGGCCCCGGCGCCCGGGACGATCCGGCCGCCTGAGCCGCCTGTGCCGCCTGCGCCGCCCGACCCGCCTGAGCCGCCTGATCGCCGCTGACCAGGCTGATCAGCATCCGCTGGTGCGGAATGCCGGCGTAGCCGACGAGCGGGCCGGTCCGCCGCCATCCCAGCCACTCGAAGAACGTGACGTTCGCGGGCTGGATGTAGGCCTCCATCTCGCGACCGCCGCGCTGCGCCGCGGTGGCGACCGCGAACCGCACCAGTGGCGCGCCCAGGCCGTGATGGCGGTATCCGGGCAGCACCGCGAGCCGGTCGCCCTTCCATTCCCCCGGCAGCCCGGGGACCGGGTACAACCGGACGGTCCCGCAGACCTCCGCACCGGCAAGGCCGATGACGTGGATGGCCGCGGGATCGTCGTCGTGGGCGTCCCGGTCCCCGCCGCTGCTCCCCCGGAACAGGCCCTGCTCGGTGACGAAGACCTGGTGACGGATCCGGAAGTGCGCCGCACGTTCCTCGCCGGTGGACACCGCGCGGCAGGCCAGCGCGGGCCTGCCCGCCCGGTCCGCTGGCGGGCTAGCCGTGACCGACGAGCGGCAGGACGGTTCGGCCATCGCGGTCCGCGCTCCCCTCCAGCAGGCTCATCGCCGAGCACGCCTGGCAGCGGGCGCAGCCGGCGGCGACTGACTGGGCACCGAGGCCGCGCGCCGCCAGGTACGGCACCACCCGGCGGTAGACGGACTCGCAGTACTCCGGCGGCGGCGCTGCCATGTCCGCCATCAGGCTGCCCACGGTGGGCCGCAGCGGCACGACGAACGGGTACACCCCGATGTCGATCGCCCGCCGGCAGCCCGCCACGATCAGGTCCGGGTCCTCCCCCATGCCGAGGATCACGTACGTGGACACCTGACCCTCACCGAACGCCGACACCGCCCGCTCCCACGCACGGAAGTAGCCGTCGATGCCGGTCCGCGCCTTGGCCGGCGCGACCCGCGCCAGCACCGCCGGGTCGAATGTCTCCACGTGAATGCCGGCCGAGGCGATCCCCATGTCCGCGACTTGGTCGATCACGTCGAGGTCCCGGGGCGGCTCGAACTGCACCTCGACCGGAAGGCCGGAAGCCTCGCGCACCGCCTGGCCGCAGCGGGCCACGTAAAGCGCTCCCTTGTCCGGGGTGGCGGTCGTCCCGGTCGTCAGGGTGGCGTCCACCGCGCCGTCGAGGTCCCGGGCCGCTACCGCGACCTCGGCCAGCATCTCCGGCGTCTTCTTGGCGATGGTGCGGCCGTTCGCCAGCGTCACCCCGATCCCGCAGAACGCGCACTGATCGGAGTTGCCCCAGTAAGCGCAGGTCTGGATGACCGTGCTGGCCAGCGAGTCCAGGTGCAGCAGGGCGATCTGCCAGTACGGGATGCCGTCCGCCGTCGCCAGGTCGTAGTAGCGCGGACGCCGGAACGGTTCGGCGGCGGCGAGCCGCTGTCCGTCGCGGTAGATCCCCCACCCGTCGTCTTCGGCCCGCAGCACATACGGCGAGGTCCGCGCGTACTCCATCGCCGTGGGCACCGTGGCGGCGGTCCCGTCGATCCACAGCATCCCCGCGTCGGCCGGCCCGGCCCCGCCCTGGCGTGATTCCAGCGGGACCTCAACCCGCAGGCCGCGTGCCTGCACCTCGGTGATCAGGTGGGCCAGGCCGGCGGCCGGTCCGGCTCTGGCGGACCCATTCCCGCGCGGGAAATCCGATTCGCCGCTTGCCGGGGAATTGTCCATGGTCCCCCCTTGCCCCGTGCACGCTTGCAAGCTGCGGGTTTGTTTGATGCGAAACGTGCGTTCAGCATCCTTAATAAGCCAAACGGGCGCGGCACGGCAACCCCCGACCGGACGTTGCGTCCCCACATCCGCTCCCGCAAGCCATCAAGCCCGGCCGCAGTCCATGATCGTGGTGCAGCCAATGCACTATTGCAGTCTGGTCACCACGATCATGGTCGGTGCGCAGGTGGCCGGGGGCTACGCGCAGGTGGCCGAGGGGGGGCTAGTGGCCCTCAGCCTCGCCGCGGGCCTGGCGCAGCGCCGCGGCCAGCGCCTCCGGGTCCGGGTAGCTTCCCAGCGCCTCGCCGATGAGCAGGGCGCCGGTGGTGAGATCGACCTGGCCGGCGTCGAGCCGGTGGATGGCGCGGGTCAGGGTCTCGTCCGGCTCGATCGAGATGATGACCGCCCGGCCGGTGGCGACGTCGGCCTCGACCCGCTGATAGGCGGTATAGGGCACGAGCTCGGCCGAACCGGTTTCCCCCAGCACCGCCCACGACATGCCCTGCTCGCGGGCGCGGGCCAGCGCCTCAAGCCGGTGCCGGGCGGTCAGCACAGCCGTCAGCTCCCGGTACCGCATCGCGCACGCGGCGGCGGCCACCAGGTCCAGGCTCGGTCCGCTCTCGGCCTCCGCCCAGCTCGCGGCGTCCCCGGCCAGATCCCCGGCCGTCCGGCCGCCGGTGCCCGCGGCCGCCTCGCCGCCGGGCGGGGCCGCCAGGCCCTCGCGTACCAGGTCGGCGCCCCGTTCGTGGGCCGCCAGCAGCGCGCCAAGATCCGGGCAGGTCTCGCGCAGGTAGCCAAGCAGCCGCTCGATCATGGTGACCGACTGCTGGTAGAGGTCGGGGCGCGCCATGACGAGCGGGAAGAGCCGCGCCTCCGCTTGATCCCAGGACCGCAGCACGGCCCGCGGAATGCCGGGCCCGGCGGGCTGACCAGCCCTCCTACCAGGGCCTCCGGCCTCAGAACCCGAGCCAGCCATTGCCCCCCTCGCCTGCGCCGTGTTTACTATTATGAATAATTCATCATCTATACGACTCATAATCGACCGTACCCGTCGATGAGCAAGGATTCCATGACTATGCTCCCCGGCGACCTGACCCGTCCCGCTCCGCGCTCGCGGCCGCTCGCGAGGATCTCCGCCGGGATGGCGGCTGGGATGGCCGCTGGGATGGCAGGTGGGCTGGCCGGAGGGACGGCCGCCGGGACGGCCGCAGCGAGAGCCGCCGCGAGGTCCAGCTCATGACGAGGACCGCCGTGGTCGCGCTCGGTGGCAACGCACTCACCCGGGCCGGCCAGTCCGGGACCTGTGAGGAGATGCTCGCCAACGCGGCGGCGATGGCGTCGGCGATCAACGATGTGATCGAGGCGGGCTGGCGTGTGGTCGTCGTGCACGGCAACGGGCCACAGGTGGGAAGCCTCGCGCTTCAGCAGGAAGCGACCTCGCTCGTCCCGCCGCAGCCGCTCGCCCTGCTGAACGCGATGACCCAGGGGCTGCTGGGAAGCATCATCGGCCGCGCGATCGACATGCTCCGCGGCCCGGGCACCGCGGCCGTGCTGGTTACCCACATGACGGTCGACCCCGCGGACCCGGCGTTCGGCAGCCCGTCGAAGCCGATCGGGCCGTTTTTCGAGCGAGCTGACGCGGACCGGCTGGCGGACGAGCGGGGCTGGACGGTCCTGCCCGACGCCGGCCGCGGTTACCGCCGGGTGGTCGCCTCGCCGGAGCCCACCAGCGTGATCGAGATCGACGCGCTACGGGCCCTGGTCGCCGCCGGGCACCTGGTCATCGCCGGCGGCGGGGGCGGTATCCCGGTTTCGGCCAGGGACGCACCGGCCCACGCCGTCGACGCGGTGATCGATAAAGACCGCGCCGCAGGCCTCATCGCCCGGCTTCTCCATGCCGACGCCCTGCTGCTGGTGACCGCGGTGGACCGGGTCATGCTGCACTACGGCAAGCCGGAACAGCAGGCACTGGACACGATCACCGCGGCGGAGGCCGCTCGCCATCTCGCGGCAGGGCAGTTCCCGCCGGGCAGCATGGGCCCCAAGGTCGAGGCGGCGCTCCGGTTCCTGGCCCAGGGCGGCGAGGTGGCCGTGATCACGTCGCCGGGCCTGCTGGCGGCGACCCTCACCGGCGCCGGTGGCGCCGCAGGGACGCGCATCGAGCGCAGCCCGTCCATGGCGGGGCGCTCCCGGTGAGCGTGGACGCGCTGCGCGTGTTCCCCGGAACCTACCGGGATTCCCTGCTGCTGCTCAGCGCTACCCGGGCGATGGAAGAGTGCCCGGGCGTGGAGTGGGCCACCGCGGCGCTGGCCACCGCGGCGAACGTCGACCAGCTGACGAGCCTCGGCTTCGCCCCCGACGACCTGGCCGGCGCCGACGCCAACGCGCTCGTGCTCGCCGTCCGGGCCGACGAGAAGATGGCCGCCGACGAGGCCCTGGACCAGGGATGGACCGCCCTGTTCGCCCAGGCGGGCCCGTCCGGTGCGGAACCTGGCGGCCCCGCGCCGCGGACCGTCGCCGCGGCGGCGGCGGACCTGCCGCAGGCAAACCTGGCGATCGTTTCGGTGCCCGGCCCGTACGCGGCCATCACTGCCCACTCCGCCCTGTCCGCGGGCCTTCACGTGTTGCTGTTCAGCGACAACGTCCCGCTGGACGACGAGGTAGCGCTGAAGGAGCGCGCCAGCCGTCTGGGCTTGCTGGTGATGGGACCCGGAGCTGGCACGGCCGTGATCGCCGGGACGGGCCTCGGGTTCGCCAATGCGGTGCGCCCCGGCCCGGTCGGAGTGGTCGCCGCCGCCGGGACCGGCGCACAGGAGGTGATGTGCCTGCTGGACGGCTGGGATATCGGCGTGTCCCAGGTCATCGGCGTCGGCGGCCGGGACCTGTCCGCGGCCGTCGGCGGGCTGATGGCACGGGAGGCGGTCCGGGCGCTGGATGCCGATCCCGGCACCGAGGTGATCCTGCTTGTTTCCAAGCCTCCCGACCCCGGCGTTGCCCGCACGGTCATCGGCGCGAGCCGGCAAACTCCCGTGGTGGCGGTCTGCCTGGGCATGTCCGCACCGGATGACCGGCTCGGTGGCGCACAGCTGGCCGCCACGCTCGATGAGGGCGCGAAGTGCGCGGCGCGCACCCTGGGTGCGGCGGCACCGGAGCTGACCGGGGACGTCGACGGGGTGGCCGCCCGGGCGGTCCGGCTCGGCGCCTCCCGGACCGCCGTGCGCGGGTTCTTCACCGGCGGAACGCTGTGCTACGAGGCGCAGTGCGTGCTCTGCGAATCGCTCGGACCGGTGTACTCGAACATCCCGCTGCGACCGGAACTCGGGCTCCCGGCGCCGGCCGGCGCGCACATCTGCCTGGACCTCGGCGAAGAGGAGTACACGAAAGGACGCCCGCACCCGATGATCGACCCGGCCGCGCGCACGGAGATCATCCGGGAGCAGGCATCGAGCGACGACATCGCGGTGGTGCTGCTCGACGTCGTGATCGGATACGGATCGCACCCCGATCCCGCCGCAGAGGTCGCGGGCACGGTGGCCGATGTGGTGGCCGGCGGCTCCGCCGTGGTCGCCTACGTACTGGGAGCCCGCGCCGATCCGCAGGGCCTCGACCGCCAGCGCCGCACGCTTCGGGACGCAGGCGCCCTGGTCACCGGGAGCGCCGCGCAGGCGGCGCGGGCCGCCGCCGCTATCGCCGCCCGGCGACCCGGCCTGGCCATGGCGGTGCGCCAGTGACGTCCGGACCGGCGGGCACGGAGGGCGACCTGCTCCCGGTCGCTCTGGTCACCTACAGCGTCAAGCCACGCGGCGGGGTGGTCCACACGCTGGCGCTGGCCGAGGCGCTGCACCAGGACGGGTACCCGGTACGTGTCGTCGCGCTCGGCGACCCGGCGGAGGGATTCTTCCGCCCGGTCCGGGCGCCGGTCACCATCTTCCCGGCTCCTGCCCCGCTGCCGACCCTGGAGGAACGGGTCTTCGCGAACATCGGCGCGCTGACCGAGGGCCTGGCTGCCGTCCAGGCCGGCTACCCGATCCTGCACACCCAGGACTGCATCTCGGCCCGGGCCGCGTGCCGCATCCGGGACCGCTCCGCGCACCCCGCGGGCGGGCCGGTGACCCGCGACCGCCCGGTCGTCGTCCGGACCGTTCATCACGTGGACGACTTCACCAGCCGCTCGCTCATCGATTGCCAGCGCGAGGCCATCCTGCAGCCGGACCGGATCCTGGTCGTCAGCGAGCAATGGCGGGAGATTCTCCGCGATGACTACGCTGCGACCGCCAGCGTTGTGCACAACGGCGTGGACATGAACCACTTCCAGGCCGCCGACCCTGGCATGGCCGCCGCGTTGCGGCGGCGCGCCGGAGCGGACGGCCGGCCGTTGATCCTGTCCGTCGGGGGGATCGAGCCGCGCAAGGGCAGCGACACCCTGGTCCAGGCCATCGCGTCGATGCGCGGTTCCGGCCGCCACCCGGTCCTCGCGGTCATCGGCGGGCACTCGTTCCAGGACTACCGCGACTACCGGGAGCGCGTGCTGGCCTCGCTGCCGGGACTGGGCCTGCGACTCGGCGAGGACGTGGTGCTCCTCGGCACCGTCGCCGATGCCGAGATGCCCGGCTGGTACCAGGCGGCGGATGTGCTCGCGTTCCCTTCCACCAAGGAAGGCTGGGGGCTGGCCGTGCTGGAGGCGATGAGCGCGGGACTGCCGGTGGTCGCATCGGACCTGCCGGTGATGCGTGAGTACCTGCGGCCGGGCCGGGATGCCCTGCTGGTGCCGTCAGGCGACGCACCCGCCCTGGGCTCGGCGCTGACCGCGGTGCTGGACGACCGGCGGCTCGCGGCGTCCCTGCGATCAGCCGCCCGGAAGGTATGCGAGCGATTCTCCTGGAGCCGGTCCGCCGCCGAGCACCGGGCAATTTATTCCGCTATTGCCGGTGACGTGCCTGAGTTATTCACCCGCGCCCGGTAGGACATAGGAACCGTCGTCATCGAAATGCATCCGCTTTGCCCGCGCGTGCCGCATCGCCGCCGCCGCGTACCGGATCAGTTCCGCCCGCGGCAGCGCACCCAGCGTCCAGTCTTCCAGCTGGTCAACCGGGCGCTTCTCCCTGATGACGTCCAGGATCTCGTTGTAAATGGGGGTCTCGGGAATTTCAGGCATCTCTCGTCCATCCACGTGCCGGCGGCCCGAATTCAGGCCCGGGCAGCCACGGCCCCGTTCATCCCCGGCGTCCTGAGCATTCGCCCCACCCCGTTCCACCGGATCGCACGAGCATACTCGCGGCGGCGGACATTTCGGGCAGAATTGCCGACCCCCCGGCCACGGACCCCTGACCACGGACCCCCTGGCCACGGACCCCCTGGCCACGGACCCGGGCACCGGCGCCGTCGCCGGCTGGGCCGCGGCACCAGCGCGCTGAGTGACGTCGTTCACCTGGCGCGGGCCGGGTGAGCGACGAGCGCGGCGGCGTGATCGGGTACGTAGGTCTGCATCTCCCGCGGCGCGCGGACGTACCCGTGGGATTTCGGCCGCGCCGGGAGCTTGAGCTGCGGCGCCTGCACGTCGTGGTACGGGATCGTGCTCAGCAGATGGGCGATCATGTTGATCCGCGCGCTGCGCTTGTCCTGGCTCTCAACGACGTACCAGGGTGCCTCGGGGATGTCGGTCTGGACGAACATCTCGTCCTTGGCCCGTGAATAGTCCTCCCAGCGGCTGATCGACTCCAGGTCCATCGGCGACAGCTTCCACCGCCGCATCGGGTCGTCCAGCCTGGACCGGAAGCGGCGTTGCTGCTCCTCGTCGCTGACCGAGAACCAGTACTTGCGCAGCATGATGCCGTCCTCCACCAGCAGGCGCTCGAAGACCGGGCACTGGCGCAGGAACCGGTAGTACTCCTGCTTCGTGCAGAAGCCCATCACCCGCTCCACCCCGGCCCGGTTGTACCAGCTGCGGTCGAACAGGACGATCTGGCCGCCGGCCGGAAGGTGCTCGATGTACCGCTGGAAATACCACTGGGTGCGCTCCCGCTCGGTCGGCGCCGGGAGCGCGGCGATCCGGGCGATACGCGGGTTGAGGAACTCCGTGACCCGCTTGATCGTGCCGCCCTTCCCGGCCGCGTCGCGCCCCTCGAAGACGACGACGACCCTGGCCCCCTCGGCCCGCACCCACTCCTGCAGCTTCACCAGCTCACGCTGCAACCGGGCGAGTTCCTCCTGGTAAACCTTCCGCGGCAGGCGCGGCGGGCGGTCACTCTTCCGGTGCGCATCGCCGCTGGCTCCGTTACCAGCCATTCGTGTCCCTCCTCCCCCGGCACGCAGGGCTGACCACGGACAGTGATCAACCGGCCACGACGGGCGGCCGCTGATCCGCATCACTGTGCTGCCGCCGCCGCGGGCGCCGCCAGAGCCGTTGGTCCCAGGATGCGCCCAGCTCACCGCAAGGCGCCCCCCGCCCGGACCGGCGCCGCGGCCGGCCGGGAGGGCCGGATACGTTGGTCGCAGCAGCAACGGGAGGGAACGGGACGTGAAGGTCATCTTCGGCGCTGATGATCGCAACGAGTGCACCCAGGCGGTCCTCGACTACCTGCGCGCGGACTGCCATGTCGAGGAGGCCGGCAGCGAGAAGTGGCCGGAGTTCGCGCGCGACGTGGGCCTCGCCGTCGCGCGCGGGGACGCTGACTTCGGGGTGGTGATGTGCTGGACCGGGACCGGTACGTCCATCGCAGCGAACAAGGTCCAGGGAGCCCGTGCGGCGCTGGCGTGGGAGCCCTGGATCGCCCGGAACGCCCGGCTGTGGAACGACGCCAATGTCCTGGCGCTGAGCCTGAAGCGCCTCGCGCCGGACGTGGCGGTCGAGTGCGTCCGGGCTTTTCTCGCGGTAGCGGATGAGGACCCGGACGAGACCCCGAACATCGACATGATCCGCGGCCTGTAGCGGGGCCGTCTCCGGATCCTCTCTGGTGCGCTCTCGGCGGGCGGTGCCGTCCTCGGTAGGCTGGAGGCGGTGCTGGAGCCGCGCAGCGGCCGGGGGTTTCTCCAGCGCGGTGGGGGACGCAGCCCGGAACCGTCGCAGGGCACCGGTGTGCTGTCCGCTGCCATCACGGTTTCGCGGTCTCGCCAGCGGTTAGCCGGTCATCAGACGCCCGATCCGCTTCCGCGCAGAGGAGCCACCATGACCACAACGGAAATCACCGCCGATACGGGCCTCGACGAGGTGGCCGAGCTGGCCGCCCAGCTGCGGGTGGACTCGATCCGCTCCAGCACCAGCGCAGGCTCGGGGCACCCGACGTCGAGCATGTCGGCTGCCGACCTGCTCGCGGTGCTCGTCACCCGCCATCTGCGCTACGAATGGGACGACCCGCACGCGCCGGCCAACGACCACCTGATCTTCTCCAAGGGCCACGCCTCGCCGTTGCTGTACTCGGTGTTCAAGGCGGTCGGCGTCGTCAGCGACCAAGAACTGATGTCCGGGTACCGCCGGTTCAACGAGCGGCTGGAGGGCCACCCGACCCCGATTCTGCCGTGGGTCGACGTCGCCACCGGCTCGCTCGGCCAAGGGCTGCCCGACGGCGTCGGGGTCGCGCTGGCCGGCAAGTACCTGGACCGGCGGCCGTACCGGGTCTGGGTGCTGACCGGGGACAGCGAGCTTGCCGAGGGGTCGATCTGGGAGGCCCTGGACAAGGCCGCCTACTACAAGCTGTCCAACCTGGTCGCCATCGCCGACATCAACCGGCTCGGCCAGCGCGGCCCGACCGAGTTCGAATGGAACATCGAGGCCTACGCCCGGCGTGCCGAGGCGTTCGGCGCCCGGGTGATCTCGCTTGACGGACACGACCTCAAGGCGATCGACGAGGCCCTGGCCACCGCCGGGGACAGCGCCGCCGCGGACGGGCGGCCCACCGTGATCCTCGCCAAGACCATCAAGGGCCGCGGGTTCTCCGAGATCGAGAACAAGGAGGGCTGGCACGGCACGCCGTTGCCGCCCGACATGGCCGACCGGGCGATCGCGGAACTCGGCGGCGTCCGGAACCTGGTGATCCGCGGCTTGCGCCCGGACGGGCCTCCGGCGCCAGCAGAGCCGGCCGAGCCCGCCACCGACGCGGCGATGCCCCGGTACGCCGTCGGCGAGCCGGTCGCGACCCGCAAGGCATACGGCGACGCGCTGGTCGCCGTCGGCGCCCGGGACCCGCGGGTGGTCGCCCTGGACGGAGAAGTCAACAACTCCACCTTCGCCGGTGAGTTCGCCCGCGCCTATCCGCAGCGGTACTTCGAGATGTTCATCGCCGAGCAGCAGATGGTGGCCGCCGCCACCGGGCTGGCCGCCCGCGGGTACCGGCCGTTCGCCTCGACGTTCGCGGCCTTCCTCACGCGGGCGTACGACTTCATCCGGATGGGCGCCATCTCCCGCGCGAACGTCCGTCTGGTCGGCTCGCACGCCGGTGTCGAGATCGGCGCCGACGGCCCGTCCCAGATGGCGCTGGAAGACCTGGCCATGTTCCGCGCCGTGCACGGCTCCACCGTGCTCTACCCGTGCGACGGGACCAGCGCCGCGTCGCTCACCGAGGCGATGGCGGCGACCGAGGGGATCAGCTACCTGCGGACCACCCGCGGCAAGTACCCCGGCCTCTACCCGGCCGGGGAGGAGTTCCCGGTCGGCGGCTCCAAGGTGCTGCGCTCCGGCGGCGACGTGACGCTTATCGGGGCGGGCGTCACCCTGCATGAGTGCCTGCAGGCCGCCGACACCCTGGCCGGCCAGGGAATCCAGGCGCGCGTGATCGACTGCTACTCGGTCAAGCCGATCGACACCGGGACGCTGACCGCCGCGGCCGACGCCACGTCCGGGCGGATCGTGATCGCCGAAGACCATCACCCCGAGGGCGGTCTCGGCTCGGCGGTCACCGACGCGCTGATCGCGGCCGGGCGGCCCGACCTGCACGTCGCGCACCTCGCCGTCCGGGAGATGCCCGGGTCCGGAACCGGCGCGGAACTGCTCGCGTGGGCGGGCATCGACGCCGCCCACATCGCGGATGCCGCCCGCCGGCTGACCGGCCGCTAGACCGGGTCCGGCTCAGCGGGCCAGGGCGGAATCTGCCACCTCGGCCAGGTCGGCTGCGACCAGGTCCGGATCCGGCCAGGGCGGCAGCGGCGGAGGCGAGCCGGGGCGCGACACGAACGCGGCGCGCATCCCGGCCGTCTGGCCGCCCGCGACGTCCCAGTCGTGGGCGGCCACCATCACCGCGTCACCCGGGGCGGTCCCTTCCGCCTCCAGCACCATCCGGTATGGCGCGCCGGCCGGCTTCAGCAGCTGCGCTTGCTCAGCGGAGTAGGCGGCATCCAGCAGCAGCGCGAGGCCCGAATTCTCCAGTTGGGCGTCGATCACCGCCCGCGGCGAGTTCCCCAGCGCCACCAGCCGGTGCCCGCGATCACGCAGCGCCTGCAGCGCCACCGGAACCTCCGGATGGGCCGGAAGCTCGCGCACCGCCGTCGCCAGCTCCGACGCCCCCCACTCGTCCAGCTCCCGCCCGTGCGCCCGGGCCACCGCTTCCGCGCAGGCCACTCCGAGCTGCCCGAAGTCGCGGTACTCCCCCGCCGCCGTGGCCACCAGCGCGCTGCGGATCAGCAGCTCGAACCACTCCCGGCGGGCGCCCGGCGACCCGGCGAGACGCCCGAACACCACGTCCAGCGGCGACAGGTCGAGCATCGTCTCGTTGACGTCGAAGACCAACAGCACGGAACCCCTCCTGCGCGGTACGCGGCACCCCCGGATCCACGCTGCCATAGTCCACCGCGCGGGGCGCGCCTAGCTGGTGGTGTCCTCGGCGCGCAGTTCCTCTTCGAGCATGTCCATCGCCTTCAGGAACGCGTCACGCTCGGCGGGATCCAGCCGCCGGAAGACGCGGGCCAGCGGATCGGCAGCCCCGTCCAGCCACTCGCGGATCTGGGCCGTCTTGTCCGGCGCGATCTGCACGACGGTCCGGCGCCGGTCGCCGGCGTCGGCCTCCCGGGTGACGAAGCCCGCCCGGTCGAGGTCCGCCAGCACGCCGCTGACCGTGGACAACGTGAGCTCCAGCCGGACCGCCAGGGTGCCGACCGTCAGCGGTCCGTCCCGTAGCTGTTCCAGCACCGCCACGTGCCGGGGGCTCAGCGGGACGGCGGACTGCGGGGCCGCCTGGCCCTGGAAGCGCCGCATCCCGCGGGTGATCCGCGGCAGCAGCTGCATCAGCCGCAGGCACGACGCCGAGTGCCGGGAATCGCACGTCTGCCCTCGCCCCGGCTCTTCTAGCTTCGGCTCGCCCTCGTCCCGCACATCGACAGTGTATGCAGTTCGGACAGCAAAACTATTTGGCGTAGCGAACCAGCTGGGGTGGCGTCTCCCCCGGGGCTGCCTGGTGCGCGGCTCAGGGCTCGCCGGCCCCGCTGTCGAGTGGCTTGCCGGGCACGACCCCCACCGGAGGGTCGGCCAGGCCCTCGCGCCCGGGATGAGCGGTCACGATGATCACCGCGATGACGACCAGCTGGGCGGCGACGACGGCCGCGATCCCGGCCCAGCCCCCGATAGCGGCCAGGCCCAGGCACACCGCCAGGAAAGCCACGAGAATGACGGCGAACCACCAGACGCGCAGCACGCCTTCCGGATTGCGGAATCGCTGTCGTGCGGCCACCGGGCCTCCAAGGTCGTCCTGCCCCGCAACTACCGCGGCAGCCTACCCGGCATCGCCGCGGCGGGTCCGCCGCGTCGCCGTTATGAATCAATTCACCGGTAAGCCGCGGGCGGCGGCGCCGCGCGCATCCGTGGGCCGCCACAGGCTCCGCCGCCGTCACCGCTGGGTACGTTCCCGGGATGAGCGCGTGCCCGCGCCCGGCGCCGGGCCGGCGCTCCCCTACCTGCCCAGGGGGAAACGGTGAAGGAAAACCGTCCGCGACGCCGCGGCCGGGCCGAATGGCTAGACCAGGCACGTTCGTACCTGCACAACTCCGACCCGGTGATGGCCCGGCTCATCGACGACCGGCCCGGCTTCGACCCGGACGCATGGCGGGCCCAGCTCCCGCCGATGGATCTCTTCGGTGCGCTGGTGTTCCAGGTCACCGGCCAGCAGCTGTCCGTGGCGGCGACCCGGCGCACCCTCGGCCGCATCGAGGACCGGTTCGGCGGCCACCTTCCGTCCCCGGCGGAGCTGCTGCGGGCCGATCCTGACGACCTCCGCCGGGCGGGGCTGTCCGGCCGGAAGGTCGCAACACTTCGTGACCTCGCCGAGCGGCTCGACGATGGCCGGCTGGACCCCGGCGTGCTGAGCCGCCTCCCGGACGAGGAGGTCATCGCGGCGCTGACCGCGGTCCCCGGCATCGGGCCGTGGACCGCCCAGGGAGCGCTGCTGCTTGCGCTGCAGCGCGAGGACGTCGTGCTGCCCGGCGACCTCGCGCTCCGCAAAGCTGTGCGGGCCGCCTACGCCCTGGATCAGCTGCCCACATCCGACGAGGTCCTCGCCATCGCCGAACCGTGGCGGCCTTACCGCAGCCTCGCCACCGGCTACCTGTTTTCCGCCGCCTTCGAGCGCCCGCAAGCACGGCCGGCCAGCCGGGACGCTGCTGATGCCTGAACTGTGCAGTTCCCACACGCGGATCACTGGCCTGCCGTAACGTGGCCATGGCCGCTCAGACCACGACAACAAGCAGGTGCCGGATGACGTCGCTGATCGAGCCCGAGCAACACGCCGAAACAGCGACAGCGCCACCCGCCGTGCCAGCGACCGCGCCAACCGCCGCCGCGTCCGAGCGGACGGGTTTCCGGCTGGCCGGCTGGCGTCCCTGGCACGGCCGAGCCCGGACCCGGGACCTGCTCTGCGTAGCGGCGATCGCGGCGAGCGCCCTGTATTCGGTGGCGATGATCCCGATGGCCCCGCTGCTGATCTCGACCCACCCGGTGCTGCTGGAGGCGATTGCCGGATCGAACGCGTCGGTCGTGGCCGGCGGCGCGTTCTCGGCCGTGAAGAGCAACCTGCCGCTGGCCATCGTGATCGGTGCCGCCCTCCCGGCGATGATGCGCTCCGACTGGGTGATGTGGTGGGCGGGCCGGATGTGGGGGCAGCGCTTCGTTGATCAGCTCAGCAAGCAGAGCCGCCGGGGCGCGGCTCGCGCTGCCATGATGCGGCGGCGCGGCACCCGGTTCGCGATTCTGCTGGTAGCGATGGCCGCGTTCCTGCCCGGCGGCACGCAGGCACCGCTGTACGCAGCGGCCGGCGCCCTGGGTCTGCCCCTGGCCGCGTTCCTGGTCGCCGATGTCATCGGCACCACTGCCTGGGTGACGCTGCTCGCCGTGCTCGGCCACCGGCTCGGAACCACCGGGGTGACGATGGCCGGCCTGGTGTCCCGCTACGCGCTGGCGGCGATCTGCATTCCGGCGGTCATGATGATCGCGCCGCACGTGTGGCAGGCCTGGCGCTACCGTGCCGCCTCCCGGCGGGCGGGCGCTGCCGCGCAGGCCAGCGCCGCGCAGCAGGCCAGCGCCGCGCAATAGGGCGCCCGCCCGGTCAACGCCGGCCCGGTACCCCGGCCGGGTCAGCTCATCGGCGCGGTACGGTCCGCGGCGGCGCGCGGGACGGCCAGCCGGGTCGGTTCGGTCCTTCCGCGCACGGTGGCCTCGCCGTTCGGCCGCCAGTTGGCGGCCTCCGCAGCATCGGCGCCGTCCAGGACGGTGCCGGAGGCGAGCACGCGGCCGTCGGTGCTCTTGGCGAGTTCGGTGAGCCGCGCGGCCTCGTTGACCGGGTCGCCGATGACCGTGTACTCGAACCGGTTCTCCGCGCCGATGTTCCCGGCGACGGCCTCCCCGGCTGACACGCCGATGGCCGCTGTCACCCCGGGGACCTCGGATTCCAGCCGCCGGGCCATTTCGCAGGCAGCGGCCAGGGCGCCGGAGCAGGCGCCCGGCATGTCCAGCGGCGCGCCGAACACCGCGAGGGCGGCGTCGCCCTCGAACTTGTTGATCGAGCCGCCGTGCTTGCCGACGACCTGGACCACGACCGCGAAGAAGTCGTTCAGCAGCGAGACCACCTGCATCGGCGGCCGGGTGGCGGCCAGGCGCGTCGATCCGATCAGGTCGACGAAGATGACCGCGACCCGGCGCAGCTCGCCGCCGAGATCGACCCCGCGCTCCAGGGCGATCCGGGCGACGTCGCGGCCGACGTGGCGGCCGAACAGGTCCTGCAGCCGCTCGCGCTCCCGGAGCCCGCCGACCATGTGGTTGAAACCGGCCTGCAGCTGGCCGATCTCGCTGCCGTCGGAGACAAGGACCTCCGCTCGCAGGTCGCCGCGCTCGACCCGGGCGGTGGCGTGGCGCAGCGAGTTGATCGGGTCGGCCACCTGCCCGGCGGCCAGGAGGGTAACCAGCAGGCCCACACAAAGCGCGATCCCGCCGAGCGCCAGCATCGCCGAGATCAGCCGCTGCGACGGCACATCACCGGTGACCTCGGCGACGCCGGCCGTCAGGATCAGGCCCAGGGCCGGAATGCCGCTGCCCAGCGCCCAGGCCAGCACCGAGCGTCCCGCCACCGTCGGCGTGCCCGATCCGGATGGGACCGCCGTGCTCAGCACGCTCGCAACCGCGGGCCGGAAGATCCGTTCGGTCAGCAGGTAGACCACGGTGCAGGTGGTCAGCCCGGCGAGCAGGACGGTCAGGCCGAGCTTGAGGGCCAGCAGCGGCGAGAAAAAGACGTTGATCGCCGGCCAGCCGATGCTCGCCAGCCCCCACAGCGCCACGTGCACCCGCATCATCCGCAGCGGCGCGCGCAGCACCATCCGCTGCTCGCTGGCATCCAGCGGCCGCTCGCTGCCCGCCACCTCGCGCACCGGCGCGAATGACCGCCGGCCCGCCGCCACCCCGAGCAGCACCGCGACCGAGGTGTAGGCGAAGAACAGCACCTCGTCCAACATCCGGGTGGGGCGCCCGCCGAACCCGACCGGATCCGGGATCACCACGACCGCCAGCAGGAATACCACCAGCGCGCCGCCGATGTTGGACACGACCGCCGCCGGGTACAGCAACCAGGCCGTCCGCCGGACGATCTCGGCGCGGGACGCGCCCGGCGGCCCGTCGAACACCCGCCGCAGCGGCCGGCCGACCTGCGTCATGGACAGCGACCTTACTAGCCGCGGCGCCGCAGCAGGCCCGGAACGCGACCCCCCGGCGACCCCGGCCGGTCGCATCCCGCGGGCCCCGGCGGCAGCCGATGAGTTTCCGTCCCCCGGCAGGTCATACCTGCAGCAGTGATAACCCGCAGGAGGTAGGGGAATGAGCGCCACAGAACCGACCGGGATCCGCCAGCTCAGCCTGGTGTGCGTCCCGACACTCGACCAGGACAAGGCGATCGAGTTCTACGAGTCGATGGGCTTCGAGAAGCGCACCGACGAGCCATTCGGCGGCGGCTACCGCTGGGTGGAGGTTTACCCGCCGGAGGGGAGCACCGGGATCGCGCTGGCGCCGCCGCCGCCCGGGAGGGACGTCACGCCCGCCGAGACCGGGATCACCCTGACCACCAGTGACATCGACGCAACCCACTCGGCCCTGAAGTCCCGGGGGATGGACGTTGACGCCGAGGTGGCGCGGATGGGCGATCCGGTGCCGCCGATGTTCTGGCTACGGGACCCCACCGGCCACACGCTGATGGTGGTCGAGCAGCGCTGAGCCTGCTTGCCAGCGGGCCCGGCATGAGCCTGGGCGCCCTCGTGGTACCGGGGGCGCCCAGGTCAAACTGATGCCGCGGCGCTCAACGGGCCGGCCAGTGCTCGTCCGGCCAGCGCGGGGCGCGCTTGTCCAGGAACGCCGCCATGCCCTCCCGCGCGCCGGGTGTCTGCGACGACGCCGCCATCACCTCTACCGCCACCTGGTACGCGTCGGCCTCGGGACGGTCGAGTTGCGCGTACAGCGTCTGCTTGCCGAGCGCCTTGCTGGTGCGGCTGCCCGCCGTCGCGCGGGCCAGCAGCTCGGTGACCGCCGCGTCCAGATCCTCGTCGTCCACCACCCGGTTGACCAGGCCCCACCGCTCGGCCGTCGCCGCGTCGATGACCTCACCGGTCAGCGCCATCTCCATCAGACGCTTACGGCCGATCGACCGGGCCACCGGGACCGAGGGCGTGTGGCAGAACCAGCCGCCCTTCCCGCCGGGTAGCGCGAAACCGGCCGAACGTCCCGCCACCGCAAGGTCGCAGGAAGCGACAAGCTGGCAGCCGGCCGCGGTGGCGAGGCCGTGCACCCGTGCGATCACCACCTGCGGCACCGACTCGATGGTCCGCATCAGCTCGGTACACAGCTCCAGCAGTCCGCGGATCTCCAGCAGGTCCCGGGGGGCGACGTCGGCGAAGTCGTGGCCGGAGCTGAACACCGGCCCCTCGCCGGCCAGGACGATCCCGGTGGCGTCGGTCTTCGCGGTAGTCGCGAAGGCATCGAGGAGCTCCGCGAGATGGGGCTCAGACAGCGAGTTGCGCCGCGCGGCGCGGTTCATCGTGATGCGGACGGTGTCGCCGTCGCGCTTGCAGAGGATGTGCTCATACTCAGCCACACCCGCACGATAACTCTGGGTCGCCGACGGTGGAACGGGGCGCAGCATCGGATGTTCAGAAGCGGCCCGGGTGCCGTCCCGGGAGACGGGTAAACGGCCGATATGAAGAAGTTGCTTGAGCTCCTGCTCTGTTTCCTGCACCCGGTGGCGGTGGTCCTGATGTGGCTGGACCTTGCTACCCGCAGCGACATCAACGGTGGCCGCAAGCTGGTGTGGGCCATATTTGGCCTGATCCCGCTGGTCCCGTTCCTCTACGTGCTGGTCGGCGGCGAATTGTGGTAAACACCGACGGCGCCACCGGTGCCAGCTGGGCGGGAGGCGGGAGGCGAACCTGGGCACCCTCGTAGAACCGAGGATGCCCAGGTCAAAGCGAAGCCGCAGAGTGCGCCGTCAGGGACTTGAACCCCGAACCCGCGGATTAAGAGTCCGCTGCTCTGCCAGTTGAGCTAACGGCGCGCGCGACGGAGTGATGCTAGCAGGCTCCAGGTTAACCGAGCGAATCAGCCGTACTTGTCCATCGCCGGCTGAAAGCCCGTCCCGGCAGGCGCCAGGCGTCCCGCAGAGCCCGCCATCGCACCGGGCGGACCGCCGCGCGCGCCGCTGGTTACCGCGACGGCGTCACAGGCCGGCGGCCGGGCCGGTGCGGCGGCGGCTCATCACGCCGGTCACCCCGGTGAACGCGAACACCGCGAGCCCGTGCCAGAACGCGCTGAGCAGCGCCCCGGCCACTCCGCTGCCCCCGATCACCAGCGCGACCGGGATGATGACGGCCGCGCAGGCGAGCGCGGGAGCGAGGGCGAACCGCCATGGGTTGCGCCGTGCCCACTGCAGTGCCCTGCTCGGCCGCGACCGCAGCAGCGCCCCGCCGGCCGCCACGGCGAAGAACACCATGGCGCCGAACGCGAACGGGCTGCTCAGCATCGACAGGCCGATACCGCCGGTGATGAGGTGCAGGCCCAGGTCGGCGACGGCCGCAACCCCGCCGGTGACCGCGGCCGCGCCCCATGGAGCGCGGCTCAGCGCGGCGCCGGATACAGCGGCCTCCTCGCGCCGGGTGAGTGTGGTCATGGTGACTCCCCGAGAGGACGTGCGCCCGGCCCCGTGCCGAACGCGTCATATCTCGAACTGAAGGATGCCACACCTGCCGCGCAAAGACAAGATATGTCGCGTGCTGGTTGGCGGCGCTTCTCCTTTTGCCGGTACATAACGGCGGGGCGGCGCACCGCTGCCCGTCCGCTACTCCCACGGGAGTAGTCACCTGGGCAAATGCCTCCGCGCACACGACGACGCGTACCGTCAGCCCGGCGTAACGTTCTGGTGTGGCGACCGAACCGGGAGGCCCGGCGCAGCCGCCGGCCGGGGGCGGCGGCAGCGGGAACGATGGCGGGCGCCGCGCCTGGCAAGCACCGTGGCCGGGTACGGGCGGCCCGCGGGATGCGTGGTGCCCGGTGAGTACCGGCGACCGGCCGGCGCGGCCGGGCGTGGCCGGGCATCTGTGTTTCGGCGACTACCGGCTCGCCGCCGTGGTCGCCGTCGTCACGATTGGCTCAACCGTCGCCTGGCACCCGGACTACGCGGGCGAAGGTGCCCGGCCTGCGGGCGCGGCGGGCCTGGCCCTGCTCGCGGCCGTCTCCGCCGCCCTGGTGCTCCGGCGCCGTTACCCCGCCGTCACGCTGGGTCTCGTCGGCACGGGTGTTGCCGCGTATTTCGCCCTCGGAAACCCAGCGGGGCTGGTGTTCCTCCCGCTGGTGATCGCCTTCGGCGGCGCGATCCTTTCCGGCCACCGGCTGCTCGCATGGGTCACCTGCCCGGTGGTGTACGCGTTCGTCATCTGGGGTCCGTACTACATCGCCGGAGTGGGCCACCCGCCCAGCCCGCTGCGAGCGCTAACGACCGCGGGATGGCCGCTGCTCGTGCTCTGCGGCGCTGAGGTGATCCGGGCCGGCCGGGAGCGGGCGGCCAGCATGGCGCGCGGCCGGGCCGAGCACAGCAGGCACCAGGCCGAGCAGGCCCGGCGCCGGACCAGCGAGGAACGGGTACGGATCGCCCAGGAACTCCATGACGTGGTCGCGCACAACATCTCTCTGATCAACGTGCAGGCGGGGGTGGCCCTGCACCTGATGGACTCCGACGGCGACCAGTCACCCGATCAGGCTCGGGCGGCCCTCACCGCGATCAAGCAGGCGAGCAAGGAAACCCTGGGCGAGCTGCGCTCGGTGCTCGGCATCCTGCGGGCGGAACCCGGCGACCCGGCGCCGCTGACGCCGACGGCCGGGCTCGACCAGCTCGACGGGCTCATCGCCGGGGCCACCTCGGCCGGCCTCACCGTTGACGCCGAGACAACCGGCGACCCGGTTCCGCTTCCGCCGAGCACCGACCTGGCCGCCTACCGCATCGTGCAGGAGGCGTTGACGAACGTGATCAAGCATGCGGGTCCCGCCGCCGTAACGGTACGGCTCCGCTACGGCGGCAACAGCCTGGAGATCGAGGTGACCGACGACGGCGGCGCGCGGGCGGGCACAGGCGCCCGAACCGCTAACGATCGCGCGGACAGCGGCGGGAACGGAATCGCGGGGATGCGCGAGCGCACCCGGATGCTCGGCGGAGAGTTCTCCGCGGGCCCGCTTCCCGGCGGGGGCTTCCGGGTGTCGGCGGTGCTGCCGCTGCGCCGTTATGTATCCGCGGAAGCAGAAGCGGGTGCCGACGCCGGCGCCGCCGCGGGCAGCGCTGCTGGCACCGGCCGGGACGGCGCGGCGTGATCCGGGTCGTGCTCGCGGACGACCAGGCGCTGGTCCGCGCGGGATTTCGCGCCCTGCTGGACGCGCAGCGGGACATCGAGGTCGCCGGCGAAGCAGCGGACGGCGGCGAGGCGGTACGGATGGCGGCCGATCTGCGGCCGGACGTGGTGCTGATGGACATCCGGATGCCGGGCACCGACGGCCTCACCGCCACCAGGCAGATCGTCTCCGACTCCCGGCTAGCGGACGTCCATGTCGTCATCCTGACCACCTTCGACCTCGACGAGTACGTGTTCGAGGCGCTGCGCATCGGTGCCAGCGGCTTCCTGGTGAAAGACACCGAGCCGGCCGAACTGGTGGCCGGCGTCCGGGCGGTCGCCCGCGGGGACGCGCTGCTGTCCCCCGGCGTCACCCGCCGGCTGATCGCCGAGTTCGCGGCGCACGCGCACGCGCCCCGCCCGCTGCCCGAGCTCGGAATGCTGACCGAGCGCGAGCGCGAGGTGATGGCGCTGGTGGCCGAGGGCCTGTCGAACGACGAGATCGCGCAGCGGCTCGTTGTCAGCCCGGCGACCGCCAAGACACACGTCAGCCGCGCCATGGTCAAGCTGCGCGCCCGCGACCGCGCCCAGCTCGTGGTGTTCGCGTACGAGTCGGGCCTGGTCCAGCCCGGGCGGCTGCGGCCGGACCTAAAGTAGCGCCGCAGCCTGCATAGTTGCCGCCTCGGGGGTAGCGGATCACTCACACCCAGCCCCGGGGTTGCGCGGGGTCGCAACCCTGCGAGTGAGGATCGTTACGGTGACCGCCCACGTCTTCGCGTTCGCCCTCCCCTACGGCGAGCGCCTGCCAGAGTTCCTGAACCTGCTCTTCGCCTTCGTGCTCGCCAGCCTTATCGGCCTGGAGCGGCAGATGAAGCAGAAGAGCGCCGGGCTGCGCACCCATGTGCTGGTCGGCGTCGGCGCCGCGCTGTTCATGGAGATCTCCAAGTTCGGCTTCTACGACCTGCTGGCTCCCGGGCGGGTGGTGCTGGACCCGTCGCGGGTCGCCGCGCAGATCGTGACCGGCATCGGCTTCATCGGCGGCGGCCTCATCTTCGTCCGCCGGGACGCGGTGCGCGGGCTCACCACGGCCGCTGTGGTATGGGTCACCTGCGCGATCGGGATGGCCTGCGGAGCGGGCCTGGTGCTGCTCGCCGTCGCCGTCACGGCCGGACATTTCATCACGATCTTCGTGTACAGCCCGCTTAGCCGGCGAATCAGCAGGGCAAGACCCGAGATATGGGAGCTGCGGCTCGTCTACCAGACCGGGCTCGGCGTCCTCCCGCAGGTGCTCGCGGCCTGCACGTCGATCGGATACGAGATCGTCGACGTGCGGGTCACCGAGGACGGCGAGGCATCACCGGTGGATCCCGGTGACCGCCCCGGCCGCGAACAGGAGGAGCGATTTCCCGAGCCGCTACTGCCCCGGCAGCTCTTCGTCACCCTGCGGCTGCGCGGGGTGGCACCCGTGCACACCCTGGTTGGCGAGTTGTCGGAACTGACCGGGGTGCGGGCCGCGGCAGGTGGCGACATCACCGAACCCGCAGAATGAGGTGGCCCAACCGAACTCGCTCGGTCGCAGGTCAGCAGATTCGTGGAATGCGGGCGGTGATCCTTACGCTTGCCTTACTGGCCGTGCGGCTTACTGGTATCTGGCAAGGTTGCACACGGGCAGCCTGCAGCCACTGGCTCACGCGACCGGCGGGGCTGGCAGCCGATGGTCCGAACTCGGGGCAGGGTGATTAACAAGTGGGAGAGCACTACGGCGAGCAGCCACTGGAGCCGGACGAGACCCGTCCGCTCCCCGGTGAGCCAACGCCGGAGGTCCACGGCGCGAACCCGGCGGACACGCCGGCCAGCGAGCCGCCGCCTCAAAGCGCGGATCCCTCGCAGCCCCCGGCCGACGAGCCGCCGAACCCCGGCGCGGGCCCTTCGCAGCCCCCGGCCAGCGACCCGCCGACCTTCGTCGGGGGGCCGTGGCAGCCGTCGCCCGGCTACCAGCCGCAGGGCTTCGCCCCGGACTCCCCGCAGCCACCGGCCGGCTATGAGGCCCCGGGCTTCGCCGCGAACCCGCAGCAGCCACCGGCCGGCTACGAGGCGCCGGGTTTCGCCGCGAACCCGCAGCCACCAGCCGGTCACGAGCAGCCTGGTCCAGCCGGTGACGTTCCGCCGCTGCCGGGAAATCAGGTTCACGGTTCACCCCCGCCCGGCGACGACGTGCTGACGGGCGGATACTGGCCGCCCCCGCCGCCCGGCAACCTGCCACCGCCACCGGGTGGCTACGGTTACGGCGGTTACGGAGGGTACGGCGGCTACGGCGGTTACGGGGGGTACGGCGGATGGCCGGGCGGGCCGCAGCCGCCACGGCGGCGCGGCCGGACACTGCTGGCGGTGGCCGTGGTGGCGATCGTCGCGGCCGCGGCAGGAGCGGCGGCGACCCTGGCGACGAGCAACTCGAGTAACAACCAGCCCAGCGCCTCCGGGCCGGGGGCGAACTCCGTCCCACAGCCCGGCTCGAAGAGCCCGCCGCTCAACAACACCGGTGTCAACAAGCTCAACGTGGCGGCGATCGCCCGCCACGTCGATCCGTCCGTGGTGGACATCACCTCCAACATCTCCGAGCCGCAGAGCGTCACCGCGCAGGGCACCGGCATCATCCTGAACCCCAACGGCCTGGTGCTGACGAACAACCACGTCATCGCCGACGCGAGCAAGGTGACCGCCCAGGTCGGTGGCAACAGCCAGAGCTACCCGGTCAAGGTGCTGGGCACCGACGTCAGCCAGGATGTGGCGCTGGTGCAGATTCAGGGGGCCTCCGGTCTCAAGGCGATCAGCCCCGGCGATTCCAGCAAGGTCGCGGTCGGCGACGGCGTCGTTGACCTCGGCAACGCCTGCGGCCAGGGCGGCTCACCGACCGTGACCAGCGGCTCCATCACCTCGCTGAACCGTTCCATCACCGCCGGCGACCAGGGCGGCGCCGGCAACGAGAACCTGCACGGCATGTTGCAGACCGACGCGGCGATCACCGAGGGAGACTCCGGCGGGCCACTGACCAACAGCGCCGGCCAGGTGATCGGGATGGTCACCGCCGCCGAGGGCACCGGCAGCAGCTGCCAGCAGACCTCGAACATCGGTTTCGCGATCCCGATCGACACCGCGCTGTCCATCGCACGCCAGATCGCGGCCAACCACGGCGGGAACGGCATCCAGATCGGCCCGCGGGCCGGCCTCGGTGTCACGGTCGAGGACGCGAGCAAGGCGGCACAGGGCCAGGGCGGACCGGGCGGCGCCGGCGGCGGTCCGGGCGGCGGCATCGGCGGCGGGCTCGGTGGCGGCCCCGGTGGCGGATCGGGCGGCGGGCTCGGCAACGGCTACACGCCGCCGGTCAACTCGGGCGCGCTGGTCATCCAGGTGGTGCAGGGCAGCCCGGCGCAGGCCGCGGGCCTGACCAGCGGCGACGTCATTACCGGCGTCAACGGCACCTCGGTCGCATCCAGCGATGCGCTGTCGAAGTCGCTCGCGAACTACCACCCGGGCGACCACGTCTCGGTCAACTACGTGAGCTCGAACGGCCAGCGGCACACCACGTCCGTCACCCTGGGCACGGTCCCGCCGGCCTGAGCCGGAGCACGGTCAGCACGGAACGGGACGCCGGCGCGGCAGCGCTGGCGTCCCGTTCCGTTCCGGGCCCAGTTTTCGCCGGGCTAGCTTGCTCCGGCCAGCCAGGCGCGCATCCGCTCTTCACATTCCGCGATCCGCGCCAGCTCCACGTACTCGTCCCGGGTGTGCGCGATCTCCGGGATACCGGGACCGTAGTTGACGGCGGGGATGCCCAGCGCGTCGAACCTGGCCACGTCGGTCCACCCCAGTTTGGCGCGGGGGGCGGCGCCGACCGCGGTCACGAACGAGGTCGCCGCCGGGTGGAAAAGCCCCGGACGGGCGGCCGGGGCGTGATCGGTGACCGTCAGTTCCCAGCCGGAGAACAGCTCGCGGACGTGCTGCTCCGCCTGGTCGGCGGAGCGGTCCGGGGCATAACGGAAGTTCACCGTGACCACGCAGCTGTCGGGGATCACATTTCCGGCCACGCCGCCGGAGATGCCGACCGCGTTCAAGCCCTCGCGGTAACGCAGCCCATCCACCTCGGGCTCCCGGGCCTGGTAGCCGCGCAGGACGTCGAGCACCGCCGCCGCGTCGTGAATCGCGTTGCGGCCCATCCAGGAACGGGCGCTGTGCGCCCGCTTCCCCGGCACCCGGACCTCGGCCCGCAGGCTTCCCTGGCAGCCGCCCTCCACCACACCGTCGGTGGGTTCCAGCAGAACGGCGAAATCGCCGCGCAGCCACTCCGGGTGCTCCCGGCTGAGCCGCAGCAGGCCGTTGCGGTGTGCCTCGACCTCTTCACAGTCGTAGAACACGTACGTGATGTCGCGGCCCGGGTCGGCGACGGTCGCGGCGAGCCGGAGCTGGACCGCCACGCCGCTCTTCATGTCCGTCGCGCCGCAGCCATACAGCCGAGCCGCCCGCTCACCATCGGGCTTCACCAGTCTCGAGGGAACGTTACCGGCCACCGGAACGGTGTCGATGTGCCCGGCGAGGACGACCCGCTCGGGCCGCCCGAACCCGGTCCGGGCGACGATGACGTTCCCGTCCCGGACAACGTCCAGGTGCGGTACGTCACGCAGGGCGGAGGTGATCGCCCCGGCCAGCTCCGCCTCCTCCCCGCTGACCGACGCCACGTCCACAAGCTGCGCGGTAAGCGCCGCCGGATCGGCGCGAAGATCGAGTCTCACCCGGGCAGCATAGGCGTGCGGCACGGGAAGCGCGTGTTCGCTGCCCGCGGTGCTTAGCCGCCGACGAGAACGCGCTGCAGCCCGGCCGCGGCCGCGTGCACCGCGGTCAGCGCCACCGCCACCGACGGCCGGCGGACGCTGGCCGCCCGGGCCACGGCATAGACATCCCGCGCCAGCGTCCCCGGCAGCTCGCGCACCACCACACCCCCGGCGGCGACGGCGGAACCCGTCCCGTCGCCGCCACCGAACCCGTCGGCGCCGGGCCGGTAGGCCGACGCCCGGTCCGCGGCGCGGGCCTGGCCAGCGGGCGCCGAGCCTTCAGCCGTTCTGCTGCTGACAAGTCCGTGATCGTCACCGATGCCCTCGTCCAGACCGGCACCCTCGGTTGCGGCCACCGCCAGCGCGGGGATCGCCGCGATCCCGATTCCCCGGGCGACGAGAGCGAGGATCGTGCTCAGCCCCTCGAACTCCCAGGGCACCGGCGGTGCCCCGCCGACCCCGGCCAGCAGCACGTCCACCGCCCGCCGCGACGGCTCGCCGGCCGGAGCGGCCATCCACGACTCTTCGCGGAGCCGGCGGAGGTCCACCGGCTCGGCCGGATCGGCCATCGGATGACCGGGCGGCACCACCAGGACCAGCGGATCGCGGAGCAGGTGGTAGAACCGCAGAACGCCCGCCTCGCGCTCGGGGAGCCTCCCGGTCCAGTCGTCCACCAGCGCGATGTCCACTTCGCCGGACCGCACCTGGCGGAGCCCCTCGCCTGGCCGCGTCTGCCGCAGCAGCAGGGTCAGCCCGCGGTGAGCGCGCAGGCTGCGGGCGAGCGCCGGGGCGAACGCGACGGCCGCGGTCGGGAATGCCGTCACCACGACCCGGCCGACCGGTTCCTGAGTCTGCGCCGATACGTCCGCCTCCGCCGCCTCGACCGACGCGAGGATGTGCTCGGCGTGGTCGGCGAGGCGGCGGCCGGTGTCGGTCAGTTCCGCGCTCCGGGCGGTGCGGTCGAGCAGCGCGGCACCCGCCTCCCGCTCCAGGGCGGCCAGTTGCTGCGAGACCGCCGATGGCGTGTAGCCGAGGGCCGCAGCCACCGCGGCGATGCTGCCGCGATCGGCGAACTCCTTGAGCAGCCGGAGCCGGTGAAGATCTAGCATCAGTTCACCTTAACCTATGCACCGGGAACCTTCGTTTGCGCTTTTGCTGACCGCCGGGTAGACCGGAATACGAGACCGGGAAGGACGCCCCCGGTTTTGGTAGCGGCGCTGTACCTGGACCCGTACCGCCGAGTTCCCCCGCGAATTGAGGAGTGAGTAAGCCATGTTCATGGCTGGAACAGCCATGCCCAGAATTCCGTCCCGATCTCCTGCCGGGTCCGAGGAAGAGGCGGGAACGGAGTCAGAGCCCCAAACGGCTACGGCGGTAACGCATAACGGGTCCGTTATGTCGGTATCACCACCCCAGGCTCCCGCCGCTTCTCTTCCGCTGCTGCGATCCGCCGACGCCGGAATTCCGGCCGGTGTTTCCGCGACGCTCGCCGCCAACGAGGAACTCGCTCGCCGGCGGCGGCGCGGCGAACCAGTGCTGGCGCTCGCGTTCGGCGAGGCCGGCCTGCCGGTGCACCCGGCCATGCGCGAGGCCCTCGCCGCGGCCGCGGGACGCGGCTCCTACGGCCCGGTGGCAGGCCTGTCCGTGCTCCGCGCCGCGGCCGCCGGTTACTGGCAACGGCGCGGCATGCCCACGGTTGCCGACCAGGTCGTCTGCGGGCCCGGCAGCAAGCCGCTGCTGTACGGGCTGCTGGTCGCCATCGGCGGGGACGTCGCGCTTCCCCGGCCAAGCTGGGTCAGCTACGCCGCCCAGGCCAGCCTCAACGGCGTAAAGCCGCACTTCGTGCCCACACCGCCGGGCGAAGGCGGGATTCCCGAACCGTTCCTGCTCGCCAAGGCCGTCACCGCGGCACGCGCCGCGGGGCGCGACATCCGCTCGGTGATCGTGACGCTGCCGGACAACCCCACCGGCACCGTGGCGAGCGCCCGGACCATGCACCGTCTCTGCCAGGTCGCCGCGGAGCAGCGCCTGGTCATCATCTCCGATGAGATCTACCGCGACCTGGTCTATGACCCGGCCGGACCGGTTTCCAGCCCCGCCTCGATCGCCCCGGACCGGACGGTCGTGACGACCGCGCTGAGCAAGAGCCTCGCACTCGGCGGCTGGCGGATCGGCGCGGCCCGGCTGCCGGACGGCCCGGACGGCGCCGCGCTGCGCGACCGGCTGCTCGGCATCGGCAGCGAAATCTGGTCCACCCCATCTGGGCCGATCCAGGAGGCGGCCGCCTATGCGTTCGGCGAGCCCGCTGAATTGACCCAGCGGATCGCGGCGAGCCGCCGGCTGCACGCCGTGGTCGCACATGCGGTGGCGGACCGCTTCGCCGCGGCCGGAGCCCGGGTCGCCGCCCCGCAGGCGGCGTTCTACCTGTACCCGGATCTCGGTCCGCTGCGCGAGCGGCTCCGGGCAGATTTCGGGGTCACCGGCGCCATCGACCTCGCCGACCTGCTCCTGCACAGGTACGGGATGGGAGTGCTGCCGGGAAGCGCGTTCGGCGAGGACGACGGGGCGTTGCGGCTGCGGGTCGCGACGGGCCTGCTCTACGGCAAGACCGACGCGCAACAGGAACAGGCGCTGGCGGCCGAGAACCCGCTGGAACTGCGATGGATCGCGGCGGCGCTGGCCCGGCTCGGCGCCGTGCTGGGCGACCTGGCCGGGTAACCGGTCTCACCCTGCCCGGCCCGGCGACCGTCGCACCGGGCCACGCAGGGTGACAAGTCTCACTGGGGCTGACCGGTCACCCGGTCGCACCGGGCCCGACCGGGTGACCGGTCGCACCGCGTACCAATCTCATCTGTTTTAGTCATCTTCCCCTCGAGATCCTGCTAGCATCCGTTCCGGTGAATTGCGGCAGAGATGGAGATTATCCGCCAACGGATCTTTGAGAGGCAGTTCCCACCATCATTGCAGGCTGTCATAACCGGCTAAGCACTTTTAGCTGGTGATTTATGTGACTGGAATGCGCTGGTTCTCCCCCGCCCTGCCGTCCAGACCGCCTAGCAAGGAGACTGATCGTGACGCAGACGCCGTCGTCCGCCTCTCCTGGTGGGTACCCGCGTCCACGCAGCGACCGGAACGCGACATATTCTCCGCAATATGGGTCAGGCCCGCAATATCCAAGCGCTAACCAGATTCCCGCAAATCCTGATGGCGGCATAGGGAACAGCGGCCCTATTAGTCAGGGGAAGCAGCAAGAGCGCAAACGCGGTAGGTTTGGACGGTTCCTGGGGCGGCGGGGCCGGTCGGAATCGCGGCCGGAATCGCCGCCGCTGCCGCAGCGGACGCCGGCCCCGCCAGCACCCGGCCCCGTCGGGCAACATGGACCGTTGGCCCAGCCGTCCGCCGCTGCCCAACAGGCGGCCGCAAGGCAGGCGGCGGGCGCGCAACAGACACCGCAGTACCGTTCGGAGAACCAGATGGCTTTTCGCGGAAATCCGGCACAGGGACCGGGAGCGTCGCAGGGCCCTACTGCCCCGTACGCGACGCGCCAGCAGCAAGCCTCGTACCTCCGCAGCGACCCGTACGGCGCGCCTGCCGAGCAGGGCGCGGCGGGTCCGGCCGGTTACCCGGCGACCGGCGCAGCGCCCTCCGGCAGCGCGCAGTCCGGCAGCGCGCAATCCGGCAGCGCGCAGTCCGGGGGTGCCCCGTCCGGGAGGGCACCCTCCGGGAGCGCACCCGCCGGTAGTTCCGGGACCGCACAGGCCGGGCCCGCACAGACCGGCCGCGCGTCCGCCGGGAGCGCACCCACCGGGAGCGGCCAGTCGGGCGGTTCGCCGGCCGAGAGCGCACCCGTAGCCGGGAGCGCACCGGTGACTGGGAGCGCACCCGTGGCGGGTAGCGCACCGGTGGCCGGCAGCGCGCGGCCCGGATCGCCCGGCCCGCTGGCGGCTGCGAGCGAAAACCCAGTGGCCGGTCCCACGACGCCCGCGGGCGCGGCCGCCGGCTACGACACGGAGGCGCCTGTCACTCCGGTCCGAGGATTCCCAGCAGTCGGTCACAGCACCCAAACGCCCGGCGCTGTCGGAACTGGCGCGGGGGCAGCCGCACCACCGGCCGGTGCCGGACCAGCGACCGGTGGCGGCGCGCATGCGGCCGGCCGCGCCCCGATGAGCCCGGCATACCCGGCGTCCGGCTACGGCAGCGAGACACCCCCGTCCCCGGGCTACGGCGATGCTTCGCCGGGCTACAGGCAAGCCTCGTACCCGCCGCCGTCGTACCCGGCTTCGGGCTCCTCGTCGTACTCGCCGCCCGGCTACACATCGGGTCACTCGCCGGGCGCCAGTTCTCCACCCAGCTATGCGTCAGGGAGTTACTCCTCCCCGGGCTACTCATCGCCCGGCTACCCGGCGCAGCCCCCCTCGCAGGGTTACTCGTCGCCGGGCTACCCACCGCAGGGCTACCCATCGCCGGGCTACGCGCCGCGGCCACAATCGCAGGGCTACCCGCCAGCCGGCTATCCGGCCCAGGGGGCATCCGAGGGCTACGGCGTCCCGGCGTACGGGACCCAGGACTACGGCGCGCTCGCCTACGGCGAGCAGGCCTACGGCACCCAGGGGCAGGGCACCCAGGCGTACGGCACCCAGGCGTACGGCACCCACGCCTACGGGTCCGAGACGTACGGATCCGAGGCGTACGGGGCGGAGGCTTACGGGTCGGAGGCGTACGGGTCCGAGGCTTACGGGACACCCGCCTACGGACCGCAGGGTTACGAGTCCCAGGGTTACGGCTCCCAGGGTTACGGGGCCGAAGGCTATCCGGGGCCCGGATACGGCGCGGAGGGCTCGGCGCAGGGCTACAGCGCGCAGGGCTACGGTCCGCAGGGCTACGGTCCCCCGGGCTACAGTCCCCAGGGTTACGGTCCGCAGGGCTATAGCGCGCATGGGTACGACCCGCAGGGCTACGGCACACCGGGCTACGAAGCGCACGGGTACGGAGCGGCCGGCTACCCGGCGCAGGCGTACGGTGCGCCCGGCTATCCCTCGCCGGGCCACGGCGGACCAGATTACGGCTCGCTGGGACCCGCGGAGGAGCCCGGCGGAACGCCGGCACCGCCCCCACCGGCAGCGGCACCCCCCGGAACCGCAGCCCCGGGCGCGGGCATCATGGGCGGAGCCGCCCCGGGTGCGCCGCAGGCGCCTCCAATACAAGGTTCGACCAGGCCCGGACCGGCGGCCGGTCCGGCCGGCTATCCCGGGCACCCGCAGCCCGTGCCGACGGCTGGTATCTCACCGGCTACCGCCTCCTCGCCATCACCGGTGGAGCCGTCAGCTGAGCCGCTCTACCACGTTCTCGGCGGCCTGGCGATGCGAGACCTGACCCTGGTCGAGTCACTACTGCAGCTCGTCGAGCAGCTGGAGAGCCGCGAAGAGGACCCGCAGCAGCTGGACTCCCTGTTCCGGATCGACCACCTGGCCACCCGGATGCGACGCAACAGCGAGAACCTGCTGGTCCTGGCCGGCCAGGACCGAGAAGGCCAAGATTTCGACCCGGTGCCGCTCCTCGACGTTGCGCGCGCAGCGGTCTCGGAGATCACCGACTACAACCGGGCGCAGGTTGCCCCGCTGCCGGGTGTGCGCCTGCTGGGAGTTGCCGCCGACGACGTCAGCCACATCCTGGCCGAGCTGCTCGACAACGCGACGTCGAAGTCGCCGGAGAGCGCCCCGGTGGTGATCCGGGCAGAGCGCACCGGCGACGGCACGCTCGTCGTGAGCGTCGAGGACTCCGGGATCGGGATTCCGGTCGACCGGCTCAACGACATCAATGCGAGCCTGAGCCGCAATCCGGTGATCGACGTGGCGGTCACGCGGCACATGGGCCTGTACGTCGTGGGCCGGCTGGCCCATCGGCACAGCATCCGGGTCCAGCTGCGCGAACGGCCCTACGGCGGCATCCTCGCGTCGGTCATCATCCCGGCACAGCTGGTCCGCAGCGATCCCGACTCCCCGGAGACCGACCGCTATGAGACCGAGGGGCGGTACCAGCCGCTCGGCGGTTCGGCCGCGCCCGCATCGCGCCTGGGTATCGAGGGGCCCGCTGATCGCGGAGCTCGCGCGTACCGCTCGGCGGCCGCAGAGTATGGCACGTCGTATCGCGGCGCGGGCGGGACCGTCCCCGAGCAGGCCGGCACGCGGAGCGCAGGGACGGTCCCCGAGCAGGCCGGATCAGGGACTATCGCCGGCGAGCCCCGCACCGGGGCATCCGGTCCAGTCGTGCGGGGGGATGAGCCGCGGTCAGGCGGTGACCAGCCGGATGACGGCATCCGTCAGTCCCCCGCACCGGCCGCCGGCTTCCCGGACGCGGTCCATGCCCCGAAGTTCGAGCCCGCCGACCCGACCGAACTGCCCAAGCGGAAGCCGGGCGCTCTCTCGGCCGTCAACGGCATACCGACGCCAGCTGTCCGCGAGCAGCGAGCTCGGGTCCGTGGCGACGAGGCTGCCGCCGACTCCCCCACCGGCGTAAACGAGCCAAGCGCAATGGCAGCCGGGCCCGCACCCGTTCCACCCGCCGCGCCACCGCAAGGGCCACCGGCGGGCCAACCGGCAGCGCCACCAGCAGCACCACCAGCAGGCCCAGCAGCAGGCCCACCGGCGGGGCCACCGGCGGGGCCAGCAGCCGGGACCGGCCCGCAAGCCGCGGACGCCGGGCCGCCACCCGGCCAGGCCGGGGAACCCGGGAGATCCGAGGCGGAGCGGATCCGCAACGAACTATCCGGCTTCCAGATCGGGCAGCGCGCAGCCCGTTACGAGGCGTCCGGCCCGCCTGCGGGCTCATCCGGTTCCGTTCCCGCCCCCGGCCGTAGCGCTCCCCCGACTGGCCCGACCGGGGCAGGCCCCGGCTACGGCGTCTCCGGCCCGCCTCCGGCCACTTCTCCCGGCCCGCCGGGACCCTCCGACACGCCGCCAGCTTTCACCCCCCGCATCCCGCGCGCCTCTGGCATCCGCCCAGGCATCTTCGGCGGACCGGGCACCCGCGGCGCTTACCGGCCGTCCGAGGAGACGCAGGAGGGTGACGCGGAAGGCACCGACGAGGGATGAGGCCGCTGAGCAACGAGGCACGGTCTTTGACGTGGCTCGTCAATAACTTCGTCACCGAGGTACCCGGTGTCACTGATGCCGTGGTCGTCTCTGCCGATGGTCTGTTGCTCATCGCATCCGATGGCCTGCCTGACGAACGGGCCCAGCAACTCGCAGCCGTGGCGAGCGGCATCCGCAGCCTGGCCGAGGGTGTCTCCCACCTGTTCGACCTCGGGTCGTCGAAGCAGACGATAGTCCGCATGAAAAAGGGCTACTTGTTCGTCATGGCAATTAGCGACGGCTCGTGTCTTGCTACTCTCGCCAGTCTCGGCTGCGACATGAAGATTGTTGCCTACCAGATGACCCTGCTTGTCGAGAGCTCAGACCATGTGCTTAGCCCGCAATTGCGCCAGGAGCTGCGCAGTGAAATGCACACTGGAATGCGCGACGCCCGGATACGGTAAGAACATCATTATCGAGAGCCGGGGGCGGGGGACGGCAGGCAGAGAAAGGTGGCAATCGTGACCAGCACCTGGCGACGAAGCGCCCGTGTGCGGCCGTACACCCTGACCCGGGGACGTACAAGCGTGCGCCGTCCGCTGCTGCTCGAGACTCTGATATCGGTGCGGAATTACGATCCGTCCATCGAGCGCGGCCTCATTGCCGAGTCGAGGGAGATCTATTCGACGTGCCGTGACGTCCGGTCCATCGCCGAAATATCCGCTGATCTGTCCATACCGCTCGGCGTCATCCGCGTGCTGGTCAGCGACTTGGCCGATGATGGTCTGCTCCGGGTCCACCCGACCGTCCACGGGTCAGGCGTGGGAACCGGCGTGCCAGACCGGGATCTGCTCGAAAGGGTTCTACGTGGTCTCCAGACGATCCCCCGTTAGCCTCCCGCCCACGGCGATCTCCACGAAGATCGTCGTGGCGGGTGGATTCGGCGCCGGCAAGACCACCTTTGTCAGGTCTGTATCGGAGATCGAGCCGGTGGCAACCGAAGCGGTAATGACGGACGCCAGCGCCGATCTCGACGACCTCGCCGCCACGCCAGAAAAGGCCACCACCACCGTGGCGATGGACTTTGGTCGGCTGAGCCTCGACCAGAATCTCGTCCTCTACCTTTTCGGAACGCCCGGCCAGTCCCGGTTCTGGTTCCTGTGGGACGACCTGATCCGCGGCGCCCTCGGTGCGATCGTGCTTGCCGACCCGCGAAGACTGGCCGACTCGTTTCCCGCGGTGGAGTACTTCGAGAATTTCCCTGGGATGCCGTTCATCGTCGCACTCAACTGCTTCGATGGCGTCCTCCCGTACACGATCGAAGACGTGCGCGAGGCATTGGCCGTCGGCCCCGGCATTCCGGTGCTAACCTGCGACGCACGGGACCCCCGGTCGGTGACGCATGCCTTGACCGAACTCGTAAGGTATGCGATGACATTCACAGGTCCCCCGACCCTTGTGCACTGACGGCAACTCGCGAACCCCTGGCCCCCGGGAGGCGACGATGGCCCGGCCATCCACCGGCCGACGTCACCGGAGGGCGATGAGCACAGCTGAGGCGGGGTGCGGCCCGCAGCTGGAACAGCATGCGCACTACCTGAATCCTTCACTACGCCCCCGGAGGTGATGATGGCCCGGAAGATACTCATCGTGGGTGCCGGCCAGTCTGGACTGCAGCTCGCTCTCGGGCTGCAGCAGCACGACTATGACGTGACAGTGATGTCGGCCCGCACCGCCGAGGAGATCGGGAACGGCCGTGTCATGTCCACCCAGGCGATGTTCGACTCTGCCCTGCAACGTGAGCGGGACCTGGGCATCAACTTCTGGGAGAAAGACGCGCCGCAGATCGACGGCATCAACGTTACGGTCGCCGGGCCGGACGGCGGCAAGGCGCTGAACTGGTGTGGGCACCTGGACAACTACTGCCAGTCCGTCGACCAGCGGGTGAAGATGTCGGGCTTGCTCGACGCGTTCGAGAACCGCGGCGGGAAGGTCGTCATCCACGGCGTCACCGTTTCCGACCTGGACCGGCTTATCCCGCTGTATGACCTGACGATCGTCGCGGCCGGCAAGGGCGAGCTGGTGAACCTGTTCGCGCGCGACCCGGAGCGCTCGCCGTACACCGAGCCGCAGCGCGCGCTGGCCGTCGTGTACGTGCACGGCTTCGAGCGCCGCCCCGAGTTCCCGGACCGGAACCCGGTGAACATCGACCTCATCCCCGGGGTCGGCGAGATGTTCCTCATCCCCGGGCTCACCAGCACCGGCCCGTGCGACATCCTGTTCTTCGAGGGTGTCCCGGGCGGCGAACTGGACCGCTTCTCCGGCATCCGCACCGGCGAGGACCAGCTCAAGCTCACCCTGGAGCTGATGGAGAAGTTCCTCCCGTGGGAGCGCGAGCGGGCCAACAACGTCGAGTTGACCGACTGGGGCGGCTACCTCTCCGGCCGTTACGCGCCGGTCGTGCGCAAGCCGGTCGGACGGATGCCCGGAGGCGGCATCGCGCTCGGCATGGCCGACGTGGTCGTGGCCAACGACCCGATCACCGGCCAGGGCTCGAACAACGCCGCCCATTGCGCGGCGATCTACCTGAAGGCCATCCTCGACCACGGTGACAAGCCGTACGACGACGCTTTCATGCAGAAGGCGTTCGACGACTACTGGGACTACGTCCAGTGGGTGACGACCTGGACGAACGCATTCCTGCAGCCCCCGCCGCCGCACATCATGGAGATCCTGGGCGCGGCGCAGGACAACGAGCAGGTCCGGAACCGCTTCGCCAACGGGTTCAACAACCCGAAGGACTTCTTCGACTGGTTCATGGACCCGGACAAGGCCGCCGCCTACCTGGCCGAGGTCAACGGAGGCGGCAAGGAGTCCTGAGCGCGTTCTGGCCGGACCGGCCCGCTGGCTGCGGCGGGCTGGCCGGTCCGTGCCAGCTCCGGCCCTCAGGCCGCGCCGTACGATCCAGCGAAACGGCCCAGGCGGCGCGCCGCTGGCCAGCCGTTCCGGCACTCATCCAGGGTGCCCGGACGCGGAGCCGGCACCGGCGTCGACGCGCTGGAGCAGCACCCTCCGCGCAGGCTTTCCGCTGAGCCGGTACCCTACCCGTTGGCGGTACACACCCGTCCGGCGAGCGTCGGCGCGGGCAAGCGGGCGTAGCTCAATGGCAGAGCCCCAGCCTTCCAAGCTGGTCATGCGGGTTCGATTCCCGTCGCCCGCTCC
>JBPYFL010000031.1:0-23778 GCA_051986485.1 Streptosporangiaceae bacterium | reverse complement strand
GGGACGTCGCCGGCGCCGGCCGCTGCCGGGCGGCGCGCCTTCCTGCTTGCCGGGGCTGGGACGGCGGTTATCGCCGCCGCGTCCGGCGGGGCCGGCGGCGCGCTGCTGCGCCGGTTCAGCGTGGCGTCATCGCGCGACCGCGTCCGGCTGCCCGTCCCCGCCGTCCCGGCCGCTGCGGTTCCGGCGGGAACCCAGCTCCCGCTCAGCGGGATCAGCCCGTTCTTCACCCCGAACCACGCCTTCTACCGGGTCGACACGGACCTGGTCGTCCCGCAGGTGCCGCCGGAGGAATGGACGCTGCGAGTGCACGGCCTGGTGGCGCGGGAGATTCAGGTCACCTTCGGCGAGCTGCTCCGGCGGCCGCTGACCGAGGCCGATATCACCATGGTCTGCGTCTCCAACGATGTCGGCGGGCCCTACGCCGGCAACGCGCGGTGGCTCGGCGCCAGCCTGGCCAGCCTGCTCCGCGAGGCCGGGCCGCGGCGCGGGGCAGACCAGATCCTCAGCGCATCCACCGACGGGATGACCATCTCCACCCCGCTGGCCGCTGTGCTGGACGGACGGAACGCGCTGCTCGCGGTGGGCATGAACGGTCAGCCGCTTCTCCCGCAGCACGGTTTTCCCGCCCGGATGGTCGTCCCGGGCCTGTACGGCTACGTGTCCGCCACCAAGTGGATCACCGACCTCAAGGTGACCCGGTTCGCGGCGGAACGCGCCTACTGGACCAAGCGCGGCTACGCGGCGCAGGCGCCGATCAAGACGGAATCGCGGATCGATGTGCCGAAACCACTCGCCCAGATCACGGTCGGCCGGGTCCCCGTCGCGGGCGTCGCGTGGGCGCCGCACCGGGGCATCTCGGCGGTCGAGGTCAGCGTGGACGCCGGCCAGTGGCAGCCGGCCCGGCTGGCCGCCGCCGACGGTATCGACACCTGGCGGCAGTGGATGTGGGCCTGGGACGCGCCGCCAGGTGTGCACCGGCTTCAGGTGCGCGCCGCCGACGGCACCGGCGCGATGCAGACGCCGCAGCGGGCGGGCGTGTTCCCCAGCGGTGCGAGCGGATGGGACTCGGTGGTGGTCACCGTGACCTGACCCGAGGGCCCTGCCAGCGCCCGGATTTCAGCGCCCGGATTTCGGGGCCCGGATGGATGACCCAGCAACCGTCAACGAGAAGGAGCCATCGTGAAACATCGTCAACTGGCCGTGCCCGTCGTCGCCATCGGCCTCGCGGTCGCCGCCGCCGCGTGCGGCAGTTCGTCCGGCGGTTCGTCGTCGGCCTCGTCGTCGTCACCGAAGCCGGCCGCATCGCACTCGATGAATTCCGGGTCGTCGTCGGCGGCGATGATGGACTTCGGCCCGGCGTGCTCCGCGGTGCCCAAGTCCGGCGCCGGGAGCTTCGGCGGCATGTCCACCGCGCCGGTCGCGACCGCGGCATCCGCGAACCCGGTGCTGTCGACGCTCGTCAAGGCCGTGAAGCAGGCGGGGCTCGTGGACACGCTGAACTCAGCGAAGAACATCACGGTTTTCGCGCCCGACAACGACGCGTTCGCCAAGGTCCCGCCCGCGACGCTGAACAAGCTGCTCGCCAACAAGGCCGAGCTCACCAAGATCCTCACCTACCACGTCGCCGCCGGGCGCGTCACGCCGCAGCAGCTCGCGTCCGGCCAGCCGATCAAGACGCTGGAGGGCGGGACGGTCACCCCGTCGATGAGCGGCGGCAGCTACATGACCGACAGCGCGAAGGTGGTGTGCGGCAACGTCCAGACCGCCAACGCCACGGTCTACATCATCGATTCGGTGATGATGCCCCCGTCGTCCTGACCGGGAATACCAGGGGCGGGACCCGGCGACGGCGCCGGTCCCGCCCCTCGCGCAACGCAATCCGGAATCTCGACATCCTGGCCGCCAAGCTCCCCCGGTCAATAGGGCCAGGACGCCTGGCGGTCCGGCTCGGCCGCCCCAGCTACGGGTGCCTGGCCCCGCGCCGGGCACCGGTAGCGGTGTAGATCGCTGTCCAGTGCCCGGCTGCTCCGGTTTCCGGCCAATCCGATCGACCGTCTCCTCCGAAGCCATGGGCGGATGAGGCGAGAGGAAGGAGATTCCCCGTGGCCTGGCGCCGACGCCGCACCACGCCCCAGTCCCCTGGCCCGGTATGGCGCCGGTGACGGGGCGCAGCATCGCCGTCATCGGCGGCGGCATCAGCGGGCTCACCGCTGCCTATCTGCTGTCACGCACGAATCAGGTGACGCTCTACGAGGCGGACGGCCGGCTCGGCGGCCACGCCGATACGCACCTGCTGGTCTCCGGCAGCGGCCAGATGCAGGGGGTGGACACCGGCTTCATCGTCTACAACGAGCGCACCTACCCGCTGCTGACGAGGCTGTTCGCCGAGCTGGGCGTGGCCACCCGCGAGTCCGAGATGAGCATGTCGGTGCGCTGCACGGGCTGCGGCCTGGAATACGCGGGTAAGCGCGGCCTCAGCGGGATAGCCGCGGGCGTTGGCCGCGGCGGCCGACGGTACCTGCGAATGCTGACGGAGATACCGCGGTTCCACCGCGCGGCCCGCTCGCTACTCGGCGGCGGCGTTACCGGTAGCGCCGCCGGTAACGAGGAACTGACGTTCGGGGAGTTTCTCGCCTCCGGCCGTTATTCACGGTATTTCCGCGCGCATTTCGCACTGCCGCTCGTCGCGGCTGTGTGGTCGTGCCCGCCAGGAACCGCCGAGCGCTATCCGGCCCGTTACCTGTTCGCGTTCCTCGCCAACCACGGGATGCTGTCGGTTTCCGGATCGCCGGGCTGGCGCACGGTGGCAGGCGGCTCCCGCAGCTACATCAACCGGATCGCCCCGCGGATCACGTCGGTCCGGCTGCCGGCCCCGGTCCGCGCGGTGCACCGCTACCCGGACGGCGTCGAGGTCCGGGAAGCCTCCGGCGAGGCGCGGACGTTCGATGCCGCCGTCATCGCCACCCATCCCGACCAGGCGCTGCGGATGCTCGACCGGCCGACCCCCGCCGAGCGGGCGGCCCTCGGCGCGTTCCGCTACACCCGCAACCCGGCGCTGCTGCACACCGACCGCCGGATGCTGCCGGCGCGGTCGCAGGTCCAGGCGTCGTGGAACTACCAGCTCAACGGCTGCCCGCGGCGGGCCGCCGGGCCGCCAGGCACCCCGCGGATCCACTACCACATGAACCGGCTGCAAGGGCTCACCAGCGCCGACGACTACATCGTCACGCTCGGCGGCGGCGCAGACGAGCGCCTGGTCATCGACCGGATGGACTATTCGCACCCGGCATACACGCCGGAATCGGTCGCCGCCCAGCGCCGCCTGCCGTCGCTGAACACCCCGGTCACGGTCTTCGCCGGCGCCTACCACGGCTGGGGCTTTCACGAGGACGGATGCCGTTCCGGCGCCGAGGCGGCGCGGGCGCTGGGTGCGACGTGGTAGCGGCCGGCCCCATCCGCCAGCGGGCGGGCGCCGCTCCGGCGCTGTACGAGTGCCGGATCACCCACGTGCGGACGGTGCCGGTGCGCAACGTCTTCACCTACCGCACCTACCTGTGGCTGGTGGACCTGGACGACATTCCCCGGCCGGGCCCGCTGCTGCGGCCACTGGCCGGCTTCCGGGCGCGGGACCATCTCGGCGGCCTGGGCAGTGAGTCGCCCGGTGGCATCCGGGCACGGCTGGACCGGTTCCTTGCCGCCCGCGGCGTCGACCTCGGCGGCGGGCAGGTGCTGATGCTCACGCACGCACGCGTGCTCGGCTACGTGTTCAACCCGCTCACCGTGTACTGGTGCCACCGCGCCGACGGCGCGCTGGCGTGCGTGGTCGCTGAAGTGCACAACACCTACCGGCAGCGGCACGCGTACCTGCTGCACACCGATGGGCGCGGGCGCGCGGAGGCGGCGAAGGAGTTCTATGTCTCGCCGTTTTACCCCGTGGACGGCCGGTACCGGATGACCCTTCCGGAACCTGGCGAGCGCCTGGCCCTGACCGTGGTGCTCGACCGGCCAGGCGGGGAGTCGTTCACCGCCAGCCTCCGTGGCCGCCGGGCCCAGGCCAGCGCCGCCGGTCTGCTGCGGGCCCTTATCCGTCATCCATGGCCGACCGCCGTCGTCGCGGGCCGGATCCGCTGGCAGGGCATCAAGCTCTACCTGCGCGGGCTGCGCCCGGTTCCCCGGCCGAGGCACGAGACCCAGGAGGGCCTGTCATGACGCAGACCAGCACGCCTCCCGCTACGCCCGGCGGTTCCCCTACGACCGGCCGGCCCGCCGCGCCGGGTGGGGTCGACGGGGACCGCTGGCCCGACGTCGCCGTCGCGGCGGGCTCGCCGCTGCGCGCCGCCGTCGCACGTGCCCTGTTCACCCGGGCGGTGATCCGGCTCCCGGTGCGGGTCCAGCTTCCGGACGGACGGGTGCTGGGCGCGGGGCCGCCTGGAGCCCCGGAGATGCGCGTGCACCGGCCGCTGGAGTTCTTCACGCGGCTGGGGGGCGGTGGCCGTGGATCCGGCGGTGGCCGTCGATCTGGCGGTGGCGGGCTGATTGGGTTCGGCGAGTCGTACATGGCCGGCGACTGGGACTGCACCGACCTCACCGGCCTGCTCACCGTGTTCGCCGCCGACGTCGGCGACCTGGTCCCGGCCTGGATGCAGCGGCTGCGGCGGCTCGCCGTCCACCGCCTGCCGCGCGCCGACGAGCCGACACCCGACGGTGCCCGGCGCAACGTCCACCGGCATTACGACCTGTCCAACGAGCTGTTCGCGCTGTTCCTGGACGAGACGATGACGTACTCGTCGGCGCTGTTCACGTCCGGCGCGGACGGGGCGCCGGTCGCTGCACCGGAAGTGCTCGCCGCGGCGCAGCGCCGGAAGATCGACCGGCTTCTCGACCGGGCCGCCGTGGGCCCCGGCACCCGCCTGCTGGAGATCGGCACCGGCTGGGGCGAGCTCGCGATCCGGGCGGCCGCGCGGGGCGCCAGCGTCGTGACCGTCACGATCTCGCCGGAGCAGCACGCGCTGGCCACCAGCCGGGTCGCGGCGGCCGGGCTGTCCAGCAGGGTGAGCGTGCAACTGCGGGACTACCGCGACGTCGGCGGCGAGTTCGACGCGGTCTGCTCGGCGGAGATGATCGAGGCGGTCGGCGAGAAATACTGGCCGGAGTTCTTCGCCGTCCTCGGCCGGGTTCTCGCGCCCGGCGGCCGGATCGGCCTGCAGGCGATCACGATGCCGCACCAGCGGATGCTCGCCACCCGGCACACCTACACCTGGATCCTCAAGTACATCTTCCCCGGCGGCCTGATCCCGTCCGTCACCGCGATCCGGGACTGCGCCCGCCGGGCGGGCCTGCGCATCACGACACAGGACAGCTTCGGCGCGCATTACGCGGAGACGCTGCGGATCTGGCGGAACCGGTTCACCGCCGGCGCTGAACAGGCGCGTGACCTCGGGTTCGACGACGTGTTCATCAGCATGTGGACGTTTTACCTGTGCTACGCCGAGGCCGGTTTCCGCGCCGGTTACCTGGACGTCTGCCAGCTCACCCTGGAAGAGGGCCGGTGAACGGCGCGCCGGCCCGGACCGGAACGCGGCGGCCGCTGGGCCGCGCCGCGGACGTCATCGCGTCCGCCGCGACCGCCGCCGGCCTGGGCAGCCTGCCGGTGCGGCTGCGGGCGTGGGACGGCAGCGAAGCCGGGCCGGCCGACTCTCCGGTACTGGTGCTTCGATCGCCGAGCGCACTGCGGCGCATCCTCTGGCGCCCGGGTGAGCTCGGCCTCGCCCAGGCCTACGTCACCGGCGAGATCGACGTCGAAGGCGACCTCGCCGACGGCCTGCGCCGGGTATGGCAGGCAGCGGCACCGGCGGCGCGCAACGGCCCGGCCGGGGTTGACCTGGCCGGGGGCGCACGTGCGACGGCGGCACGGCCGGCGGCGGGATGGGCGGCGGTCCGGGCAGCGGCGCGGCTGGGGGCCCTCGGGCCCCCGCTGCCCGCTCCGGCGAGCCAGGTCCGGGTGCGCGGCCGGCTGCACAGCCGCTCCCGTGACCGTGCGGTGGTCGCCGGTCACTATGACCTGCCCGCCGAGTTCTTCGAGCTGATCCTGGACCCGGCGATGGCCTATTCGTGCGGCTACTGGACCTCCGCTGACGGCGGTTACACGCTCGCGGACGCGCAACGCGACAAGCTGGAACTCGTCTGCCGCAAGCTCGCCCTGAGCCCCGGTTCGCGGCTGCTCGACCTCGGCTGCGGGTGGGGATCGCTGGCGCTGCACGCCGCGCTCGAGCACCAGGTGCATGTCACCGCTGTGACCCTTTCCAGCCGACAGGGCGCCTACATCTCCCGCCGCGTCCGTGAACTTCGGCTCGGCCGGTTCGTGGATGTGCGGGTTCAGGACTACCGCGACGCTGCGGGCGGGCCGTACGACGCGGTCGCGTCGATCGAGATGGGCGAGCACGTCGGCGCCGCCGGGTACCCGGGATTCTGCGCAGAGGTGTACCGGCTGGTCCGGCCGGGCGGCCGGGTGCTCATCCAGCAGATGTCCCGTGGCTCGCGGGCGCCGGGCGGCGGCCCGTTCATCGAGTCGTTCATCACGGCCGACATGCACATGCGCCCGGCCGGCGAGACGATCGCGCTGATCGAGGACGCGGGACTGGAGGTGCGGCACGTGGAGGCGATGCGGGAGCACTACGCGCGGACCATCCACGCCTGGCAGCACAACCTGGAACGGCGCTGCGGGGAGGTCACCGCGCTCATCGGCGGCGAACGGACGCGGGTGTGGCGGCTCTACCTGGCCGGCGGCGCGCTCGCGTTCGAGGACGGGCGGATGGGCGTCCACCAGATCCTCGCCCGCAGGCGGTGACCGGTGGGCAGCTTCGCGCCCGGCCCGTTCGGCCTCGCGGTCCTCGCCGCCGCAGCGGCGCTGGCGCTGCTGATGGCGGCCACGTTCGCCGTCGCCCGGGTGCAGGGACGGCACAGCGTCGTTGACACCACGTGGGGAATCGGCCTTGCCGCCGTCGCACTGGTGGCGCTGGCCTGTTCGGCCGGCCACGGTGAGGACGTCCGCCGGTACCTGCTGACGGCGGTCAGCGTCATCTGGGGCGTCCGGCTCGCGCTGTTCACCGCCTGGCGAAGCCGCGGCAAGGGAGAGGACCCCCGCTACCGGGACCTGCTGAGCCGCGGGCACGGCGGCCGCACCGCCCGCGCGGTCCGCCTCATCTACCTGCCCCAGGCCCTCGTCCTGTTGCTGGCGACAATGCCGGTCCAGGCCGGCATGTTCTCCGGCGGCCGTCCCGGTGCCATCACCGTCGCCGGTGCCGTCGTGTGGGCGGGCGGTTTCGCGTTCGAGACCCTCGGCGACTGGCAGCTTGCCCGGTTCAAGGCCGATCCCGCCAGCAAGGGGCGGATCATGGACCGCGGCCTGTGGCGCTACACGCGCCACCCGAACTACTTCGGCGACGCGTGCATGTGGTGGGGCGTGTTCCTCATCGCCGCCGGATCCGCGGGAGCGGCCGCTACCGTCTTCGCGCCGCTGTTGATGACCTACGTCCTGGTCTGGGGCACCGGTGCCCGCCTCGCCGAGCGGCGGATGGCGGGCCGTCCGGGCTACGCCGCGTACGCCGCGCGGACCAGCGGATTCATCCCCGGCGCGCCGCGCCGCCGGTAGCGGCGGCGCGGCATCTACCGGTCCGCGAGGATCTCAGGGCTGGCCGCGCTGGCCGGTTCCGCCGGCTTGGGCAGCGTCCTGTCCCGCGTCCCCGTCGGCCTGCGCCGCTCCGGGCCGGTTTTTCTCCGGTGGTGGTGCCGGCATGGGTGGCTCGTCGCCGACGATGACGGTCGCGCCGTGCCCCCAGGTCAGGTAACGCCACGCCAGGTTGACGAACGCGGATACCCGGTTCCGGCCGCCCAGCAGGTAGAAGAGGTGCAGGCCCAGCCAGCCGAGCCAGGCCAGAGTGCCGCGGAAGTCTGGTCCGTGCGCGAGCTCGATGACGGCGGACCGGCGCCCGATCGTGGCCGCCTGGCCCTTGTCGTGGTAGGAGAACGCCTCGGTGGCCTGCCCGGCTTCGATGCGCCGGATCTGGTCGGCGGCGTGCCGGCCCATCTGCAGCGCGGGCTGGGAGAGCTGCGGGGTGGGATGATCTTCAACCATGGCGATATCGCCGACGGCGAAGATCCGGTCCTGTCCCTTGACCCGCAGGTCCGGTCCGGTGACGATCCGGCCGGCCTTTCCCTGCGGCAGGCCCCAGTTCTTGGCGGCCGGCGGCGCGGCGACCCCGGCGGTCCATACCGTGAGGTCGCTGCGCACCTCCTGGCCGTTCTTCAGCACCACCGAGGCGGGCTTGACCTCGTCGATGGAGGTGTCGGTGCGCACATCGACGCCGCGGGCCTCCAGCTGCTGGCGGGTATAGGCGCGCAGCTTGTGGTGGAACGGGCCGAGCAGCTCCGGCTGCATCTCCACCAGGCGGACGTGGATCCGCGACGGGTCGACGTCGGGGAAGGTCTCCTGCAGCAGGGTGTCGCGCAGCTCAGCCATCGTTCCGGCCAGCTCAACGCCGGTGGCGCCGCCGCCGACCATCGTGATGGCCAGTTCCGCATCCGGCGGCCCATTGCTCAGTGCCTCGATGTCGGCCATGAAGCGGTCCCGCAGCGCGACCGCGTCGGACCGGGTGTACAGGCCGTAGGTGTGCTCCTCGGCACCCTTGATCCCGAAGTGCGACGCCGTCACCCCGGTCGCGATGATCAGGTAGTCGTAGTGGATCTCCCGGCCGTCCGCGAGCGTGATCCGCCCGTTCGCGGCGTCGATCCCGGCCAGTTCGCCGCGGCTGTACCGGGCGCCGTAGCGGCGCCCGAAGCCGCCGACCGCGTACGACACGTCGCCGGGATTGATCCCGCCCGTAGCGACCTGGTAGAGCAGCGGCTGGAAGGTGCTGTAGAGGTTGCGGTCGATCAGCGTCACCCGGAACCCGGCCTTCTTCAGGCGTTTCAGCGTCGCCACGCCCGCGAAGCCGGCGCCGATGACCACGACATGCGGAGCGCCGGCGGCGTGCTGCCGGCGGTCTGTGCTCGTATCGGTCATGTCACCTCCCCTGCCCGGGCGGTGCCGCCGCAGTCCCCGGCGGCCCGGATTTCATCCCACCGTTGTCACTGCGCCGGCTGCTCGTCCGGGACCTGCTGGTCCTCCGGCTGCGCCTCGGGCGCGGTGAGCGGGAGCCGGACCTGGAACCGGGTGTCCCCGGGGACCGACTGCACCCGCAGGTCGCCGTGGTGCTTCGCCACCACGATCCGGTAGGAGATATCGAGCCCGAGGCCGGTGCCCTCGCCAACCGGCTTGGTGGTGAAGAACGGCTCGAATATCCGCTCCTGGAGCTCCGGCGGCACCCCGGGGCCGGTGTCGCGGAACTCCACCAGCGCCTGGTCGTGGTCAACGGCGGTGCGCACGGTGAGCGTCCCCTCGCCGTCCATCGCCGACGCCGCGTTGTCGATCAGGTTGGTCCACACTTGGTTGAGCTCGGCGGGATAGCCGGGCACCCGCGGCAGCGAGCGGTCGTAGTCCTTGACCACCCTGATACCCGGGCCGATCTTCTTGGAGAGCATCAGCAGCGTGCTGTCGAGCAACTCGTGCAGGTCGGTCACCTGGTACGGCGCCCGGCCGAGCTGCGAGTACTGCTTTGCCGCGCCGACCAGGGCGGAGATCCGGGTGGCGGAGTCGGCGATCTCGTCCATCAGCATCTCGGTCTCGACCGTGTAGCCCAGCCAGCGCACGGCCCCGTCGAGAGCCGCCCCGTCCACCGTGTCCGCCACCTCGTCGAGCCAGGTGGTGTCCAGGCCCGCCTGCACCAGCACCGGGGCGAGGTCCCACGACCCGGGGACGCCGTGGCCGTCCAGCCAGTCGGTGACCGCGTCCTCGGCGTCGGACGCCTCGACGGGACTGAGGGCCGGGGCCTTGACGGCCCGGTCGGCGGCGCGTTCCTGCAGCCCGATCAGCGATTCCAGGGTGTCGCCCTGGTACTTCCCGGACGCGATGGTGCCCAGCTTGTGGCGCATCCCGGCGACGCGTTCGCGCAAGGCGGACGTCGCGCGCACCGCCGCTGCCGCGGGATTGTTCAGCTCGTGGGTGAGGCCCGCCGACAGCGAGCCCAGCGCCAGCAGCCGCTCCCGCTGCCCGACAATCTGCTGGGCGTTCCGGATGCCGAAGAACATCCCTTCCAGCAGGTGCACGGCCATCGGGAACCAGTCGCGGATCATCGTCGCGAACGTCTCCGCGTCCAGCACGAAGAACCGGGACCGGACGGTCACCCGCAGCGAGCCAGGGTAAACCTGCGGGGCGCGCTCGCTCAGGAAGGCGTTGAACGCCCCGGCGTACACGCCGCGATTCGAGGTCCGGTTCACCTCGATGTCATCCGTTCCGACCCGCTGCGACAGCACGACCGTGCCGTCCAGCAGCACATAGAAGCGGGTGGCGGGCTCGCCTTCGGAGAACACCAGGCCCGGCGGGTACGTCTCGATCCGCCCGTTGGCGCACAGCCAGACAAGCTGGTCTTCGGTCAATTTCTCGAACAGGAACAGGGTGCGCAGTTCGCCGGGACTGCACTGGGGCAGCTGCCCTGGCGGGGTTCCGCCGCTCGCGGGCGCGTTCATAGCTTCTCCAGGTAGCGGTGCACGAGCATAACGGCCATGGCGCCCTCACCCACCGCCGACGCGACCCGCTTCGGGGACTCCGCCCGGACGTCGCCGGCGGCGAACACCCCCGGGACATTGGTTTCGAGGTGATAGGGCGTCCGGTCCAGCAGCCAGCCGGGCGGCCGCTCCCCAGGGGCCGCCAGGTCCGGGCCGGTCAGCACGAAGCCCCGGTTGTCCCGCATCACCACGCCGTCCAGCCAGCCGGTCAGCGGCTCCGCGCCGATGAAGATGAACAGCCACCCGGCCTCGGCCTCCTCGGTGTTGCCCGTCGCGGTGTCGCGCAGCGTTACCGACTCCAGGTGATCGGTGCCGCCCACGGCGGCGACCTCGGTGCACGTCCGGACCGAGATCGGCGGCGTGTCCTCGATCTGCTGGATCAGGTAGTGCGACATCGACCGGGTCAGCGACTGGCCCCGGACCAGCAGCGTCACCGACTTGGCGGTCTTGGCCAGGTAGACGGCGGCCTGGCCGGCCGAGTTCGCGCCCCCGACGATGAATACGTCGCTGCCGGAGCAGGCCGCAGCCTCGGTCACCGAGGACCCGTAGAACACCCCACGTCCGGTGAGTTCCCGGACGCCGGGTGCGCGCAGTTCCCGGTAGGACACGCCGGTGGCCAGGAGCACGGTGTGCGCGTCGATCGCGGCCTTGTCGGAGAACCGGACGGTGCGCGCGGAGCCATTGACCTCCAGGCTGATGACGTCCCGCGTGGTCAGCACCTCGGCTCCGAGCCGGACCGCCTGACGGCGGGCCCGGTCGGTCAGTTGCGCGCCGGAAACACCGTCGGGGAAGCCCAGGTAGTTCTCGATCCGCGAGCTCTGGCCGGCCTGTCCGCCGGTCGCGGTCCGCTCGACCAGCACGGTGCGCAGCCCCTCGGACGCGCCGTAGACGGCCGCGCCCAGTCCGGCCGGGCCGCCGCCGATGACCACGAGGTCGTAGAACGCGGCCGACGGCGTGGTCGCCAGGCCGACGCGGCTCGCCAGTTCCGGGTCGGACGGCGCGACCAGCGCATCGCCGTCCGGGGTGATCACCACCGGCAACCGCTGTCCGTCGGTTCCGGCGGCCTTCAGCAGCCGCTGCCCTTCGGGCTCGTCGGTGCTGTACGGGCGGTAGGGAACCTGGTTGCGGGCCAGGAAGTCGCGTACCTCCGACGAGCGGGCCGACCAGCGGTGCCCGACGAGCTTCGTCTCCGGGACCGGCCGGTGGTCGGCCGCCAGCCACGCGTTGAGGAGATCGTCGACCACCGGGTAGAGCTTCTCGTCCGGAGGGTCCCACGGTTTCAGCAGGTAGTAGTCCAGGTCGACGTTGTTGATCGCGTCGATGGCCGCCCCGGTGTCGGCGTACGCGGTCAGCAGCGCCCGTCGCGCCGAGGGGTAGATGTCCAGGGCCTGCTCGAGGAACTCGATCCCGTTCATCCCGGGCATCCGGTAATCGGCGAGCATCACCGCCACCTGTTCGCCGCGGAGCTTCATCTGGCGCAGCGCGTCCAGCGCCGTGTCACCCGACTCGGCCCGCACGACCCGGTGCCGCTCGCCGTATTGGCGGCGCAGGTCGCGGGCAACCGCGCGGGAAACGCCCGGATCGTCGTCGACGGTCAGTATCGCGGAGCGTTCCGGCGCACGCGGCAGCGTTTCCGGCATGGGAACCCCTTCCCCCGTGGGCGGCCGGAAGCCGCCGGATCTCCATTCACCCCTGACCGTTGCGGGCGCCGGAGCGGCCGCTTGAACAGGTCAGGAGCAACCCCTCTCCTCATCCTGCCGCCGGAGGCGGGAAGGCTCAAATCACGCCAAGCTCACCCGTAACGCGCGGCGGGTTTGCCCTCAGCCTCGGGGGGCAAGCCGGTCTAAAGGGGACCGATCAACGCGCGTGCCGGATACGGGGGCAGACGCGGCGGCCGCTTTATCTCAGTAACCGGAGCGGCACGATGGCGATTGACCGGCTCAGCGCCCAGGACCTTCAGATCCTCAAACTCGAGGCCGGCTCGGTGCGCGGCCACTGGTGCAAGATCCTGATACTGGAGCGGTCAGCCGGCCGGGCGCTCCCGACCTTGGAACAGCTGCGGGCTGGCATCGCCGCCCGGCTCGACGGGGCGCCCCGGCTGCGGCAGCGGCTGGTCCGGACCCCGCTGCACGTGGCGAGCCCCGCGTGGCTCGACGACCCCGGATTCGATATCGCGCAGCACGTGACCGCGGTGCAGACGGACGGCCCCGTCAACCGGGACGGTCTGGAAAGAATCACCGCGCGCCTGATGGCCCAGCGTCTGGATCGGTCGCGGCCGCTGTGGCACATCGGTGTGGTCGAGGAACTCGACGACGGCGGGATGGCGCTGATCTGGCGGATCCATCACTGCATGGCAGACGGCGGCGTGGCGATGAAAATCGGCTCGGCCGTCCTCTGGCCCCCCGCGGCGCAAGCCCCGCAGTCGCAGGGTGCGTCACCGGCGCCGACGAGGCCAGAGACAGCGCCGCACCGGTGGGAGCCGCAGCCGTGCCCGGGGCCGATGACGCTGATGCTGCTGGGGCTGCGGGACCACGGCCGCTCCCGGCCGCACCGCGGGTCTCGCCCGGGCCTGCGGGCACTACTGGACTCGCGCGAGGTCCTCACCCGCGAGCTAAGCCCTACCGCGACCGTGACGGAACTCGCCCATCACGCGGGGCCGAACCGCAGCGTCGCCCTGGTAAAGGCTCCGCTCGCGGGCTGCCATAAGGCGGGCAAGGCGATCGGAGAATGGGTCACCGTGAACGACGTGGTGCTGGCGATCGTCGCGGGCGGGGTACGGACCTGGCTGGAGCGCCGCCACGATCCGCTCACCAGCATCCGCGTCAAGGTGCCCGTGAGCCTGCACCGCGACGGAGAGGAGACCACCGCGGGCAACCGCGATTCCTGTTTCTTCGTCGATCTCCCGGTCTCCGAGCCGGATCCGGCCGCGCGGGTGCTGGCGGTCACCAGCGAGACGCGCGCGCGGAAACGCAGTCACGATGCCGACGCGCTGTACGGGCTCGGGATGCGGCCACTGGTGGCGCATTGGGCGATGAGCCCCCGGGTGTTCACCTTCAACGTGTCGAACGTCCGTGGCCCCGCTGGCGACGTCGACGTGTACGGGGCCAGGCTCCGCGAAATGTACTCGCTGGCTGAGATCGCGCAGGAGCACGTGCTTCGCGTCGCGGTGATCTCGACGGGGGACGTGCTGGGCTTCGGCCTGCTGGCCGACAGCGACGCCGTTGACGACCTTCAGGTGCTCGCCGACGGCATCCGGGACAGCGCCGCGGAACTCCTCGCGCTCGCCGCCTGACTATTTCGGTGGCGTCCACCCGGGATCACGGCCAAACCAGCCTGCCAGGCGCTGGTAAACCGGCGCCTCGGCCGGTACCGGCACTTCCTGCCCGAACGCCCGTCCGCGGGCCTCGGGCCGCAGCATCTGCCGTGCCCAGCTGAGCGCGTGCTCGGCCAGCGCCGGGTCCAGGCCGGCCTGCTGGCCGGTGGCGGTGGCGAGGTCCCCGCCGTGCATGGTCAGTTCGGCGATCTGCTGGTCGGCGCGGCCGCTTAGCGGTGCCTGGCCGCCACCGGGGAGCGCGACCAGCGCATCAAGGTCGGCCGCCCGCCATGCCGCCCGCAGCGGGGCTGCCCGCTCCCGGAACGTAGCCGCCCAGTCCGCACCGGGGTCGTCGGCCGGTGCCTGCCAGTCCGCGGTCTCGCCGCGCACGGCCAGCAGGAAATTCCGCAGGTCCTGGCCCGCCAGGTGCGAAACGAGTGCCCGTACGTCCCAGTCGGCGCAGGGCGTCGGCAGGCCGCCCTGGGCGGGGCCGACGGCGGCGATGAGGTCCGTCGCCTGATCGAGGGCCCGCTCGAGCAACAGCAGGGTGTCATTGTCCGACGTCACGACCACCATCCTCCGCCCCGCCGCTCCGGCGCGCCAGGCGACGGTGACCACCGCGCGCCAGGCCGCGCGGGCAACCCGTGGCCGGCGGTCAGCCGGTCGGCGTCAGCCCGGGGGTCTTGAAGAACCGGTCGAGCGCCGCAACATCCGTTTTGGCCTGTGCCCGCTGCGCGGGTGTCGTGCCGGTCTCCGGGACGGCCGCCAGATCCGTCAGTTCCCGCACGGCGGCGCCGGCGCCGCTGGCTCCGGCCGATTTGAGGTCGCCCGCCGCCTCCAGCAGGTAGCGGCTCACATTCGCCGCCGCGGCCGACGCGCTCTGTTTCCACGCCGCCTGCGCTCCAGCGAAGCCGGATCGGGGCACGGCCGCGGAAGTCGCGGCGCGCATGCCAGCCTGACCAGGATGCGCCGTCGTGGCCGCACCACACCCGGCGAGCGCCGCGCACAGCCCCAGCACGATCAGGTACCTCCGCATAACCGATGTCCATACCCCGCGCCCGCGTTTCACTCAGCGGCGCCCCAGAGTCAGCCGCTCGGGGGTCAGCCGCGCCGGGTCAGCCGCTCAGCCGCAGCCCCTCGGACGCCTCCTGCAGGGCGCGGATCACGGCGGCGATGGCGGGGTTGCCCCGGGTTCCGGCCCGGATCGCGGCCGAAACGGTCCGGGTGAGCAGCAGGTCGGTGACCTCGCGGACCTGGAGGTCGGCGGCCACCGACTCGAGCGCGAGCTGGGGGACGAGTGCCACGCCCAGGCCCGCCTGCACCAGCGCGAGCATCACCGTGTAGTCGTCGCTGGTGTAATGCAGCCTCGGCTCGAAGCCAGCCAGGCCGCACGCCCGCCACAGTGAGGTGCGCAGAGCGGTGTCGCTGTCCGGCGCCACCCACGACTCGCCGCGCAGCGCGCCGAGCGCGATCGGGTTGTCGGCCTTCATCGCGGGCGGGAGCACCAGCAGCAGCTTCTCCCGGACCAGCGGGACCAGCCGGATGCCCGGATCGGCGCGGTCGGCCAGCAGGTTGTACTCGTAGACCACCGCCACGTCGAGGCGCCCGGCCTTCACCGCCGACAGCGCCTCTTCCGTCTCCCGCCCGTCGAGCAGCACCCGCAGGTCGGGATGCTCGGTCCGGCACGAGGCGATCGCCGAGGGCACCAGTGAGCTGGCCGCCGTCGGGAACGCGGCCAGCCGGATGACGCCGCGCACCTCGCTGGTCAGGTGGGCGACGCTCGCCTCCGCCTCCTCGAGGTCGGCGAGTATCCGCTCGGTGTGTTCCACCAGCACCTGGGCGGCCTCGGTGAGGATCAGCCTCCGGCCGTCCCTGATCAGCAGCGGGGTGCGCACCTCCCGCTCCAGCGCCGCGAGTTGCTGCGATACGGCGGATGGTGTGAGCGAGCAGGCTTCAGCGGTCGCGGCGATCGTTCCGCGGGCCGCGAGCTCGCGCAAGAGCCGGAGACGACGGACCTCGAGCATGTAATCAGGCTAACGATATTCGTAACAAATCTTAACTGGTAATTACGCTTCACTGGATGCACCATGGCACCGTGAACCTTGGGGACCAGATCAGCATTGCGGGGTACGGGGAAGCTCCTCGCACCGCCCCAGACATCTCGGGAGTGCGCCTCGAGCGCGATGCCAGGCTCAGCGTGCTCCGGGTGCGGATGCGCGAGCGGGGGATCGCCGTGGTCGCGCTGGCCAGCCCGGAGAACATCTACTACCTGACGGGCCTCGACCATCTCGGTTATTTCTCATTCACGTTGCTGCTGGTGCCGGCCGACGGCGAGCCAATGCTGGTGAGCCGGGCGATGGAGGCACCGACGATCCGGGCCCAGATGCCCGGCTACAAGCACGTGACCTTCGCCGACGGCGGCGACCCCGCCGAGGGCGTGATCGGCGTGCTGCGCGACCTGGTGCAGCCCGGCCAGGTCCTGGCGATGGAAAGCCAGGCGATGTTCTTCCCTCCGCTGCTGTATGACCGGATCCACCGCGGCCTTCCCAGCGTGATCTGGATGGACGGCTCCGACCTGCTGAACGAGCAGCGGGCGGTGAAGTCCCCCTACGAGATCGAACAGACCCGCGGGGCGGCACGGGTGTCGGATTGGGCGCTGCATGCCGGTCTGGAGGCTGCCCGGCCCGGCGTCCGCGAGTACGAGGTCGCCGCCGCGATCCAGCATGCGCTGCTCAACGCCGGCGGCCAGCAGCCCGGGTTCCCGCCGCTGGTCCGGTCGACCGCAATGCTCGACCAGGAGCACGTGACCTGGGGGCCGGACTGCATCGTCGAGGGGCAGGGGCTGTTCTTCGAGCTTTCCGGCTGCGTGCGCCGGTACCACGCGCCGCTGTCGCGGACCGTCTACATCGGGACGGCGCCGCCAGGTGCCCGCGATGCCGCAGGCCACGCGCTCGCCGGGCTGTATGCGGCACTCGCCGCCCTCGGCCCGGGTGCGCTCACCGGCGAGGTCTACGCGGCGTGGCAGCGCGAGGTCACCGGACCGCAGCGGGTCGCCGGCCCGCTCCGGCATCACTGCGGCTACCTGGTTGGCATCGGGTTCCCGCCGAGCTGGGTCGGCGGCGGTGAGGTGCCCGGGATCCGCCCGGGCGGCCAGACCGAGATCCGGGTGGGGATGACGTTCCACCTGATGTCGTGGATACGCGACCCGCTGCCGCACGTCGTCTCCGACACGGCGCTGGTCACGGCGGACGGAGCGGAACTGCTCACCACCGCCCCGCGTGAGCTCACCGTGCCCATCGGCTGAACAACAGCCGGTGTCCGGTCGTGGAGCGTCGCCTGCGATTTACCCCCCGACGCGTGGGTGACGCTCCACGATCATGGGAAGGGGCGGGACAGGCATTTCGATGGCGGGAGAGTCATGCGCATCACCGGGCTCAGGGTCACGCCGGTGGCCGTGCCGTACCGGACCGACGAGGTCTGGGCCTTCGGGCGGCGGAGCGGGCAGGTCAGCCTATTGCTGGAGATCGACACCGACGACGGGATAACCGGGATCGGCGAGGCCGCCGCCTATCCGTCGGCCGACATCGTTCTCGCCGTGCTCCGCTCCCTCGAGCCGCTGGTGATCGGGGAGGACCCGTTCGCCACCGAGCGCCTGGTCCGGCGGATGGACCTGGTCGGCACCTGGCACCACATGCGTGCCAGCAGCCCGGCGATCGCGGCGGTGGAGATGGCCTGCTGGGACATTGTCGGCAAGGCCTGCGGCCAGCCGCTGGTCAACTTGTTCGGCGGCCGGTTCCGCGACCGGGTGGAGTTCTTCTACTACATCGCCAAGACCGATCCAGCCGAGGTGGCCGCCGAGGGGAAGCGGGCCACCGCCGCGGGGTTCTCCACGTGCTATCTGAAGATCGGCTCGGATGACCCGCGGCTGGACGCCGAACGGGTCGCCGCGCTGCGCGACGGGGCCGGCCCGGACGCGCTGATCCGGGCCGACGCCAACGAGGCCTGGTCTCCCGGCACCGCCGTTAAGCTAATTCGCGAGCTGGAGCCCTACGGGCTGGAACTGATGGAACAGCCGGTCTCCGGGCGGGCGCTCGCGGAAATGGCCTACGTGCGCGGCCGGGTGGACACCCCGATCCTCGCCAACGAGGCGAGCTGGACCCGGCACGACCAGCTTGCCGTGATCCGGGCCGGGGCGGCCGACGTGCTCTCGGTGGACGGCCAGATGGACGGCGGGCTGCTGAACCTCAAGCGCTCGGCGGGGATATGCGAGGCGGCCGGGCTCACCGTCGTCAAGCACAGCCTCGGCGAACTCGGGATCGCCCTGGCCGCCGCGGTGCACGTGATCGCCGCCACGCCCAACTTCCGGCACGCCAACCAGGGTTACGGTGCCCTGCTGTCGGACGACGTCACGGCCGGGTTTGGCGGGCCGGTGTCCGGATACCGCGACGGCTGCGTGGACGTGCCGGACGGCCCGGGTCTCGGGGTTCAGCTTGACCCGGACCGGGTGGAGCGGTACGCGCAGCTGTACCGCGCCGAAGGCGCGCGGTTCGGCTTCCACGATCCGGCCGCGCTGGCCCGGTCACACGCCCTGCCCCGGTTCTGACGTACCGACCCAGCGCCCTGGCACTATCTCGGCGGCGCGGACCCGGCCGGAGCACGGTATTCTTTCCAGCCGGGGCCGTGCCCGGTTTTTCCACCGCGTTCGCTGCCGCGCACGCGGCGGCGACCCGGATGGCACGGGCGGTGCCCGTTGGCGGAGTAGCTCAGTCAGGCAGAGCAAGCGGCTCATAATCGCTGTGTCGCCGGTTCAAGTCCGGCCTCCGCTACGTCCCGGCCGGCAGGCGCAGGCGCTTCGCGGCGCCGGTGCCGGCGGCCCGGCGCGGCCTCGGGACGTGATCCACCACTACCGGAAGAAAGGCGCTCCATCGTGGCGACCACCGACGTCAGGCCCAAGATCACCCTGGCCTGCCAGGAGTGCAAGCGCCGCAACTACATCACCCGGAAGAACCGGCGTAACGACCCGGACCGGATGGAGCTGCGGAAGTACTGCCCCTGGTGCCGCTGCCACCGGCCGCATCGCGAGACGCGCTGAGCGGCGTCCCGGTAGGCCGCACGAACGCTGCTCTGTTACCGTCGCCTGGTGCGGTCCAGGACCGCTGAGGCAGTCTGGAAGGCGGCGCTACATGGCAATCAATCGTGACTACCTCGGCCGGACATACCCGCCGACCGAGCCCTATGAGGTCAGCCCGGTTAAGCTCGCGGAGTTCGCGGACGCGATCGGCGACCAGAACCCGGTCCACCGGGACCGCGAGGCCGCGCGTGCCGTCGGCTACCGCGACGTGGTCGCCCCGCCGACGTTCCCGATCGTGATCAGCATGGCGGGCAGCGCCCGGGCCGTGATGGACCCAGGCCTGGGCATCAACTACGCCATGGTGGTGCACGGGGAGCAGCGCTTCGAGTACACCCGTCCGCTGTTCGCCGGCGACACCGTTACCTGCCAGGCCACCATCTCCGACATCCGTGAGGCCGGCCGCAACGTGCTGCTCACCACCCGGACCGAGATCAGCACGGTGCAGGGCGAGCACGTCTGCACCGCGTACGGGACGATCGTGGAGCGCGGCGCCGCCGCTCAGTCAAGCCCGGAGGAGGCGGCATCGCGATGACGGCTCAGGTGAGGTACGACGACGTCGAGGCCGGGACCGAGCTCGAGCCGAGGACCTTCGGTGCGCAGCGGCTGGACCTGGTCAAGTACTGCGGGGCGTCCGGTGACTTCAACGTGATCCACTGGAACGAGCGGATCGCCAAGTCGGTCGGGCTGCCCGACGTCATCGCGCACGGCATGTACACGATGGCGCAGGCCGGCCGGTACGTGACCGACTGGGCCGGCGATGCGGCAGCGGTCGTCGACTACAGCGTGCGGTTCTCCTCTCCGGTGGTGGTCCCCGACGACGACAAGGGGGCGACGATCGAGATCTCCGGCAAGGTCGAGGAGAAGCTCGGCGACGGCAAGGTGGTGCTCGCGCTGACCGCCACCTCCGGCGGGGAGAAGGTTCTGACCCGGGCCCGGGCGATCGTCCAGCTAGCCTGACCGGGTGCACGAGCTCGCCCGCTACACCACACTGCGGCTCGGCGGCCCGGCGCGGAACTTCGCCGAGGCCGCGACCGAGGCTGAGGTCATCGACGCCGTCGGCGCCGCGGACCGCCGCGGCGACCGGGTCCTGATCCTCGGCGGCGGCTCTAACCTCGTTGTCGCCGACGACGGTCTCGACGGGACCGTCATCCGGATCGCCACCCGCGGAGTGGACCTGGAACTCGGCGACACGGCCTCCGCGCGGGCGGCGGCCAACGCCGGTGGCGAGGCCGCCGTGATGCTCCGGGCGCGGGCCGGCGAACAGTGGGCCGCCCTGGTGTCCCGGTGCGTGGCCGACGGGCTGGCCGGGGTTGAATGCCTCGCCGGGATCCCCGGCCTCGTCGGCGCCGTCCCGATGCAGAACGTCGGCGCGTACGGCCAGGAGGCGTCCCAGGTCATCGCCTATGTCCGTGCCCTGGACAGGCAGGCCGGACAGGTGGTGACGCTGGGGGCCGAGGAGTGCGGATTCGGCTACCGCACCAGCATGTTCAAACGGCAGCCGGACCGGTACGTGATCCTGGAGGTCGGGTTCCGCCTCGACGCCGGCCGGCTGTCCCGCCCGATCGGCTATCCCGAGCTCGCCGCGACGCTCGACGCCCGGGCCGGCGACCGCGCACCTCTCGGCGAGGTGGCGGACGCGGTGCTCGCGCTGCGCCGGGGCAAGGGCATGGTCCTCGACCCCGCGGACCCCGATACCCGCAGCGCGGGCTCGTTTTTCGTCAACCCGGTGCTCAGCCAGGACCAGGCGGCCGCGCTGGACAAGGAGGTGCACGCGCGGCTCGGGCCGGAGGTGCGGTTCCCGCGGTATCCCGCCCCGGACGGCGGGGTCAAGGTTCCGGCAGCGTGGCTGATCGAGCGGGCCGGATTCGCCAAGGGCTACGGCCACGGCGGCGACCTCGGCGCCCGGATCTCTGCCAAGCACACCCTGGCCCTGGTCAACCCCGGCGAGGCGACCACCGCAGATCTCGTCGCCCTGGCGAGGGAGATCCGCGACGGCGTGCGGTTCAGCTTCGGCGTGGAACTGGTGAACGAGCCGGTACTAGTCGGCGTTCAGTTCTGACCGCTGGCCAGCCAGGCGTCGATGCCGGCCAGCAGCTCCTTGCGTACTTCGTCCGGCGCCGCCGAGCCGCGGACCGACATCCGGGCGAGCTCGGCGAGTTCGGCATCGCCGCAGCCGTGCGCGTGCCGGGCGATCTCGTACTGCGCCGTCAGCCGCCCGCGGAACAGCAGCGGGTCGTCGGCGCCGAGTGCGACGTTCACCCCGGCGTCGAGGAGACGCCGCAGCGGGACGTCCTCCGGCCGGGCGGCCACACCCAGCCCCACGTTCGAGGTCGGGCACACCTCCAGCGTGGTGCCCGCCCGCGCGATCCGCCGGACCAGTGCCGGGTCCTCGACCGACCGTACGCCGTGGCCGATCCGGTCCGCCCCGAGCGCGTCCAGGCAGGCCCGGACACTGGCCGGCCCGGCCAGCTCGCCGCCGTGCGGCACCGAGAGCAGCCCGGCCCGGTCCGCGATCCGGAACGCCCGGGCGAATTCCTCCGCCGGGCCGCGCCGCTCGTCGTTGACGAGCCCGAAACCGGTCACGCCGTGGCCGGCGTACTGCGCGGCGAGCCGGGCGAGGGTGCGGGCGTCCAGCGGGTGCCTGGTCCGGTTCGCGGCGACGATCACCCGGATCCCGGTGCCGGTGCTGGCGGCGGCCGTGGCGGCGGCGCCCAGCACCACCTCCACGGCCGGGGTGAGCCCGCCGAGGGCGCTGGCGTAGCCGGAAGGATCCACCTGGATCTCCAGCCATCGTGAGCCGTCCGCGTGCTCGTCCTCGGCGGCCTCGTGCATCAGCCGGTACACGTCCCCAGGGGTGCGCAAGACCGACCGGGCGGTGTCGTAGAGCCGCTGGAACCGGAACCAGCCGCGCTCGTCCGTCCCGCGCAGCCGGGGCGGCCATCCGGCGGCGAGCGGTTCGGGCAGCCGCACCCGGTGCCGCGCGGCCAGCTCAACCAGGGTGGAGTGCCGCATCGCTCCGGTCAGGTGCAGGTGGAGGTGCGCCTTCGGCAGCGCGCTGACCGGGCGTTCCATCGAGACCTGGCAGCGATCAGCGGGCCTCGGCGAGGAGCTTGCCCATCCGGGTGAGGCCTTCGGCCAGGTCGTCGTCGCCGAGCGCGCAGGAGAGCCGGAAATAGCCCGGAGTGCCGAACGCCTCGCCCGGGACCACGGCCACCTCGGCCTCCTCCAGGATCAGCTCGGCGAGTTCCACCGACGTCTGCGGCCGCCGGCCGCGCACCTCACGGCCGAGCGCGTCCTTCACCGACGGGTAGCAGTAAAAGGCGCCCTGCGGTTCGGGGCAGGTCACACCCGGCATCTCGTTCAGCATCCGGGTCATGGTGAGCCGCCGCCGGTCGAAGGCCTCGCGCATCTCCGCGACCGCGGAAAGGTCGCCCGTCACCGCGGCGAGCGCCGCCGCCTGGGCCACGTTGCACACGTTCGACGTGGCATGCGACTGCATGTTGCCCGCGGCCTTGATCACGTCGGCGGGCCCGACCATCCAGCCGACGCGCCAGCCGGTCATCGCGTAGGTCTTCGCCACGCCGTTCAGCACGATGCAGCGATCAGCGATCTCCGGCACCTGCACCGGCATCGAGGAGAACGTCGCGCCCGCGTACACTAGGTGCTCGTAGATCTCGTCCGCCGCGACCCACAGGCCATTGCCGGCCGCCCACCGGCCGATCTCCGCCACCTGCTCCGGCGGGTAGACCGCACCGGTCGGGTTGGATGGTGAGACGAAGAGCAGCATCTTGGTCCGGTCGGTGCGCGCCGCCTCCAGTTGCTCCACCGATGCCAGGTAGCCGGAAGACTCGTCCGTCAGCACCGGCACCGGCACGCCGCCCGCGAGGGCGATGCTCTCCGGGTAGGTGGTCCAGTAGGGCGCGGGCACCAGCACCTCGTCGCCGGGGTCGAGCAGCGTCGCGAAGGTCTCGAAGATGGCGTGCTTGCCGCCGTTGGTGATGAGGACCTGGTTCGGCTGCACCTCGTACCCGGAGTCGCGGGCGGTCTTGGCCGCGACCGCCTCCCTCAGCTCGGGCAGCCCCCCGGCCGGGGTGTACTTCTGGAACCGCGGCTCGCTGCACGCGCGCTGCGCGGCCTGCACGATGTACTGCGGCGTGGGGAAGTCGGGCTCGCCGGCGCCGAACACGATCACCGGCCGGCCGGCCTGCCGCAGCGCCTTGGCCTTGGCGTCGACCGCGAGGGTCGCCGACTCGCTGATCGCGGACGCGCGGGCTGAGATCCGGGAAAATTGTGCTGGCATGCTCTCTATCCTGGCATCCCTCCGGCACCAGGCGCGCGCCGGTTTCCGCTGGGCCCCGCCGGCTCTGTTGGCCGTGCTTCGCTGGCGCGCTGCGGGTTCGACGTTGGGGCTGCGGGCAACGTACACTTCGCATCTGGCGGTTCTACCGTTGCGGCAGCATGCCCGCAGAACTGGTTTTTCAGCGGGTCACGGCATCGGCCGCGCGGCTGGTCCGGCTAATGCACAGGGCAGTAGCTCAATTGGCTAGAGTCCCGGTCTCCAAAACCGGTGGTTGGGGGTTCGAGTCCCTCCTGCCCTGCGAGCACGGACCGCGGCTTGCGGGCCTGCTGCATCGGTGACGTTGTTCAGGTGAGGACATGGCGACTCAGCTGC
>JBPYFL010000030.1:0-18807 GCA_051986485.1 Streptosporangiaceae bacterium | reverse complement strand
AACCTGGAAGTCGCCGAGATCGGCGTCGTCGTGCTCGGCGACTTCAGCAAGATCGAGGAGGGCCAGCAGGTCCGCCGCACCGGCGAGGTGCTGTCCGTGCCGGTTGGCGACAGCTTCCTCGGCCGCGTGGTCGGCCCGCTGGGCGAGCCGCTCGACGGCAAGGGCCCGATCGAGGACACCGAACTCCGCCCGCTGGAGACGCAGGCGCCGTCAGTGGTGGAGCGGCAGCCGGTGAAGGAGCCGCTGCAGACCGGCATCAAGGCCATCGACGCGATGACGCCGATCGGCCGCGGCCAGCGCGAGCTGATCATCGGCGACCGGCAGACCGGCAAGACCGCCATCGCCATCGACACGATCCTCAACCAGAAGGAGAACTGGGAGTCCGGCGACCCGAAGCGCCAGGTGCGGTGCATCTACGTGGCGATCGGGCAGAAGGGCTCGACCATCGCCCAGGTCCGCCAGACCCTGGAGAATGCCGGCGCGCTGGAGTACACCACGATCGTCGCGGCCCCGGCCTCCGACCCCTCGGGCTTCAAGTACATCGCGCCCTACACCGGCTCGGCCATCGGCCAGCACTGGATGTACCAGGGCAAGCACGCGCTGATCGTCTTCGACGACCTGTCCAAGCAGGCCGAGGCGTACCGGGCGATCTCGCTGCTGCTGCGGCGCCCGCCCGGCCGGGAGGCCTACCCCGGAGACGTGTTCTACCTGCACTCGCGGCTGCTGGAGCGGTGCGCGAAGCTCTCCGACGACCTCGGCGGCGGCTCGCTGACCGGGCTGCCGATCGTGGAGACCAAGGGCAACGACGTGTCGGCCTACATCCCCACCAACGACATCTCGATCACCGACGGCCAGATCTTCCTGGAGACGGACCTGTTCAACGCCGGTGTGCGGCCCGCCATCAACGTGGGAATCTCGGTCTCCCGGGTTGGCGGCGACGCGCAGATCAAGGCGATGAAGAAGGTCTCCGGCGGGCTGAAGCTCGCCCTGTCCCAGTACCGCGACCTGGAGGCATTCGCGGCATTCGCCTCCGACCTCGACGCGGCCTCGCGTGCCCAGCTTGACCGCGGTGAGCGGCTGGTCGAACTGCTCAAGCAGCCGCAATACAGCCCGTATCCGGTCGCGAAGCAGGTCGTGTCGGTATGGGCCGGAACCAGCGGCGAGCTGGACGAGGTCCCGGTCGAGGACGTCGGCCGGTTCGAGCGGGAGTTCCTCGACTACGTGCAGCGCAACCATCAGGGCCTGCTCACGTCGATCGCGGAGACCGGCCAGCTGCCCGAGGACGCCACCGTCACGCTCAAGGACGCGATGACGGAGTTCAAGCGGGGCTTCCAGACCTCGTCCGGCGACATGCTCGTGCAGGAACAGGAGCCCGAGCCGCTGGAAGAGGAGAAGGTCGGCCAGGAGAAGATCAGCCGTTACGTTCCGAAGCCCGAAACCAACGGGTGACGGAAGGTAACCGGAGAAACGGCGGGAAGAAGCAGCAAGCATGGCAGCAGAGCTTCGTGCGATCCGGCGGCGGATCCGAGCGGTCAGTTCCACCGCCAAGATCACCCGCGCCCAGGAGCTGATCGCCTCGTCGCGGATCATCCGGGCGCAGAACCGGGTGCACGACGCCACCCCCTATGCGCGGGAACTCATCCGCGCCGTGGAGGCGGTGGTGAGCCGCAGTGCCGCGGTGACGCACCCGCTCGTCACCGAGGCGGAGAACGCCTCCCGGGCGGCCGTCGTCGTAATCACCAGCGACCGCGGCTTCGCCGGCGGCTACAACGCCAACGTGCTACGGGAGGCGCAGCGGCTCAGTGAGCTGCTGCGCAGCCGCGGCATCGAGGTGGCGCCGTACGTCGCCGGGCGGAAGGGCGTTGCCTGGTACCGGTTCCGCGACCGGGAGACGGCCGGCCAGTGGAGCGGGTTCTCCGAGCAGCCGACGCCCGCGGACGCGAACCGGATGGCCCGCGACCTGCTCGACGCGTTCAACGCGCCGGGCGCCGAGGGCGGTGTGGACGAGATTCACCTCGTCTACACCGAGTTCGTCTCGATGCTCAGCCAGCGGCCGGTGGTGCGCCGGATCCTCCCGCTGGAGATCGAGGAAACGACCGAGGAACCCGTCTCCGGTCCGATCCCGATCTACGAGTTCGAGCCGTCCCCGGAGGAAGTGCTGGACGGGCTGCTGCCGATGTACGTGGAGAGCCGCCTGTACTTCGCGCTGCTGGAATCGGCGGCCTCGGAGATCGCGTCCCGCCGCCGTGCGATGAAGTCGGCGACCGACAACGCCAACGACCTGATCGAGAAGCTCACCCGCCAGGCCAACCAGGCGCGCCAGGCGGAGATTACCCAGGAAATCAGCGAGATCGTCGGCGGCGCGAATGCGCTCGCCGAGGCAACGACCGGAAGTGAATGAGGCCGAATGACTGCAACGACCGCAGACAGTGCCGCCTCCGCCGGAGGCGGCGGCTCCACAGGGGCGGGCACCGGCCGGGTAGCCCGGATCATCGGCCCGGTCGTGGACGCGGAATTCCCCGTGGACCAGATGCCCGAGATCTACAACGCGCTGCACGTGGACGCTCCGCTGGTGACGGAGGACAAGGGGGACGGGCAGTCCCCGGACGGCAAGCGGGTCCTGACGCTCGAAGTGGAACAGCACATCGGCGACAACATGGTCCGCGCCATCGCGATGCAGCCCACCGACGGCCTCGTCCGGGGCGCCGTAGTGACCGACACGGGCCAGCCCATCTCGGTTCCGGTGGGCGACGTGACGAAGGGCCACGTGTTCAACGTGCTCGGCGACCCGCTGGACGCGCCGGTCAGCTCGCTGAAGGTGCAGGAGCGGTGGCCGATTCACCGCAACCCGCCGCCGCTGGACCAGCTGGAGCCGCGGACCGAGATCCTGGAGACCGGCATCAAGGTTCTCGACCTGCTCACCCCGTATGTCCGGGGCGGGAAGATCGCGCTGTTCGGCGGCGCGGGCGTCGGCAAGACGGTGCTCATCCAGGAGATGATCCGCCGGGTCGCGCAGAACTTCGGCGGCGTCTCGGTGTTCGCCGGAGTCGGTGAGCGCACCCGTGAGGGCAACGACCTGATCACCGAGCTGACCGAGTCCGACGTGCTCAAGGACACCGCGCTGGTGTTCGGCCAGATGGACGAGCCACCGGGAGTCCGGCTGCGGGTCGGGCTCTCCGCGCTCACCATGGCCGAGTACTTCCGCGACGTGCAGAGCCAGGACGTGCTGCTGTTCATCGACAACATCTTCCGGTTCACCCAGGCCGGATCCGAGGTGTCCACGCTGCTCGGCCGGATGCCGTCGGCGGTGGGCTACCAGCCCACGCTCGCCGACGAGATGGGCCAGCTGCAGGAGCGCATCACCTCCACCCGCGGTCATTCGATCACCTCGATGCAGGCGGTGTACGTGCCCGCGGACGACATCACCGACCCGGCGCCGCACACCACCTTTGCCCACCTCGACGCCACCACGGTGCTGTCACGGGCGATCACCGAGAAGGGCATCTACCCGGCGGTGGACCCGCTCGACTCGACGTCACGGATCCTCGACGCCGCCTACGTCGGCCAGGAGCACTACGACGTGGCCCGCGAGGTGCAGCGGATCCTGCAGCGCAACAAGGAGCTGCAGGACATCATCGCGATCCTGGGCATCGACGAACTCGGTGAAGAGGACAAGGTCACGGTCCAGCGGGCGCGCCGGATCGAGCGTTTCCTCTCGCACCCGATGTACGTCGCCGAGCAGTTCACCGGCCAGCCCGGCGAGTTCGTCCCGCTGGCCGACACCATCTCCTCGTTCAAGGCGCTCACCGAGGGCAAGTACGACCACCTCCCGGAGCAGGCCTTCTACATGGTCGGCGGGATCGAGGACGTGGAGCGGAAGGCCAAGGATCTGGAGAAGCAGTGACCGGTTACCGCAGTCATTTCGAGATCCGGGTCAGGTGACACGGTGGCCCTGCATGTGGCACTTGTCGCCCCGGAACGGGAGATCTGGTCCGGTGAGGCGCGCATCCTGGTCGCCAAGACGCTGGAGGGCGACATCGGCGTGCTCGCCGGGCACGCCCCGGTAATCGGCCTGCTCGCGCCGGGCAGCGTGGTGGAGATCATCGGCACCGGCGGCGACGAAGGATCGGAAGACAGGGTGTCCGCCGCGGTGAGCGGCGGCTTCCTGACCGTGGCCGACGACCGGGCATCGGTGCTCGCCCAGCAGGCCCAGCTCGGCGCCGAGGTGGACGTCCCGCAGGTGAAGGCCGATCTCGATCAGGAGCTTTCCGGGCCCGAGGCAGGCGGGGAAGAGCCCGCCGCGGCCCGGTACGCGCGGGCGCTGTTGCGGGCGGCCGGAGAGCCAGCCTGACGAGGCTGGCCTGAGTGGGCGAGACACTGGCAGTCGACGGTGCTGGTGTCGTCGTCGTTTTGCTGGTCGTCGTGCTGCTGGCCGCGATCGGAATCGCCGGACGGCGGGTGCTGCTCGACCGCGGCGGCGGGACGGTCGAGTGCGGGCTGCGCAGGCCCCGCACTGACGGTTCCTGGCCGCGCTGGCGGCTCGGCGTCGCCCGGTACCGCCGCGACGAGCTGTGGTGGCACCAGATCTTCGGGATGCGGCTGCGCCCGGACGAGGTGGTGGACCGCGGCGGCCTCACGGTGCTGGATCGACGGGGTCCCGTCCCGGCGGAGTCCAGCAGCCTGGGCGCGGACACGGTCATCGTCCGGTGCCGGACCTCCGGCGCGGCGCGGCCGGCTGAGGCCATGGACCCGGTGGCGGACGACGACGCGGCCGGATCGGTCGAGCTGGCGATGAGCGAGGCGGCGATGACCGGTTTCCTGGCGTGGCTGGAAGCGGCGCCGCGGTACCCGTACCGCCGGCGGTTACCGCCGGAAGCTAGCGGTCGCCGCCGGGCTTCCACAGCACGTCGCCACGATCGGCGTTCGCGCGGCGGGCCAGGATGAACAGCAGGTCGGACAGCCGGTTCAGGTAACGGGCGGGCAGCGGGCTGACGGAGTCGCCGTGCGCCTCGATCGCCGCCCATGCGGCCCGTTCCGCCCGCCGTACCACCGCACGGGCGGTATGCAGCAGCGCCGCCCCGGCGCTCCCGCCGGGCAGCAGGAAGCTGCGCAGCACCGGCAGGCCCTCGTTGAACCGGTCGCATTCGGATTCGAGACCGGTGATGTAGTCATCGGTGATCCGCAGCGCGGCGCTCTCCGTGCCGCCTCCAGCGTCGCCGTCGGTGCCGCCCCCGGCGGCGGTCCCGGCTTCGCGCGGCCGGCATAGGTCGGCGCCCACGTCGAACAGCTCGTTCTGCACGCGCGTCAGCACCCCGGCGACGTCGGCGGTCAGTTCGCCCAGCGCGATGGCGGTGCCGATCGCACAGTTGGCCTCGTCCACGTCGGCATAGGCGGCCAGCCGGGGGTCGGTCTTCGCGGTCGTGCTCATGTCGCCGAGCATCGTCGTGCCGTCGTCCCCGGTCCGGGTGTAGATCCGGGACAGGACGACGGGCTTGTCGGCTGGCTTCGACGTTCTCCTCGGCATGCACGCCACCCTACGCGGACGTGCGGCCGGCGATTCGTGCACTACCAACCGGTAACGCCGCGTATGCCACATCGCCCGTCGGTGATAGGTCGCGGCCGCCGTCTCCGCTGATCACCGCGATCACTAAAGAACACGATCAGCCTTATGACCTGGGGTATTCACAACGAAGTAACGATGTGGCATCGTGGCCTAACAAAAAGTTATAGGCATGATCGCGAGTTTCCGGATACGGACCGTGGTCATTTGCGTTCAGTGCCCGGCGTAAATCTCGGGGGCCGTCGGGTGCTGAGCACTTTTTGGGGGGGAGTGTGCGCCCCGGCCGCGCCGGCCGGGGCGCACACGTGTTCGATCCCCGGACTCCGCGCGCGGCCGCCCGAGGTTGCGGTGCGGCCACCGATTCCCGATGCGGGTGATCACCGCTGGGCTGGCCGAGTACGCTTTGCCACGGTTGTCCGCAAATGCGGGAAGGCAGAGCGGCAGAGGGCGCTGGAGACGCGGAGGTAGCCGTTGTACGACTACGTGATCGTGGGGGCGGGCGGCGCCGGCTGCGTCCTCGCGGCGCGGCTGACCGAGGACCCCGGGATCCGGGTGCTGCTGGTGGAAGCCGGCCCGCCCGACGACGCGGACGAGATCCGCATCCCGGCGGCGGTCAACACGCTGCTGCGGACCGGCTACGACTGGGACTACGCGACGGTGCCGCAGGACCGGGCCGGCAGCCGGCGGATCTACTGGCCGCGAGGGCGGACCTTCGGCGGATCGTCGTCGGTCAGCTCGATGATCTACACCCGCGGCAGCCGGTACGACTACGACGTCTGGCGCGATGACTATGGCTGCACCGGCTGGGGCTATACCGACCTGATCCCGTATTTCCGGCGATCCGAGGCGAACTCGCGCGGCGCGTCCGCGTACCACGGCGCCGAGGGGCCGATCCGGGTGGAGGACCAGCGCAACGCCTCACCGCTGTCGGCCGCGTTCCTCGACGCCGCGAAGGCGGCCGGGCTCAACGCCACCGACGACTTCAACGGCCCGCGGCAGGACGGCGTGGGCTTCTACCAGGTCACCCGGTCCAAGGGACAGCGCTGGTCCGCGGCGGACGGCTACCTGCGCGATGCGGCGCAGCGGCCGAACCTGACCGTCCAGGCCGACGCGCTCGCGACCCGGGTCTTCTTCGAGGGCGGCCGCGCCGCCGGAGTGCGGTACCTGTTCCGCGGCACCGAGGAGATCGCCCGCGCCGACCGGGAAGTTATCGTGGCCGCGGGCGCGGTGAACAGCCCGCAGCTGCTGATGGTGTCCGGGATCGGGCCGGGCGGTCACCTGCGTGAGCACGGTATCGACGTGGTCGTCGACAGCCCCGGCGTCGGCGGGAACCTCTCCGACCATCCCGTGGTGGCCGCGATGTGGCACACGCCGAAGGCGAAAGCGGTGTGGGAGCAGCTCGGCGCGGCAAGCCTGCTGCGGTGGAAGCTGCTGCACAACGGGCCATTCACCACCAACGTGGCCGAAGCGGGCGGTTTCACCCGGTCGACGCCATCCGAGCCCGCCCCGGACATCCAGCTGATCGCACTGCCCGGCCCGTATCAGGAGCAGGGGCTGGCCGACCCGGCAACGCGGATGCTGTCGATGCTGGTCGCGCTGGTGGCGCCCGGAAGCCGCGGCCGGATCAGCCTCGCCTCCGCGGACCCGCGGCACAAGCCGTTCATCGACCCCGCGTACCTGGCCGACTCCTCCGACCTGGACCCGCTGGTCAAGGGGCTCCGGATGGCCCGCGAGATCGCCGCGTGCGCGCCGCTGGGCCGGGTCTGCTCGGGCGAGCACGCCCCGGGCGAAGCTGTGCGCTCCGACGACCAGCTCCGCGACTTCGCCCGGCGGAATCTCGGCAGCCGGTACGATCCGGCGGGCACCTGCGCGATGGGCGGTGACTCCCGGCTGGCGGCCAGCAAGATCACCAGTGTGGTGGACACCGAACTGCGGGTGCGCGGGGTGGAGCGGCTGCGGGTGGTGGACGCGTCGGTGATGCCGACGCCGATCCGCGGCGGCACCGAAGCCGCGGTGATCGCGATCGCCGAGCGGGCCGCCGACCTGATCACCGGCCGCGCGCCGCTGGCGCCCGCCGACCCGATGGCGCCCCCGACCCAGTCGCTGCCGATGACCGGCTGAGCCCGGGTCCCTGAGGGCGGCGCTTCAGCCGTTTTGCTGCCCGCGGCGGCGCCGTCGGCCATGCAGCATGGTGACCAGCTTGATCACCTGCTCCATCTCGTGGTCGGTGCGGGCGAACGAGGTGAGGTTGAGCGGCGAACGGAACCGCTGCCGGGTGATCGCCTTCGCCCGCCCGAACTCGCGCAGCCCGTCCGCGCCGTGAATCCGCCCGAAACCGGACTCTCCGACCCCGCCGAACGGCAGCCCCGGGACGCTGGCGAACGCGATCACGTCGTTGACCGCGGTCATCCCGCTGCGCAGCGCGCGGGCCGTGGCCATCGCGCGGCGCCTGTTCTTCGCGAACACGGTGGACGCCAGGCCGTAGCTGGAGGCGTTCGCCAGCCGCACCGCCTCCGACACGTCAGGCACCTTGGCCACGGTGACGGTCGGCCCGAAGGTCTCCTCGGTCACGGCGGTGCTCGTCTCCGGAACGTCGGCCAGGATGACCGGGTCCACGTAGGGGGCGCGGACCGAGCCCAGGTCGCCCATGACCGCCCGGCCGCCGCGGGCGATCGCGTCGGTGATGTGCCGCTCGATGACGTCGATCTGGCCGGGCATCGTCATCGGCCCGTAGTTGGCCTCGCGGTCCTCGCCGGCCCGGACCTTCGCCGCGCGCTCGGTGAGCTTGTCCATGAACGTGTGGTAGACGTCCCCGACCACGTACACCCGCTCGACCCCGACGCAGGTCTGGCCGGCGTTGGACATCGCGCCCCAGACGGCCGCGTCCGCGGCCGCGTCCAGGTCGGCGTCGCGGTCCACGATGAGCGCGTCCTTGCCGCCGCACTCGGCGATGATCGGGGTGAGGGTTTCGGCGCAGGCGGCCATCACCTTCCGCGCGGTGGGCGCCGACCCGGTGAACGCGATCTTGCCGAGGCCGCTTCGGGCCAGCGCGGCACCGGTGGCGCCGAATCCGGTCAGCAGCTGCAGCACGGGCCGGCCGGTGACGGCGGTGAACGAGTCCACCAGCCACTTCCCGGTCGCCGGCGTGAGCTCGCTCGGCTTGAAGATCACCGCGTTGCCGGCCGCGAGGGCGTACGCGATGGAGCCCATCGGCGTGAACACCGGGTAGTTCCACGGCCCGATCACCCCGACGACGCCGAGCGGCTGGTACTCCAGCTTGGACGCCTGGTTGATCGCGACGAGCCCGCTCGGTACCCGGCGCGGGCCGAGTACCTTCTTGGCGTGCTTGGCCGCCCAGTCGATGTGCACGATCGCGAGCACGGCCTCCAGCTGCGCGTCGGCCAGCGGCTTGCCCGTTTCGGCGTGCACCAGCTGGGCGATTCGGCCCAGGTAGCGGGTGATGTAGGACTTCCAGTCCAGCAGGTAGCGCTTGCGCTGCTTCCAGCTCAGCCCCGCCCACCACTGGGCCGCCTCACCGGCGCGCTGCACCGCGGCTTCCGTGTCGCGCTCGCCGCACACCGGGAAGGTGGCGATGACCTCGCCGGTCGCCGGGTTCAGCGAGTCGAACGTGCCAGCGGATCCCGTCGCGTCACGTGCCGCCGTCGCCGTCGTCATGGTCGTGTCACCGCCCCTTCGGCATGCTCCTGACTGATCAGTAAATCATTGCCACCCCCGCTGCGTCTGGCCCGTTGCGCCGGTGCGACGGTTCTTCCGGCCCGCCGGTACGCTCACCTGGCATGACGGTTTCACCCGGGGTCGTCCTCCGCTCCGCTCCTTGCTTCGCTGCGATGCTCCCCTCGGCGCGCAGCGCCGCCAGCGACGCTTTGGACACGCCCTCGTGAAATCGGCGTACGTCGTGCTGAGCTGCGCGGTGTCGGTGGATGGCTGCCTGGACGACGCATCCTCCGAGCGGCTGGTGCTGTCCAGCGACGTGGACCTGGACCGGGTGGACGAGCTGCGGGCCGGATGTGACGCGATCCTCGTCGGCGCGGGCACGATCCGCCGCGACGACCCCCGGCTGGTCATCCGTGACCCGGCCCGCCGGGACGGGCGTAAGGCGCGCGGCCTGCCGCCCGATCCGGCCAAGGTCACGCTCACCGCGACCGGCAATCTGGATCCCGGTGCGCGGTTCTTCACCCTCGGCGGCGCGGCCAAGCTGGTCTACTGCGCCGGCCCGGCCGCCGCGGCGGCCCGGTCCCGGCTGGGGGACAGCGCCGAGGTCATCGACGCCGGCGACCCGCCGCCGGTTTCCTTCGTTCTCGCCGACCTGGCCAAACGGCAGATGCGCCGCATCCTCGTCGAGGGCGGCGCCCAGGTGCTGCGGGAGTTCCTCTCCTGCGGCCTCGCCGACGAGCTGCAACTGGTGATCGCGCCGTTCTTCGTGGGCGATCCGGCCGCCCCCCGCTTCGCCCCTCCCGCCGCCTATCCGCACGGTCCGGGCAACCCGATGCGCCTAGCCGAAGCCCGCCGCATCGGCGATCACGTCCTGCTCCGCTACCTATTCAGCCGCGGGCCCGGCGCGCCGCCAGGGCCGTGACGAACCGAGTCTCGGGCCCGGAGCATTGCGTTATGCCCCGGTAATGCGGCGTAAGCCAGCGCGGTTCGTGGGCTACGCGGTATCGCGCAGTCCGAATGTGTCCGGGGTGATGTCGATGTGGAACTCGATGCCGAGCGCCTTCGCCAGCCGGGACAGCGTGGTCAGCGACGGTTCGTGGTCACCGGCTTCCAGCCGCGCGATGGCAGGCTGGTGCATGCCCACCATTTGTGCAAGCCCGGTCTGCGACAGCCCGTGATCAACCCGGTAGCCGATCACGCGCATCGCGACTGCGTGCGCCAATGCCGTCCGCTCGTGCTCGCGGCGGATCTCCGGGTCAGCGAGTTCCCCGGCCGCGATCTCGCCAGCCGTCTTAAGCTCTGACAACTTCGGCATCAGCCGTCCTCCACCTTCGCCAGGCGTTCTAATGCGCGCCGTACCATCCGGCCGAACCCGCGCGGGTCAGACTCGGCCTCCGGACCGACTGCCGCAACGACGAACACATCCCCGGCCTGCCGGTACAGCGCACGGTATGCGCTTCGCCCGGCACGGGGACGAAGCTCCCGCAGCCCTACTGCACTGCGGACCGCACTCGTATGAGGGAAGCCGAGCCGTGGACCGTATGCGCCGAGCTTGGCATCTGCGTTAATCAGGGCGGCACGTTCTCCTTTAGACAGCGCCGCCCGCTCATCCTCGGCCTCCGGCAGGTAAGCGACAACCCACATCAGGTCGGCTTCATTATAACACGTGTGTTATCGCTGCAGTGGAAGCGTAGCGTCTCGACTGGCAGCCGCGCGGTTTGTAGCAGCCTCAGATTCACGGGCGCGATGCTCGCAGGCGGTACCGACAGAAATGCATCACGGGGGCGGCAACAGAGCTAGAAGAGCCGCAGGGTGCCGTCGTCGGTGCCGCGCATTGCGTCGTAGTCGAGCGTGACGCAGCGGATGTCGCGGTCCTCGGCGAGCACCCGCGCCTGCGGCTTGATCTCCTGGGCGGCGAGGACGCCCTGGACTGGCGCGAGCAGCGGGTCCCGGTTGAGCAGCTCCAGGTAGCGGGTCAGCTGCTCCACCCCGTCGATCTCGGCGCGGCGCTTCACCTCGACCGCGACGCTGCTGCCTCTCGCGTCCCGGCACATCAGGTCCACCGGCCCGATCGCCGTCGGGTACTCCCGGCGGACCAGCCGCCAGCCATCGCCGAGGATGCCCGGCTGGGCCGCGAGCAGTTCCTGCAGGTGCGCCTCGACGCCGTCCTTGACCAGGCCCGGATCGGCGCCCAGCGGGTAGGAGGAGTCGTCGACGATCTCCTCGATGGTGATCCGCAGCTCCTCGCCGGCCTTGTTCACCACCCGCCAGGCCTCCGCCGTCTCCTCCAGCCGGCACGGCGGCGACATCCAGTTGAGCGGCTTGTAGGACCCGCCGTCGGAATGAACCAGGACCGAGCCGTCCGCCTTGACGATGAGCAGCCGCAGCGCGGACGGCAGGTGGGCGGTCAGCCTGCCGACGTAGTCCACGCTGCACCGGGCGATGACGAGCCGCACGCCAGCCAACTGTAGCGGCGGGCGGGGACTCCTGCGGTGCCCAGGCGGCGGATCGCGGGCGCGGCTCTGTACTCTCGTGCCGGGATGCGAATCCCGTTCGGAGACGTTGGCTTGTGTGGGACTGCGCAGGGCGTCCCCGGGCCCTGCTGGAAAGAGGCGAGAGAACCCAGGCCGAGGTGGCGCGGTGATCAGGCTGGAGCGGATCGAGTCATGGCCGGACGGTGAGTGGGTCGTCCGGCCGGTTCCCGGTGCCGCGGCGGTGAAGGGCTACCGGTGCCCGGGCTGCGACCAGGAGATCCGGCCCGGGACGCCGCACCTGGTCAGCTGGCCCGCGGACGAGACGCTGCTGGGCGAGGGGCTGGGGGAGCGCCGGCACTGGCACCGGGCATGCTGGGAGCGCAGGTTGCACCGCCGGGTCCGGGGCCGCGGGCCCGGCCGGAGGTGAGAGAGACCCGATGGCTGAAACACGGACCGAGATCCGCGCGAGCACGGTGCTGCCGGCCCGGCGCTCGCCGATCACCCTGCGGACCGAGGACGGGCTGAGCCTGGTCGGTGAGCTCGCGATGCCGGAGCATCGCACCCCGGCCGGCACGCTGATCTGCCTGCATCCGCTGCCGACGCACGGCGGGATGATGGACAGTCACCTGCTCCGGAAGGCGGGGAACCGGTTGCCGGCCCTGGCCGACCTGGCCGTGCTCCGGTTCAACACCCGCGGTACCGCCTCGGACCGCGGCACCAGCGACGGCGTGTTCGGCGGCGGCGAGACCGAGCGCTACGACGTAGCGGCCGCCATCGCCTACACCGATTCGGCGGGCCTGCCTGCGCCGTGGCTGGTCGGCTGGTCGTTCGGCACCGAACTGGCCCTCAGGTGGGGCAACGCCGGGTCGGTCGAAGGAGCCATCCTGCTCTCGCCGCCGTTGCGGCGTGCCGGGGACGCGGACCTGGACGCCTGGGCCGCATCCGGGCGGCCACTGGTGGCGCTCGTTCCCGAGCTCGACGACTACCTCCGGCCCGAGCAGGCGCGCGCGGCGTTCGCCCGGGTCCCGCAGGCCGAGGTCATCGCGGTGGAACGGGCCAAGCACCTATGGGTGGGCGAGCCTTTCGTGCGGATCGTGCTCAACGAGATCGTCAAGCGGGTCAACCCGGCGGCATGGCCGCTGCCCACTGAGTGGAAGGACGAAGAAGGACAATGACAGTGTCTCCCGGCACCCCCCGCCGGTCCGCTCCTCGCGTCGCTGCGATGCTCCCCATGGAGGCCACCTCATGACAATGTTCGACCTGACGGGCAAGACGGCCCTGATCACCGGGGCCTCCCGGGGGATCGGCCAGGAGGTAGCGGTCGCGATGGCGGCAGCGGGCGCCGACGTCGCGTTGCTCGCCCGCAGTGAAGAGGGCTTGGAGGCGACCGCGCGCGCGGTCTCCGAGCAGGGCCGGAAGGCATTCGTGCTGCCCGTGGATGTAACGGAGCAGGAATCGGTGGCCTCGGCCGTGTCGTCGGCGATCGAGCAACTCGGCCACATCGACATCGTGGTGAACAACGCCGGTGGCTCCAACTTCATGGTGCCGTTCGCCGACCTGCGGCTGCCGGGCTGGTCGAAGATCACCCGGCTGAACGTGGACTCGGTGGTGTATGTCCTGCACGCGGTCGCGCCGCACCTGCTGGAGCGCGGTACCGGGTCGGTCATCAACGTGGCATCGGTCGGCGGTCTCGGAGCCGCGCCGCTGCTGTCGCCCTACGGCGCGGCCAAAGCGGGCGTGATCTCGCTCACCAAGTCGTTGGCGGTCGAATGGGCCGGCCAAGGCGTCCGGGTGAACGCGCTGTGCCCCGGGTGGACCGCCACCGACCTGAACCGGAACCTGTGGGAGAACAACGCGGACGGCGGGGCGACGATCGCCTCGGTGCCGATGAAGCGCTGGGCCAGGCCCGATGAGATGGCTGGCCCGGCGGTCTTCCTGGCCAGCGACGCCTCCTCCTACATGACCGGCCAGGTGCTGGTGATCGATGGCGGCCAGACCGCAACGGCAGGCTGACTGAGCACATGATCTGGCCCCGGCCGCCTTGGCGGCCGGGGCCAGATCATGCCTGGTCAGCGTTGTGCGGTGCTGGCCCTTACTCCGTCCACCAGTCGTCGTCCTGGCCGTCTGCGGCCGCCTTCCCGCCGCTCTGCGTCGGCGGCTTGCTGGCCTGGGCGCCGACCGGCTGCTTGGGCGTGCCGCCCGAGTTGCCCGGCCCGCCGGTCGGCCCGGAGGGCCGCTGCGGCTGCTGCTGCGGGCGCTGCTGCTGCTGCGGACGCTCGGGCTGCTGGCCACCGCCCTGGCCGCCGCCGAGAGCCTGCTTGCCGCCCGACTGGTCGGCGGCCAGCGCCTGGTCCATCCCGGGCATCTGCGCGCCGAGCAGCTGGCGCAGCTGGGCAAGGTGGCTGGCGATGCTGTCCTTCTGCCGGGTGAGGTCCTCGACCTGCCGCTGCGCCTGGCTGCGGTGCCGCTCTGCCTCGGACTTGACGTCGGACAGGTGCTGGTCCGCCTGCCCCTTGGCCTGGCTGAGTATCTGGTCCGCGTTCTTCTTGGCGTTGCTGACCAGCTGCTTGGCGTGCTGCTCGGCCTCGCGCCGGGTCTGCTCCGCCTGCGCGCTCGCCTTCGCGGCTCGCTGCTCCGCGGAAGCCGCCCGCTGCTCCGCTTCGCTGACCAGCTTCTGGGTCGCCGCCTGCGCCGCGCCGAGCCGTTCTGCTTCCTGGCGTTCCGCTTCTTCGCGCCGGGAGGCCAGCTGGATCTCGAACTCGGCCTCGGCCTGAGCCCGCTGCGCCTCGCTTTCCTCGAGGATCCGCTGCGCCTGGGCCCGCATCTCGTCGGCCTGGCGCTTGGCGGTGGTGAGGATCTCGTCGCGCTCCCGCTTGGTCGAAGCCCGCAGCTGGGCGACCTCGCGCTCGGTGCTGGTACGCAGCTTCGCGATCTCGCGCTCGACCGCGGCCCGCTTCTCGGCGATCTCGTGGTCGGCGGTGGCGCGGAGCTTGGAGACCTCGCGCTCGGTGGTGGACGTCAGCTCCTCGGCCTCACGCCGCACGTTCGTGCGGATGGCCTCCGCCTCGCGCTCGGCGGCGCCGCGCATGTCCTCGCTTTCCCGCTTCGCGGTCGCGCGCAGCTCTGCGGCCTCGTTCTCGGCCGCGGCCCGGACCTCGGCGCCGTCCACCTTGGCGGCCGCCTTGATCTCGTTCGCCTCGGACCGCGCGGCCCCGACCAGCTCGGTGGCCTGCTCCTCGGCTAGCCGAAGCAGCTGCTCGATCCGCGCACCCAGGCCGGAGTACGTCGGCCGCTCCTGCTCCTGGAGCTGCCGGTGTGCGTCGGACAGCTCGTGCTGCATCGCCTGTACCTGCTCGCGGTGCTGGCGCACCTCTGCTTCGACCCGCTTGAGGTGGCTGTCCACCTGGGCACGGTCGTAACCGCGGAGCACGGTGTCGAACTCACGTGGTGGCGTCTCTTCGAAGAAGTTGCTGAGCTGGGCGTCTATATCCGACTGCATGTGGCTCAATCCTGGTGGTGAGGTGAGGGCACGCGGACCCGGCCGAAGACCTCGCCGTCCGCCGCGCGCAGTGAAGACCGTATCGTGTCCCTGCTCGCCCGGACGGCGTGAACAAGAGCCTCGCCCGGTGGTTCCGAAGGCTACTCCGCCCCTGGGTTGGGGGAAGGAGCCTTCCTAGTTCTTAATGCTATTGATCCGTACCGGGCCGCGATACCCGGGACGCTGTGTGGCGACGTTCACACCGAGGGTGGTTCGACCAGTTCGGTGGCCGGTTGCACCAATTCGGTCAGCACCCCGCCCAGGTCGCCAGGGTGCAAAAATGCGATCGCGGCGCCCATCGACCCGTGCCGGGACCGCTGGTCGATCAGCTTGACCCCGGCCGCGCCGACCGACGCCAGCGCCGCCGAGACGTCCGGCACGGCGTAGCCGACGTGGTGCAGGCCCTCGCCGCGTTTCGCCAGGAACTTGCCGACCGGGGTTTCGGGGGCGAGCGGCTCCAGGAGCTGGACATACGACGGCGCGCCGGGCGGCTGCTGCGGAAACGCGAGCATCGCCTCGCGTACGCCCTGCTCCTGGTTCGTTTCCTGGCTCACCACCGCCAGGCCGAACACATCCTGGTAAAAGCTGATTTTCTCGTCGAGATCGTGGCACGCGATGCCCACGTGGTCGATCCGGGCCAGGCCAGGCCCGCCCTCCGGTCCCTGCCGTGGCATGAGCGGCCTCCCTTCCGCGCGGCTGGGCCCCGCGTCCCCGGTATCGTGACATCCGGCAATCGGCGAGCATACGGAGGGGTAGATGGCGGACCCGGTTATCGTCAGCGGAGCCCGGACGCCGGTCGGCCGGCTGCTCGGCTCGCTGCGGGATTTCAGCGCGATGGACCTGGGAGCCGTCGCGATCAGGGCGGCGCTCGATCGGGCCGGCCTCCCCGGCGACCAGGTCGATTACGTGATCATGGGCCAGGTCCTGCAGGCGGGCGCCGGCCAGATCCCGTCCCGTCAGGCTGCCGTCGCGGCCGGGATACCGATGACCGTGCCGTCCATCACGATCAACAAGGTCTGCCTGTCCGGCCTGGACGCGATCGCGCTGGCCGCCCAGCTGATCAGGGCCGGCGAGGTCGAGGTCGTGGTTGCGGGCGGGATGGAGTCGATGACGTCGGCGCCGCATGTGCTGCCCGGGTCGCGGTCCGGCTACAAGTTCGGCCCCGCCTCGCTGGTGGACTCGATGGAGCACGACGGGCTGACCGACGCCTTCGACCACCTGTCGATGGGCGAGTCCACCGACCGCTACAGCCAGCGGCTCGGCATCGGCCGCGCCGAGCAGGACGAGTTCGCGGCCCAGTCACACCAGCGGGCCGCGCAGGCTGCCAAGAACGGCCTGTTCGACGACGAGATCGTCGCGGTCCAGGTGCCGCAGCGCAAGGGTGACCCGGTCACGGTCGACCGGGACGAGGGCGTGCGCCCGGACACGACCGCGGAGGGGCTGAGCCGCCTGAAGCCCGCGTTCACGGCCGACGGGACGATCACGGCCGGCACCGCGTCGCAGATCTCCGACGGCGCGTGCGCGGTGGTCGTGATGTCCGCGGCGAAGGCGGCGGAATACGGCGCTGACGTGCTCGCGGAGGTCGGCGCGCACGGGATCGTCGCCGGGCCGGACAACTCGCTGCACTCGCAGCCCTCCGGTGCGATCACCCGGGCGCTGGACAAGGCGGGTCTCCGCGCCGCCGATCTCGACCTGGTGGAGATCAACGAGGCTTTCGCCGCGGTTGTCATCCAGTCCATGCGCGACCTCGGGATCGGCCCGGACCGGGTCAACGTCAACGGCGGCGCGATCGCGATCGGGCATCCGATCGGCGCCTCCGGCGCGCGGATCGGCCTGCACCTGATCCACGAGCTGCGGCGCCGTGGCGGCGGGCTCGGCGCGGCCGGCCTGTGCGGCGGCGGCGGCCAGGGCGACGCCCTGCTGCTGCGGGTGCCGCGGGCCTGAAGGGACGCCGCGGTGCCGGACAACCGAGGGCGGGACCGTGACCTGCGGTCGCTGACCGAGCGGGCCCGCCAGGGCGATCCCCGCTCGCTCGCCCGCCTGGTATCGCTGGTCGAGAACGGGTCGCCGCAGCTGCGTGAGCTGCTGTCGATGCTCGCCCCGCTGACCGGCAAGGCTCGGGTGATCGGCCTGACCGGCGCACCGGGTGTCGGGAAGTCGACGCTGACCAGCGCGTTGCTGAAGGCCTTCCGCGCCGATGGCCGCCGGGTCGGAGTCCTCGCGGTGGATCCCAGCTCGCCGTTCACCGGCGGAGCGCTGCTCGGTGACCGGATCCGGATGCAGGACCACGCCGACGACCGGGACGTGTTCATCAGGTCGATGGCCAGCCGTGGGCACCTGGGCGGGCTCGCCGCCGCGACCGGCCAGGCCGCCCGGGTGCTCGACGCCGCCGGGTTCGAGGTGATCCTGATCGAGACCGTCGGGGTCGGGCAGGCCGAGGTGGAGATCGCCTCGCTGGCCGACTCCACGCTGGTGCTGGTGGCGCCGGGGATGGGAGACGCGATCCAGGCGGCCAAGGCCGGAATCCTGGAGATCGCCGACCTGTTCGTGGTGAACAAGGCCGACCGGGACGGCGCCCAGCAGGTGGTGCGCGACCTGCGGAACATGATCGCGATGGCGGACCGTGAGCCCGGCGCGTGGAAGCCGCCGATCGTCACCACGACCGCGGTCGGCGGTGAAGGCGTCGACGAGCTGGTCACCCGGCTGGCCGGGCACGCCGAATGGCTGGAGTCCTCCGGCGAGCTGGAGCACCGGCGGGTGGCCCGTGCCCGCGACGAGATCACCGCGATCGCGCTGGGTGAGCTGCGGAAGCGGATGGGCCAGCCGGACGGGCTGGCGGGCGAGTCGCCACTCGGCCAGCTGGCGCAGCGTGTCGCGGACGGCGAGCTGGACCCTTACTCGGCCGCGGACGACCTCGTCGCCTCGGTCAGCGCGACCTGACGGCGCGACGGCTAATGGCCGGGCATGTCCAGGTATGGGCTGTGATGGGGGCGCTTCGGCGCCGCCCGGAAGTCGCCCGGTGTCAGCGAGCAGCTCACCACCTGGCGGTAATGCTGGCTCAGCCACGTCCGGCGCTGTTGCTCGGTGTACCCGCCGAATATCACGTCCGGCCTGCCGGTGTCGCCCGGAGGGGCAACGGTGCCCACATCGCGGGTCACATCGCCCGGCATCGGCGTGTCGAGCAGCCACCCCCGCACCGGCTTGTCCAGCGCCCCGGCCGGGCCGACGCATGCCGGGACGATCTGCGCGACCACGGCTGACTCGAGCCCACCCTGGTAGCCGGGGGCCAGGCTGGCGAGTTGGAATGCGTAACTGCCGCCGGGTCCAGGGCCGGCCTGTTGCAGGCCCGGCGCCGCGCCCGCCGGGTACTGGACGATCCGGCGGATCGCCGCCGGGGTACCGGCCACGTGCGCCGCGATGGTGGTGAACACCGGCTCCAGCTGTGGCAGCGCACCGGCCAGCGCCGGGTGGACGCAGATCACCAGCGGCCAGCTCTGGCATGCCAGCCGCGAATTTTCCGGCACCACCGGGCGCTGCCGCCCCGCGTGAATCCAGCCCGC
>JBPYFL010000029.1:0-24137 GCA_051986485.1 Streptosporangiaceae bacterium | reverse complement strand
TTCACCGGCCGGCCCGCTCCCGGCCAGCCTGTCCACCGACATAGCCCAACCTTCTTCCGATTGGGGCAAGCCCCGTATTCCACGGCATCTTGCCATAGCCCGGATGGGCCGGGCCATGAGGGCCGGGGTGGGCCATGCGGGCGGGGCTGGGCCATGAGGGGGGTCGTGAGGCCGTAAGCTGGAAGTGTCCCCGCATCCAGCCGGCCCGCCGCCGCGCCAAATGCGGGCGTTTGTGCTGCCTATCGAAGGACACCAGTGAGTCTCGCCGGACTACTCAGCGTAATCGGGCGCGATCCCGCGCTGCATGAGGCGCTCGGTTCCGCCGGCCCCGCGGGCGCCGGGCCGGCCGCTGGCCCCGGGGCCGCGGAGACGGGGGCGGACTTCACCGCCCCACCAGCGCTCCGGCCGTTCCTGGCGGCCGCTCTCACCGGCCTGCCGGGGGAGCAGGGACCCCAGGCCGGCCAGGACCGCCGGTTCGTGCTCGCCGTGACCGCCAGCGCCCGGGAGGCGGAAGCGCTCACCGACGCCCTCGGCTCGCTGCTGCCGGGCGAGGGAGTTGCCTACTTCCCCGCCTGGGAGACGCTGCCGCACGAGCGGATCTCGCCGACCTCGGACACCTGCGGCCGGCGGCTGGCCGTGCTGCGCCGGCTCGCACATCCCGACCCGGCCGACCCCCGGACCGGCCCGCTCACCGCGGTGGTCACCTCCATCCGCGGCCTGCTACAGCCGATCGTCGGCGGGCTCGGCGACATCGCGCCGGTGTCGCTGCGTGCGGGCCAGGCGGTCGCGCTCGACGACGTGCTCTCCCGCCTGGTCGAGATCGGCTATACCCGCACCGACCTGGTGGAGCGCCGCGGTGAGATGGCCGCGCGCGGCGGCATCGTGGATGTGTTCCCGCCCACGGAGGAGCATCCGCTGCGGGTCGAGTTCTTCGGCGACGAGGTCGAGGAGATCCGCCAGTTCCGGGTGGCTGACCAGCGGAGCCTGCAGACCGCCGACGGGTTGTGGGCGCCGCCCTGCCGCGAGCTGCTGCTCACCCCCGCCGTGCGGGACCGGGCCAAGCAGCTGGCCGACGATCACCCGGGCCTGGCCGACGTGCTCGGCAAGCTCTCCGACGGCATCGCCGTGGAGGGCATGGAGGCGTTCGCTCCCGCCATCGCGTCCCGGATGGAGCTCCTGCTCGACTACGTGCCCGCCGGGGGACGGGTGCTCGCGTGCGACCCCGAGCGGATCCGTGCCCGCGCCGCCGACCTCGTCCGCACCAGCCAGGAGTTCCTGGCCGCGTCCTGGGTGAACGCCGCCGCCGGTGGGCAGGTGCCGATCGACCTGGGTGCCGCCGCGTTCCGCTCCATCACCGAGATCCGGGCGGCGGCCGACGACCTTGGCCTGCCATGGTGGACCGTCACCCCGTTCGAGAGTCCCGGCGCGGTCGGCGCGGACGGCGGGGACGGCGCGGTCGGGGAGGAACCCGGCGCCGCGGAGGAGGAGCAGGCGGGCCGCCGGGCGTTCAGCATGGGGGCGGGTCCCGCGGAAGCCTATCGGGGTGACACCGCCCGGGCCCTGGCCGATGTGCGCCGCTGGCTGGCGGACGAGTGGCGGGTGGTGCTCGTCACCGAGGGGCACGGGCCCGCGCAGCGACTGGCCGAGATGCTCCGCGCGGATGGCCTCGGCGCCCGGCTCGGCGACCTTGACGGCCCGCCCGAGCCCGGTGTGCCCTGCGTCGCGACCGGACTGATCGACCAGGGCTTCACCTGGGAGGCGGCCCGGCTGGCGGTGATCTGCGAGGCGGACCTGGCCGGGCAGCGGACCGGCAGCCGGGACACCCGGCGGATGCCGAGCCGGCGGCGCGGGGGCATCGACCCGCTCCAGCTCACCCCCGGCGACTACATCGTCCACGAGCAGCACGGGGTGGGCCGCTACCTCGAGATGACCAGCCGCAGCGTGCAAGGGGCGGTCAGGGAGTACCTCGTCATCGAGTACGCGCCCAGCAAGCGCGGCCAGCCGCCGGACCGGCTTTACGTGCCCACCGACCAGCTCGACCAGGTCACCAGGTACGTCGGCGGCGAGGCGCCGGCTCTGCACCGGCTCGGCGGCGCCGACTGGGCGAAGACGAAGGGGCGCGCCCGCAAGGCGGTCAGGCAGATCGCCTCGGAGCTGATCCGGCTGTACTCGGCCCGGATGGCGTCGGCCGGCCACGCGTTCGCCCAGGACACGCCCTGGCAGCGTGAGCTCGAGGACGCCTTCCCGTACGTGGAGACCCCGGACCAGCTCGGCGCCATCGACGAGGTCAAGGCCGACATGGAGCGGCCCGTCCCGATGGACCGGCTGATCTGCGGCGACGTCGGCTACGGCAAGACCGAGATCGCGGTCCGGGCGGCGTTCAAGGCGGTCCAGGACGGCATGCAGGTCGCGGTGCTGGTGCCCACGACCCTGCTGGTGCAGCAGCACCTCACCACGTTCGGCGAGCGGTACGCACCGTTCCCGGTGGTGGTCAAGCCCCTGTCGCGGTTCCAGACCTCCGCGGAAACGGCCGAAACGCTGCGCGGCCTCGCCGACGGCACCGTCGACGTGGTGATCGGCACCCACCGGCTGCTGTCGCCGGAGACCCGGTTCTCCCGGCTCGGCCTGCTGATCGTCGACGAGGAGCAGCGGTTCGGGGTGGAGCACAAGGAATACCTCAAGCAGCTGCGCACCGAGGTGGACGTGCTCGCACTGTCGGCCACCCCGATCCCGCGCACCCTGGAAATGGGACTGGCCGGAATCCGGGAGATGTCCACCATCCTCACCCCGCCGGAAGAACGGCATCCGGTGCTGACCTTCGTCGGCCCGTACGAAGAAAGGCAGCTCACGGCCGCGATCCGGCGGGAGATGATGCGCGAGGGGCAGGTGTTCTTCGTGCACAACCGGGTCGCCACCATCGGCCGCGTCGCCTCCCGGATCACGGCGCTGGTGCCCGAGGCGCGGGTCGCCGTGGCGCACGGCCAGATGAACGAGCACGCCCTCGAGCAGATCATGATCGACTTCTGGGAGAAGAAGTACGACGTGCTGGTGTGCACCACGATCGTGGAATCCGGCCTGGACATCTCCAATGCCAACACACTGATCGTGGACCGCGCCGAGAACTACGGGCTGCCGCAGCTGCACCAGTTGCGCGGCCGGGTCGGGCGCGGCCGGGAGCGCGCGTACGCGTACTTCACCTACCCGCCGGAACGGCCGCTCACCGAGACGGCCCACGAGCGGCTCGCCACTATCGCCCAGCACACCGAGATGGGCGCCGGCATGTTCGTCGCGATGAAGGACCTGGAGATCCGCGGCGCCGGGAACCTGCTCGGCGGCGAGCAGTCCGGGCACGTCGCCGGGGTCGGCTTCGACCTGTACGTCCGGATGATCGGCGAGGCGGTGCAGGAGATGAAGGGCGGCGCTCCCGCCGAGCGGCCCGAGGTCCGGATCGAGCTGCCGGTGAACGCGCACCTGCCCCACTCCTACATCCCCGGGGAACGGCTGCGGCTGGAGGCATACGCGCGGATCGCGGCGGTGGACTCCGACTCCGATATCGCCGCGGTGCGCGACGAACTGGACGACCGGTACGGCACCCCGCCCGAGCCGGTGACGAACCTGCTCGAGGTGGCCCGGCTGCGGACCCGCGCCCGCAACGCCGGGCTGACCGACATCACCCTCCAGGGCGCGCACATCCGGTTCGCCCCGGTGCAGCTGCCGGAGTCGCGGCAGCTGCGGGTGCAGCGGCTTTACCCGAAGACCGTGCTGAAGCCGCAGGTGCGTACGATGCTCGTACCAGCGCCGAAGACCGCGGCGATCGGTGGCAGGCCGTTGCGGGACACCGAGCTGCTCAGCTGGTGCGCGTCGCTCGTCGCCGCGGTATTTGATAGTGCTGAGCACAGCGCCTCCGGCGCTGACACCGGCGCCCCCGGCGCTGACACGGGGCCCACCGGAGCGGGCCGCACCCCATCCGACGCCCCGTCACGCTCGTGAGGAAGGACTCTTCGTGCTCGGCAAGTGGACCGGAACGGTCACCTGCGCGGCCGCAGCCTGCGCCGCGCTGATTTCCCTCTCCGGTTGCGGGTCGTCCTCGCCGCCGGTTCAGATGGGCGCGGCCGCGATCATCGGCAACCAGCGGATCACCACCGCCACCCTCTCCGACGACGTGTCCGCGCTCAACAAGGCCTACACCGCCAACCCCTCGGTTTCGTCGCAGCTCCAGTACAAGCCGTCGCAGATGCCGCAGCTGGTGCTGACCTGGCTGGTGCGCTTCCAGATCCTCAACAGCGTCGCGCAGCACAAGGGCGTTGCGATCAGCCCGGGCGACTCGCAGCGCGGCCTGGCCGCCGCCGCGCAGATCTTCCAGCAGCAGACCGGCCAGCAGATCAGCCCGAACGAACTGGCCCTCGCCAACGCGGTGCCGCCCAGCCTGCTCCCGCAGTTCGGCCAGTTCGAGGCGGTCCTCAGCAAGCTCACCCAGCTCTACACCGGGGGCAAGCAGCCGACCAGCCAGCAGGATCAGCAGGCCGAGAGCCAGCTGGTCAACGAGCGGCTGACCGCCGACATCGGCGCGACGACGAAGACCCTCAACATCAAGATCAACCCCCGCTACGGCCAGCTCAACCAATCACAGCTGACCATCGGCCCGGTTCCGAGCAAGCTCTCCAAGCCGAGCGGCTGACCATGGCGACGGACACGGCCGCCGGACCCCGCGCGCGCGGAGCACCGCCACCGGCCGGGCTTATCGTCCTGCTGGTGACCAGCCCGCGGGTCGCTCCCGGGCTGCTGACCGCGGCGGCGTGGGACACCCTGCGCGGGGCGGCCGCCGTGCTGGCCGGGCCGGACGGCCACCCGCAGCTCGACGCGCTCACCGACGCGGGGATCGGCTGGCGGACCGCCGCCGAGGAGCCGGTCTCCGCGCGGGCCCGGACGCTCGCCGAACTCGCGCGCTCGGCCGCCGCGCCGGTGGTGTGGCTCGCGTCCGGGGACGGCGACGAGGACCTCGCCCGCGCGCTGGGCGAGATCGCCGCCGCCGGGCGGGGGCCGGAGATCGAGGCGCTGGCCGGCTCCTATGACCTGCCCGGCGGGCGGCTGCTCGACCTGGTCGCCACCATGGACGCGCTGCGGACCGGCTGCCCGTGGGATGCCAAGCAGACCCACACCTCGCTCGCGCCGCACCTGATCGAAGAGTCCTATGAGGCGCTGGAGGCGCTGGAGTCCGGCGAGCCGCAGGCGCTGCGGGAGGAACTCGGCGACGTCCTGCTCCAGGTCGTGTTCCACGCCCGGATCGCGGCCGAGCGGGACGACGGCACCGGCTGGACCATCGATGATGTGGCCGACGGGATCGTCGGCAAGCTGGTGCGCCGGCACCCGCATGTGTTCGGCTCGGTGACGGTCTCCGGGGCGGACGAGGTCAAGGCCAACTGGGACGCGATCAAGGCGGCGGAACGGGAAGCCGCCAGCGGCACGCCGTCGTCGTCGCTCGACGGCGTGCCGTTCGGGCAGCCCGCCCTGGCGCTCGCCGCGCAGTTGCAGCGCCGTGCCAGCCGGGCCGGCGTGCCGTCCGAGCTTGCCGATCTCGGGGCGGGCGACCTGGGGGCGGGCGCCCTCGGTGCGGGCGACCTCGGGGCGGAGTTGTTCCGACTGGTGGCGAAGGCGCGTGAGGCGGGCCTCGACCCCGAACTCGAGCTGCGCGCGGCGGCGCGCCGGTATCGCGACGGGGTACGGGCCTGGGAACGCCGGACGTCTTCGTAACCGCCGTTCCCGGTTCCGGCATCCGGCCGTGGGCGTAGTGTCGGTGCCCGGGCCACGCGGCCGGTACGGACACCGGCGGCAGGACGACGCAACCGGAGGTGCTGCCGAGTGACCGCGATCAGCGACGGACGGTTCTACGCCGTCATCGATGGCGACACGGCGAGGGTCGCCGAGATCGTTGCCGGCGGACCCGAGGCGAGCCGGCCTGATCGGCTGGCGCACCCGGTTCCGGCCTGCCCGGACTGGACGTTCAAGCAGCTTGCCACGCACGTCGGCCGTGGCCACCGGTGGGCAGCGGAGATCGTGACCACCCGGTCCGCCGAAGCGATCCCGATGCGGGAGGTGCCCGAGGGCAAGTTCCCGGACGACCCGGCGGCCCAGGCGGAGTGGGTGAACGGCGGGGCGGCACGGGTCGTCGACGCCATCCAGGAGGCCGGAACGGCGCCGGTCTGGACGCTCGGGGGCATCGGCCCGGCGTCCTGGTGGGCGCGGCGGAGGGCGCATGAGGTCTCGGTGCACCTCGCCGACGTGCTGCTCGCAATGGGAGAGGACGTCGCCACGGGCGCCGGAACGGCTTACCAGTCCGCCGACCTCGCCGCGGATGGCGTGGACGAATGGCTCGGCCTGGTCGCGGCAGCCTCCCGCGGCGCTGCGAAAGGGGCGCCGTCGTGGCCGGCCACGCAGCGTGGTGAGGGCCAGACCCTGCACTTCCACGCGACCGACCCCGGGCTCGACGGCTCGGGGGAGTGGCTGGTCCGGCGGGCACCGTCCGGAACCACCGTCGAGGCCGGTCATGCGAAGGCGGATGCGGCGGTCCGCGGCCCGGCCGCGGCGCTGCTTCTCGTCTTGCTACGCCGGCTGCCGCCGGAGACCGTCGAGATTCTCGGCGACCGTGAGCTGTTCGCGCACTGGCTCGACACCACCCCCTTCTAGCAGCTGGGGCAGCCGGCGCTGGCCGGCGTGGCCCGGCGCGTGCCGCCGCTGGTCAGCCACTAGGCTTCTCATGCTGGCTATTTCCGTCGCAGCGAGGAGCGTCAGTGGCGTCCATCGAGACCATCCACGCCCGGCAGATCCTGGACTCCCGGGGCAACCCGACCATCGAGGTCGAGGTGGACCTCGACGACGGCTCCACCGGGCGTACCGGCGTACCGAGCGGCGCCTCCACCGGCAGGTTCGAGGCGGTGGAACTGCGGGACGGCGGCGAGGAGTACGGCGGCAAGGGCGTCGGGCACGCCGTCCGTGGTGTTGTCGATGAGATCCAGCCCGAGCTGCTCGGTTACGATGCCGACGATCAGCGGATGGTGGACCAGGCGCTCATCGATCTCGATGGCACCCCGGACAAGTCCCGGCTTGGCGCGAACGCGATCCTCGGCGTGAGCCTCGCCGTCGCGAAGGCCGCGGCGGACTCGGCGGGACTTCCGCTGTTCCGTTACGTCGGCGGAACCAACGCCCACCTGCTGCCGGTCCCGATGTTCAACATCCTCAACGGCGGTGCGCACGCGGACACCAATGTCGACGTCCAGGAGTTCATGATCGCGCCGATCGGGGCCGGCACGTTCGCCGAGGCGCTGCGCTGGGGAGCGGAGACCTACCACTCGCTCAAGTCGGTGCTGAAGCAGCACGGCCTGAGCACCGGTGTCGGCGACGAGGGGGGGTTCGCACCGGAACTGGAACACAATCAGGCGGCGCTCGACCTGATCGTGGAGGCCATCTCGTCGGCCGGTTACACCCCTGGCGAAGACATCGCGCTGGCGCTGGACGCCGCCGCGACGGAGTTCTGCAGCAGCGGCGGTTACCGGTTCGAGGGCGAGTCCCGGAACGCGAAGCAGATGAGCGAGCTCTACGCGTCGTGGATCGGGAAGTACCCGATCGTCTCGCTGGAGGACCCGCTCGCCGAGGAGGACTGGGCCGGCTGGCAGCAGCTCACCGCCGCGGTCGGCGACACGGTGCAGATCGTCGGCGACGACCTGTTCGTGACGAACCCGGAGCGGCTGCGCCGGGGCATCGAGGAGAAGTCGGCCAACGCCCTCCTCGTCAAGCTCAACCAGATCGGCACGCTGACCGAGACCCTGGACGCGGTCGAGATCGCCCACCGAAACGGCTACCGCTGCATGGTCAGCCACCGCTCCGGGGAGACCGAGGACACCACGATCGCGGACCTGGTGGTGGCGACCGGCTGCGGCCAGATCAAGACCGGCGCTCCGGCCCGGAGCGAGCGGGTCGCGAAGTACAACCAGCTGTTGCGCATCGAGGAATTGCTGGACGACGCCGCGATCTACGCCGGGACATCCGCGTTCCCCCGGTACCGCCACGGAAGTTGATGCCCTGGTGACGCCGGGCACCCGCTCGCGTCCCCGGCTGACCGGCCGGGCGGCGGTCCTCGCGGTCGTCATCTGCGCGGTCGCACTGAGCCTGGCCTATCCGGTCCGGGAGTACATCGCCCAGCGCCGCCAGATCGACCAGCTCGCCGCGGAGCACCAGATGCAGACCGCCCAGATCAGCAAGTTGGAAGCGGAGCAGCAGCGGCTGACCGACCCGTCCTACGTGGAAGACCAGGCGCGGGCGCGGCTGGGATTGTGCATGCCGCACGAGACGTGTTACGTCGTGATAGACGGCCGTCCGGGCGGTGGCCAGCAGCAGCCCTCGGCGGCCACGCATAATCCCTGGTACGCGACGCTGTGGAAGTCCGTGCAGCAGGCCGACGGCCAGAAGTGACCCGCGAGAGAGCAAACCAGCCCGCCACGCCCAGGACGGCCGAGATGAGCAGCCAGCTAACCGGGGCGCCGTCGGCCCCGGACACGGCGGCGATCGCCGCCCAGCTCGGCCGCCGCCCACGCGGCCTGCATGCCATCGCCAGCCGGTGCCCCTGCGGGCTTCCCGCGGTGATCGAGACCGCGCCACGGCTCGACGATGGCACCCCGTTCCCCACCCTCTACTACCTCACCTGCCCGAAGGCGGTCGCGGCGGTGAGCCGGCTGGAGGCAGACGGCGTTATGCGCGAGATGACCCAGCAGCTCGAACGGGACGCGGTGCTGTCCGCCGCCTATCACGATGCGCACCGCGACTACCTGGCGAGGCGGGAGCGGGTGACCCGCGAGGCCGGCGTCCGGCCGCTGTCGGCCGGGACACAGAGCGCGGGCGGGATGCCGGAACGGGTCAAGTGCCTGCACGCGCTCGTCGCGCACGAACTGGCCGCGCCCGGGGCCAATCCGATCGGGGCCGGCGCGCTCCGCTTGATCGGCCGCTGGTGGGCCGGCGGCCGGTGCGTGCCCGCCAGCGGCCCGGCCGGCCCCACGGCCGGCGACCCCGCCGGCCCGACGGCCGGCGACCGCGCCGGCGACCGGGAGGAAATCGGATGACGCGAGTAGCGGCCATTGACGCCGGGACGAACTCACTGCGGCTGCTCGTGGCGGACGTGGATCCCGGCCGGGGCACGCTCACCGACGTGGACCGCCGGATGGAGATCGTCCGGCTCGGCCAGGGGGTTGACCGCACCGGGCGGATCGTGCCGGAGGCCCTGGAGCGCACCTTTGCCGTGCTGCGGCAGTACGCGGAGATCATCTCCGCGACCGGCGCGCAGGCACTGCGGGTGGTCGCGACCAGTGCGATGCGGGACGCGGAGAACGCGGACGAGTTCACCGCCGGGGTACGGGCGATCGCCGGTGCCGACCCGGAGGTCATCACCGGCGGGGAGGAAGCGGCGCTCTCGTTCGCCGGGGCGACGGCCGAGCTGCCGGGGACCGGCATCGCGGCGCCTTACCTGGTGGTGGACATCGGCGGCGGCTCGACCGAGTTCGTGCTGGGACGCCAAGGCGACAGCACCGCGGTCGCCACGGCGGTCTCGGTGGATATCGGCAGCGTCCGGCTGACCGAGCGCCATCTGCACGCTGACCCCCCGGAGCCCGCCGAGGTGGCGGCCGCGACGGCGGACATCGACGCCGCGCTCGACGAGGTCGCGGAGAAGACGGCAGTGGCCAGCGCCGCCACCCTCGTCGGCCTCGCCGGGTCGATCACCACGATCGCGGCGATCGCGCTGGACCTGCCCGCCTATGACCCGGCCATGGTGCACCATTCCCGGCACACCGCCGCGTCCGTGCACGCGGTGACGCAGCGGCTGCTGGGGTCCACCCACGCGGAGCGGGCGAAGATCGGATCCCTGCATCCCGGCCGGGTGGATGTGATCGGCGCGGGTTCGCTCATCCTGGACCGGATCATGACCCGCTTCGGCTTCACCGAGGTCGTGGTGAGCGAGCACGACATACTCGACGGCATCGCGCTGCGGCTGGCCACGGCGGCGGAAAGCAGCGGGGCGGGAACCGCCGGGCGGGCGCCGGGGCGCCCGGGACCGGAGCGGCCGGGAAACAGGGCCGGCAGGTGATCGGGGCGGCGCCCGGCACCGGGTGGCCAGGGGATCCGGCCAGCCCCGGGACGCCGGTCGCCCGCGACGCCGCCGACGTCCGTGAGCTTGCCTCCGGCGCCGGTTCGCTGGGCGAACTGGCAGCGCGGGAGTCGGTGTGCCGCGCCTGCCCGCGGCTGGTGCAGTGGCGCGAGCAGGTTGCGACGACCAAGCGCCGCTCATACCAGGGCGAGCCCTACTGGGGGCGGCCCGTCCCGGGCTGGGGCGACGACCACGCCCGGATCCTGGTGACCGGCCTGGCGCCGGCCGCACACGGCGGCAACCGCACGGGAAGGATCTTCACCGGGGACCGCAGCGGCGACTGGCTGTTCGCGGCGCTGCACCGCAGCGGGCTCGCCTCGCAGCCGACCAGCGTCGCCGCGGGCGACGGCCAGCGCCTGAACGGCGTCTGGGTCGCGGCGGCGGTGCGGTGCGCGCCGCCCGCGAACCGGCCGGAACCGGCCGAGCGCGACACCTGCGCACCGTGGCTGGCTGCCGAGGTGATGCAGCTGGCACCGTCGGTGCGGGTGATCGTGACGCTCGGCGGCTTCGCCTGGCAGGCGACGTGGCCGGCGTTGCGGGCGGCGGGATTCCGGGTGCCCCGGCCCAGGCCCGCCTTCGGGCACGCCGCGGAGGTCATCGTGGAACCGGATGCTGGGGCCAGCGGCCGGATCGCCGGCGGCGTGCTGCTGCTCGGCTGCTACCACCCCAGCCAGCAGAACACCTTCACCGGCCGGGTCACCCCCGAGATGCTGGACGCCGTTTTCCAGCGGGCCCGCGACGTCGCCTACCCCGGCAGGTAGCCGGGCTGCCGTGCCCGGCAGCGGCGCCCGGGAGCCGCGCCGTCAGGATGTTGATCACCTCACCAGCGGGTTTATTGCCAGGTCAAGAAGATCGTGAAATTTTTCACAAGCCCTCAGCTTGTGGCTGGCGGCCGCTTCTGGCAACAATGCATGTTCCCCGACCACCTGTCCCGCTGGTCCGCCCCGGGAGGCGATCGAGATGAGAAACGGCGACAATCCAGTGACCACCGCACCGACACGCATCCTGATCCTCGGCGGAGGATACGTGGGCATGCACACGGCGCTCCGCCTTCGCCGGTCGCTGCGGCGGGAGCTGCGCCGCGGCGAGGTGGAGATCAGCGTGGTCGAACCGCGTTCGTACATGACCTACCAGCCGTTCCTGCCGGAGGCGGCGGCCGGGAACCTGGACCCGAGGAACGTCGTCGCCCCGCTGCGCCAGGTGCTGCGAGGCCTGACGATCCTGAACGGCCGCGTCACCGGGATCTCGCACGCGGACCGGACGATCGATGTCCAGCCGCTGCAGGGCCCGCCCCGCACGATCGGTTACGACATCCTGGTGGTTGCGCTGGGGTCGATCACCCGCACGCTGCCGATCGACGGCCTGGCCGAGCACGGCATCGGGTTCGGCACCGTCGGCGAGGCCATCTTCCTGCGCAACCACATTCTGGAGCAGCTTGACGCCGCCGCCTCCACGCACGAGCCCGACCTCCGGCGAAAGGCGCTGAGCTTCGTCGTCGTCGGCGCGGGCTTCACCGGGGTGGAAACCCTGGCCGAGCTCGAGGACATGGCCAGGAGCGCAAGCCGTTACTATCCGGAAATCGACCCGGGCGACATGCGCTGGATGCTCGTCGAGGCGACCGCGCGGGTCCTTCCCGAGGTCGGCCCCGAGATGGGGAAATGGACGATTGAGGAACTCACTTCACGCGGCATCGATGTTCGCCGTGAGACGCTTCTGAAGTCGGCCACAGACGGTCACATCGTGCTGGATGATGGCACCGAGTTCGATGCCAATACCCTCGTCTGGACTGCGGGCGTCAAGCCAAATCCAGTACTGCTCGCCAGCGACCTTCCGCTGGATAACCGGGACCGCCTAAGAGCGACCGCCGACCTCACCGTCGAGGGAATGGCGGACGTTTTCACAGCCGGTGACTGCGCTGCCGTTCCGGACCTCACGGCGGCCGACGGCGGGACCGCCACCCAGTGCGCGCCGAACGCCCAGCATGCCGTCCGGCAGGCCCGCCGGCTCGCCAAGAACATCACGGCAACCGTCCGGCGCAGGCCGCGGAAGCCGTACCGGCACGCGTACGCGGGCTCGGTGGCGAGCCTGGGCCTGCACCGCGGTGTCGCCTCTATCTACGGCGTGAAACTGAAGGGCTGGCCCGCCTGGTTCCTGCACCGGACCTACCACCTTTCCCGGGTTCCCACCCTGAACAGGAAGTCGCGAGTGGTGGCGGACTGGACGCTCGCGCTGTTCTTCCCCCGCGAGATCGTGTCGCTCGGCGCCCTGCAGCGGCCGAAGGAGGAGTTCGAGCAGGCGGCCGCCACGCATCTGCCCGAGCGGGTGGCAGGCTGACCGGCGGCGCCCGGCGCTTCAGTTCGGGTGCGCCGGAGCCGGATGTTCCGGCGCCGGCGCACCCGGGTACGACGGAGACTCCAGCGAGCCGCAACCAGTGTTCTCGGTGCGGTACCTTGATCCATTACAACCGGTCCCGTTCTGCTCCGCCCCGACCATCCGAACGAGATTACGGAAATGGGATTCGATGGAAAATCAGGCGCCCGGTATTTAACCCGTGCAAGACTTATCTGGAAGCACCGGGGTATCCTTACCCCGCCCCCGTAGCCCAAGAGGGAAGAGGCGGTCCCCCTAAAAGGGTCCCCAGTGTCGGTTCGACTCCGACCGGGGGCACAACTGCTTCGGCAAAGTGTCAGCTAGTGGCGATGCGCGCCGTTTAGATCGGCTGATGACGGTCGCGCCGGCGGCTCGCCGGGACGCCGCGGCGGCGCAGCCCGGCCGCCGCGAACCGGGGAGGCCCGCCGGGCGGGGCCAAGCGGGCAGGGCCAACCGGGAGGGGCCGGGGGTCAGCCGCCGATATCCGGGCCGGCCCTGGTGATCGTCAACCGGATCACCACCCGGCGATCCCGCTCCATCGCGGCCCGGTAATCCGCCCAGTCCGGATGCTCGCCGGCGGTCCGGCGGTAATAGTCCACCAGCAGTTCCATCGCATCCGGCAGCGACACGATGTCCGCGGTGCCGTCTACCTGCACCCACTCGCCGAAGAACCTGTCGGTGAATACGCACAGCGACGCCTGCGGGTTACGCCGCAGGTTGCGCACCTTGATCGCTGGCTCACGGGAGCTGATGATGGCTCGGCCGTCCCCGTCGACGGCTGCGGTCACCGGGGACAACTGCGGCCTCCCATCCGACCGGGCGGTGGCAAGCACCGCCCGGTGGTGGGTCCGGAGAAACTCGCGCGCGAGTTCCAGGTCCACCGCTACAGCGCGTAGAGCCGTGTGCGGCGCTGCACCTCGTACTCATGCACGATGGCGGTCGCGTAGCCGTGCGAGAGGTCGTGCTCGTCGGCCAGCCAGTTCGCGCGCTCCTCGCAGCGCAGGAAGGCAGGGCCCGATTCCAGGCTCTGGAACCACTCCGGGAGGTCACGTCCTGTGACGTTGGGGATGCGGGCGATCAGGTTCTTGTGCATCTCCGGGGAGTGGTTCAGAGACAATTGGCACCTCCAGGCGACGACGGCTCTTGGTGTGAGAGTGCACCAGCCTGGCGCGCATGACAACCCCGGCGCTTCACCTTTTTGTTACGTTCTCGTCCCATCGCGTGTCACGGGCCCGTCGAGTCCCAGAAACGCAGCGCCGCCCCACCACTTCCGTGGCGGGGCGGCGCGCGGATGGCCGCAGGATCCTGTCCAGAGGGGGACCTGCTGCTAGCTCAGCCGCTCGACGATCATCGCCATGCCCTGTCCACCACCGACGCACATGGTCTCCAGGCCGAACGTCTTGTCGTGGAACTGCAGGCTGTTGAGCAGCGTGGTGGTGATGCGCGCCCCGGTCTGGCCGAACGGGTGGCCGACCGCGATCGCCCCGCCGTTGACGTTCAGCTTGTCGATGTCGATGCCGATCTTCTTGTAGCTCGGGATGACCTGAGCGGCGAAAGCCTCGTTGATCTCCACCAGGTCGATGTCGCCGATGGTCATCCCGGCGCGCGCCAGCGCCTGCTTGGACGCGTCGATCGGCCCGAGGCCCATGATCTCCGGGGACAGCCCCGACACCCCGGTCGACACGATGCGCGCCAGCGGGGTGAGGCCCAGTTCGGCGGCCTTGGTGTCGCTCATCACGACCACGGCGGCCGAGCCGTCGTTGAGCGGGCAGCAGTTGCCGGCCGTCACGGTGCCATCCGGGCGGAACACCGGCTGGAGGGTGGACACCTTCTCCAGCGAGGTCCCCGGCCGCGGACCGTCGTCCTTCTCCACGACCGTGCCGTCCGGCAGCGTGACCGGAACGATCTCGCGCTGCCAGAAGCCGTTGGCGATCGCCTTCTCGGCCAGGTTCTGCGAGCGAACGCCGAACTCGTCCTGCTCCTCGCGGCTGATACCGAGGCTGCCCGCGACGTTCTCGGCGGTCTGGCCCATGGCGATGTAGACGTCCGGGATGGCGCCGTCCTCGCGGGGGTCGTGCCAGGCCGGCGCGCCGCCCTCGGCGCTCTTGGCGCTGCGGCCCTCCGCGTCGGCGAACAGCGCGTTGTGCGTGTCCGGCCAGCTGTCGCTGCTTCCACTGGCATAACGGCTGACGCATTCGGTGCCCGCGGAGATGAACACGTCACCCTCGCCGGCCTTGATCGCGTGGAACGCCATCCGGGTGGTCTGCAGCGAAGACGAGCAGTACCGCGTCACGGTCGTGCCGGGCAGGTGGTCGTAGCCGAGCAGCACAGCGGCCACCCGTGCCATGTTGAAGCCCTGCTCCCCGCCGGGAAGGCCGCAACCGAGCATCAGGTCGTCGATGTCTGCCGGGTCCAGCTGCGGGACCTTGTCCAGCGCGGCCCGGATCAGCTGCACGGTGAGGTCGTCCGGCCTGATGTCCTTCAGTGATCCCTTGAACGCCCGGCCGATGGGGGAGCGGGCGGTAGCGACGATGACTGCCTCGGGCATCGCGCATGCCTCCTTGAGCTGGTGTCTTTATTACTCAACGGTAACTCATGGTCGGCGCCGGGCACCGACTGCGGTACACGACGAGGATGCATAGGGTATGGTCCCGGGCCGCTGCACCGAGCCTGGTGTGGTTCCCGGGGCCAGGAAGCACGGCTCGGACAAGGGGGACAAGCGTGCAGGTGCATGATTCGCTCACCAGCCTCTTCGGCCGGACGCCGCTGGTGCGCCTGCACACGGTAACGGCCGGGCTGGCCGCCGACCTGCTGGTCAAGGTCGAGTACTTCAACCCGGGCGGTTCGGTGAAGGACCGGATCGCGCTGCGGATGGTGGAGGCTGCCGAGGCGTCCGGCGCGCTGCGGCCGGACGGGACCATCGTCGAGCCGACATCCGGCAACACCGGTGTCGGCCTCGCCATCGTGGCGGCGGAGAAGGGGTACCGCTGCCTGTTCGTCTGCCCGGACAAGGTCGGCCAGGACAAGATCGGCGTCCTGCGCGCATACGGCGCCGAGGTCGTCGTCTGTGCGGGCACCGTTGCTCCTGACCACCCCGACTCCTATTACTCCGTCTCGACCCGGCTGGCCGCCGAGATCCCGGGCGGGTGGAAACCTGATCAGTACGCTAACCCCGATAACCCGGCGTCGCACTATCACTCGACCGGCCCGGAGATCTGGGAGCAGACGGACGGCCGCATCACGCACTTCGTCGCGGGCATCGGCACCGGCGGGACGATCTCTGGTGCCGGCCGCTACCTGAAGGACGTCTCCGGCGGCCGGGTGCAGGTCATCGGCGCCGACCCGGAGGGATCGGTGTATTCGGGCGGCAGCGGGCGGCCCTACCTGGTCGAGGGTGTCGGCGAGGACATCTGGCCGGAAACCTTCGACCGCTCGGTGACCGACCGGGTCATCGCGGTGAGCGACAAGGACTCGTTCGGCATGACCCGGCGGCTCGCCCGCGAGGAGGCGCTGCTCGTCGGCGGCTCCGCCGGGCTCGCCGTCACCGCCGCGCTCCGGGTGGCCGCCGACGCCGGCCCGGACGCGGTCATCGTCGCGCTGCTGCCGGACGGCGGCCGCGGCTACCTGTCGAAGATCTTCAGCGATGAATGGATGGCCGACTACGGCTTCCTCGACACCGAGACGACCGAGCCGAAGGTCTCCGACGTGCTCGCCGGGAAAGAGCGCGGGCTGCCGGTGTTCGTGCACGCGCACCCGGACGAGCTGGTCTCCGGCGCGATCGAGACGCTGCGGGAGTACGGCGTGTCCCAGTTGCCGGTGATGAAGGCCGAGCCACCGGTGATGGCGGCCGAGGTCGTCGGCTCGATCGTGGAGCGCGACCTGCTGGACGCCCTGCTCTCCGGCCGGGCGAAGCCTGCCGACCCGGTGGCGAAGCACATGTCGCCGCCACTTCCGCTGATCGGCTCGGGCGAGCCGGTCAGCATGGTGGTGGGAGAACTGGAGAAGGCGGGCGCCGCCGTGGTGCTGGTGGACGGGAAGCCGGCCGACATGCTGACCCGCCAGGACGTGCTCGGCTTCCTGGTCGGCGAAGCCGGGCCGATCCGGAATCCGGCCAACGCCACTGGCAAGGCAGGCCAGCATGGCTGAGTCGGGCGAGGCAGGCCAGCGCCGGCCGGATCCGGGGCCGCGGGCACGGGACCAGCGGCCGGGCGAGCACGGCTTCGAGACGCTCGCCATCCACGCCGGCCAGCCGCCGGACCCGGCGACCGGCGCGGTGGTCCCGCCGATCTATCAGGTGTCCACCTACAAGCAGGACGGCGTCGGCGGGCTGCGCGGGGCAGGTACGGCAGGCGATCACCACGGTTACGAGTACTCCCGGACGGCGAACCCGACCAGGACCGCGCTGGAGGAATGCCTGAACGCGCTGGAAGGTGGCGCGCGCGGGCTCGCATTCGCATCCGGGATGGCCGCCGAGGACTGCCTGCTGCGGGCGGTGTGCGCCCCGGGAGACCGGGTGCTGATCCCCGACGACGCCTATGGCGGGACGTTCCGGCTGTTCTCCCGGGTCCTGGAGCGCTGGGGCGTGGGCTACCGGACGGCCCCGGTGGGTTCCGCGGAAGCCGTTAAGCACGCTCTGGAGTCCGGGCCGGTGCGGGCGGTCTGGCTGGAGACACCGACCAACCCGCTGCTGGGGATCGCGGACATCACCGCGATCGCGCGGCTCGCGCATGACGCCGGCGCACTGCTGGTAGTGGACAACACGTTCGCCTCGCCGTACCTGCAGCGGCCGCTCTCCCTCGGCGCGGACGTCGTGGTTCACTCCACCACCAAGTACGTCGGCGGCCACTCCGACGTCGTGGGCGGCGCGCTGATCGCGGCGGACCCCGTCCTCGGCGAGTCGCTCGCGTTCCACCAGAACGCGATGGGCGCGGTCGCCGGACCGTTCGACGCGTGGCTGACGCTGCGCGGGATCCGCACGCTCGCGCTGCGGATGGACCGGCACTGCGGCAACGCCGCGCGGGTGGCCGCGATGCTGGACGGGCACCCCGCGGTGTCCGGCGTGCTCTACCCGGGGCTGGCGTCGCACCCCGGCCATGAGATCGCTGCCAAGCAGATGCGCGGCTTCGGCGGCATCGTCTCGTTCCGGCACCGCGACGGGGAGGAAGCCGCCGTCACGATGTGCGGGCGCACCCGGCTGTTCACGCTGGGGGAGTCGCTGGGCGGCGTGGAGTCGCTGATCGAGCATCCGGGCCGGATGACGCACGCGTCGGCCGCGGGCTCACCGCTCGAGGTGCCCGGCGACCTGGTGCGGCTGTCCGTCGGCGTGGAGACCTGCGAGGACCTGCTGGACGACCTCCGCCAGGCGCTCGGCTAGGCGGCTGCTTGCCCCGGGCATCTGGCCGGCCGGGGCCGGGACGGGGCCGCAGGCTCAGGCGTCACGCCGGCCGCGGCGGCGCTGCAGCTCGGCGATGTCGGCCAGCGGGCCGAGATGCCGGAGCTTGTCCGGGTTGATCACCGACCGGATCACCTGAACGGCTCCCGCGGAGATCTCCAGGCACAACACGTTGATCAGCCGCCCCTCGGGGTCGAGGCACAGGGCACCCGGCTGGCCGTTGATCCGCACCCGGCGGATGGTGACGCCGACCGAGCGGAAGTCTCGGATGACCCCGGTCAGCAGCCGGGCCACGTTCTCCGCGCCCTCGATCGGGCGCAGCCACGACGGTCCGGCGCCGCCGCCGTCGCCGTAGACCACGACATCGTGGGCGAGCATCGTGACCAGGCCGTCGATGTCGCCGTCCCCGATCGCCTCGAAGAACCGGCCGGCCAGCTCGTCACGCTGCTCCCGGGAGGTGGCGAAGCGTGGCCGGCCGTCGGCGACGTGCCGGCGCGCCCGGGCCGCGAGCTGGCGGCAGTTGGCCTCGCTCTTGCCGATGATGGCGGCGATCTCCGGGTATTCGTAGCCGAACACGTCGCGCAGCAGGAACGCCGCCCGCTCGACCGGCGTCAGCCGTTCCAGCAGCAGCAGGAACGCCATCGACAGCGAGTCCGCGTCCTCGGCGCGCTGCCCCGGATCGGGCGCGAGGCCGTCGGCGAGCAGCGGCTCCGGCAGCCACGGCCCGAGGTAGCTCTCCCGCCGGGCTCGCGCCGACCGCAGCTGATCGATGCTCAGCCGCGTCGTCACCGCGGACAGGAAAGCCTTCGGTGACTCGATGTCGGTGCCGCCGGACACCGCCCGGTGAAAGCGCAGGAACGCCTCCTGGGTGATGTCCTCGGCGTCCGCGACACTACCGAGCATCCGGTACGCGATCGCGAACATCAGCGGCCGCAGCTCCTGGTAGACCTCAGTCTCAGTCATGGGCCGCCTCCGGGCTGGGGGCCGCTTGCTGGCTGGGCGCGGGCCAGCCGTACCGGAACCCGTCGCGCCAGCTGGCCCAGTGCGGCGTCCAGCCGAGTTCACGCTTGGCCTTGGCGTTGGACGCGCCACGGATCCGAGTCATCATCGACACGCCAACCTCCCCCGCGGCCAGCCGCCCCACCCAGGCCGGCAGCCGCAGCGGCTTGGGTGCGCCCACCACGCTGGCCAGGTACGGAAGCCACTGCGCCACCGTCGCGGGCTCGTCATCGACGATGTTATAGACGCCGGTGCCGCCGTTCTCCAGCGCGGCGGCCGTCGCCGTGGCCGCGTCGTCGATGTGGATGAACGACCACACGCCGCCGCCACCCCCGACGACCGGCAGCCGCCGCTTGCGCACAAGCTCGATCAGTTCGCTCGAGGCGCCGGGCCCGTAGAAGCCGCCGTACCGGAGCGCGATTCCCTCGATGGGGGCTGTGTCGAGGATCGCCCGCTCGAGGTAGCGGATGGCCGCCAGTGTCTGGCGCTGGGCGGTCGGCGGGTCCGGGTCCAGCGGATCGTCTTCGGTCTTCACCGGGCCGCCGGTGCGGGTGTTGGTCCAGCCGGTAAAGCTCTGCGCGACGAACCGGCGCACCGTGCCGACCGCGGACGCTGCCGCGAGCAGGTGATCGGTTCCCTCCGTCCGCAGCCTGTTCGTGGCGGCGAATTCCCGGTCGAAACGGCGGAGGCTCGCAGTGCCCGCCAGCGCCGTCATCTGGTGGATGATCGCGTCCGGCTCAGCCCGGGCGACGGCCTCCCCGACCGCCATCGCGTCCAGGCCGTCCAGCACCACCGGCTCCGCGCCAAGCTCGCGGAGCAGGCCGGTTTTCGCCGGGCTCCGGGTGGTCGCGGTCACCTGGTGGCCGCGCGCGGCGAGGACGGGCAGCAACCGGATGCCGATGGCCCCCGCGGCACCGGCGACGAATACTCGCATCACAGCCTCCTCTCATCGCCGCGCCGGGTGCTCTGTCGTCCCGGAGCAGGGTCGCGGCTACCACTCAAGACGAGAAGACCCCCGCGACCGTGACACCGGTCGCCATCCGGGTCGGCACCGCGACGCGTGCGGCAGGACGGCGGCGGTGATCTTGCCGGGCCGGCTCATACGCTCCACAGGCGGGGAATCACACCGGGATGATGGAAAATCCGGTCAGCTGGCCGGCCGAGGCGGATGAGGTGATCACCGGCGATCTGACCGCGGCCGCCGCCTACCTCACCCCGGCGGGCGGAGCGGTCATCACCGGCGTCGCCCCGTGTGGCATGGGCGACCGGGAGGCAGGCATCCTCGGATTCACCACCTCGCTGGGCTTCGCCCGGAAGCTCGAGCGGATCATCCGCAATCCGCGGATCGCGCTCGCCTTCCACGCGCGTGATCACGGCTTCTCGGCGAGCACCGTGTTCGCGCTGGCGCAGGGTCTGGCGTCGGTGGACCTCACCCCGTCGCGCGAGCGGCTGGAGGCGCTGGCCCCGCAGGCGCAGCGGTTCCTCGGGAGGGTCGCGCGCGGCCCGGTCTGGGACCGGCTGCTCCGCGAGTATTACCAGGAACGGGTCGTCGTGGACATCGCGGTCCGGCGGGTCGTCACCTGGCCGGACCTGAGCGCATCCGGGGAGATGGCGGTCACCGGCGCGCCGTGGCCCGGCTCGCCGGGACCGCAGCGGCCGCCGCAGCAGGGGACCGGCCCGCGGGTGGATGTCGGGAAGGCCGCGCGGCAGATCAGCGTGCTCCCGCACCGCGTGCTCGCCTACCGGGGCACCGACGGCTTCCCCGTCGTCGTCCCGGTGCAGATCGCGGCGCACGACGCGGCCGGGTTGCGGCTGGTGGTCGCCGCCGGGCTGCTTCCTCCGGGAGGCCGCCGCGCAGGTCTGCTCGCCCACGCCTACCGGCCGCAGCTAGCCGGACTGAGTACCCGCACGTTCACCGGCTGGCTGATGGTCGGCACCGATGCGGCGGTGTACGCGCCGCATACGTCCAAAGGCTTCGTGGCGCCGCCGGCGAAGAACCTGCTGCTGGTGTCGAACGGGCTGCTGGCGAAGTACGGCCTGTGGCGCGCCCGCCGCGAGGGCACGGCCGAGCGGCTTCGCCAGCTCGCCAGCGAGCAGGCGCAGCGGCGAACGTCGTGAGCGGCCCGGAAGACCTACCGGCCGCCCGCGCGGCGGCGCGCCCGCAGGAAGTCGTTCACCACATACTCGCCGAGCCGGTCCGGTTCCGGCGAGAAGACCCGCCCGCCGTTGCGGCGAGCCACCTCTTCCACGAAGGCGCTGAGCCGCTCGTCGTCGGCGAGCATGAAGACATTCAGAACGGCGCGGCGGCGCGTCATCTTGTCCACTTCGGAGAGCGTCAGCTCGAGGGTCTCGCGCGACGGCGGCCAGTCGAACCAGGACCGCCCGTCCCGCATCAGGTGCGCCGTGGGCTCGCCGTCGGTGACGATCAGCACGACCGGGTCGTGCTCGGGATGCTTGTCCAGGTGCCGCCCCGCAATCATGAGGGCATGATGCAGGTTGGTGCCCTGGACCATGTCCCAGCCGAGCCCGGCGAGATCGGTTTCCTTCAGCTCGCGCGCGTAGTTGGAGAAGCCGATGATCTGGACCGCGTCCATCGGGAACCGGTTACGCACCAGCGAGTGCAGCGCGAGCGCCGTCTGCTTGGCCACGCCCCAGGTGCCGCGGAGCGCCATCGAGTAGGACAGGTCCACCAGCAGGCATACCGCCGCCGACGTCGTCCGCTCGGTGTCCGCGACCTCGAAGTCCTCCACCGACAGCCGCACCCGTGGACGCGGCGCCTGCGCGAGTGCGGCCTCGCCGGCTGAGCCGCGGGTCCGGCCGGATCGGCGCACCGCGTTGCGGACGGTGGCGGGGACGTCGATCGGCTGCTCGTCGCCGAACACCCATGGCCGGGTGCTGCCGGTCGGCTCGCCTGCCTGGCCGGCGTCCTCCTGGTCATGGTCACCGGGCCGGCCCTCGCTCAGCTGCGCGAAGACCCGCCGGAGCGCGGTGTCGCCGAGCCGGCGCACGGCCTTCGGGGTGAGTTCCAGCTTCCCGGCGGACTGCTGCAGATAGCCCTGCCGCTCCAGTTCCCGTTCGACTTCGCGCAGCGCCTCGAGGTCGTCCACCGCCCGCCGGCCGAGCGCGCGCCGCACCGCCTCCTCGTCGACGTCGTCGAGACGGGCTCCCGGATAGTCCTGCGCCACCGTGTCCTCGAGCTCGGCCAGGTCGGCGAGCTCCTGGATCGCGGTGGTCGCATCCCCCAGCCCGAGCGGCTGGTCCCCGGTGAGCGAGCCCGCGCCGGATTGGTCGTCCAGGTCCGGGCGCCGGCTGTGCAGCGAGTCGGACAGCCGGCTCATCTCCGCGGCGAGCCCGGCGTCGGACAGCGCCTCCTCCATCAGCCCTGCCAGCTCGGCGCGCTGCTCCTCGGAAAGCGCACCCATCAGCCGCTGCGCCGCGGCCATCCGCCGCGCCAGCGAGTCCACCAGTTCCTCGAGGTTGGCCGGGTTCTCCGGGAAGAACTCGCCGAACTCCTCCATGAACCGGTCGAAGTCCTCCTGCTGGTGCTCGCCCCGGGCGTCCGCCTCCAGCATCTGGTTGAGCCCGGCCATCATGTCCTTCACCCGCTGCATCGCCTCGGGGTCGGGACTGTCCAGCTTGTCTTTCATCCCGCGGAACTGGCTGTCCAGCACCTCGCGGCGGAGCAGGTCGCGCAGCTGCTCGAATGTCTCCGCCGCGGCGGGCGACTGCCACTGGTAGTCGCTCAGCGCGCGGATGGCCTGCGCGGTGTCGGACGGCAGCGCGTCGAGTTCCGCCTCGGCCATCCGGGCCCGGTCGCTGGGGTCGGGGAACAGCTCGGCCCGCTCCTGGCCGATGGCCGTGTCCAGCAGCGCGCGGGCCTCCTCGAGCAGCCCGTCGGCGCGGCCGCTCTCGCGCAGCTCACGCTGCCGCTCGCGGATCCGCCGCAGCAGGTCATCCAGGCCGCGGTTGCCGGAGACGCCGCGCCGCAGGGCGTCGCGCAGCGCGTCCGACGGGGAACTGCCGGACAGGATGTCGTCGGACATCTCGTCCAGCGCGCTGCGCACGTCGAACGGCGGCGCCAGCGGGTCCGGCCCGTCGTGGTACGGGCCGTACCGGTAGCTATTCCAGGTCATCGCTTCAGCCCGTCCGGTAATTAGGTGCGGTACACCGCCGAATCCCCGGTGGCGTCCTTCGACAGGCGGCGCATCAGGTACAGCCCTTCCAGGGCGAATTCCAGCGCGGCGGCGGCCTGGCCGGGCGACTCGCCGCCGTCCATCGACAGCGCGTTCATGATCCGGGCGAGGCCGGGGATCTCGCCCGTCTGGCGGAGCAGCTCGCCGCCCGGGACGAGCTCGCCGGAGGTGATCGTGCCGCCGCCCTCGAACTTGGCCAGCAGGCCGGAGAGGTCGGTCCCGCCGAGGGTGGCGCGGAACGTTTCCGCGGTCGCCCGGCGCAGCAGGTGCGCCAGCACCTCCTGTTCCCGGCCCTCCTCGCTGACCTCGAACTCCACCTTGCCGCGCAGCGTCTCCACGACCACCGGCAGGTCGCAGATCCGCGCCACCGCCGGTTCCTCACCGGTCAGTGCCGCCCGCCGGACCGCGGACGCGGCGACGCTCTCGGCCGCCGCGATCGCGAACCGCGCGGACACACCGGAGCGGCTGTCGATCGCCGTCGAGGATCGCACCAGCCGGGTGAAGCGGGCGATGACCTGGTTCAGGTGCTCCGGGAGCACGGTGGCCGGGTCGAGCCCGCGCCACGACAGCCGCGCCTCCTGCTCCATCACCGCAAGCTCGTCGTCGAGGCTCAGCGGGTAGTGCGTGCGGATCTCGGCGCCGAACCGGTCCTTGAGCGGCGTGATGATCCGGCCCCGGTTCGTGTAGTCCTCCGGGTTGGCGCTCGCGACGACGAGCACGTCGAGCGGGAGACGCAACGTGTAACCCCGGACCTGGATGTCGCGCTCCTCCATCACGTTCAGCATCGACACCTGGATGCGCTCGGCAAGGTCGGGTAGCTCGTTGATCGCAACGACGCCGCGATGCGCCCGCGGGATCAGGCCGTAGGCGATCGTCTCGGGATCACCGAGGCTGCGGCCCTCGGCCACCTTGATCGGATCGATGTCGCCAACCAGGTCGGCGACACTGGTGTCGGGCGTGGCCAGCTTCTCCGTGTAGCGCTCACTGCGGTGCT
>JBPYFL010000028.1:0-84035 GCA_051986485.1 Streptosporangiaceae bacterium | reverse complement strand
CCGGCGTCGGCGAAGCCGTCGGCCGCGCCGTCCGCCTCTCACTCATCGGCGTCATGTTCGTCGCCCTCGCCGCCAGCATGGTCCTCTACGGCCACTCCAACACCCTCCACCTGGCCAGGTAACCCGCAATGTCAATGACCGCGCCGAAGGCGCCCACACACCGGCCGGGACCCGCGGAACGCCGCCCGCCGCTGCTGGGCTACCACGGACGGCGGCAGGTGCTGGGATTCATCGGCATGCTGGTGTTCGCTGCGATCGTCCTGCTCGTCATCGGGGCCTACAACCAGGTGTTCAGCCCGGCGGTGTCCGCGACGGTGATGGCTGATCGCTCGGGCCTGCTGATGACCAGCGGCGCGGACGTGACCCTGGACGGCGTCACCGTCGGCCGGGTCACCTCGATCAGCCCGGTCGGCGGCCAGGCCAAGCTCGGCATCTCCCTCAACCCCGCCCAGGTGACCCACATCCCGGCCAACGTCCAGGCCGCGATCAGCGACGCCACCGTCTTCGGGCCCAAATACCTCAACCTCGTGCCCCCGGCCACCCCCACCGCGCAGCGGGTACAGGCCGGCCAGGTGATCGAGCAGGCGACGGTGCCGACCGAGGTCAACGCGGTATTCGGGAACCTCGTCCAGGTGCTGGACAGCGTTCACCCGGCGAAGTTGTCCGCCACCCTCGGCGCGATCTCCACCGGCCTGCAGGGCCGCGGGAAACAGCTCGGCAACTTCATCGCGCAGCTCGACTCGTACCTGCGCGAGTTCAACCCGAACCTGCCCGCGCTATCGGCCGACTTCGGCGAAGCCCCGCAGGTGCTGCGCACCTACGCCGGCGCCGCCCCCGGGCTGATCGGCACCCTGGGCAACCTGAGCGTCACCAGCAGCACGCTCGCCAGCCAGCAGGCACAGTTCGACGCGTTCCTTCTCGACCTCACCGGCTTCTCCGGCCACACCCGCAGCTTCCTCGCCGACAACGAGAGCGGCCTCAGCGGCATGCTGGGGACGCTGGCACCGGTCACCGCACTGGCGGCGGAATACTCACCGGAATTCACCTGCCTGTTCGCCAGCGAGGCGCAGCAGATAAAGATCTCGGTCCCGAAGCCGCAGATCATCTTCAATGCCATCCTGCTCCCCGGCCAGGAGGGCTATCAGTACCCGCGCAACCTGCCGGTGGTGCACCCATCGACCGGGCCGAGCTGCTACGGCGGCCCTATCACCCCCGCGGAAGCGCCGCACTACCCGCTGATCGATTTCAACGCGGGAGCGAACCTGCCGCGCAAGCAGCAATATTCGCCGGGTAACCCGCCGCTGTCGCAGCAGCTGTTCGGGCCGTACGCGCAGTCGTCAGGGAAGGGGCACTGATGCGCGGCCTGCTGATCAAGGTCCTCGCCCTGGTCGCCGTCACGGCGATGACCGGCACCCTGCTCGTCGCGCTGTTCGACAACCTCCAGGTGCAAAAGCAGCACACCTACGGCGCGATGTTCAACGACGTGTCCGGGCTCGCGACGGGGGACGACGTGCGGGCTGCCGGGGTCGAGGTCGGCCGGGTAAACGGCCTGACCCTCCAGCCGGACAACAAGGTGCTGGTCTCCTTCACCTCCTCCAACGCAGTCCCGGTGACCCGCAGCACGACCCTCACCGTGCGGTACAAGGACCTGGTCGGCAACCGCTACCTGGAAATCAACGCGCCCACCACAGCTGCCTCGCCGCTGACCAACGGCGCCGTCATCCCCGCATCTCACACCCAGCCGGCGCTCAGCCTGGACGCCCTGTACAACGGCTTCCAGCCGCTGTTCCAGGGACTGCAACCCGCGCAGATCAACCAGCTCACGGCCGAGCTGATCACCGTGTTCCAGGGAGAGGGCGGCACCATCGACGGCCTGCTGGGCAGCATCGGGTCGCTGACCAGCACGCTGGCCAACCGCGACCAGGTGATCGGGCAGGTCATCGGCAACCTCAACAGCGTCCTCGGCACCGTCAGGCAGCACGATAGCCAGCTCTCGGACACCGTTGTGCAACTGCAGCAGCTGATCAGCGGACTGGCGGCCGACCGCGACCCGATCGGCCAGTCGTTCGGCCGCATCGCCGGCCTGGCCGGCAACGTCTCCGGCCTGCTGGGCGCCGCGCGGCCGGACATTTCCGGGGACGTGCACCAGGTCGACCGGCTGGCGACGTTGCTGAACGGGGATTCCGCGTTCATCAGCAACAACCTGCAGGCGCTCCCCGCCGAGTACCAGCGCCTGAACCGGCTGGGGCTGCAAGGCTCGTTCTTCAGCTTCTACCTCTGCTCATTCCAGTTCAGATTCAGCTACGCAGGCAAAACGATGACGACACCGATGCAGTCGAGCAAGGCGGCGCGATGCCAAGGATGAGCCGCAAGTTCGCGGAAATGAACGCCGCCCGGATCGGCGTCGTCGGTGTCGCGATCATCGTCGCGCTGGTCCTGGTAGCACTCAACTCAGGCGTCCTCATCCGCGACCTGTCCAGCACTACCTACCACGCGGACATCGCCGAGACAGGCGGGCTGACCACCGGAGACCAGGTCCGGATCGGCGGCCTCCCAATGGGCACCGTGGATAATCTCAAACTGGCGGGCAACCACATCGACGTCACCTTCTCGGTGCGTCATGGCGGGCACCTGGGAAGCCACACAGCAGCCGCGGTCCAGACCGCGACCGCGCTGGGCACGAGATACCTGGCACTCGAATCGAGCGGCGCGGGGACCCTCCCCGCGGGAACGACCATCCCGCTCGCACGCACCCAGTCGCCCTACAACCTCACCGACATCCTCTCCACCCTCACCAACAAGGCTGGCGCCATCAACACCGGCCAGCTCGCCCGCTCCTTCAACACGATCTCCAGCACCTTCGGCAATACCCCGCCGGAGCTGCGCTCGATGCTGAACGGCGTGCGCAGCCTGTCGGAGACGATCGCGTCCCGCGACGCGGCGCTGAGCCAGCTGCTGTCCAACTCCAGCGCGGTGACCGGCGTGCTTGCGGCGCGCAGCGGCCAGATCGGCACCCTGATGACCGACGGCAACCAGCTGCTGAACACGCTCTATCAGCGCCGCGCCGAGATCCGCACGCTGCTGGTGAATGTCACCGGGGTCGTCGACCAGCTGCAGGGCCTCGCGGCCGACAACCAGCGGCAGCTCGGCCCGGCCCTGGACCAGCTTCAGGGGGTGCTCACGATGCTGAACAACAACGCAGCCAATATCACCCAGGCAATCACCGGCCTGGAGCACTACGCCCTCGGCCTCGGCGACGTCGTCGGCGGCGGCCCGTATTTCTACGCATACGTCTCGAACATCGTGCCGACGAACCTGTTTCCGACTCCTGCGCTGCCCGGGAAGTGACCGCATGAGGTTCAGCCGCCGTCAGCGGATCGCCGCCGCGCTGCTGGCTGCCGCGGCCATCGTCGCGGCGGTCTTCGTGCTGGTGCCGCGCCACACGTCGAATCACCTGACCGCCTATTTCCAGCAGACGGTGGGCCTCTACCCCGGCGACCGGGTGCAGGTGCTCGGTCTTCCGGTCGGGCGGATCGACAGCATCACCCAGCAGCCCGGCAGGGTGAAGGTCGAGCTCAGCTACGACAGCAGCGTGAAGATCCCCTCCGGCGCGGACGCGGCGATCGTCGCTCCCACCCTGGTCACCTCGCGCTCAATCCAGCTCACCCCCGCCTACAACGGGGGTCCCGCGCTGCCGGACGGCGCGGTCATTCCGCAATCCCGGACCGCGGTCCCGGTGGAATGGGACCAGATCGAGCAGGAGCTGAACAACCTGGCGACCACGCTCGGACCCAAGCCGGGGTCGCCCGGTGCCCTGAACCGGCTGCTGAACACCACCTCGGCCAACCTGAACGGCCAGGGCCAGAACCTGCACGACACCCTCACCGAACTGTCCCAGGCGATGAGCACGCTGTCGAACAACCGCGGCAACCTGTTCGCCACGGTGGACAACCTGCAAACCTTCGTCAAGGTCCTCAATGACTCCGACGCACAGGTCAACTCCTTCGAGCAGCAACTGGCGTCCGTCTCCGGGGTCCTCGACAGCAACAAGCAGGAACTCGCCACCACGCTGGCCACCCTGAACTCGGCGCTCGGCACCGTGCAGAGCTTCGTGCATAACAACCGCGGCGCCCTGGCCCGCGATCTGACCTCGCTGGACAGCGTCACCGGCAACCTGTCCGGCTCCCGGCAGAACCTCGCCAACATCTTCCAGGTCGCACCGACCGAACTGATCAACTACGCCAACGTCTACGACCCGATCGACACCGCGGAAACCGGAGTCCTCGCCTTCGCCAACTTCAAGAACCCGGCGGAGTACATCTGCTCCACCATCTTCTCGATGGGCGGCACCGCGAAGCAGTGCCAGCAGGCGCTCGGACCGCTTGCTCAGATGGCGGGGATGAGCAATATCCCGGCCGGGTTGGACTTGACGAACCAGAACGGCTACAGCTCGCAGAAAAACGTGTCCGGCTCGGGATCGTCCGGATCCTCCAGCTCGCACGGCTCCTCCAGTTCGTCAGGCGGCGGCCTGCCGGGCCTGCTTCTCGGCGGAGGTGGCTGATGAACCAACGGAGCCAGCCATGAACGGGCGAACTCAAACCCCCAGCACTCCCCGCGGAGCCGTCCGCGGCGTCCGCCGCCTGGGTTATGCGGCGGCCGCGCTGGCCTGTACCACGGCGGTCAGCGCCTGCCAGTTCACCGGATTCGGGGCCATGCCGCTTCCCTTCACCCACGGAACCGGCTCCGGCTCCTACACGGTGACCGCGGTGATGAACCAGATCGGCAACCTCGCCCCCAACTCCGAGGTGATGGTCAACGACATCAGCGTCGGAACCGTCACCGCCATCCAGTTCGACAACTGGCACGCCAAGCTCACCATCTCGCTGCCGCGCAGCGTGAAGCTCCCGGAAAACGCCACCGCCAAAATCGGGCAGAAAAGCCTGCTCGGGGCCGAGTACGTCGCGCTCGCCCCGCCGACGAACGCACCGGCGGCCGGACAACTGCACGCCGGGGACGTGATCGGGCTGACGAGCACGAGCACCTACCCCAGCACCGAAGACGTGCTCGCCGCGCTGTCCACGGTGCTGAACGGCGGCGGGCTGAACCAGCTGTCCACGATCACCAGGGAGCTCAACGACACCCTCGCCGGCCACGAGCAGCAGGCCCGGGATCTGCTGAAGAACCTGAGCACCCTGATCGACAGCCTGAACAGCCAGCGCGCCGCGATCGTCCAGACCCTGGACAGCTTCGACGAACTGAGCTCGCAGCTCCGGGCACAGCAGGGCACGCTGGCCACCGCCATCGACCGCATCCCGGCCGGCCTGAAGGTGCTCAACGACAACGAGAAGAACCTGACGACGGCGCTGACCGCCGTGTCGAACCTGAGCACCGTCGGCAACCGGGTGATCAACGGCACGAGGCAGGACCTGCTCGCCAACCTGCGCGACCTGCAACCGGCGCTGGCCCGGCTCGCTGATTCCGGCCAGAACCTGGTGGTGTCGCTGCCGGCCATCGCGACCTATCCGTTCCCCAGGAAGACCATCATGGAAGCCATCAAGGGCGACTACGCGAATCTCTCGGCCGTCCTGGACCTCTCGCCGTCCCGGTGGCTGCCCGAGTGGCTCCCGGGCGCGGGCAACGGTTCGCTAGGGACGACCAAGCCAGCCACCAAATCCCGCAACCCGTTGACGAACCCGCTTCAAGGAGTGGGCGGCTCGCTGCCGGGCGGATCCGCACCGTCGCCCAGCCCCAAGCCTGGCGGCGGCTCCTCCGGCAGCGGCGGAGGGCTCGGCGGGGTGCTCGGGTCGCTAACCGGAGGAGGCGGCGGGTGACCAGCAAGCTCGTCCGATACCAGCTGATCGCGTTCATCGTGGTCACCGTCCTTGGCGTGACCTACGCGATGCTGCAGTACGCCGGGCTGCCGCGGATCCTGGGCTTCGGCCAGTACCGGCTTTCAGTGGCCATGCCGGCGACCGGCGGGCTCTACCCGAACGCGATCGTCACCGAGCGCGGCGTGCCGATCGGCACGGTCCGCGACACCCGGATCGGCGGCGGCGGCACGATCGCCGACATCAGCCTCAACAACGGGACTCAGGTGCCGTCCGCCCTGCACGCTGCCGTCCGCAATACCTCCGCGATCGGCGAACAGTACCTCGAACTGACTCCGCAGAGCTCCGGCCCGCCTTACCTGCAGCCGGGCGCGACGATCCCGCAGCGTGAGGTCAGCCTCCCCCCGCAGGTCAACGACCTGCTCAACAACGCGAACTCGCTGCTGACCTCGGTGCCGAAGAAGCAGCTGAACACGATGATCAACGAGTTGTACGCCGCGTTCAACGGGACGGGCCCCGACCTGAACCAGCTTCTCGGCTCCTCCAGCCAGCTGCTGGGCACGGCGCGCCAGAACCTGACACCGACGTCCAAGCTGATCGGCGAGCTGGGACCGGTCCTGCACACCCAAGGGGTGAACAGCGCCAACATCCAGCAGTTCAGCCGCAACCTGGCGGCTTTCACCGGCCAGCTCCGGGCCAGCAACGGCGACCTCAGTGGCTCGCTGCAGCAGCTACCCGGGTTCACGAACGAACTCAACGCGCTCGTCGGGCAGCTCCAGCCAACCCTTCCGCTGCTGCTGTCGAACCTCACCGCGACCGGCCAGGTATTCAAGGTGTACCTGCCCAATCTGCGCGAGTTGCTGATCGTCGTGCCCGCCACCATCAACTACCTGACCGCGGCGACCTATGTCGGAAGATCGGGTGGGTCCGGCTCCGTGCACGGCGACTTCAAGATGACGATGAACCAGCCGCCGGCCTGCCAGCAGGGCTACCAGGGCGCCTCCTCGATGCGGTCCCCGCAGGACACCAGCACCGCTCCGGTTCCGAACCAGCCACCGCACTGCGAGGAACCGCATGGCTCCCCGATCGGCGTCCGTGATGCGTACAACGATCCCTGCCCCAATAATCCGGCCCTCCGCGCCGCTACCGCGGCCGGCTGCGGGCTGATCTTCGATTCCGCAGAGGTTCAGGCGGCCAAGGGGCAGCAGCAGAGCGGCAGCGGCAGTTCGCCGAACGCCGGTGCCTCCACCTACGATCCGGGAACCGGGCTGTTCTTCGGGCCGAACGGGATCCCCTACTCGGCCGGCACCGGCACGGCCTCCGGCACTGGCCCAACGACGCTCAGCGGACTCCTGCAGCAGACCCTGGGCGGCGGGAATGCCGGATGATCTGACGCCCCCCCGTGCGCTGTCCCGCCGCAGGCTGCTGCGGGCTTCGGCGCTGTCGGCCGGCGCGATATCGGCAGGCGCCGTGTCGGCGGGCGCCGTCGCGGCGCCGCTGCTGCGGCCGGGACACCCGGCCACACAGGCGGCCTCCAAAGCGACGTCGGCCCCGGCGCAGCACTGGGTTGGCTCCTGGACCGCGAGCCCGACCGACGCGGTGACACCATTTGACGGCGCTGGCCGGCCGCTGCCCGCGGTACTGGCCGATCAGACCCTCCGGATGATCGTCACGCCCCATCTCGGCGGGTCCGTCCTGCGTATCCACCTCTCGAACCGGTTCGGATCGTCCGCCGCCCGATTCGGCCGCGTCACCGTGGGGCTCCAGGAAACGTTCGGGGCCGCGAGCGCAGTCACCCCGGTGACCTTCAACGGGCAGCCGCAGATCACGGTCCCCGCCGGTCAGGACGTCACGAGTGATCCCGTCCCGCTGGCGTTCGGCGCCTTCTCGCCGCTGGCGATCAGCATGTACCTGCCGGGCAGCCAGTCCGCTCCGACGAAGCACTGGGTCGCCAACGCAACCTCCTTCTATGCCTCGCCCGGGTCCGGTGACCTGTCCGGCACCGCGAGCGGCGGTCCGTTCGGGCACCGGACCGAGTCGTGGTTGTACGTGGACGGAGTGGATGTGCAGGCGGGTCCGGACGTGAGTGCCATCGTCGCGTTCGGCGACTCGATCACCGACGGGTTCGTGGCGGCCACGCCGTTCAGCGTGCCGACCAGCATGGCGGTTGCCGACTCAAACCGCCGGTACCCCGACGATCTCCAGCGCAGGCTGATCGACGCCGGCGTCCCCCTGTCGATGGTGAACGCGGGCATCAGCGGCAATCGCGTGGTGACCGATACCGAGCCGGCCCCGGTGGGGCCAAGCGGCATCCAGCGCTTCCACCGGGACGCGCTGGACGTCGCCGGTGTCAGAGGCGTCCTGTTCCAGGAGGGGATCAACGACCTGGGCGTGCCTCCGGCCACCACCACCCCGGCTCAGCTCATCGCCGGCTACCAGCAGATCATCGGCATGGCCCATGCCGCCGGACTGAAGATCTGGATGGGGACGTTGCTGCCGGCCTCGAACGCGTTCTTTGACGGCACAGCCATCGCGCCGCACAGCGAGGCCTATCGCGAGCAGGTAAACGCCTGGATCCGGAGCCAGCACGTTGCTGACGGGGTCGTCGACTTCGATGCCGCACTGCGTGACCCTTCAGATCCGCACGTGCTGAACCCCCAGTACGCCAGCGCCGATCACCTGCACCCCAACCTGGCCGGGTATCAGGTCATGGCCGACACCGTCAGCCTGACGATGCTCAAGTCCGCACTGTAGACCGCGTGATCGGCGCCTTATAGCGCCTGGAACTGCGCCACCAGCCAGCGGCCACCGGCCTGCTGCATCGTGACCTTCACCTGGCTGCCGACCGGCTGCGGCTGGCTCTGCGTCTTGCTCGTCGTGGCCTGATCGATGAACAGCAATACGACGACTTGGTTAGCGGTCGCGCTGACCACGGACGCGTTGGGGACGGTCGCCTTGGTGACCGTCTGCTGCTGTTGCGCTGACGGGATTATCAACTGGGTGGCGAGCGTGCCGAACTGCTGGTGGAACTCGCCGGTGGTGTCGCCGCTCGCCTTCGCCACGTCGCTGCTGATGGTGCGGTAGTCGTAGGAAAGGATCTGCTGGATCTCGACGGTCGCGGCCTGCCGCGCGGCGGTGCCGGCGGCCGCGTTTGCATCATCGTGATGCGCCGCCTGGCTCAGCAGTACCGCGCTGACCACGGACGCGGCGGCGAGCACCCCGAGAACCGCCATCGACGTGATCCGCCAGCGCAAAGGCACCCGCCCAGCGCGTGCCACGGCGTTGCGCGGCAGCGCGACGGTGCGGCCGACCAGCGGCCCGCGCTTCGCCTTCTCCGGCCGCTGCCCCTCCTGATCGTCCGGCTGTTCCGCCTTGTCCGGCTGTTCCGCCTTGTCCGGCTCGCTGCCGCCGTCTGGCTGGTCCGTGTCCTCGGCAGGCGGGTCCACGTCTAGCGGCCGGTCCTCGTTGGGCTCCTCCGGCCTGACGTCCGTACGGTCACCGGCTTCCGGGGTACTCACTGCACGAACTCCACATTCGACACCAGCCAGCGCGATCCAGCCGAGATCATCGAGACGGACAGCCGGTACGCTCGCTCACTCCCATTTGGGCTCTGGGAATTCTTCACCGTGACGTACGCGAGGACGGACAGTTGCGCGGTGTCCGTGCCGATCTTCTGCACGCCCACGTCGACGACTCGTCCGCTCGTCTGCACCTTGCCCTGGGCCAGCACGGACGCGAACCCGGAGGAGGAGTTGGTGATCAGCTTCAGGAAATTGCCGGTCGCAACGCCCTTGAGCTTGCCGATGTATTCCTGCGGGTGCTGGTAATCGGCTGCGGTCAGATCGGTGGCGGCCGTCCGTGCGGCGGCGACCGCGGCCTGGCGGCGGCTGTTCTGCGCATCCGAACTGTTGACGTGCCCCAGGAAGACGACAGCTACCACGATGCCGGCGATCAGCACCGCCAGCAGCGCCGCCATCCCCGCGACCCATACCGGAGCGCCGCGGCTGTGCCCGGGCTCCTCTGGGGCCGGCACGGGGCCAGGAAGGTCGCCGTCGCTCGCGGCAGGCTCGGGGGCACCGGGCTCGTCGGCCACAGGCGCCTTATCCCCGGCACCGGCCACGCGAGCATCGTCCCCGGCACCGGCGTCGGACCCGTCGGCCTCAGCGGCCACCGGAGCTTTGTCGGTGGCATCGGCCACCGGCGCATCGTCTCCGGCAGCAGCCACCGGCCCCGCGTCCTCGGCACCAACGGCGGGCCCGTCGTCACCGGTTTCCTGCGCCGGGGAGGCGAGAGCGCCCGCGTCCTCGCCGCTTCCCATCTCCGATTTCCCTCCCGCGAACGGTCGGCTTGTGCGTGCCCGAGAGTATAGGGCCAGTTTCGTAAAATTATCCCAATTCGCCGGGAACCGGGCAGTAACCGCCCGGTTACGCCTCCGCCAGGGTGACGGCGCTGGCCGCACCGGGCCGTCCGCAGGGCAAGAACACCCCGTAGAGCAGCGCAATACTCAACGAGAACCGCCGACAGCGTACCGATCGTCCGCACGGCGCCCGCAGGCCCCCGGTGTCGCGGGCGGGCGGGCGCGCAGAGCGCGGATGCGATAGGATTGGTTAACGAAAATTACTATTTATTCGCGCTCGGGGTAAGGAGATCAGGTGCCTGCTGCGGTCTCCTTCAACGGACAGCCCGGCCGACGCCTTCGCCCGCCGAAGACGGCCGAGTTCATCGCCTCGCACATCCGGGGCCGGATCGTCCGCGGCGAGCTCAAGACGGGCGAGGCGCTGCCGTCGGAAGCCAAGCTGATGGAGGTTTTCGGCGTATCGCGTCCGACGCTGCGCGAGGCATTCCGGATCCTTGAGGCCGAGGCGCTGATCAGGATCCGGCGTGGTCCCGGTGGCGGAGCCCGGGTCATCTCCCCGGACACGGCGGTCGCGGCACGGTACGCCGGCCTGTTGCTCCAGGTGCGCGGCACAACGATCGCCGACGTCTGCGACGCCAGGACCATGATCGAGGCGACCGCCGCGGGAACGCTGGCGTCTCGGCGCACCCGGCAGGATCTGGCCGACCTCAATAGCTGCGTCGACGACATGGCTGCGCTGGTGGACGCCTCCGGCGAGTCCGCGGACGCCGATGCCTTCTCGGACGCGACTCAGCGGTTCCACGACCTGATACTCGACCGCGCCGGAAACCGCACCTCCGTCGTCCTGGCGAGCATCCTGCAGGAAGTTGTGGCGACACACCTGTCGGTCGCGGTGCACCGCACGTTCGCCAACCCCGGAACCCAGGACGGGCTGCGGAAGATGGTCCGGTCCTGCCGCAAGCTGGTGCAACTGGTCGAGGAGAAGGACGCCGACGGCGCCGAGCGGCACTGGTCGGCGCATTCGAGGATCACCTTCCGGCGGCTGTTCGACGACGACCCCGGCGCGAAAGCGGTCGTCGACCTCTTCAACTGACCCCCGCGCCCTTGCCACCGGATAGGGCAAAACAAGAACGTGTTCTTGTTTTGCCCGCGTTCTGTTACGCTCCTGCCCAGCAAGCGTTTGATCAACTCACCGCTGAGGGAACCGAGCCGGGCCGTTTTGCCCGTAAAGGAGCAACCAGGCATGGATGAGACGCTGTCGCTGGAAGGCAGAACGGCGATCGTCACCGGCGCGGGCAACGGGCTCGGCCGGGTGGAGGCAGTTGCGCTGGCGCGGGCCGGCGCCTGCGTCATCCTCAACGACCTGGCCCCGGACGCGGTGCAGGACGCCGTCGGCGAGATCGAGTCCAACGGTGGGAAAGCCGTCGCCTGCCCGGGCGACGCCAGCGAATGGCGCACCGGCGAGCAACTGCTGCGTACCGCGCTGGATGAGTCGGGCCGGCTGGACATCCTGGTGAACAATGCGGGCGTGCTCCGCGACCGGATGATCTTCTCGATGTCGCCGGAGGAATGGGACCTGGTCATCCGCGTCCATCTGCGCGGGCACTTCGTGACCACCCGCCTCGCCACCGCCCACTGGCGGGAGCAGAGCAAGCAGGCCGGCGGCCCGGTCTACGCCAGGATCGTGAACACCGCCTCGGAGGCTTTCCTGCTCGGCTCCTCCGGGCAGCCCAACTACGCCGCCGCCAAGGGCGGGATCGCCGCGCTGACGATCACCACCGCGCGATCCTGCGCCCGTTACGGCGTGCGTGCCAACGCGATCTGCCCGCGGGCGCGCACCGCGATGACCGAAGGCCTGATGGGCGAAGCACCGGAGGCCGGGCCGGACCCGCTCGCGCCAGAGCACGTCGCGCCGCTCGTCACCTACCTCGCCGGGCCCGCGGCGGACGGGATCAACGGCGAGGTTTTCGTCGTGCACGGCGGCGTCGCTGCGGTGATGGAGCCGCCGAGGATCCGGCACACGTTCCGCGCCCCGCAAGACGGCGAGGCCGGTGGAATGTGGACGCTGGAGGGCGTGCACGACGCGCTCAGCCCGGTCTTCGCCGGCGACCCGCCGCCCGCCGGCTTCGCCTGCGAGGACACGATGTCCCTGGCATCCGAGACGATCGGCTTCGGATGAAACAGCGCGACCAGGTCGCCATGACAGCCGCTGAGGCGGCCGCGTTCCTGGCCGGTTCCCGCAAGGTCCAGCTCGCCACGATCAACCCGGATGGCACGCCGCACCTGGTGACCATGTTCTACGTGCTGATCGATGACCGGATCGCGTTCTGGACCTACAAGGCATCGCAGAAGGCGCTCAACCTGGCCCGCGATCCGCGGGTGACCTGCCTGGTCGAGTCCGGCGAGGACTACTTCGAGCTGCGCGGGGTGCAGCTCAACGGCACCGTTCGGTGCGTCGAGGACCAGGACTCCGTGCAGGGCATCGGCCGCCAGATCGCCGGAGACCTGCCGGGCGCTCCGGCCGGCGCGCTCGAGGAGTACGTGGCGAAGCAAGCCCGCAAACGGTTCGGGTACATCGTCGAGCCCGAACGGATCGTCTCCTGGGACCACCGCAAGCTGCTTCCGGCCAGCTGAAGCCCCGCTTCGAGGACTCGATCGCCTTGATGCCGCTGCGCGTCCTTCGGCTGCAGACGCCCAGGATGTCGGTTTAAAACACTTTTGTACCTGTCCGCGTTCTGCGCGTGCGATACTCCAGCGTTGGGCATTTCGGCGCACGGAAACCGCGCGCCGTCCGGAACAGGGGAACACACCGGTGGCTGAGACCGCACCTCTTGCTCTCGCCTGCTGCCGTTGCCACGCGAGCCGCGTCTCGCTCGGCTCGCCAGCGCGATCGTCCACGATGAGGCCGCTGCGGCGAAGCTCGTCGGCGGCGTTGCCTTCTGAGGTGCGCGGATGACCTACCGGTGGATCACTCCGGATGAGTGCGTCGCAGCTTTGCTGCTACTCGCCGTGAGTACCGGCCTGATGCTGATCGCGGAGCGGCGCGGCTGGCGGCCCTCGCTGGGGCTAGCGGTCTACATCGCCGTGGTGCTGCGGCTGGTGATGCTCGGCCTCACTCATAAGCAGTCCGGGTACGACATGGCGTTCGATTTCCAAAACGTCGGATTCGCGACGTTGCATCACCACGACCCGATCCTGGCCACAGGGCTAGGCCGCTGGAGCTACCTACCGGTCTATGACTTCGCGCTAGCGGGCGCGTACTGGGCGCACATACATCTCCACGTGGCGTGGATCGTCGTCGCGCGGATCCCGTCCATCGTGTGTGACGTCGGCGTGGTCCCGTTGGTCGGCGTGGTGGCGGGTGCCGCAGGCGGGCAGGCCGAGCTGCGCCGGTTCCAGTATGCGTGTAACCCGCTGGCTATTCTGATATCCGCCGTGCACGGCCAGGTCGATCCTGCTTGCCTGCTGTTCTCGTTCGCGGCGTTCGCCGTCGTGCTACGGGCGGGGAGGCAGATCTCCGGCCGAGCCACCGCCGCCGCCGGCATCCTGCTCGGCCTTGGCATCGGAGCAAAGACGTGGCCTGTCCTGTTCGGTCCGGCGCTCTTGCTCGCGCTGCCATCGGCACGCCGCCGCTGGCAGTTTGCGGCCGCAACCGGCGGGACCGTCGCGCTGCTGTTCGTCTCGATGCCGGTCACCGTGGGCACACCGGTCAACAAGCTCTTCGAAGTGGCCAAGGTGATGACCGGCTACCATCCACCGATCGGAGGTTGGGGCTGGGCCGGAGTGTGGATAGCGCTCCACCACACGAGGCTGTCGACCACCCATGATCCGTTGTGGCTCAGCGTCGGCTCGATCGGCACGAAGCTCGCTGTCGCCGGGGCGCTGCTTGCGGTGTGGTGGTGGCGGCGCGGCCACCCCCTCGATATCGCGACGGCTACCACGACGGCGTTGGTGGCGATTACGCCGGCGTTCGGCAACCAGTATCTGCTGTGGCAGACGCCGTCGCGCACCGCCTACCCGACACGGCTGTCGGCGCCGCTGCACATCGTGCTCGGCGCTTACGCCGCGGCGTTCTATCTGCCGATAGCCCTGCTGAAATCGCATTACTGGCACATGGTTGCCGACGAGATGGCGGTCGTCAGCCTCGGGGTGATCGCGTTGATGATTGCGGCCATGCCGTGGGACCGGCGCGTGTGGCGGCGGCCCCAGGCCAGATCTCCGCTGCCGGAGCGCACCTCCCACCCGGCCACGGACGACCTCGCCTCGCCAGCCGGCCAGCACCCAGAATGATCTTAACGGGCCGGTAACCGTGGGTTCGGAGCGAGTATTGATGATTTTTCAGGATTCGTTCCGTTTCAGCTAGTTCCCGATTACAGTCATCATCTGGAGATTTGGGGACCTTAAAAATGTGGGAGGCCGGGTGGTGGTCGATGGCCGCATGGCTGAGCTCCTTCCGCCTACGGGATCCGCTGTGGGCAACGGAAAAACCGGGCTGGCTCGCGACCCGGACTGCCACCTTTTGCTGCCTGAGGACGACGTCGGATCGCCCGAGGTAACGATCCTCGTCCCTGCGATGAACGAGGAATCCACCATCGCGGACTTTGTCGCATGGTGCCACGCAGGACTGCGCGAGGCCCGCGCCACGGGCGAGGTACTCATCGTCGACAGCTCGTCGGATCGCACCGCGGAACTCGCTCTCGCGGGCGGGGCGCGGGTTCTCAAGACCCCGAAGCGGGGACTCGGCCGCGCCTACATCGACGCGCTTCCGTACGTGCGCGGCCAATACGTGATCATGGGCGATGCCGACTGCACCTACGACTTCCGGAAGCTCGCGCCCTTTGTCGACGCGATGCGCAGCGGCACCGAATACGCGATGGGCTCGCGCTGGAAGGGCTCGATCGAGTCCGGAGCGATGCCCGCCCTGCACCGGTACCTGGGCACGCCGGTTACTACCTGGATCCTCAACCGTCTCTACGGCAGTCACTTCAGCGATATCCATTGCGGGATGCGGGGCATCACCCGCGACGCGCTGTACCGGATGGGCCTGACCGCCCAGTCGTGGGAGTACGCCTCTGAGATGGTGCTGAAGTCGGTCCGCATGGGGCTGCGGACCACGGAGGTGCCGGTCAGCTTCTACAAGGACCGTGAGGGCCGCCTGTCGCATCACAAGCGCTCGGGCTGGTTCTCCCCGTTCCACGCCGCGTGGATCAACCTGCGCGCCATGTTCATCCACGGCGCAGAATTCTTCCTCTTCAAGCCCGGGATCGTGCTTTTCACCCTGGGCCTCTTCCTGACGCTGCCACTAAGCTTCGGCGGGATCACGATAGGCCGGCTGACGTTCAACCTGTACTGGATGCTCATCGGCTTGACGCTGTCGGTGCTGGGCCTGCAAAGCATCTATTTCGGCTGCCTCGCCCATGTTTTCCTCGATTACACGGGCCGGGCACGCCAACGGTGGCGGCGCATGTTCCGTTACACCAGCGCGGTCGTTGCCAGCGGGCTGCTTTTCGCGCTCGGTTTCGCGCTGTCGGCGGCCGTGCTCGTGCACTACGTGACGCACGGTTTCTCGCTACCGAATCCTTCCTCCCTTATCGATCATCTCGGCGTTGTCGGGCTGCTGTTCATGATCATCGGATTCTCGACGTTCTGTTTCACGCTGCTCCTGCACGCCACCGGAGTACGTTACGGGGAGCCGGCCGATGATGGCCCGGGCTGATGCCGCCGGCTTTATGCCGGACGGCATTCGCTGCTTCCGGCACAAGTTCGGATTGAACACCTTCGCCGTATGCAGAGTAGATCCAGCGGAGGCTTGAATGACATTCTCGAAGTCCTATATCAAGGAGTCCGTCGACGTTCTGACGTCGATGGACCCCGACGCGGTCGAGCGACTGGCCGAAGGCCTGGCGGCCGTCCGGGAGCGCGATGGCCGGCTGTTCATCTTGGGCGTCGGTGGTTCAGCGGGCCACGCGTCGCACGCTGTCAACGACTTCCGCAAGATCTGCGGCTTCGAGGCCTACACGCCGACCGACAACGTATCGGAACTCACGGCGCGGGTGAACGATGAGGGCTGGGACACCACGTTCGCCCAGTGGCTCACCGGGTCGCGACTGTGCGACCGCGACGCGGTGCTCATCTTTTCCGTCGGCGGCGGCAACCAGGAGAAAGGCGTTTCGACCAACCTGGTCGCCGCGCTCCGGCTGGCCCGCGAGCGCGGCAGCTCGATCTTCGGCGTGGTGGGCCGCGATGGCGGCACGACGGCCCAGCTCGCCGATGCCTGCGTGGTAATCCCGCCGCTCTATGCCGACCACGTCACGCCGCATACCGAGGGCCTGTGCGCCGTGGTGTGGCACCTGCTGGTATCGCATCCGGCGCTTGCCCGCCTGGCGACCCGGTGGGAGTCGTTGCGATGAACCAGCGAGCCATCCGGCGGGTCTGTGTCGTGGGCGGCGCCGGCTTCATCGGCGGGCACTTCCTCGATCGTTTGCTTGCAAGCGGCGCGACCGAGCAGCTCACCGTGTACGACAACTTCTCGTCCGGGCGCGAATGGCATCTGGCCGCGCATCAGGCCGACACGCGGCTGAAGGTGATCAAAGCCGATGTGCGGGACCTGGAGCGTCTCGTGGCCGCAGTTGACGGGCACGACACGGTGATCCACCTCGCGTCGAATCCGGATATCGCACGCGCGATGACCGACCCGGCGGTCGACTTCGACGAGGGAACGCTGCTCACCCATCACGTCGCGGAAGCCGCTCGCCGTGGTGGCGTGAAGATGGTGCTTTACGCCTCCGGCAGCGGCGTCTACGGCGACCTCGGGCACCGCGAGGCGACCGAGGATCACGGGCCACTGGTTCCGGTGTCGACCTATGGCGCGAGCAAGCTCGCCGGTGAAGCCCTGCTGGCGTCCTATGCGGCCATGTTCGGCGTCAGCGCGCGGGCGTTTCGATTCGGCAATGTCGTCGGCCCACGCCAGACACATGGTGTGGGCTTCGACTTCATCCGCCGTCTTCTCGACGACCCCCGTCGCCTGCGGATACTTGGCGACGGCCAGCAGAGCAAGTCCTATGTCCATGTTGACGACGTCGTCGAGGCCGTCCTGCACGGGGCGTCCCTGGCCACGCAGGCCTTCGCGGTGTTCAACGTCGCGACCGGCGACTATGTCACCGTCACCGAGATCGCCGAACTCGCTGTGGACGTTCTCGGCCTGCCGGCCGGAGGAACGCGGTTCGAGTACACCGGTGGTGACCGCGGCTGGAAGGGCGACGTACCTGTCGTCCGCCTCAACACCGACCGGATCCGCGCGCTGGGCTGGAAGAACCAGCGCACCGCGCTGCAAGCTCTCCGGGCATCGATGGAGTCCATGCTCGTCGACGCGCGTGCGGGGCGGTTCGGCCCGTGATCGCGGCACGCAGCCGCCCGGCTGTCTTCCTGGACCGGGACGGAGTGCTCAACGAGGCGTTCGTCCGGGACGGCGTCCCGACGCCTCCCCGATCGCTGGACGAGTTCCGCGTCCTGTCCGGTGTCGCCGAGGCGTGCACTGATCTGCGGCGGGCTGGCTTCGTCCTCGTCGTGGTGACCAATCAGCCGGATCTCGCCCGGGGCACACAGACACGCGCCGAGGTCGACCGGATGCACGAACGGCTGCGCAGCCTGGTGCCACTGGATGAGGTCTGCGTATGCCCGCATGACGACTGTGACGGCTGCACCTGCCGCAAGCCCCAGCCAGGCCTGCTGCTCGGTGCCGCGGCGCGGCTCAACCTCGATCTGGCGCGCAGCGCCAGCGTCGGAGACCGGTGGCGTGACGTCGAAGCGGCGCGGCGCGCCGGGGTGAGAGCCATCTTCGTTGAGCGCCGCTATAGCGAGCCGGCGCCAGCCGGCGCGGATGTCGCGGTAGCGGATCTGCCCGAAGCCGCTGCATGGATCCAACAGCAGGACTGGACAGTGAGGTGCCACAGATGACTGATCTGGGACTCAAGACCGTGAAGATCTTTGCGGACGGAGCCAACCTCCAGGCGATGCTCGAGCTGGCCGATCGGCCGCACATCGCCGGGTTTACCACGAATCCGACCCTGATGCGCCAGGCCGGCGTCAGTGACTACGAAGGCTTTGCCCGCAAGCTGCTCGGGCACATCACGGACCGGCCGATTTCGTTCGAGGTCTGCGCCGACGAGCCCGGCGAAATGGTGCGCCAGGCGCGGCTGATCGCGTCGTGGGGCAGCAACGTCTACGTCAAGATCCCCGTCACCGACACGCGGGGGACGAGCACAGCCGCAGTTCTCCGGGAACTGGCCGATTCCGGCGTGCATGTGAACGCGACCGCGCTCATGACGCTGAACCAGGTCGAGACCGTCACGTCGATGCTGGCCGGTGGTCCCCAGGCAATCATCTCGGTGTTCGCCGGCCGCGTCGCGGACACTGGCCGGGATCCACTTCCGCTGATGAGGGCAGCACTGGAGACGATGGCGCCCCATCCCGAGCTGGAACTGCTCTGGGCCAGCCCACGGGAGATCCTCAACGTGCGGCAGGCGGACGAAATCGGTGTCCACGTCATCACCGTTACGCACGGCCTGCTGGAGAAGCTGGCGCTGCTGGGGCGGGACCTCGAGGCCTTCTCCCTGGAGACGGTCCGGATGTTCTACAACGACGCCGTGACCGCGGGCTATCTCCTGTGAGCACGGCGGATCGCTCGATCCGCGGAGACGGATCGGAAGCTCTGGACCCGTACGACTGGGACCATCATTGGGACGCCTACGGGGAGGCGGCCGACGGTAACCCCGCCAACGTTTACCGCGGTCAGTTGGTGCTGCGCCTACTGGGCAGGCCACCCGCCGGCGCGACGCTGCTGGACATCGGCAGTGGGCAGGGCGAGTTCGCCATCCAGCTGCGGGAAACGTACCCGGACGTCGCGGTGTGGGGAGTTGAGTACAGTTCCGAAGGCGTCGACCGCAGTCGTGCTGCCGCCGCCGCGCGCAGCGTCGAGGTCAACTTCACCCAGCTTGACCTGATGCAGCCGGCGACGCTCGGCCCCGATCAGCCGGCTGCCGGGTACGCAGTGTGTTCCGAGGTACTTGAGCACGTCGACGATCCGGTTCGTCTGCTGCGCAACTCAAAGAGCCTGCTCGCACCAGACTGCCGGCTGGTAGTCACCGTGCCTGGAGGCCCCCGCTCGGCCTTCGACCGGCACATCGGCCATCACCGGCACTTCACGGCCGCAGACCTGCGCGGCGTGCTCGTCGATGCGGGATTTTCCGTCGAGCGTGTGCTCCGCGCGGGGTTTCCCTTCTTCAACCTTTACAAGCTCGCCGTTATCGCGCGCGGCCGTCGTCTCATCGCCGATGTCGAGTACCGAGCGCCGGATTCGGCGCCGTCGATAGCCGAGTTGGCCGCCACGCGTTTCTTTGGTCTGGGATTCAGGCACAACCGCGACGACTTCCCACTCGGCTGGCAGATCGCGGCGGTAGCGTCTCCGGCAAAGACGGACCTCGCGTGATCATCACCCGTGCCCCGCTCCGGATCACCCTCGGCGGTGGCGGCACCGATCTTCCCTCGTACTACGAGAAGTTCGGCGGATTCGTGCTGTCGGCGGCCATCTCGAAGTACATCTTCATCGCGATCAACCGGACGTTCAAACCTGACTACTTCCTGAAGTACTCCGCGCTCGAGCGCGTTGAGAGTCCTGAGCAGGTCGAGCACCCGATCGTCCGCGAGGTCTTGCTCGCCCATGACGTGGGCAAGTCCGTCGAGATCGTGAGCATGGCCGACATCCCATCCGGTACCGGCCTGGGGTCGTCCGGGGCGTTCACCGTGGCGCTGCTCCGCGCCGTCAGCGCATTCCGCCGTGACCATGTGACGTTGGGCGATCTGGCCGAGGAAGCCTGTGCCATCGAGATCGACCGTCTCAGCAGGCCCGTTGGCAAGCAGGACCAGTACGTGGCGGCATTCGGTGGCCTCAAGTGCTTCGACTTCAAGCCCGACGGCCGGGTCGAGGTGTCACCGCTCGCCGTGTCCTCGGACACCTTTTATGACCTCGAGGAACACCTGCTGATGTTCTTCACCGGCTACTCCCGCGACGCTGACCGCGTGCTGGGTGAGCAGAAGACGCGGACCGAGGGCGGCGACGCGCGGATGATCGACAACCTGCACTTCGTGAAGGAGCTCGGCCTGCGCAGCAAAGCCGCCCTCGAGCAGGGCGACACCGAGGGCTTCGCGATGCTCATGCACGAGCACTGGGAGCACAAGAAGAAACGGTCGACGACGATGTCGAACGGCAGGATCGACCGTTGCTACCAACTCGGCCGCGATAGCGGGGCACTCGGCGGCAAGCTGGTCGGCGCCGGCGAAGGTGGCTTCCTGCTCTTCTACAGCCGTGACCACCACGCACTCCGGCAGGCGATGGCGGCCGAGGGACTCACTGAAGTCCATTTCGCCTTCGATCACGACGGCACCACCGTCATCGTTCGCGATTAGGGCGCAGCGATGCAATGCGTAATTCTGGCCGGCGGTCTCGGTACCCGGATGTGGCCGCAGACCAAAACGATCCCGAAAGCGCTGCTGCCCATCGCTGGGGCGCCGTTCGCGACATGGCAGCTGTCGTGGCTATCGCGGTCCGGGATTGACTCGGTCGTCTACTGCGTGGGGCATCTGGGTCAGCTGATCCGCGATTACGTCGGCGACGGCAGCTCGTGGGGGTTGTCGGTTCGCTACGTCGACGAGGGTGATCAGCTCCGGGGTACCGCGGGCGCGCTGCGCCTCGCCTATGACGAGAGCGCGCTGGAGGAGGACTTCCTCGTCCTCTATGGCGATTCCTGGCTACAGGTCGATCCTTCCCAGGTACTGCGGGCGGCCCGTGATTGTTCCGAGCCCGCGCTGATGACCGTATTCCGCAACGAGGGACGCTGGGATGGCAGCAATGTGGTGCTCGAAGACACGCGCATTGCCCGCTACGCGAAGGGGCTGACCACGCCGCCAGCCGAGATGCGCTGGATTGACTACGGGCTGCTGGCGTTCCGCCGCTGGGTCATCGCAGAACGAGTTCCGGCCGGCCCGGTTCGCGACCTCGCCCCGCTCTGCAGCGAGCTCGCCGACCATCGCCTGCTGGCGGGATTCGAGGTCGGCCAGCGATTCTACGAGATCGGCTCCGTGGCCGGACGCGACGAACTCGACGCATTGCTCACTGCCCGGCAGGATCTGGCGGCTCAGCCGCGCTCGGACGGCATCGGCTGACACGGGCCGCAGAACCGCAGACCAGCGGCCAATCGACGCCCCCATCGCTGGATCTCGTCCGGCGGGGGTTTCGCCCTGGCGAGACTGAAGCTAGCGTGGAATGTGGGGAAATTCCCGGCAAGGTCTGGACCTCGCCAGGCCGGGAAGGGGGCCACGATGCGCGTGGCCGGCGCTGACGATCCGTTTACCTGGGCACTGTCCCGCTTCCACGTCGAAGCTCGTGCCGCGGAACGGGAAGCCGAACGCGGTTACCATCGGGCGCTGATCGACTGGGCGATGGATCGCACCACATTCCGTGAGATGAACGACGCGGCGGACGTTGCCCTCGCCCATACGGCGGCCCGGCTGATCCGGGCGATGGGCGAGGTGGCCCGGACATGTGAAGGCCCCCGAGCGCAATAGCGCCGGGGGACCTCGTTAGACAAACGCCCGGTGGCTGGCGCCGGCGGCGCTGTGGCTTCCGGTGCCGGCCCGGTGGCGTGCGTCGTAGCTGCGGACGTCGTAGCTGCGGAACTTGACGCAGTAGCGGCGGGGCGGACGCGGCGGCGGGCCGAGGCGGCGCAATGTCCGGGACAGCAGCCCGGGCTTCCGCGGGGAACCGGCCATCGCTAGCTCCCTTCGCCGATGACGCCATCGGCCCGCATGGCTGCAAGATCGCCGGTACCGAAGCCCAGTTCCCGCAGGACCGGCTCGGTGTGCTCGCCGAGGGCCGGGATCGGGTCGAGCCGCCAATCCCAGTCGGCCGATTCGGGCGGTGGCAGCAGTCCGAGCACCGGTCCGCCGGGCGACCCGATCTCCCGCCACCGCGCCCGCTCGGTGAGCTGCGGGTGGGTGAGCACCTCGGTGGGGCGGTTCAGCCGGGCGTGCCCGAGCCCGGCCTTCTCCGCCGCCGTGCGGCATTCGGCCAGCTGGTGCCCGGCTGCCCACTCGCCGATCACCGCGTCCAGTTCGGCTCGCCGTGCCACCCGGTCGGCGTTGGACGCGTAGCGCGGGTCGTCGGCGAGATCTGGCCGGTGCAGCACGTCCGCGGCCAGCCGCCGCCACTCCCGGTCGTTCGTCGTGCCGAGTACCAGCGTCTGCCCGTCCGCGGTGGGGAAGGCCCCGTAGGGCGCGACCGCCGGCGAGCTGACCCCGTTGGGTTCCAGGTCGAAGCCCGCGTAACGGGCCAGGTTCAGCGCGTAGCCCATCCACTCCGACACGGCGTCGAAGAGCCCCACCGAAAGCGCCGTCCCCTGGCCGGTGCGTTCGCGGACGAACAAGGCGGCGAGGACGCTAGACAGCGCGTACATCCCGGCGCCGATATCGGCGATCGGGATTCCCGGCTTGGCCCGCTGGTCCGCCGTGCCGGTGATGGCACACGATCCGGCCTCCGACTGGACCAGCAGGTCGTAGGCCCGGCCCTGGGCATATGGGCCGCCGCTGCCGTAACCGGAGATGTCCACGGTGATCAGTTCGGGTCTCGCCGCGCGCAGCTCCTCCGGATCCAGGCCAAGGCGCACCGCGGCGCCGGGCGCCAGGTTCTGCACCAGCACGTCGGCCCGGTCCATCAGCCGCCGCAGCGCCGCCCGGCCGAGCGGGTGCTTCAGGTCCAGGGCGACTGACTCCTTGTTGCGGTTCGCCCAGGCGAAGTACGCGCTCGTCCCGCGGACCACGTCGTCGTAGTCGCGGGCGAAGTCACCCCCGGCCCGGTTCTCGACCTTGATCACCCGGGCGCCGAGATCACCCAGATGGCGGGTACAGATCGGAGCGGAGACCGCCTGCTCCACGGCGACGACCACGATTCCCCGTAGCGGTTGCACAGGTCACCAGCCCAGACGGCCCTTGCCCGACACCAGGGCTTTGGCGATGACCAGGCGCTGGATGTCGTTGGTGCCCTCGCCGATGGCCATCAGCGGGGCGTCCCGGTACAGCCGTTCCACCACGAACTCCGCGGAGTAGCCGTAACCGCCGTGGATCCGCATCGACTCCAGCGCGCACTTGAGGGCCACCTCGGAGGCGTACATCTTCGCCATCCCGGCTTCCATGTCCACCCGGCCGCCGGTGTCCTCGGACCGTCGCGCCGCCCAGTAGGTCAGCAGCCGGGCCGCCTGGATCTCGGTCGCCATGTCCGCGAGCTTCAGCTGGATCGCCTGGAAATCGGAGATCGGCTTGCCGAAGGCCGTCCGGTCACGCGAATAGCCCAGCGCCGCGTCATAGGCCGCCTGGGCGACGCCGACCGCCCGCGCCGCGATGTTGATCCGGCCAACTTCCAGCCCGCCGAGCACCTGCTGCAGGCCGCGTCCCTCCTCGCCGCCGAGCAGGTTCTCCGCCGGGACGCGGACCTGGTCCAGGACGAGCTCGCAGCTCTCCGGGCCCTTGTAGCCGAGCTTCGGCAGGTCCCGGCTGACGCTGAAGCCGACCGCCGAGGTATCCACCAGCAGCACCGACATCCCCTGGTGGGCCCGTTCCGCCCGGCCGGTCTTCACCAGTACCGGCAGCACCCCGGCGACCCGGGCGTTGGTGATCCATGTCTTGGTGCCCGAGACGACATAGTGGTCGCCGTCACGGGCGGCCGTTGTCGCGATGCCCTGCAGGTCGGTCCCGGCGCCCGGCTCGGTCAAGGCGATGCCCGACCGCAGCTCGCCGCTCGCCATCGAGGGCAGGTAGCGCTCCTTCTGCCCGGCGGTGCCGTGCCGCGCGAGCATCCAGCAGGCCACCGAGTGCGGGCCGAACATCCCGGCCGCGCCCAGCCAGGCACGGGCGATCTCCTCGAACGCCAGCGCATAGGAAACCCGGTCGGCCGCCAGCCCGCCGTACTCCTCGGGAACGTTGAGCCCGAACAACCCAAGCTCCCGCAGCCGCGTGACGATCTCGGTGGGGTAGCGGCCGGTCCGTTCCCATTCCGGCGCTACCGGCACGATCTCCTTGTCGGCGAATTCCCGCAGCGTCTGCCGGAACAGCCGCTGCTCGTCGCTCAGCTCGAAGTCCACCGGGTCATCACTTCCCGCTCCACACCGCGGGCCGGCGCTCGGCGAACGCACGGGCGCCCTCCATCGCATCCGCGCTGCTGAAGACCGTGTTGGCCTCGTCGGGCTCGGCCCACCGGCGTTCCCGCATCAGCTTCTTGGTCATCGCCACGCCCAGCGGGCCGTTCGCGGCGATCTGGTGAGCCAGGGCCAGCGCCTCGTCCATTACCTGCTCCGCGGCGACGACCCGGTTCACCAGTCCGATCTCCAGGGCACGCGCGGCGGTGACCGGCTCGCCGGTCAGCCCCATTTCCAGCGCGAGCGCCATCGGGATCCGGTCCGCCAGCGTCGTCCCGCCGGCTGCGGCGAACAGCCCGCGCTTGACCTCGGCGATGCCGAGCTTCGCGCCCTCGGCCGCGACCGCCAGGTCGCATGCCAGCAGCAGCTCGAAACCGCCGGCCACGGCGGAACCGTTCAGCGCGGCGATAACGGGCGTGGCCGTTCCCTCCCGGTTGAACCAGAGCAGCCCGTCGAACTTGCCACCCTGGGCGAACGCCTTCAGGTCCATCCCGGCGCAGAAGGCCCGCCCGGCCCCGGTCAGGACGATCGCCCGCACGGCGGGGTCGGCGTCGGCGTCCCGCAGCGCCGCGGAGAGCTGGTCGATCAGCTCGGGGTTGAGAGCATTGCGGGCGTCGGGCCGGTTCATGGTCGCCACCAGGACGTTGCCGTCGCGGTGGGTCAGCAGTACGTCGCTCATCGCGGCGTTGTGGCCGGGGTGAGGGTGTCGTCTGTGCGCACTGGTCTCTCTTTCCGGTCAGTCTGAGGCGGGCAGCGGCTTGGCCGCCTTGAGGTTCATCGGCGCACCGTCGCAGCTCAGCTCGCCGGTTCCGGTCGCGATGCAGAGCAGCTCGACGGTCTCGGCCTCGTCCACGTAGCGCTTGCCGATCGACGTGCCGGCCTCGGAGCCCTTCGGGGTCTCGCCCGGCGGCTGCGGCGCCGTGGCGGCGGGAACCATCGGGCTCCCCCCGCAGGCGATCAGCGGACTCCGGTCGGCGGGAGCGCGGATAACGACCACCTTGGTGGTGCACACGGTGCTGGCGAGCTTGTCCCCGGGACGCAGGGCCGTTTCTGGCGAGGTCATCGCGGCGACCACCCTCCTTCTCCAAAACAGAAAACTATCTTCTCGTTAAACTAGAATCAAGGGCTCACCCAGGCCGGGAGCCCCGGCACAGCTCCCAGCTTCGCCGTTGACGTGGCATGCCGTCTGTGAAAATGTGCTGCTCATATACGAGAATTTAATTCTCGTCCTCGCCGAAGGGATGCCGACCGTGTTCTCTCTCAAGGCCGCCGGGCTTCTGGACCTCGATGCCGGGGAGATTATCCGGCCGGGGATCCTGCGGATTGACGGAGACGTGATCGCCGGGGTCGGCGGTCCGCCGGAAGGCGAGATCATCGACCTCGGCGACCTGGTGCTGCTGCCCGGCCTGATGGACATGGAGGTCAACCTGCTGATGGGCGGGCGCGGCGAGACCGCCGAGTACTCCCCCGTCCAGGACGACCCCCCGCTGCGGATGCTGCGCGCGGTCGGCAACGCCCGCCGCACGCTCCGGGCCGGGTTCACCACCGTCCGCAACCTCGGGCTGTTCGTGAAGACCGGCGGCTACCTGCTGGACGTGGCGCTGGCCAAGGCAATCGACGCGGGCTGGATCGACGGTCCGCGCGTCGTCCCGGCCGGGCACGCGATCACGCCGACCGGCGGGCATCTCGACCCGACGATGTTCGCGGCGTTCGCGCCCGGCGTGCTGCCGCTGACGGTAGAGGAAGGCGTCGCCGACGGGGTGGCAGAGGTCCGCCACGCCGTCCGTTACCAGATCAAGCACGGCGCGAAGCTGATCAAGGTATGCGGCTCGGGCGGGGTGATGTCGCACACCGGGCCGCCCGGGGCACAGCAGTACTCGGACGAGGAGCTGCGCGCCGTCGCGGACGAGGCGCACCGGCGCGGGCTGCGGGTCGCGGCGCATACCCACGGCGCGGACGCGGTGCGGGCCGCGGTCGAGGCGGGCATCGACTGCATCGAGCACGGCTTTCTCATCGACGACGCGACGATCAAGCTGATGGTCGAGCGCGGTACCTTCCTGGTGCCGACGACCGCCCTGGCTGACGGCATGGACGTCTCCAAGGCCGCGCCGGAGCTGCAGGCGAAGGCTGCCGAGATGTTCCCCCGGGCCCGCGAGTCGGTGCGGGCCGCCTATGAGGCAGGGGTCCGGATCGTGGTCGGCACCGACGCGCCCGCGATCCATCACGGCAAGAACGCGTGGGAACTGGTCGCGCTGGTCAGCCGGGGGCTGAGTCCACTGGACGTGCTGCGCGCGGCGACGGTCACGGCCGCCGAGCTCATTGACGTCACCGACCGGGGGCGGCTGGCCGAGGGGCTGCTCGCCGACATCATCGGCGTTCCCGGTGACCCGTTGCGGGACATCGCCGTCACCCGGGACGTGCGGTTCGTGATGAAGGGCGGGAAGGTCTGTGTGCCGGCACGCTGAGCGTCAGGGCGATCACGGAGTGACACGCCCGCGTTAGTGGTAGCGCTCTTATCAAAATCGTGCAGTAAAATTCTACCTATGGTGCATGACCCGGATCCGGCGGTGAGCGCTCCGACTCTGAGCGAAGAGCCGGCCTGGAAGCAGCGCGCGGTGGAGCGCTCGACCCGCGCCGCGAAGCTCCGCGCCGAGCAGCGGGTGCAGCGGTTCCTGGACGCGGCGCAGGCGATCATCACCGAGAAGGCCAGCACCGACTTCACCGTGCAGGAGGTCGTCGACCGGTCCCGCCAGTCACTGCGCAGCTTCTACCAGCACTTCGACGGCAAGCACGAACTGCTGCTCGCCCTGTTCGAGGACGCGCTGCGCCGGGCCGCCGACCAGATCCGCGCTGCCGCCGCCGGGGAGGCCGCTCCGCTGGACCGGCTCAAGATCGCGGTCCAGCTGCTGTTCGAGCTCTCCCGCCCGGACCCGGCCGCCCCGCGGCCGCTGTTCACCGACTTCGCCCCGCAGCTGCTGCTCTCCCATCCCACCGAGGTGAAGGTCGCGCACGCCTCGCTGCTCGGGCTGCTGACCGAGCTGATGGAGGAGGCCGCTGCCGCGGGAGAACTGGGCTCCAGTATCAAGCCCCGGCGCGCGGCCGCGCTGACGATGGAAACCGTGATGTTCGTGGCGCACGCCACCAACGTCGCCGGCGAGGAGAGCGCGCACCCGCTGACCTCGGAGGAGGTCTGGGCGTTCTGCGCCAAGGGCTTCGCCGGGAAGTAGCTTCCCCGGGCCGCGCTGCCGCGGCTGGCCGCCAGTGCACGGCCCGCCGCGCTGCCGCGGCTGGCTGCCAGGGCACGGCCCGGTTGACGCCCTGAGCGCACTGTGGGAATCTTGTACTCAATTCGGAGAACGTTATTCTCACTTGCGAGGATGGGTGGACGACTTCGAGACGCGGGACTTCTTCCGTGATAACGACCTGGTGGCGGACCCGTACCCGCACTACGACGCGCTGCGCCAGCGGTGCCCGGTGCTCCGCGAGCAGCGGCACGACGTGGTCATGGTCACGGGTTACGACGAGGCGGTCGAGGTATTCCACGACTCCGAGAGCTTCTCGTCGTGCGTTTCGGTGACCGGCCCGTTCCCCGGGTTCCCCGTCCCGCTCGAGGGCGACGACGTGAGCGGGCTGATCGAGCAGCACCGTGACAAGCTGCCGTTCAGCGATCAGCTCCCGACGCTCGACCCGCCGGTGCACACCCAGCATCGCGCCCTGCTCGCGCGGCTGATCACGCCGAAGCGCCTGAAGGAGAACGAGGCGTCCATGTGGCAGCTCGCGGACGGGCTGCTCGACACCTTCCTCGCCAGCGGTGAGGGTGAGTTCATCAGCGGATTCGCCGCCCCCTTCACCCTGCTCGTCATCGCCGACCTGCTCGGCGTGCCGGAGGAGGATCAGCAGGAGTTCCTGCAGGCACTGCAGGGCCCGGCGCCCGGCGGCGCGATGGGCAGCACCCGCGAGGAGACGCTGGAGCACAACCCGCTGGAGTGGCTGTACGGACGGTTCAGCACCTACATCGAGGACCGCCGCCGCGAGCCCCGCGACGATGTGCTCACCGGCCTGGCCACCGCGACGTTCCCGGACGGCTCGACGCCCGACGTCGCCGATGTCGTGCGCGTCGCCACCAACGTCTTCTCGGCGGGCCAGGAGACGACCGTGCGCCTGCTCAGCTCCGCGCTCCAGGTGCTCGGCGAGCGGCCCGACATCCAGCGGATGCTCCGCGACGAGCGGGAGCGGATCCCCAACTTCGTCGAGGAGACGTTGCGGATCGAGAGCCCGGTCAAGGGAGACTTCCGGCTGACCCGGGTCCCGGTGACCGTCGGCGGCGTCAGCCTCCCGGCCGGCACCACGCTGATGCTGATGAACGGCGCCGCGAACCGCGATCCCCGCCGCTTCCCCGATCCGGCGACCTTCGACGTGGAACGCGCGAACGCCCGTCATCACCTCGCGTTCGGGCGCGGCATCCACACGTGCGCCGGCGCGCCGCTCGCCCGGGCCGAGGCGCGGGTCTGCATCGAGCGGCTGCTGGACCGCACGGCCGACATCAGGATTTCCGAGCGCGTGCACGGCCCCGCGGACGCCCGCCGCTACCGGTACCTGCGGACCTTCATGCTGCGCGGGCTGGTCAAGCTGCACCTGGAGTGGACCGGGGCTCAGCCGCGATGAAGGCTTCCGTCGACGACGAGCGCTGCGCGGGGCACGGGGTCTGCGGCACGCTCTGCCCTGGCGTGTTCACCCTGACCGACGAGGGCTATTCCGTCGTGGCGGAGCCCGAGGTCCCCGCCGAGTTCGAGGCCGCGGCCCTCGCCGCCTCCCGCAACTGCCCCGAGGGCGCCATCTCAGTGAGCTGACGCCGCCCCGACCTGGCCGGCCTCTCAGGCGCCGGCGGTGTCCAGGCCGCGCCGGCCTGGCCGGCCTCTCACGCGCCCGCGGTGTCCAGTTCGGCCAGCAGCGTGCGGCGCAGCAGCTTTCCGGTGTCGGTCCTGGGCAGTCCGTCGCGGAACACGATGGTGTCGGGCGTCTTGGAGGACCGGAGCCGGTCGCGGACCCACTGCCGGATCTCGGCCTCGTCGCCGTCGCCGACGACGACGGCGACCAGCCGATGGCCCCACTCGGGGTCGGGGACGCCGAGCACGGCCGCCTCGCTGATCCCGGGGTGGCCGACCAGGACATCCTCGATCTCGGCGGGAGCGATGTTCTCGCCGCCCCGGATGATGGTGTCGTCGGCGCGGCCCTCGATGAACAGGTATCCGTCGGCGTCCAGCCGCCCCCGGTCCCGGGTGGCGAACCAGCCGCCGTCATCCAGCGCGCTGCGGCCGCCGTACTCGCCGGAAATCTGCTCACCCCGGACGTACACCAGCCCGGTTTCGCCGGGCGGCACCGGCTCGCCGTCGCCGGTGCGGATCTCGAACTCGATCCCGGGAAGCGCCCGACCCACCGACGACAGCCGGTCGCGCAGCACCGGATCACTCGACGCGAGCGCCGCGCGGTGCTCGTCGGGCGACAGGACGGCGACGGAGGAAGCGGTCTCCGTCAGCCCGTAGGCGTTGACGAACCCGGTTGCCGGGAAGATCCGCAGCGCGCGCTCGACCACGGGCCGCGGAGCCCGCGCGCCGCCGTAGGCGAGGCTGCGCAGCGCCGGCGTCCCGGCGTCGTCGCCTTCCACCTCGGCGACGATCCGGGCCAGCATCGTCGGCACCAGCATCGCGTGGGTGATCTTCTCCCGGCGGACGGTCTCCAGCCACTGCCGCGCGTCGAACGCCGGCATGTACACCACCCGGCGCCCGGCGTAGAGGTTGGTCAGCAGGTTCGCCAGCCCGGCGATGTGGTACGGCGGTACCGCCACCAGCGCGGCGTCCCCCTCCTCGGCCGAGGCGAACTCGACCGTGTTCAGCACGTAGGCGAGCAGGTGCCGGTGCCGCAGCACCGCCGCCTTCGGCGCGGCGGTGGTCCCGCTGGTGTAGAGCACCGCCGCGACCGGATCCTCCGCCTCGGGGTCCGGGTCCGCGACGGCGGCGGATTGCGGCGGGTCGAGCAGCGCACCGAGGTCGTCGGAACGCAGCAGCAGTGCACCGGGATGGCGGGCCTGCAGGGCGGTGACCTGCTCCGCACCGAGCCGGTAGTTGAGCGGAACGAACGGGACGCCGGCCAGGGCCGCGCCGAAGAGGGCGACCGGGTATGCGAGGTCGCTTGGGGCCAGGTAGAGGACCGCCGGGTAGCTGCGGAACCGGGCAGCGGCGGCCTGGGCCAAGCGCAGCAGGTCCGCTGCGCTCAGCGACCGGCCGCCCTCGGTGACCGCGGGACGCTCACCGGCCGAGGCCGCCATCTCGAGGATCATGCCGATGTTCATGAGAATGCTATTATCTCTGACAAGAATCGCCTATCGCAAGTAAGGAAACCCTCTATGCAAGTCACTGGGAGCTCGGCGATAGTCGTCGGCGGGACGGGCGGGCTGGGTGAAGCCACCGTACGCCGCCTGCACGCGGCGGGAGCGAAGGTTGTGGTGGCCGACGTCGCCGACGACAAGGGCAAGGCCCTGGAGCAGGAACTCGGCGTCCGCTATGTGCGCACCGACGCCACCTCCGAGGACGACGTCCGGGCGGCGGTGGCGGAGGCGGAAGCCATCGGGCCGCTGCGGATCTCGGTCGACACCCATGGTGGCCCGGCCAGCGGCGGGCGGCTGCTCAACAAGGAAAACCAGGCGCTGGACCTGGCCGGCTTCGAGACGACCATCAGGTACTACCTCACCGGCGTCTTCAACGTGATGCGGCTGGCCGCCGAGGGCATCGCCCGCCAGGAGCCCGCCGAGGACGGCGGCCGGGGCGTCATCGTCAGCACCGCGTCCATCGCCGCCTATGAGGGCCAGGTCGGTCAGCTGCCCTACGCGGCCGCCAAGGGCGGCGTGCTGAGCATGACGCTCGTCGCGGCCCGTGACCTGTCCCCGGTCGGGATCCGGGTGGTCACGATCGCCCCCGGCATGATCCTGACCCCCGCATACGGCCAGGCGGGCGACCAGCTCGAAGCACACTGGGGCCCGCGGATCCCGCATCCCCGGCGGCTGGGCCGTACCGACGAGTACGCGGCGCTTGTCGGGCACATCTGCGAAAACGACTATCTCAACGGCGAGGTCATCCGGCTCGACGGCGCGCTGAGGTTCCCGCCGAAGTAACCGGCGAACCGCCGCACGGCCCCGTGCCACCGCCGCACGGCCCCGGCGACCAGCGGGCGGCACCGCCGGTGACACCCGGCGGTGCCGGAGCTCACGAGGCTTGACCGCTCGCGAGCTTCGCGATGCTGGCGCGGAAGTCGGCGCTCTGGAACGACAGGTCCTCGGCGGCGTTGGCGAAATCGAGGCTGGCGAGCACCGCCCGTTCCAGCTGGATGTTGAACATCCGCTTGGTGCTCTCCACCGCCTGCTGCGACATTCCGGCGATCCGCTGCGCGCACGCCATCGCGTCGGCCACCGGATCGGCGGCGACATGATTTGCCAGGCCCAGCTCGACCGCACGCGCCGACGGGATCCGGGCACCGGTGAGGGCGTGCTCCTTGGCGACGTGCAGGCTGGTGTGCAGCGGCCAGGTGAGCGGACCGCCATCGGCCGCGACCAGGCCCACCTGAACGTGCGGATCCGCGAGGTAGGCGGTCTCGGCGAGGTACACGACGTCGCTCAACGCCACCAGGCTGCACCCCAGTCCGACGGCCGGGCCGTTGACGGCCGCAACCACCGGAACGCGGCACCGTGCCATCCCGAGGACCAGGTCCCGGCCGTGCGCGATCGTCCGGGCCCGCAATTCGGCGTCGCGGCTCAGCTCTTCCAGGTAGCCGAAGTCACCACCGGCGGAGAACGTCTTCCCCTTCCCGGTGAGCACGGCGGCGCGGGCGCCGCGGTCCTCGCTCAGCCGCGGCCACAGCATCGCCAGCGCGGTGTGCAGGGCATCGTTGACGGCGTTCAGCGCCTGCGGGCGGTTCAGGGTGATGATCCGCAGCGGGCCGTCCGCGCGGACCTCGATCTCGTCGGGCAGGTCGTACATTCAGGCTCCCAGTCCGAGTATTCGCGAGGCGATGATGTTCTTCTGGATCTGCGATGTGCCGCCCATGACGCTCTGCGCCCGGCTGTAGAGGTAGGTGCTCAGCAGGTCGGGGTCGCGGGTGCCGCCGACCGCCAGCGCCGCATGGCCGGCCGATTGCTCGACCCAGGTCATCAGCAGCTTGTCCAGCGACCCGTCCGGCCCGTGCACGACCCCGTCCAGCTGCTCCGACAGCCGCCGTCGCACGTGCAGCCGGAGCATCTCCGTCTGCACCGCAGCCCAGGCCAGCTCGGCGGGCGGCTTCCCGCGCAGCCGGGCCGCCAGGTCGCCGACGAGCTTGCCGTACCGGGCCGAGTAACCCAGCGTGGAGGGTTCGCGTTCGTGACCGACGACGGTCATCGCCAGCCGCCAGCCCTCCCCCGGCGCGCCGACCATCTGGTCGGCCGGCACCCGGGCTCCGTCGAACAGGACCTGGCCGAACTCGGTGGTCACGCCGTTCATCATCCGCAGCGGCCGCTGCTCCACCCCGGGCTGATGCATCGAGATGATGAACGCCGACAGGCCTTTATGCCGGGGCGCGTCCGGATCGGTCCGGGCCAGCAGCAGGCACCAGTCGGCGACATCGGAGTAGCTCGTCCAGATCTTGTGGCCGTGCACGACGTAGTCGCCGCCGTCAACGGCGGCGGTGGTGGCCAGCGATGCGAGGTCTGAGCCGGCGCCCGGCTCGCTGAACCCCTGGCACCAGCGCTCGGTGCCATCGATCATCCCGGGCAGGAACCGCCGCCGCAGCTCCTCGCTGCCATGCCGGCCCAGACCCTCCACCAGGTACCCGAGGCTGGGCCGCGGCGGTGCCCCGGCGCGCGCGAGCTCCTCGTCCAGGATCACGTCGTAGACGGGCGGCAGCTGCTGGCCGCCGTATTCCTCCGGCCACGACAGGCCGAAGAACCCGGCCGCGTGCAGCGCCCGGTGCCAGTCGCCCTGCCGCGTCCAGTACTCGTCGCCGGAGGCCCGGAACTCCTCCGCCCGCTCGGCCAGCCACGCCCGCAGCCGCTCCCGGAACGCCGCCTCCTGCGGCGAGTCACGATAATCCACAATCGATCTCCTCCAGGCTCACCGGGAACAGCTCCGCGGACACCAGCGCCCGGCGCAGGTACAGGTGCACCAGGCACTCCCAGGTGTTGCCGATGCCGCCGTGCACCTGCACCGCCGTCTCGCAGATCTCGGTCGCGGCGCACGCGCAGTAGAGCTTCGCGATCCGGGCGGCCCGGATCGCCTCGGCGGGGTCCAATTCGTCGACGGCCCAGGCCGCATGCCGCAGCACGCTCACCGATCCCTCGATCAGGGCCAGGCCTTCGGCGAGCGGATGCGCCACCGCCTGGTAGGACCCGATCGTCTTCCCGTACTGGCTGCGGTCTTTCGCGTAGCCGCACGCCAGCGCGTGCGCGCCGCGGGCCGCGCCGAGCAGGTCCGCGCAGGTGACGACCAGTCCGAGCGCCTGCCAGCGCGCCGATTGGTCGCCGGATAGCTCGTCCGCCGAGGCGAGCGGCCCGAGCAGCTCGGCGTTCATCCGGGTCAGGTCGGCACTGGGAACCTCCGGCCCGGTCCGCCCGGCCAGCAGCCGGTTTCCCTTCAGGCTGAGCACGCGCTGGATCCCGCGCGCGTCCACCGCCGCACCGTCCACCGCGATGGTCACCGGATGCGTCCGGTGGGCGACGTGCCGGCGCAGATCGTCGGCGAGCACCGGGCCGGTGAAGGGCACGTCGACCAGGCCCCGCCCGAACTCCTCGGCGACCAGTGCGACCTCCACCCCGGACGCGCCGTCCGAGCGCAGCGTCCGCCAGCCGGTCGCGGCGACCGCCTTCTCCAGCCGCGCGATTCGCTCGGCGTCGGCCAGGTCATGGACCGAACCGGGCCCGAGATCATCCGCCAGGCTGGCGGCGGCGGCGCGCAGCTGAAGCTGCTCAGACGTGAGACGGGCGTCCATGGGCCTCCTTGAGCACTCGGCGCAGCACCTTGCCCGACGGCAGCCGGGGGATTTCGTCGGCGAACACGATCCGGGCGGGCCGCTTGTAGGACGCCAGCCGGTCGGCGACCAGGGCGATGAGCTCGGCGGGATCGACCGTTGCGCCGGGCTCCGGCTGCACCGCCGCGACGACCGCCTCGCCGTTGTCCGGGTCCGGTGTCCCGAACACCGCGCAGTCGGCGACCGCCGGGTGCCCCAGCAGGACGGCCTCGACCTCGGCGGGCGCGACCTGGAAGCCGCGCACCTTGATCATTTCCTTGAACCGGTCGGTCAGCCGCAGCCAGCCGTCGGCGTCAATGCTGCCGACGTCCCCGGTCCGGTACCAGCCGTCGTGGAAGGCCTCCGCGTTCGCCCCGGCCGGCAGGTACCCGGCCATCAGCGACGGCGACCGGGCCTGGATCTCACCGGTCTCGCCGGGCTGCATCGGGGCTCCGGTCTGCAGGGACACCACCCGCAGGGTGACCCCGGGCACGGCGCGTCCGGCGCTGTCCAGCCGCGGCCGTCCGATCGGGTTGCAGGCGATGACCGGCAGCTCGGTCGCCCCGTAGGCGGGCAGCCAGCCAACCCCGGTCCGCCCGGTGACCGCCTGCGCGACGCTCGGCGTCACCGGCGTGGCGCCCCACATGATGAAGCGCAACGAGGACAGGTCGTAGGACTCGAGCGCCTGGTGTCCGGCGAGCGCCAGCGCGATCGGCGCGACCGCCATCTCGACGGTGATCCGGTCCGCCTCGATGTGCCGGAGCATCAGGTCCAGGTCGAACCGGCGGTGCAGCCGCAGCCAGGTGCCCGTCTGCAGCGCCGTGACGATGTTCAGCAGCCCGAGAATGTGCGACGGCGGCGTTGTGACCTGCATCCGGTCCCGGTCCGTCAGTGCCAGCGCGTCTCGCCAGTGCCGGATGGCGGCAGTCAGCGACGCGTGCGTGTGCCGGACCGCTTTGGGCAAGCCGGTGGTGCCGGAACTGAACACCAGAACGGCATCAGCGGCCGGATCGGGTTCGCCGGCCGCACCGTCTCCGGTCGCACCGTCCCCGGCCTCGATCGGATCGTCCAGGTGCAGCATCGGCATCAGGTCTGCCAGCACCGGGTGATCGCCCACGGCGTCGGCCGGATGGGTGATCGCCAGGGCGTGCTCGGCCTCGGCCCGTTTCCACGCCGGGCTGAACAGCACCACCGCGGCGCCGAGCCGCCAGATCGCCTGCACCGCCACGATCCACTCCGGCCGGTTCGACGCCATCAGCGCGACCCGGTCTCCCGCCCGCACCCCCCGGCGCGCCAGCACCCGGGCCAGCCCGCCGGCCATCGCCTCCAGCCGCCCGGCGGTGTACTTGCGGTCCTCGAATGCCAGCGCGGTCCGCTCGGTCATCCCGCCGCGCCCCCGGCTGGTGCTGCGCTGCCGGGTTGCGCCGCAGCTGAGTTCGCGGCCTGCGCGGCAGCCGGGTTCGCAGCCTGCCCGGCGGGCGCTCCGCCGTGCTCGCCGAGACGGGGCGGCGGCCGGTAGTCCGGGTCGTATCCGGCGACGCGGACCGGGCTGCCAACCATCCGGAAGCGGCCAGCGGTCACGATCGCGTCCGGCGCCGCCGCCAGTGCCTCCGGCAGCGTTCGCACGGCCGCGACCGGGACGCCCAGCCGGCCCAGCCGGGACTCCCACGACCCGGCGGTGTCGGTGGCCAGGGCCGCGGTCACCGCGGCCAGCACCTCCTCCCGCCGCGCGGAGCGCTCGGCCATCGTCACGAAGCCGCGGATGCCCGCTTCGGCGGCGAAGGATTTCCAGAACTCGTCATGGGTGACGAACAGGGCCAGGTATCCGTCCGCGGTCGGGAAAAGCTGGGCGGGGACGTAGTAGGAATGCGCTCCCAGGGGCCTGCGCAGCGGCTCGGAACCGTCGTTGAGGTAGGCCGCCGCCCGGTAGTTGAGCTGGGACAGCATCACGTCCCGCATCGACACGTCCACCTGGCCACCGCGCCCGGAGACGATCTGGGCGAGCAGGCCGAGCGCGGCTGCCAGGCCGGAGGAGTTATCCGCGGACGAATAGCCGGGCAGGGTCGGCGGCCCCGCCGGGTCGCCGGTGAGCGCGGCGACGCCGCTGGCCGCCTGGATCAGGTAGTCAAAGGCCGGGTCGTCGCTGCCCGCCAGGCCGAAGCCGGTGAGCGCGACGCAGACGATCCGCTCGTTCCACTGCCGCAGGTCGTCGTAGGTGAGCCCGAGCCGACGGATCGCTGACGGTTTCAGGTTGACCACCAGGGCGTGCGCGTCCGCGGCGAGCTCACCGAGGCGGGCCCGGCCGGCCGGCGAGCCCAGGTCGATGCAGACACTGCGCTTGCCCCGGTTCAGGCTGGCGAAGTACGTGTCGCCGACCTGCCGCGAGATGTCCCCGCCGGGCGATTCGATCTTGGTGACCTCGGCGCCCAGGTCGGCGAGCATCATGGTGGCGTAGGGGCCCGCGAGCATGTGGCCGACCTCGAGGATGCGGATGCCCGCCAGCGGCGCGGTGCTGACTGGCCCGGTGCTCACCGGCCCAGTGCTCGCCGGCGCGGTGCTGACCGGCCCGGTGCTCATCGGAAGGCACCCGCGAGCCCGGCGACGACCTCACGAGTCCGGTGCTTGGAGGCGACCAGCTCGTCCCGGCCGGTGCCGATGGGCAGCAGTCGCAGCGACAGGTCGGTGACCCCGGCGTCGGCGAACTGCCGGAACCGGGCCGCGATGGCCGCCTCGTCGCCGACCGCGCAGATGTCGCCGACGTCCCGGGCATCGCCGTACTCCAGCAGCCGCTGGTAGTTGGGCGAGACTTCGGCCTCGCCGAGGATCCGGTTGGCGCGCTCACGCGCCGCCTCGACCTCCGACGGCCGGCACAGGGTGACCGGGACTCCCGCGACGACGCGGGGAGCCGGGCGTCCGGCGCCGGCCGCCGCCTTGGTGATCCGCGGCACGATGTGCCCGGCGATCGCACGCTCGTCGGCCATCCACAGCACGGTCCCGTCGGTCCGCTCCCCCGCGAGCGCGAGCATCACCGGCCCGAGCGCGGCGACCAGCATCGGCAGCCGCTCGACCGGCCCGATGCTGAGCGGATTGTGCACCTGGAACGTCTCGTTCTCCACGTCCACCGAGTCCGGCCCGGCCAGCGCGGCCTGCAGGACTTCCAGGTAGTCGCGGGTGTATGCGGCCGGGCGCTGGTAGGGCAGCCCGAGCATGTCCCGGACGATCCAGTGGTGGGACGCGCCGATGCCCAGCGCCAGCCGCCCGCCGGCGGCGGCGTGCGCGGACAGCGCCTGCCGGGCCAGCGCCACCGGGTGCTGGGCGTGCACCGGCACGACCGCGGTGCCCAGCTCGATCTGCGTCGTCCGCGTTCCCATCAGCGCCACGGCGGTCAGCGCGTCGAAGTCACCGGGGATCTGCGGTATCCACGCGGTGTGCAGGCCGGCGTCCTCCGCCCACGCCACGTCCTTGAGCATCCCGTCGACCTTCCGCGCGGAGTCCCGGCGGTCCGGTCCGACCATCACGCCGATCCGCACGGCGCCTCCTCCTGGGGTTCTCGCTGGGCGGGGCCGGCAGCCAGCCTGCGGACCTCCGCCACGATGACGTCGATGGGGCTGCCGGTGGGGAAGACGGCGGCGGCGCCGGCGGCCCGCAGCCGGGGCACATCCCCGGCGGGGATGGCGCCGCCGACGACGACGGCGATGTCGTCGGCGCCGGCCTCCCGCAGGGCATCGATCACCCGGGTGGTCAGGCCGAGATGGGCGCCGGACAGGATGGACAGGCCGACGATGGCGACGTCCTCCTGCACGGCGGTGGTGACGATGGTCTCGACCCGCTGCCGGATGCCGGTGAAGATGACCTCGAAGCCGGCGTCACGAAGCGTCCGGGCGACGATTTTCGCGCCCCGGTCGTGGCCGTCCAGGCCGGGCTTGGCGATCAGGACCCTCGCTGGCATCAACGGACCCCTAGAACACCGCTGGCTGGCGGAACTCGCCCCAGACCGCCTTGAGCGCGGCCACCATCTCACCGACGGTGCAGTACGCGCTGGCGCAGTCGATCAGGGGCTCCATCAAGTTGCCATCGCCCTCGGCGACGCGGGCCAGGTCCGCCAGCCGCGCATGCACGGCGCTGTTGTCGCGCTCCGCCTTGACCTGGGCGAGCCGTTTCAATTGCCGGTCGCGGCCCTCGGCGTCCAGTTCGTAGGTCGCGAGGTCGGGGGCGGGCTCGTCGGTGACGAACCGGTTGACCCCCACGACCGGCCTGGTTCCGGCCTCGGTTTCGGTGTGCTGCCGGTACGCCTCGTCGGCGATGAGGCCCTGCAGGTAACCGTCCTCGATGGCCTTCACCATGCCGCCGTGGGCCTCGAGGTCCGCCATGGTCTCGGCGATGCGCTCCTCGGTGGCGTCGGTGAGCGCCTCGATGAAGTAGGAGCCGCCGAGCGGGTCCGCCACCCGGGCGACGCCGGTCTCGTAGGCGAGGATCTGCTGGGTGCGCAGCGCCAGGGTGGCCGATTCCTCGCTGGGCAGCGCGAACGGCTCGTCCCAGGCCGCGGTGAACATCGACTGCACGCCGCCGAGCACCGACGCCATCGCCTCGTAGGCGACCCGGACGACGTTGTTGTGCGCCTGGGGCCCGTACAGCGAGGCGCCGCCGGCGACGCAGCCGGTACGGAACATCGCCGCCTTGTCCGAGGTGGACCCGTATCGCTCCCGGACGATCGTCGCCCAGCGCCGCCGGCCCGCCCGGTACTTGGCGATCTCCTCGAAGAAGTCACCGTGGGTGTAGAAGAAGAAGGAGATCTGCGGCGCGAACTTGTCGATCGTCATCCGGCCCCGGTCAACAACGGTGTCGCAGTAGGTGACCCCGTCGGCGAGGGTGAAGGCCATCTCCTGGACGGCGTTGGCGCCCGCGTCCCGGAAGTGGGCGCCGGCCACCGAGATCGCGTTGAACTTGGGCACCTCGGCAGCGCAGAACTCGATGGTGTCGGCTATCAGCCGCAGCGACGGCTCCGGCGGCCAGATCCAGGTGCCGCGGGAGGCGTACTCCTTGAGGATGTCGTTCTGGATCGTCCCGGTGAGCTTGGCCCGCGGTACCCCGGCGCGCTCGGCGGCGGCCACATAGAAGGCCAGCAGAATCGCCGCCGTGCCGTTGATCGTGAAGCTGGTGCTGATCGCCTCCAGCGGGATGCCGTCGAAGAGGATCTCGGCGTCGGCGAGCGTGTCGATCGCGACGCCGACCCGGCCGACCTCCTCGCTCACCTCGGGGTCGTCGGAGTCGTAGCCGCACTGGGTGGGCAGGTCGAGCGCGACCGACAGCCCGGTGCCCCCCTGGGCGAGCAGGTACCGGTAGCGCCGGTTGGATTCCTCCGCGGTTCCGAACCCGGAGTACTGCCGGATCGTCCACAGCCGTCCCCGGTAGCCGGAGGCGTAGTTGCCGCGGGTGAACGGGAACCCGCCCGGGTCCGGCGGTTCGGCATGCCGGTCCGCCGGGCCGTAGACCGGGTTGACCGGGATGCCAGACGAGGTCTGGGTGAGGAAATCATCCATCCTGGGATACATTACTTGCGAAAAATGAGAATGCCAATACCACTATGGAGAACGACGTGCCTGAGGTGCTGCTCGACATCCACGACTCGGTGGCGGTGGTGACCATCGACCGGCCGGGAGCGCGCAACGCGATCAGCCTCGCGACGATGGATGAGCTGGAGGCCGCCCTCGATGGCGCGGACGGTGCCAACGTGCTCGTCCTGCACGGAAGTGGTGATCGCGCCTTCGTCTCCGGCGGGGATGTCAAGGAACTAGCGAAGATCCGCACCCATCAGGAGGCCGTCGCGATGGCGGTGCGGATGCGCCGGCTCTGCGACCGGATCGCCACCTTCCCCGCCCCGGTCATCGCCGCCCTCAACGGGCACGCCCTCGGCGGCGGCGCCGAGGTCGCGGTGGCCGCCGACATCCGGGTCGCCGCCGGCGACGTACGGATCGGCTTCAACCAGGCCAGCCTCGCGATCATGCCGGCCTGGGGCGGCGCCGAGCGGCTGGCGGCCCTGGTCGGCCGCGCCCAGGCCCTGCTCCTGGCCACGACCGGCGAGAAGCTCGACGCGACCGAGGCTCACCGCATCGGCCTCATCGACCGGGTCTACCCGCGCGCCGAGTTCGACGGATCCTGGCGCGCCCTGGCCGAGCGGATCGCCGCCTCGCCGGCCCGGCCGATCAAGTCCGTCATCGCCCGGGCCGCCCCGAACCACCACCCGGCGCATGAGCAGTCCGCCGCCGACGCCTTCGCCTCGCTGTGGGTCTCCGACGCCCACTGGGACGCCGCCGCCGGCCTTCGCAGCGGCTCATAGCCGCATCGGCCGTCGGCGCTATCCGCCGGTGAGCAGGGCGTCGAGCAGCCGGCGCAGGACCTCGTGGACTTCTGCGTGCGCCTGGTCCTGGTCGCCGGCGGTGGCAATGACCATCGCTGCCTCGTCGAGCGCGCCAATGAGGATATGCGCGAGCGGGCGGACGGGCTGGGCTGCCAGCTGGCCGGCCTTCATCGCCTCGGCCAGCAGCTGCTCGGCCATGCCCAGGCTGTAGCGCTGCGTCAGGTCGCGGAAGGTCTCCCAGCCCAGCACGCTCGCCCCATCGAGCAGCACGAGCTGCCGGACCTCGGGATCGAGGCAGATGAGCAGCCACTGGTCAACGGCGGCGCGCAGGGCCGCCGCGGGAGTGGCGGCCCCGGACGCGGCGACCGCGTCGGCAAGCCGGCGCATCACATCCTGTTCGACCGCCTCGAGCACGGCGCGAAACAGTGCCGCCTTGTCGGCGAACTGGTGATACATCGCCCCCCGTGTCACCCCCGCGGCTTGCGCGATCTCGGGAGTGCCCACCCCGGCGAAACCCCGGGCCGCCCACAGGCGGCGGGCCGCGGACGTCAGTGCCTGGCGGGTCGCCGCCGAGCGCTGCTGCTGGGTACGTCGCTTGATTTCCATGCAACCTGTATGTATGTTACCGGCAGACTGTACTTAACTTACGCTCACTGCGGGAGGAGCCCGCCATGGCCACCGTCACGATCGACGCCGGAACCATCCACTACGAGACCGCCGGGCCGCACACCGGCCGGGCTGTGGTGTTCGTGCACGGTTACGCGATGGGCTCGTCGCTGTGGCGGCCGCTGAGCGAGCGCCTGGCGGCCAGGGGCCTGCGCTGCATCGCGCCCACCTGGCCGTTGGGAGGGCACCCCGAGCCGATGCGTCCCGGCGCGGACATGACGCTGCCCGGCGTCGCCGCGATGGCCGACGATCTGCTAGCGGCCCTCGGCCTGGAGAACGTGGTCCTCGTCGGCAACGACACCGGCGGTCTGATCAGCCAGCTTGCCGCCACCGCGCACCCCAAGCGGCTCGGCGCCCTCGTCCTCACCAGCTGCGACGCCTTCGAGCATTTCCCGCCCCCCATCCTCAAACCGCTCATCCTCGCTTCCAAGACGCGGGCCATGTTCCGCGCCGCGCTGCAACCGATGCGGCTAGCGACGGCACGGAAGCGCGCCTACGGTGCACTCTCTCACGGCGACGTCGACCACCTGGCCGCACAGTGGATCAGGCCCGCGATCAGCGATCCCGCCGTCGCCGAGGACCTGCGCCGGCTGACCGCATCGCTGCGCCAGCAGACAGCACTGGACGCCGCGGCACGCCTGGCCGAGTTCACTAAGCCCGCGCTGGTCGCTTGGTCCCGCGACGACGCGTTCTTCCCGGTAGCCGATGGCAGACGGCTCGCCGCCGCCCTCCCCCACGCCACGCTGGAAATTATCGACAACGCGCGCACGTTCTCCATGCTCGACCAGCCCGACCGCCTCGCCGGACTCATCGGCGAGATCGCCGGCGCCCCGGGCACCCATACCTAGCAGCCCCGGTAACGCGCCCTCGCTCTCATAGCGGCTCTTCTACGCGGGACACTTCCCCGGGCAGCGCCAGCGCAGCGGCCTGCTCCGCGCACAGCTCAGCCAGGGCCTGCGGGGCGCACCGGCACAGGCCGGGGAGGTTGAGAAAACCGTGCGGCATGCCGACGTACTCGGTGAGCCGGACGGGTACCCCGGCGGCGCGCAGCGCCGCGGCGTAGCGTGTTCCGTCCCGGCGCAGCGGGTCGTGCTCGGCCACCTGGAGCAGCGCCGGGGGCAGCTTGCCATGGTCGTCGGCGAGCAGCGGCGATGCCCGGAAATCGGACGGATCAGCGTCGCCGAGGTAGTGCGCACGGTAGGCGCGCATCTCCGCCTGCGAGAGAAACGGCATGGCGCGGCCCGCCGCCGGCACCTTCGACAGGTCGGTAGCCGGGTAGAGCAGCGCCTGGTGGCTGATCACCGGCCCGCCGCGGTCGCGGGCCAGCAGGCACATCACCGCTGCGAGGTTGCCGCCGGCACTCTCTCCCATCACTGCCATCGGCCCATCGGCGCCGAGGTCCGCCCGGTTCTCCGCCGCCCACAGCACCGCCGCGTAGGCATCGTCGACGGCCGCCGGGAATCTGTGGCCCGGCGCGAGCCGGTAGTCCACCGACACCACCACCGCGCCCACCGTCCTGGCGACGCGGCTGCACAGCCAGTCCCCCAGGCGCGGGCTGCCGAAGACGAACCCGCCGCCGTGGATGTGGATGATCACGGGCCGCGGAGCCGGACTGGCCCGGCCCGGGCGGTAGATACGCAGCGGGATTTTCCCGCCAGGCCCTGGGATGGTACGGCCGGTTACCTGGATCCGGGGCGCCACCGTCCCGAGCTGCCAGTCGGTGAGCGGGTTGCGCGGGACACCCCACGCCTGCCTGGCGGTGAGGCCAGCCTCGCTCAGCCTACGTTCGTTTATCACGCGCCGCACTACCCAGCCCGCCACCCGCACCCGGCGATCCAACGGTGCCATCCGAACTCCATTCATAACGCTCGCGGCATTCATAACGCCCGCGGCGCAGGCACCCGGCAGCGGACCGGCACCGTTCAGCCTGGTGTCACCGCAGCTGGTCCTTCATCACCTTGCCGGTCGCGTTCAGCGGCAGCTCGCGGAGAAACTCCACGTACCGGGGGACCTTGAAGCCAGCCATCCGGTCGCGGCTCCAGGTGATCAGGTCCTCCGCCGAGATGTCGCCCCTGGCGACGACGAACGCCTTCGCCACCTGCCCGAGCCGCTCGTCCGGGACGCCGATCACCGCCGCCTGCGCGACGGCCGGGTGCTCCATGAGGAAGCCCTCGATCTCGGCCGGGTAGGCGTTGAAGCCGCCCACGATGAACATGTCCTTCTTCCGGCCGGTGATCCGCAGGCGGCCGCCCTCGCCCAGGGTGCCCAGGTCCCCGGTGTGCAGCCAGCCGCCGGGGTCGATCGCCTCGGCGGTCGCCTCCGGGTCGTCCAGGTACCCCCGCATCACGCAGTACCCGCGGATCAGCACCTCGCCGTCATCGGCGATGCGCACCTCGACGTCGGTGCACGGGGTGCCGACCGTGGTCGCGATGTCCTCGAACGAGTCGCCGCGCCGGGACAGGGTCGCGGTACCAGCCTCGGTCAGGCCGTACCCGGTGAAGATGTCGGCAAAGGGCAGCTCGCCGCTGATCCGGCGGATCAGCTCCACCGGGATGTCCGCGGCTCCGGTCACGGCCAGCCGCAGGGTGGACAGATCCCGCTCGCGGCGGGCCTCCAGCAGCGAGTGGTAGAGGGTGGGCGGCCCGGGCAGCACCGTCACCTTCTCGCGCTCGACCAGGTCCAGCACCTGTTCCTGATCGAAGACCGGCACCGGGATGATGGTCGCCCCGCGGATCAGCGACGCGATGCAGCCCGCCTTGTACCCGAAGATGTGGAAGAACGGGTTGACGATCAGGTAGCGGTCGCCTTCGCGCAGTCCGACGATGTCCGCCCAGTTCTCGTACGCTCGCAGGGTCTGGGCATGGGTCATCATCACGCCCTTGGGCCGGCCCGTCGTGCCCGAGGTGAACATGATGTCGCACACGTCGCCGCCGCTGACCTCGCGTTCCAGCGGCGAGCCGGAGGAAAGGAAGTCGGACTTCAGGTCGATCACCGGCACGCCCGGCGGCGCGGCGTAGTCCTGGCCGAGGAAGCCCTTCTGGACCAGGACGGCCTTCGCCCCGCTGCGGCGGATGATGTCGCCCGCCTCTGCCTCCTTGAACCGGGTGTTGACGGTGACCAGCTTCCCGCCGGCGGTCAGCAGCCCGAATGCCGCGATGATCCATTCGGCCGAGTTGGGAGCCCAGATCGCGGCCGGGTCGCCCTTGTCGATTCCCGCGGACGCGAATGCCCCGGCCGCCACCCGGACCCGGTCGGCCAGCTCGGCGAAGGTGAGCCGCAGCGGCCCGTCCACGACCGCTTCGGCATCGCCGAACCGGTCGGCCGCGCTGAGGACCATGGGCGGGATGGTCTGCTCTCTCATCGCCCTCTCCGTCGTCAACCGAGTATCCCGGCGCCAGCGGTCAGGCTGCGATCAGCCGGGCCAGGTTGCCGCCCATGACCTTGGCTTTTTCCTCGTCGGTCAGCTTGGTCCGCTCGTTCAGCACGTCGACGTACCTGGTGGGCTCGGCCAAGCCCTCCGGGTGCGGGTAGTCGGAGCCGAACAGCACCCGGTCCACGCCGACGATCTCCGCCAGCTGGCCCAGGTTCTCCTCCCAGAACGGGCTGATGTGGATCCGGTTGCGGATCTCCTCCACCGGGTCGCTGGGGAACGCCTGCGGCATCCGCTTGTAGATCTCGCCCATCTGGTCGAGCAACGGCAGCAGCCACGAGGAGCCGTTCTCGATCACCGCGACTTTCAGCTCGGGGAACCGGAACAGGGCTCCATGGCACACCCAGGAAGCCACCGCGTCCTGGACCGGCCGCCACTCGCCCACCATCCGGAAGGCATCCGGAGCGAACGGCAGCATCTCCCTCGAGGAGCCCTCCCACTCCTGGTCGTACCGGGCGTACCCGCTGTCCGAGGAGTGCATCGCGACCAGCACGCCGTGCTCCACCGCCCGCTTCCAGAACGGGTCGAACTCCGGCAGCGCGAACGAGCGCGGTCCGCGGAACCCGGGCACCGGGGCCGGGCGGACCAGGATCGCGCGAGCGCCCCGCTCGACGCACCAGTCCAGTTCTTCGATCGCCTTCTCCACGATCGGCAGGCTGATCACCGGGGTGGCGAAGATGCGGTCCTGGTAATTGAACGACCACACTTCGTCTATCCACTGGTTGAGCGAGTGCACGACCACGTGGATCAGCTCCGGGTCGTCGCGCATCCGTTCCTCGAGCACGCTGGCGAGGGTCGGGAACATCAGCGTCCGCCCGATCCCCAGCTGGTCCATCAGCTCCAGGCGCGGCGCCGGCTCGCGGAACGCCGGGATGGAGCGCATCGGCTCGCCGAAGATCTCCCGCTGGGACTTGCCGTCGGGGTTGCCATTGGCGAAGTACTCCTCCATCGCGCCCGGCCGGGCGACCACCTCGAAGGTGGGGTTGGGGATGTACTCGCTGATGTGGCCGCGGATCGCGATCTTGGTCCGGCCGTTGATCTGCACGTACTGGATCGCGTTCCGGTACCTCTTCGGGAGGTACTTCAGGAACGCGTCCTCGGTCTCGTACAGGTGGTTGTCCGCGTCGAACAACGGGTAGGGCGGCACGCGTGGCGGCATTGAAACTCTCCCTCGCTTGATACGAGAATATTATTCTCCGATTCTGTGGCCCGCAATGTCCCGGCGGAGGATGTACTTCTGGACCTTGCCGCTCGCTGTCCGCGGCAGCTCGTCCATGACGTGCAGCTCCTCCGGCCATTTCTGCCGGGCCAGGCCCGCCCGCTCCAGGTGGGCCCGGACGTCGCCGATCACCGGAACCGGATGACCGGGCAGCAGGCGCAGCACGGCTGCGCCATGCTCACCGAGCCGTTCGTCGGGTGCGGCCACCACCGCGGCCTCCGCGACACCCGGCATGCCGGCCAGAACCTCCTCGACCTCCGCGGCGCTGACGTTCTCGCCGCCGCGGATGATGATGTCGGACTTGCGGTCGGCGATCGTCAGGTAGCCCTCGTCGTCGAGCACGCCGATGTCGCCGGTGTGATACCAGCCTTCGGCGTCGAAGGCACGCTCGGTCAGGGCCCGGTCGGTGTAGCCGAGACACAGGTCGGGGCCCCGGCTGAGGATCTCCCCGTCATCGTCGAGCCGGATCTCCACACCGGTCAGGGCGCTTCCGTCGGTGTACAGCCGCTTGCCCGTGGGCGCGGCCCAGTGCGAGCCCGTGATGGACGGATGCTCGGTGCTGCCGTAGGAGCGCCAGACCGTTATGCCCAGGTCTTCCAGCCGGGTGGTCACCGCGGCCGGGACGGACGCTCCGCCCAGGCCGGCGTACTTCATGTGCGCCACATCCCGCGGGGTGAAGTCCGGATGGTCGAGCAGGCTGGTCATGTAGTACGGCGCTCCGCCCCCCACGGTGAGCCCGTCGCTGCGGCCCAGCGCCAGCGCCTGTGCCGGGTCCCAGGTGTCGGCGAGGTTCACCGGGCTGCCGCCCAGCAGCGGGATCAGGAACGCGTTGAGCATCCCGATGAAGTGGCCCACCGGCGCCACGGTGAGCTGGCGGCCCCGGTCGGGCGGGTAGCGCTCGGTGAGCTGGCGGGCCTCGAAGCCCAGCGTCTGGTGGCTGTGGATCACGCCCTTGGGATCGCGGGTGGTGCCGGAGGTGAAGGCGATCAGCGCCGGCGCCTCGGGGTCGGCCGCGACCGTCCCGGGCATCGGATCGGCGGCGAGCAGGTCCTCGAAGTCGTGGCCGGTCGCTCCCCGCTCGCCGACCACGCCGACGATCGGGACACGAGCACAGACGTCGGCCTGGAACTCCAGCCGGCCAAACCGCTCGGCGCTGATGAACACGCGCGGCGCGACCGCATTGAGGATGTACCCGACTTCCTTGCGGCCGTAGAAGTGCACGATGGGCACCACGGTCGCGCCCAGGAACGCCGACGCCCAGAACACCGCGGCGGCTTCCATCCAGTTCGGCAGCTGGAACGCGACCACGTCACCCGCGCCGACCCCGCGCTCGCGCAGCCCGGCAGCCAGCCGGCGGGCGACGAGCTCGACGTCGCCGAAGGTGCCGGCCCACGGCCGCACGGCCGAGTGCACGCGGAATTCGCAGCCTGCAGCGCTGCGCAGCTGGCGGGCCAGCACGTCCCCGAGCGTCTCGCCCGTCCACCAGCCCTCGGCCTCATATCGCGTGACCAGCTCGGCGGGGATCGTGCGCATGTGATACTCCCATCTGCGATAATTGTATTCTCCCACAGAGAGAAGCTAGATTCCAAACATGGCGCGAGACCATGGCTTCCATCCGGTCCGGATCACCCGGATCATCGAGGAGACGGCGGACACCCGCACGTACGCTCTCGACGCGCCGTTTGCCTACCGGGCCGGCCAGTTCCTGACGTTCCGGGTCTGCGGGACCCTGCGCAGCTACTCGATGTCGAGTTCCCCGGACACCGACGGCGAGCTGATGACGACGGTGAAGCGGGTTCCCGGCGGGCTGGTCTCGAACTGGGTGCAGGATCACCTCGCGGCCGGGGACACCGTCGAGGTCACCCGTCCGGCCGGGGTCTTCTGCCTGCGGGAGACCTCCGCACCGCTGGTCGCGTACTGCGGTGGCAGCGGCATCACGCCGATCATCTCGCTGGCCAAGAGCGCCCTGGCCACCACGTCCAGGCCGGTACGGCTGCTGGTGGCCAACCGGGACGCCGATTCGGTCATCTTCGCCGCCAAGCTGGACGAGCTGGCCGGCAGGTACCCGGACCGCTTCGAGGTCCGCCATCACCTGGACACCGAGCGGGGATTGATCACCGGCGGGCAGGTGCGGGACTTCGCCGGCGACGACCGGCAGGCCGATTTCTACCTGTGCGGCCCGGAGCCGTTCATGGATCTGGTGGAGGGCGCCCTGCTCGATCGCGGCGCCGATCCGGACCGCATCTTCGTCGAGCGCTTCGACCGTGCGCCGGAAAGTCCGCAGGGCGGGGAAACCGGCGGCACGCTCACCATCGTCCTGTCCGGCAAGCGGCAGACGGTCGCTCAGCATTCCGGCGAGACCCTGCTGGAGAGCGCGCGCCGGGCCGGGCTGTCCCCGCCGTTTTCCTGCGAAGCGGGGAACTGCGCGACGTGCATGGCGCATGTCACCGAGGGCGAGGCCAAGATGCGGGTGAACAACGCGCTGGAGGACGACGAGATCGCCGAGGGCTGGGTCCTCACCTGCCAGGGCGAGCCGGTGACCTCGCACCTCACCGTCGTCTACGAGGAGTGAACATGCGGGTCGATGCAAGCCCGGTGGGCCCGGTCGTGCATCCGCCGCGGCGCCAGCCGGTGGTCGTCCTCTACCTGCACGGCGACCGGTACCTCTCCGGGAGCCCGGAGGCGGCGCTGGGGCTGACCGGGGATCTCGCCGCACGGACGGGGGCCGCGGTGGTGTGTGCCCGCTACCGGCGCTCCTTCCCCGCCGCCCTGGAGGACGCGCATGCGGCATACCGCTACAGCCAGGCGCTCAGCGCGGCAAGTGCCGCGGGTGCGCTGGTGGTCGCTGGCGAGAGGCTGGGAGCCGGGCTCGCCGCCGCCCTGCTGGTCCGGCTGCGCGACGCGGGGGACGTACTGCCGCGGTGTGCGGTGCTGGTGTCGGCGCTGCTCGACCTGACCATGCAGGCGCCGAGCCTGCTGCTGAACGCGGCTGCCGACCCCACCTTCCACGTCGGTGAACTACGGCGCCGGGCCGCCTGCTACGCCGCGGGGACGCCGCCGTCGGATCCGCTGCTGAGCCCGCTGCGCGCCAACCTGCACGGGCTGCCCCCGGTCCAGCTCCTGGCCGCCGGAAACGACCTGCTGGTGGATGACTCGCTGGAGTTCGCGGCCCGCGCCGCCCGGTCGGGCGTTTCAGTCGACTTGCGCATCCAGCCGGATGCCCACGGCCTGCGCGCCGGGATCGTCCCGTCCATGGCCGGCTTCATCACAGCGCCGGCCAATCGGCCCGGAGCGGACGCCACGACCTACCTCAATCTCAATTAACAACGTCGAAGGGAGACTTTCGTGGTTGAGACGACGGCGCTCAGCCCGCTGCAGCGGACCTTGCACCCGGTCACGATCGCTTGTGACGGGGCGTTCTCGTGACAACGGCGGTCGTCACCGGCGGCGGCTCCGGCATCGGCCTGGCCGTAGCCCAGCGGCTGAGCGCCGACGGCTACCAGGTCGGCACCCTCGACCTGAACCCGTCCACGGCATCGCAGCGCAGCCCGGACCCGGACGGCATCGTCGCCCAGGTTGCCGATGTGACCGACCGGGACCAGGTGGATGCCGCGCTGGCCGCCATCAGGGCCCGGCTGGGCCCGGTGACGGTCCTGGTCAACGCGGCCGGGACGGAGGGCCACAAGCGTTTCATCAACATCACGTTCGAGGCCTGGCAGCGGATGATCGACGTCAACCTGAACGGCGTCTTCCACTGCATCCAGGCCGTGCTCCCGGACATGATCGACGCGGGCTGGGGGCGGCTCGTCAACATCTCCTCGTCCAGCACGCACTCCGGCCAGCCGTTCATGACCCACTACGTGGCGGCCAAGTCCGCGGTCAACGGGCTGACCAAGTCACTGGCGCTGGAACTCGGGCCATCCGGGATCACGGTCAACGCGGTTCCGCCCGGATTCATCGACACCCCGATGCTGCGGCGGGCGGAGGAGCGGAACCTGCTCGGCGCGACGGTCGAGGACATCATCCAGCGCACCCCGGTGCGGCGGGCCGGCCGCCCGGAGGACATCGCCGCGACCTGCGCGTTCCTGGTCTCGGAGGAGGCCGGCTACATCACCGGCCAGATCGTCGGCGTGAACGGCGGGCGGAACACGTGACCCGCGGCGAGCAATGAGGCGAGCAATGAACTGGGCAGGGCGTCGATGAACCTGGACTTCACCGACGACCAGGATGCGCTGCACGACGCGCTGCGCGGCTTCTTCGACAAGGAGTCGCCGGCCGCCGCCGTCCGCGCCGCGGAGCCGACCGGGTTCGACCCGTCGCTGTGGCGCAAGGTCACCGAGCTGGGCCTCCCCGCCATCGCCGTGCCAGAGGAACTCGGCGGCGGCGGGTCCGGCTGCGTCGAGCTCGCCATCGCCGCCGAACTGCTGGGGCAATCCCTGGCGCCGGTGCCGCTGATCGAGGCCGCCACCGCGACCTGCCTGCTCGCATCGCACGCGGACCGCCGGGTGCTGGACCCGCTGGTGGCCGGCGAACGGCTGGCCACGGTAGCGCTGCATCCGGCGGCCGGCGGGGCCGCCAGGCTGGTGCCGGCCGGAGGGGTCGCCGACCTCGTCGTCATCCTGCGCGATGAAGAGCTGCTACTGGTGGAGCAGCCGGTCAAGCCGCCGGCGGCGATCCCCAATCTCGGCGCCATGCCGCTTGCCGACTGCGAGATCCCGGCGGATCCGGTCGTGCTGGCCCGCGGCGCGCAGGCCGTCGCCGCCCACCGCCGGGCCGTGTGCCAATGGGAGATGCTGACCGGCGCCGCACTGGCGGGCCTGGCTGCGCGCGCGCTGGACATCGGCGTCGACTACGTGCTGCAGCGGCGGGCCTTCGGCGTTCTCATCGGCAGCTTCCAGACCGTCCAGCACCGGCTGGCCGATAACGCGACCGCCGTCGACGGCGCCCGCCTGCTCGCCTATCAGGCCGCGTGGGCTCGCGATGCGGACCTGCCGACCGCGGCGAGCCTGGCCCGGATGTCGCTGTTGTTCGCATCCGAGACCGCATTCGCGGCCGCATCCGACAGCCTGCACTTTCACGGCGGCTACGGCTACACGCTCGAGTACGACATCCAGCTCTACTTCCGGCGGGCCAAGGCCTGGCCGCTGGTCGCCGGCGCCCCCCGGGCCCGGTACGCGGAGCTTGCCCACCAGCTGTACGGCCCGAAAGGCCAGTGACGATGGACTTCACCGAATCCGACGACCTGGCCGCTGTCCGGGATGCCGCGCGGGTCTGGGCCGATGCCAACGTGCGGCCGGAGTGGGCCGCCGACCAGCGGCGCACCGGCGTGCACCAGACGATGGAGCTGCACGCGCGGCTCGCCGGTGACGGGATCCTCGGGGCTGGCTGGCCGGCGCGGTACGGCGGCGGCGGCGCCGATCCCGGTTTCGCCCGGGCGGTGTTCGACGAACTGAACCGCCGGGACGTGCACTACGACGGCTGGGCAACCACGCTGATGGTGGCCCGCACGATCGAGCAGGTCGGCACCGAGGAGCAGCAGCGCGAGTACATCCCTGCCGTGCTCCGCGGCGAGGTGCTCATCGCCCTTGGCTACAGCGAGCCCGGCTCCGGCTCCGATGTCGCGTCCGCCAGGACCACTGCCGTCCGGATGACACACGATGGCCAGGGCAGCGGCGACTGGGTGATCAGCGGCCAGAAGATGTTCACCAGCACCGCTCAGCTGGCGAGCCACGTGTTCGTGCTGGCCCGCACCAACCCCGGCGCGGCGAAGCACAAGGGGCTCACCCTCTTCCTGGTGCCGACGGCCAGCGCCGGCTACGAGATCCAGCCGATCCGCACCCTCGGCGGCCAGGTCACCAACGCCACCTTCTACGCCGGAGTACGGGTGCCCGACTCGGCCCGCATCGGCGGGGTCGACGAGGGCTGGAGCGTGATGAAGGTGGCGCTGGTGTTCGAGCGCGGCTTCGGCAGCGCGGCGTCGCTGGAGCAGACGATGGCGCGCGACCTCGCTGCCTGGGCGCGCGGAGCGGCGCGGCCGGGCGGCCAGACCGCCTTCGATGATCCGCTGACCGCGGAGCGGATCGGCCGCGTCGCGGTGGACGAGGAGGTCACCCGGCTGCTCAGCCTGCGCCTGGACTGGCTGGCCCGCAAGGGCGAGCTTCCGCAGATCGAAGGCGCGATGCGGAAACTGTTCTGGACCGAAACCTCGCAGCGTCACTACAGCGACGCGCTCGACATCCTCGGCGCGGAGGGGGTGCTCGCCCCGGACGCTCCGGCTGCCCCGGCAGACGGCGCGTTCGAACATGGCTTCCGCGAAGCGGTCGTCACCACCATCTACGGCGGCGCGAGCGAGGTCCTGCGGGACATCATCGCGGAACGGCGTCTTGGCTTGCCCCGCAATCGCCCGGGCGGCCGCTCGTGAGCGCCGTCCGCGGAACCGATGCCGAGCGGATGCGGGTCGGCTTCATTGGGCTGGGCAGCCAGGGCGGCCCGATGGCGCGCCGGATCATCGACGCGGGTTATCCGGTGACGCTGTGGGCGCGGCGTCCGGCCACCCTGGAGCCGTTCGCCGGCACCGGGGCCGGCGTCGCCGGCTCGCCCGCCGAGCTGGCCGCGGCCAGCGACCTGGTGTGCATCTGCGTGGTCGGCGACGCCGACGTGGAGGAGGTTTCGGCCGGCGAGCGAGGCGTGTTCGCCGGGATCGGGAAGGCCGGCGTCGTCGCCGTGCACAGCACGATCCACCCGGACACCTGCCGGCGGCTAGCGGCCGGCGCCGCTGGCCGGGACGCCCGGATGATCGACGCGCCGGTGAGCGGCGGCGGTCCCGCCGCCGCCGAGGGGCGCCTGCTGGTGATGGCGGGCGGCGACACCGAGTCGGTGGAATTCTGCCGTCCGGTGTTCGCCGCCCACGCCGACCGGGTGGTGCACCTCGGGCCGCTCGGGTCCGGTCAGGTGGCCAAGCTCCTCAACAACGTCCTGTTCACCGCCAACCTCGCGACCGCTGCCAGCACGCTGGCGCTCGGCCGTGCGCTGGGCGTGGATCCGGGGCGCCTCGGCGAGGTGATCTCCCAGGGCAGCGGATCGAGTTTCGCCTTGGGCAGCATCTCCGGCGGCGACGGCATGCTTGACCTGCTCGCGGCGCACGCCGGGACACTGCTGCGCAAGGACGTCCGGCTGGCCGCCGACCTCGCCGCCGCGGCCGGGGCCCCGGCGGGCAGCGTTATGACCGCCGCCGACTCCGCCCTGGCGCTGATGAACTGCCCGCGCTGAGATCAGAACCGTCGATGTCGAACAGGCGGCGGGCGACGTGCACCAGTTCCCGCCGCAGCGTCTCGTCGTCGAGGTCGGCCACCAGCGGGTGCACGACCGTCGCGCCGATCGTGGCTGCCATGACCGCGATCCGGACCTTCGATTCACTGCTGGCGCGGCCGAGCAGGAGCCGGTACACGCGCTCCAGCACCTGCTGCAACGGCTGGTGCTCGGCGAGAAGCCTGACCATGACGGGGTCGTACTGGAGCGCGCGCACCCACCGCCGGCGCTCGACCGCCATGTCGATCACCTGGGTGAGCAGCATGTTCCGGGCCCGCTCCCGCGACGGCTGGGCCTCTGCGGCCTCGACGGCGGCCTCCAGTTTGGCGAACTCGGCCTCGGCCACCGCTAGCACGATCTCGTTCTTCGCCTTGAACTGGTGGTAAACCGCCGCCTTCGTCACGCCCATCGCATCGGCGATCATCTGCAGCGACGTGCCGCTGACGCCATGGTCGGCGAACAGGTCGAGGGCGGCGGCGAGGATCCGTTCCTGCGCCGCGCTGCGCCGAATCGACTGCAGCCGCGGCGGCGTCACGGCCTCGTCAGCAACCACACGCTCAGGGTAGTGGCGGCCAGGCCTTGCGTTTGCTAGCCGATCGGCTAGCCTAACCCAGATAGCCGATCGGCTAGTTGAGGCGGAGGGAGGCACGGTGGCGGCTCTCCAGCCTCCCGGCTCGCCCGGCCCCGAGGGAAGCGCGGCACCGGCGATGAGGTTGTCCGCGCAATCGATCAGCCTCTGGCTGGCGCTCGGTTTCGGCGCGGTCCTCCTCGCCGCCTTCGTGTTGTTTCCGGGCTTCTTCCCGCCGATGTCGCCGGAGATGACGGCTCAGCAGGTCGCCGCGTTCTACGGCCGGAACGAGGCCATGGTCCGGCTGAGCATGGTCATCTTCAACTTCTGCGGCATCATGCTGATGCCGATGTTCATGGTGATCGTCTATCAGATGAAGCGGATGGCGACGCCAACGCAGGTATTCGCCTACTGCTACCTCAGCGCGGCGGTGAGCGGCGCGACACTGTTCGCCATCGCGGACCTGTTCTGGCTTGTCGCGGCATTCCGGCCGGACCGTGACCCGCACCTGATCGTGCTGCTGAACGACCTGGCGTGGATCACCTTCACGGCGCCGGTCGGCATGATCATCGCGCAGAACATCTGCCTGGCCCTGGCGATCTACCTCGACCCGCGGCCACGGCCGGTCTTCCCGCGCTGGGTGGCGCCCTTCAGCATTGCAACGGCGCTGGCGATGGCGCCGTCCGCCTGCGCGGCGATCGTCAGGACCGGGCCGCTGGCCTGGAACGGCGCCGTGTCGTTCTGGCTCAGGATCGGGGCCTACGGCCTGTTCATCGTCGTGATGTTTGTCGTCTTGCGCGCGGCGATCAAACGGCAGGGCCGGGAAGAAGCGCCGTCCCCGCAGGAAAGCCCGCTGGCAGCGGAGACGGCGCGGTGACGGCCGCTTCCCGGGTAACGCCGATGGCGGCGGCGCCCGGCGGCGCCGGACCCGGCAGCCGGGACCGCAAACCCGACCTGTGGATCTGCTGGTGGATCTTCCCGGCCTTCTACAGCCTGTTCGGGCTGATCTTCGTACCGCTCGCCCGGGTGATGCCGCCACCGAGCCCGAGCCTGAGCACGAGCCAGATCGTCACGTTCTTTCACGCCCACTCCCTGACGATTCAGATCGGCTTCGGGCTGCTGATGATCGTCATCGGCGGAGGGTCCATCGCCAACGGGCTCGTTGCCTTCCAGATGAAGCGAATGTCGGTGGACCCGGCGTTCTGCTATGCGTACATCGCGACGCTGGCGGTCGGCGCGATCCCGGGTTGCCTGCTCGCCGCTCTCTCGTTCTTGACCGCCACATTCCGCCCGGATCGCGACCCGCATCTCCTGGCGCTCCTGTACGACCTCGGCCTGCTGTCGTTCGTCGGCTCGCTGGGCTGCTTCGCGACTCAGTACCTGATTCTGGCCATCGCGATCTTCCTGGACCGGAACAAGATTTTCCCCAACTGGTTCGCCTACGTGTCGATCTGGCAGTTCGTCACGGAACTGCTCGCCGCTCCGGTGTTCGTCTTCAAATCCGGCCCGTTCGCCTGGAACGGCGCGATCAGCTTCTGGGAAGGGACCGCGCTCTTCGGCGTATACGCCGCGTGCTTGATGATCCTGCTCCGGAAGGCGATCACGCAGCAATCGCCGGATGAGCCGGTTCCGGACTGAAATGACCGACGCCGGCCACGCTACTGAGCGCAATGCGCCGCTGGCACCCCCGGGCGGCCGGCCGAAACCGGCGCTGCACCTCCCCGGGGACACCGATATCTGGGTCTTCGTGCTCGGGGACCTGGTCATATTTTCCGTCTACTTCATCGTTTTCATGGTGTACCGCGTCCACGAGCGGGGCCTTTTCCTCGAGTCGCAGCGGCACCTCAGCCTCGACAGCGGGGTCATCAACACGCTCGTGCTGCTCGCGAGTTCGCGATTCGTCGCCCTGGCGGTTCAGGCGGCCAGGGCAGATAACCCCGGCCGGGCCGCGAGGCTTACCTATTACGGTGGCGCCTGCGGGCTGGCGTTCATCGCGATCAAAGTCTTCGAATGGTCGGCCGCAATCAGCAGCGGTTTCACCTTGCAGACCAATGACTTCTTCATGTTCTACTACACGCTGACCGGGGTGCACCTGTTTCACGTACTTCTCGGACTGGTCATCCTGGCGGTCGTCCTGCGTGAGCTTCGCCAACCGCGACTGCGCCGGGTGCGGGTGGTGGAGGCCGGCGCCATTTACTGGCACCTGGTGGATCTGCTGTGGGTTGTCATATTCGCACTGCTGTATGTGATGAGGTGAGGCGGTGGGGTCGCGGGCAAGCAGGCAGATCACCTGGATCTGGGGTTTTCTCTCCGCGATTACGTTGCTGTCGTGGGCCTTGGCAAGCGCACGCGGCGGCCGGGAGTTCTCGGCGAGCGTCCCGATTACGGTCGCGGTCATCGCCATCGCCGTTATGAAGGCGCGCGTCATCATCCAGCACTTCATGGGCGTACGGGCGGCGCCGGCCTGGCTTCGCCTCTGTACGGATGCCTGGCTGGCCACCTTGTCGGCGGTCATGCTCGCGCTGTACCTGTACTGACGCGGGCCGGACTTCTCCCCGCTGAGAACCTGGATGTCGAAGATGAAGAATGCTATTCTCGGCAACGAAGGACGTGATGATGCACGCGGACCGGGTCCAGCGGTCGCCGGATCTCCGGCGCCGCCGCACGGTTGCCCGCGACAATGTCAAGGAATACGCGATGCTGCCCGCTGAATTCGCGGCACTGGAGCCCTACAGCGACTGGGTCCTGGAGACCGAGCCACAGCGATACGCCAAGTGCCTGGCCAGCACGGCCGCCGAGACGGAAGCGTTCTGCGACGCCGCGTTCCCGCTATTGGAGCCGGCGATGGCGCATCTTTCCGGGTTCCCGCTGTCCGGCCTGCCCCGGCCGCAGCGCAATCTGCTGCTGCTGGTGATGTCGCTGATCACGGTCTCCTCCCCGGTCGAGGTACCGCCGCAGCGCGGCGACGGCGGCATCGGTCTCGCCGGACCCGAACTGCCCGCCGGGTCCCGGCCCGCGATCCCGCGGCTTCGACACGCAAAAACCGGGAGGCATGCATGAAGGTACGGGTTGACCCGGAGCGCTGCCAGGGGCACACGCTGTGCGCCATGATCGCGCCGGAGATGTTCGAACTCGACGAGGTAGACGGCCACTCCTCGCCGCTGGCCGAGGAGGTCCCGGCCGGACAGGAGGACAAGGTGACCGAGGCCGTCCGCTCCTGCCCGGAACAGGCGATCTCGGCTTCCTGACGACCCGAACCCGGACCCTGCGAGCCCCAGGAGAACACGGCGTGAGCGCAGCAGCAGTCCCCGGCGATGCCGAGCGCAGGAACCCGCGGTACCACTTCGACCGGCACACCCCTGAGTACCGCCACCAGTTCGACGACGTCACCGCCGAGATGCACGCCACCTGCCCGATCGCCTGGAGCGACAGCTACGACGGCCACTGGGTGGCGGCCGGCAACCGCGAGGTCTTCGAGCTAGCCCGTTCTGCCGACTTCTTGTCCAACGACCATGACATGAACAACGAGCGGCGCGGCTACAAGGGCATCACCATTCCCACGTCCGATGACCTCGAGTTCCGGGGCGGCTTCCTGGAGATGGACCCGCCCGAGCAGCGGCACTACCGCCAGGCGCTGAACCCCTACCTGTCCCCGGCCGCCGTCACCCGCTGGGTCCCGGTAGTCGACGAACTGGTCCGGGCCTGCCTGGACGAGAAGATCGAGACCGGGCGGATCGACTTCGTCGATGATCTGGCCAACGTGGTGCCGGCCGTCCTGACGCTCGCCATGATGGGGATGCCGCTGAAGAGCTGGAGCGTCTACGTCGAGCCGGTGCACGCCTCGGTGTACACCCCGCCGGATTCGCCCGACATCCCGCGGCTGCGCGAGGAGCAGATCGCGATGGGCATGGACCTGTTCGGCCAGCTCACCCAGATCCGGGACCATCCCAGGCCCGGGATGATCGACGCGCTCATCCACGCGGACATCAACGGCCAAGCGCCCGATGACATGGAACTGCTCGGGGTGTTCTTCCTGATCATCGGCGGCGGGTTCGACACCACGACCTCGCTGACCGCACATTCGCTGGAGTGGCTGTCCGAGCACCCCGGCGAGCGGGAGCGGCTCAGCCGCGAACGCGGGACCCTGCTCGATTCGGCCACCGAGGAGTTCCTGCGGTTTTACACCCCGGCCCCGGGCGACGCGCGCACGATCTCCGGTGACTGCGAGATCGCGGGAACCCGGTTCCGGGAGGGGGAGCGGCTGTGGCTGTCCTGGGCGATGGCCAACCGTGACGCGTCGGTGTTCCCCGATCCCAACGAGATCGACCTGGCCCGCACCGGCAACCGGCACCACAGCTTCGGGCTGGGCATCCACCGCTGCATCGGCTCCAACGTGGCCCGCATGGTGTTCAAGCGGATGATCACCGCGGTGCTGGACCGGATGCCGGACTACCGGTGCGACCCGGCGGGGACGGTGCACTACGAAACCATCGGCGTTATCAACGGGATGCAGCACCTGCCCGCGGCATTCACCCCCGGGCCACGGCTCGGGGAAGGGCTCGACAAGACGGTCGAGGAACTCCAGCGGGCCTGCGACGAGCAGCGCCTCGCCGAACCGGTCACGGTACGGAAGGCGAGGGCCGAGATTGTCCACTGATTCCCCCGGCCGCCCGCTGCCGCTGGTCATGCTGGACAACGAGTTCTTCTGGTCCTCGGGTGCAGACGGCCGGCTTCGCATCCAGGAGTGCGGGTCCTGTGCGGCGCTGATCCACCCGCCGCAGCCGGTGTGCCGCCGCTGCCGCGGCCACCAGATCCGGGTGCGGGAGGTCTCCGGGTTCGGGACGCTCGCCGGGTTCACGGTCAATCACCGGTTCAGCCTGCCCGGGCTGCCGGCGCCGTACGTGATCGCGGAGGTGGCGCTGGAGGAGGACCCGCGGGTCCGCCTGACCACCAACATCGTGGACTGCGATCCGGAGTCGCTCCAGCTGGGCATGCGGCTGGAAGTCGTCTTCGAGCAGACGGGCGACGTGTGGCTGCCGCTGTTCCGGCCGGCCGCCGGGCAGGGCGAACTGGCGCCGCTGCCGCCGGACGAGATCGAGCCGGACCAGATGTGGCGGCATGTGCGCCCGATGGCGACGGCGGAGAAGTTCGAGGACAGGTCCGCGATCACCGGTATCGGCATGTCGGAGATCGGGCGCCGGCTGATGGTCCCCCCGCTCCCGCTGGCGGTGCAGGCGTGCGAACGCGCCATCGAGGACGCGGGCCTGTCCCTCGATGACATCGACGGCCTTTCCACCTACCCGGGCCCCGGCGCCGAGACGATGGGCTACGGCGAAGGCGGCGTCACCGCAGTCGAAGCCGCCCTGGGTATCCGGCCGACCTGGCACAACGGCGCCGGCGACACGTTCGGCCCAGCTGGATCGGTGATCGCGGCGATGCTGGCGGTCGCGGCCGGCCTGGCCCGGCACGTGCTGTGCTTCCGCACGGTATGGGAATCCACCTACCACCAGCAGCTGCGCAGCGGCAAGATCGACCCACCAAGCGGCCGCGTCACGGGCTGGATGATGCCCTTCGGGTGGACGTCGGCGGCGCACACCCTGGCGATGAACGCGCAGCGGCACTTCCACCGCTACGGGACCACCCGGGAGACCCTGGGCTGGATCGCGATGAACCAGCGGGCGAACGCCGCCCTCAACCCGACGGCGATCTACCGCGATCCGATGACGATGGAGGATTACCTCGGCGCGCGGATGATCACCACCCCGTTCGGGCTCTACGACTGCGACGTGCCCTGCGACGGGGCGCTCGCGGTGATCGTCTCGGCCGCCGACGCGGCCCGGGATCTGGCCAAGCCCCCGGTGATGGTCGAGGCCGTCGGCACCCAGATCATCGAGCGGCCCGAATGGGATCAGACGACGCTGACCCACGAGCCGCAGGTCCTCGGCCAGGCCGCGCACCTGTGGTCCCGCACGTCGCTGCGGCCGGCCGATGTGGACGTGGCCGAACTGTACGACGGCTTCAGCTTCAACTGCCTGTCCTGGATCGAGGCCCTGGGCTTCTGCGGGATCGGCGAGGCCAGGGACTTCCTCGACGGCGGGAAGAACATTGCCCGCGACGGCGTGCTGCCACTGAATACCAACGGCGGCCAGCTCTCCCACGGCCGCACCCACGGCATGGGCCTGGTGCACGAGGCGATCACCCAGCTGCGTGGCGAGGGCGGTCCCCGGCAGGTGCCGGACGCGCGGGTCGCCGTGGTGGGCTTCGGGGGGCTGACGCCCAGCGGGGTCCTGCTGCTGCGGACGGGCGCATGACGGGACGCCGACCCCAGCCGGAGGCCACGCCGGGCCCGACCGCGAGAGTCGTCGACGTCGACGGCATCCCGATGTCCGCGCTGGTGGCCGAGGCGCCACGGCCCCGGGGCGTCATCGTGGCCCTGCACGGCGGCGCGGCGAAGCGCGAATATTTCGACGCTCCGAACCGGCCGCGGCTGTCACTGCTGCGCACCGGCGCCGCGCTCGGGTTCACCGTGATCGCGCTCGACCGGCCGGGATACGGCAGCTCTGCCCGGTACGTGCGCGCGATGGCCTCCGCCGCCCGGCGGGTCGACCTTGCCTACGCGGCGGTCAGCCTGCTGCTGGAGGCTCGTCCGGGCGGGGCAGGCGTGTTCCTGCTGGGGCATTCGATGGGCTGCGTGCTCGCGGTCCAGATGGCGGCCGATGAGCGCGGGGCCGGCCTGCTCGGCCTGGAGATCAGCGGCACCGGCCGGGAGTATCAGCCCCAGGCCGCAGCGGCGCTGGGGGCGCGGATGCGCGGCGGGACAGAGCGCGGCGGGACAGAGCGGGCCGGCACGGGCCTGTCGATACCGGACATGGTCTGGGGCCCCGGGCACCTGTACCCGCCGGATGCGGCCACGGGCATCTATTCACCCAGCCCCCGTTACGAGGGTGAGGAGGTGCGGGGCTGGCCGGGCGACTTCCCCGGTCTCGCCGCGCGGGTGCGTATCCCCGTTCGGTACAGCCTGGGCGACCACGAGAGAGTGTGGCGATCTGGCCCGGCGGCGCTGGCCGACATCGCGGCCTTGTTCACCGCCTCCCCGCGGGTCGTCGCCGAGGAGCAGGCCGGCACCAGCCACAACGTCAGCGTCGGCCTGTCGGCCGCGGCCTACCACCTGAAGGTGCTGTCGTTCGCGGAGGAATGCGTGCTGGCTCGCGAGAACGCCATAAGCGGGAACGGACAGGACGGCGCTGCCGCAGCGCCGGTCGAGCTTGCTGGAGGCTGAGATGGGAAGCGCCCACGTTGCCGCGCTGCTGCTGGTGCGGCTGGTCGTCGGTATCACCATGATCGCGCACGGATACAACCACTGGCGGCGCGGCGGCCGCATCGAGGGCACCGCCGGCTGGTTCTCCGGACTCGGGCTGCGCTACGGCACGCTGCAGGCGTGGATGAGCGTGGTCACCGAGATCGGCGCGGGCGTGCTGCTGATCGTCGGCCTGCTCACGCCGCTGGCCTGCGCGGCGGTCATCTCCGTGATGCTGATCGCCGGCCTGCTGGCGCACCGGCCGAACGGGTTCTTCGTCTTCAAGGACGGCTATGAGTACGTCCTCGTGCTCGCGGTGATCTGCCTGGCGCTGGCGACCCTCGGACCGGGCCGGCTGTCGGTGGACAACGCGGCCGGCATCGCGATCACCGGCTGGGCCGGCGGCGCCGTCGCGCTCGGAGTGGCCGTGGTGGCGACGGCGGGCATGCTCGCCACGTTCTGGCGGCCCCAACCCAAGAAGCCGGAGTCCGGAACGGAGACGGCCGGTGAGCCGGCCAAGCAGGCAGGAGCATCATGACGGACGTTGCCATCGCCGGCGTCGGGATCTATCCCTTCGGCAGGCACAAGGACGTCACCGCACTCGAGATGGGCGCGGTCGCCGCCCGCGCCGCCCTCGCGGACGCCGGCCTGAAGTGGGCGGATATCCCGTATGCCATCGGCGGGAGCTTCGAGGTGGACATCCCGGATGCGATGACCGCTTACCTGGGACTCACCGGGATCGACTTCAACGACGTCTACAACGGCTGCGCCACCGCAGGTACCGCGCTGTCCCTCGGGGTCCAGGCCATCCGCAGCGGGCGGCACGACCGGGTGCTGGTGGTGGGGCTCGACAAGCACGCTTCCGGCGCCTTCACCGCGGATCCCGCCAGTTATGCCTGCCCCGCCTGGTACGGCGAGATGGGCCTGTTCCTGACGCCGAAGTTCTTCGGGATGAAGATCAACCGCTACATGCACGACCACGGCATCAGCACCGAAACCCTCGGCCGGGTGGCCGCCAAGAACTACGCGAACGGCTCTATCAATCCGAACGCGTTCCGGCGCAAGCCCCTGACGCTGGAGGAGATCGTCGGATCCCGCATGATCAACTACCCGCTGACGCAGTACATGTTCTGCAGCCCGGATGAAGGGGCCGCAGCGGTCGTGCTGTGCCGGGGTGAAGACGCGGACAGGTACACACAGGCGCCGGTCTGGATCCGGTCCGCGGAGGTTCGCACCCGCCGCTACGGCGCCTTCGAGGTGCACAGTCCTTCGGCACCGGTCGACCGGGTCCCGGCTCCCACCGCGGACGCCGCTCGCGCGGCCTTTGACGCGGCGGGGATGGAGCCGGGCGACGTGGACATCGCTCAGCTGCAGGACACCGACGCAGGGGCCGAGATAATCCACATGGCCGAAACCGGCCTGTGCGCCGATGGCGATCAGGAGCGGATGCTGGCCTCCGGGGAAAGCTCGATCGGGGGCAAGCTCCCCATCAACACCGACGGTGGCCTGATAGCCAACGGTGAACCGCTCGGCGCTTCCGGGCTGCGGCAGATCCACGAGCTGACCGTGCAACTGCAGGGCCGGGCCGGCGAGCGGCAGGTGCCCGGGCGCCCCCGGGTGGGTCTCGCCCATCTCTACGGGGCACCCGGCATCTCGTCTGTGACGATCGTCTCCACCTGAGCCGCGCACCACCGAGGAGCAGACTGTGCCAAGCCGCCCGATAAGCGAAGGCCTCTTCACCTGGCCGGTGCCCGAGCCTCCGGCGCGCCCCGCCCTGTATGGCGCGCAGTGCGCGAGCTGCGGAGCCGTCACCTTCCCGTCCGCACCCGGCTGCCCGCGCTGCGGCGAAGACCGGCTGCAACCGGCCGAACTGCCGGCCCGCGGCACCCTCTATACCTGGACGACGCAGGAATTCCTCCCGAAGCTGCCCTACCGGGGCCCGGAGACCCCGGAGACCTTCGAGCCATGGGCCGTGGGATACGTCGAACTGGGCGACGCGCTGCGGGTCGAAGGCCGGCTGTACGACGTCGACCCGGGCGAACTGCGTTTCGGGATGGAGTTCGACGTCGTCGTGCGGCCGTTCCGGGTCGCCGAGGACGGTACCGAGGTCTACACCTTCGGTTTCGCACCGGCCGGGACGGCCCCGGCCGGGACAGGCGCCTGAGGGGAGCTGGCAGATGCCGCAACAGCCGATCGCCGACGTGATCGAGATCGAACAGCTACTCGCGAAGTACGCCGTGGCGATGACCCAGGACGACATCGAGACCGTCAAGGCGATCTTCACGCCGGACGGCACCTACAGCGCCTTCGGCTCGGCCTACTCGCTGAACGACTTCCCCGCCCTGGTGCAGGCGGCGCCCAAGGGCCTATTCCTGACCGGCACGCCGCTCCTCGATCTCGATGGCGACACCGGCCGCGGCCAGCAGCCGCTGCTGTTCGTCGACCAGGCCAGCCACGACATGCGGATGGGCTGGTACACGGACTCCTACCAGCGCACCGCCGCCGGCTGGCGGCTGAAGACGCGGTCGATGACCTTCCTGCGGCGAAGCGGCGCGCGCGACAGCGGCGAGCCGCACGACCCGCTGCGCCCCGAGCCGACGGCGCGGCCCGCCGGATAGCCCAGCCGATGGAACTCGACGCCTTCCGTCCGTCGCTGGACAAGTGGCTCGACGAGCACGACGGCGAGCTCGCTCCCGGCTTTGCCGGGGCGGGAACGCTCGATCAGAAAATGGCGCAGATCGCGAAGGTGCGGCGCCTCGCCTTCGACGCCGGCTGGGCCCGCTGGGGGTGGCCGGAGCGGGCCGGCGGCCTCGGCGGCTCGACGCTGCTGCACGCCTACTTCAGCGAGGCGATCACCGCCCGCGACCTGGTGGAGCCGGGCCTGTACTCGCTGCCCGAAGTGCTCGGCCCGTCGGTCGTCAGCTTTGCCAGGCCGCAGCTGTCGGCCCAGATGCTGCCGCCGTTGCTGCGCGGCGACGAGGTCTGGTGCCAGGGCTTCTCGGAGCCGGGGACCGGCAGCAACCTGGCGTCGCTGTCCTGCCGCGCCGTCCGCACCCCCGACGGCTGGCGGGTCACCGGACAGAAGGTGTGGACGAGCCTGTCGCAGTACGCCCAGCGTTGCGTGCTGCTCGCCCGCACCGGCTCTGCCGAATCGGCACACAAGGGGATCACCGCTCTGTTCACCGACATGGACGCCCCCGGCATCACGGTCAGGCCGATCGAGACCATGGACGGCGAGCAGGAGTTCTCGGAGGTGTTCTTCGACGACGTGCCCGTCCCGCTGGACCGGACGCTCGGCGAGGAGGGCGACGGCTGGGCGTTCGCCATGGCGGTGCTCCCGCACGAACGCAGCACCGCCTTGTGGCAGCGGGCCGCATTCCTGCACCGGCGGCTGCGCGACCTGGTCACCGCCGCCGGGCCCGGCGGCCTCGACCCCGCCGCCCTCGGCGAGGTAACCCAGCTGGTGTACGCGTTCCGGGCCCGTTCCCGGACCACCCAGCACCGGATGGCCGCCGGAGACGCCCTCGGGCCGGAGACCTCCGTCGACAAGGTGCTCCTGGCCGAGGCCGAGCAGGCGCTGTTCGACCTGGCCGCCGACGCCCTGCCAGCCGAGATCACGATCGGCGATGATCCGGAGAGCCAGCGCTGGCGCAGTGAGTTCATCTACTCGCGCGCGTCGACGATCTACGGCGGCACGGCCGAGATCCAGCGCAACATCATCGCCCGGCGGCTGCTCGACCTGGGGAGCGACCGGTGATAGAAGGCGACGACCGCAAGCTGTTCGCCGAAAGCCTGCGCAGCGCCACGCAGGGCCACAGCGGCGCCGCGCTGGACGCGGCGCTCGACGCACTCGGGTGGCGCGAAGCGCTGGCCGCCGACCCTCGTGTCGCGGTGTCGTTGTTGTTCGAGCTCCAGGGCGCGGCGAACGCCGTGTCGTCGGCGCTCGGCCGGGTACTCGCCAGCGCCCTCGGATACGAGGCGACCACGGTGGTGCTCCCCGCCCTCGGTCAGTGCAGCGCTCCAGGCTGGCTGGACGGTGGCCGGCTGGACAGTGGCCGGCTCGCCGTGCGCGGTCTCGGCCTGCGCGGTCTCGGGATGGCGGGCAGCGGTGAGCACGGGGCGGCGCTGATCGTCGCCCGCACCGGCGATTCGCATCTGGCCGTGCAAGCCGAAACCGCCTCGCTGACGCTGCGGGCGGGCGCCGGGATCGACCCGGACCTGGGCCTGTACGAGGTCACCGGCGAGACCGTCGCGGCGCGGGAACTCGGGCCCGCCGACTGGCGGCAGGCCGTCGCGCTCGGCCAGCTCGCCCTGGGCCACGAGATGGTCGGCGCCTCCCGGCGGATGCTGGAGCTGGCCTGCGATCATGCGCGCGAGCGGATCCAGTTCGGCCGCCCGATCGCCACGTTCCAGGCGGTCCGTTACCGCCTCGCCGAGACGCTCGTCGGCATCGATCAGGCCGCCGCCATGCTCGACGCGGCGTGGCTGGACCGCGCGCCGCAGACGGCGGGGATGGCCAAAGCGGCCGCAGGGCGCGGAGCCAGGCTCGCGGCCCGTCATTGCCAGCAGGTGCTCGCCGGCATCGGCTTCACCGTCGAGCACCCGTTCCACCGTTACGTCCGGCGGATCATGGTGCTGGAACAGCTACTCGGGGCGACCCGTTCGCTCACCCGCGAGCTCGGTAGCGAGATCCTCACCAGCGGGCAGCTGCCAGCGCTACAGCCGCTGTAGGGCTTTCCGGCAGTGCGCGTTGACGACCATCAGCTGGAGACCCCGCTGGCGGCCGCGCACTCACAGCAGCGTGCGGCCGCCGTCGACGTAGAGCACCTGCCCGGTCACGAAGCCCGACTCCTCAGCGGCGAAAAACAGCGCGGCATTGGCGATGTCGCCGGGTTGCCCCACGCGGCGCACCGGATACCTGGCAGCCACCGAGTCGATGCGTTCCTCCGCCGGGACGCCGAGCCGCTCCGCCGTCGCCCGTGTCATCGCGGTGTCGATGAAACCCGGCGCGATCGCGTTGACGGTGATGCCGAACTGACCGAGTTCCAGTGCGGCCGTCTTGGTGAAGCCCTGCAGTCCGGCCTTCGCCGACGAGTAGTTGGCCTGGCCGCGGTTGCCGAGGGCCGCCGTGGAGGAGAGGTTGACGACCCGTCCGTAGCGCCGCTCGACCATCACCCGCTGGGCGGCGCGGGTGACCAGGAAGGTTCCCCGCAGATGCACGTTCATCACGGTGTCCCACTCGCCGGCGGTCATCTTGAACAACAGGTTGTCCCGGGTGACGCCCGCGTTGTTGACCACGATGTCCAGGCCGCCGAACTCCCCCGCTACCTGTTCGACCGCGCGTTCCACCGGGTCGATGTCCGCCACGTCGGCGCCCAGCGCGATGGCCTTGCCCCCGTCCGCCGTGATCGCGGCAACGGTGCCCTCGGCCTGGTCTTCGGTGAAATCCAGGACGCCGACGCGGGCACCCGCCCGCGCGAACGACAGGGCGATCTCCGCGCCGATGCCCTGAGCCGCTCCGGTCACCAGCGCGACTCGCCCGTCGAGATTGGTCATGATCCACCTCTCTTGACTGCGCAGAGACCCTTACTTGCACTAAGGGAGAATGTTATTCTCAAATAATGCACCACACGTGCTGGGAGGTAAAGCGGTCTCCCGCGCGATGGCGGTGATCGACACCAGCGCAGCGCTGCTGCCTTATCCATGCCGTGCCGTGACTTCTGGCCTGGAGGTCGCCCGTGGAGTTCGAGTTCGACGCCGATCAGCGGCTGCTGCAGCAGATGGTCCGCGAGACGCTGGCGAAATCGCGGTCACACAGCACCGACCAGCTCTGGGCGACCTACCAGGAGCTGGGGTGGCTGGAGGCCACCGGAGTGGAGCTGGCCATCGTGCTGGAGGAGCTCGGTTATGTCGCCGATCCGACGCCGTTGCTGGCCACCGCCACCTGGTTCGCGCCGCTGGCCGGCCGGCTTCCCCGGGGCGCCGGAACGGGCGTCTGCGACGGAGCCGGGCGCTTCGTCCTCGACGCGGACCGCGCCGATGAGATCGCCCTCGCCACCCGGGACGGCGTGATCGTCGTCGGCGCGAGCGACGTCCGCACCGAACCGGTCACCACATTCGACCCGGGGCTGCACGTCGCCCACGTCCACTCGGCGCACTCCCCGGACCTGGTGCCGGACATCCCCGATCTGACCCTGATGGGCCTGGCGATCTCCACCGTCGGCAGCTGCCGCCGCATCCTGGATCTGACCGTGGCGCATGTGAAGCAGCGTTTCCAGTTCGGCGTGCCGATCGGCTCGTTCCAGGCGGTCAAGCACAAGGCCGCGGACATGTACGTCGCGATCGAGCGCGCCAGGGCACTGGCGTACTTTTCCGCACTGACCATCGCCGACGACGATCCGCGCCGCGCCACCGCGGCCCGGATGGCCAAGGCCGCGGCCGGGGAGTGCCAGCGGCTGGTGGTCCGGCACGGCATCCAGCTCTTCGGGGCCATGGGCCTGACCTGGGAGGACGAGCTTCAGTTCTTTCTCAAGCGGGCGATGGCCGGCGATCTGCTGCTGGGGACGGCGTCGGTGCACCGGAAAGCTCTGCTGGCCCTGACCAATCCAGGCAGTGAGGGAGCGGCCGCATGAAGCTGGGCTCCGACCCGGAGGTGGACAAGTTCCGCGCCGAGTTCTCCGCGTTTCTGGACGAGCACCTGCCCAGCGAGGCCGAGGCCGGGGCCCGCTCGCATTCCAGCGCGGATGTGCCGGATTGGGCGCGCAGGTGGCAGCGGACGCTGTTCGACGCGGGCTGGCTGCTGCCCGGCAACCCGCCGGAGTACGGCGGGCGCAACGCCACCCTCCCGCAGCAGTTCGCGCACCTGGACGAGCTTGCCCGACGGCGGATCTACCACAGCTTCAACCCCCAGGGCCTCGGGATCATCGCGGCCTCGATCCTCACGTTCGGGACTGACGACCAGAAGCGGCGGTGGGCCGTCCCGATCCTGCGGGCGCAGATCACCGCGGCGCTCGGGATGAGCGAGCCGGGCGCCGGCTCGGACCTGGCCGGCCTGCGCACCCGGGCGGTCAGTGACGGTGACCATTTCGTGGTGAACGGGCAGAAGGTCTGGACGTCGGGAGCCCATGACGCGGACGTGCTGCTGACGTTCGTGCGCACCGACCCGGATGCCCCCAAGCACAAGGGCATCAGCGTGCTGCTGATCCCGACCGACCTCGAGGGGGTCGCGCGGCGGCCGTTCAGCTTCATCGCCGGTGAAGATGACAAAGACTTCAACGAGGTGTTCTTCACCGACGTGCGGGTGCCGCGGGAGAACCTGATCGGCGAGCTCAACGGCGGGTGGCGGGTCGCGCACGGCTCGCTCGGCCATGAGCGCAACCTGCTGTGGCTGAGCTTCGCCGAACGGCTGGACGGCGTGATCCAGGACGCGCCCAGCGGCGAAGAGTGGTACGCGACGCTGCTGATGGACGTGCAGGCGCTGCGGCTGCTGGGTTACCGCCAGCTCAGCGGGGAGCGCGACCCGGCGGAGGTGTCGGTGCTCAAGCTGCTCGGCTCCGAGGCCGTACAGGAAGCGTCGCTGCGCGCGCTGGAGGAGGGCGGTCCGGAAAGCCTGGCCCATCCCGCCGTCACCGGCCCGTACTACCACATGGGCCACGAGACGTTCATCGCCAGCTGGTTCGAGCGGTACGTGCGCAGCTTCGCCGGGACGATCGCCGGCGGCACCTCGGAGATCCAGCGCAACATCATCGCCGAGCGCATCCTCGGCCTGCCCAGGTAAGGAGCATTCGTGGACCACATCCTGTACGAGGTCAGGGACCGGGTGGCCGTCATCACGCTGAACCGGCCGGAGGTGGCGAACGCGCAGAACGCGGCGCTGCTGGACGAGCTGGATGCCGCCTGGGCGCGGGCCGCGGACGACGACGAGGTCCGGGTCATCGTGCTGCGGGCCAACGGAAAGCACTTCTCCTCCGGGCACGACCTGAAGAGCGACGCGCCAGCTCCCGAGAAGATCACCCTCGAATACGTCTACCGGTACGAGGCGCGCCGGTACCTGGACTACTCGCTGCGCTGGCGCAACGTCCCCAAGCCGTCGATCGCGGCCGTACAGGGCAAGTGCATCGCCGGCGGGCTGCTGCTGTGCTGGCCGTGTGACCTGATCGTCGCCGCGGACAACGCGCAGTTCTCCGATCCGGTGGCGTACATGGGGATCGGCGGGGTGGAGTACCACGGCCACACCTGGGAGCTGGGCCCACGGAAGGCCAAGGAGATCCTCTTCACCGGCCGCGCGGTGACGGCGGAGGAAGCGGAGAAGGTCGGCATGGTCAACCGGGTGGTGCCGCTGGCGGAGCTGGAGGCGGCCACGACGGAGCTGGCCGGGCAGATTTCCCAGATGCACCCGTTCGCGCTGCGGCAGGCGAAGCGGGCCGTCAACCAGACCCTGGACGTACAGGGCTTCTACGCCGCGATCCAGTCGGTGTTCGAGATCCATCAAAACGGCCACGGCAACGCGCTCAGCGTCAGCGGCTACCCCGTCATGGTGAGCCGGCCGGACCAGATGAAGGAGAAGATCAAGAGTCAATGAGCGAAGCCGACCCGATGACCCACCGCCGCTGAGCTGATGTCCGGAATGCAGAGCATCGTCGTCGTGGGCGGCGGAGCGGCCGGCGTGACCGCTGCCGAAACCCTGCGTTTCGAGCGGTTCGGCGGATCGGTGTTCCTGCTCGGTGAGGAGCAGGCGCTCCCCTACGACCGCCCACCGCTGTCCAAGCAGGTCCTCGCCGGCGCCTGGGACGACGCCCGGATCCGGTTGCGCGAGGAGGGGCACTACGCCGACCTCGGGATCGACCTGATCCAGGACCAGGCGTGCGGCCTGGATACCGGCCGTCAGCTGGTCAACCTGGCCGGCGGCCGGCCCCTTCCGTTCGACGGCCTGGTCATCGCCACCGGCGTGCGGCCCCGCCGCCTCCCGGGCGGGCACCACCTGGCCGGAGTGCACGTCCTGCGCAGCCATCCCGATTCCACCCAGCTCCGCGCGGCATTCCAGGCTGCGCGCCGGGTCGTCATCGTCGGCGCGGGGTTCCTCGGCATGGAGGTGGCGGCCGCTGCACGCGGCATGGACCTGGACGTGACCGTGGTCGACCCGCTGGCTGCGCCGATGGTCCGGCAGGTGGGCCCGGAGGTCGGCGCCGCCGTCGCCCGGCTGCACCGCGACCACGGGGTGCGGCTGCGCACCGGCACCGGAGTCAGTGAACTGGTCGGCGAGGACGGCCGGGTAACGGCCGTCGCCCTGGAGGATGGCAGCACGGTGCCCGCCGACTGCGTGCTGGTGGCAATCGGAGCGGTCCCCGCCACCGGATGGCTGCGCGACTCCGGGCTGCCGGTCGGTGACGGCATCGAATGCGACGAGTACTGCCGGGCGGCTCCCGCGATTTATGCGGCGGGTGACGTCGCATCCTGGATCAACCCCCGCTTCGGGTACCGGATGCGCGTGGAACACCGGATGAACGCCACGGAGCAGGGCGCCGCTGCGGCGCGTAACCTGCTCCGCGCGGACCCGGAGCCGTTCTCCCCGCTGCCCTACTTCTGGACCGATCAATACGACGTCAAGATCCAGGCCCACGGCGTGTTCCCGGACGGCTGCGAGGTAACCGCCGAAGAGGGGTCGTTCGGCGACGACCGGTTCGTCACGGTCTACCGCACCGGCGGCCGCATCACAGGTGTCATTGGCTGGAACGCACCGGCACGGGTGCTGCGATACCGCAAGCTCATGCTCCAGCAGGCCGCCTAGATGGCGGCCAGCCACGGCGGGCCGGATCGCTCCGCCCAGCAGGGGGACGAGGCGACCTCAACCGTCGCCAGATGTCCCCGGCCGGATGCCGTCCCGGATCGCGGCCTCGACGAGGTCGATCGTCCAGGTGATCGCCCGGGTGGCCTGCGCGGGCGTGAGCTCCCACGCCGTTACCAGGCGCTCGTAGGACACCACGCCCCACAGCACGTCAAGCATCGCCGCCGCCATCGTTCGCTCGGCCTCCGGCCAGCCGTCCGCCGGGGCGGCGACCGCCCCGAGCAGGGCCGCACGCCGCCACTGATCGGCCGCCGTCATGGCCGGCTCCCGCGGCGTCCGTGGCACCAGCGGGAACGACGAGACGTGCGCGAAAGTCCGTGCCGTGGCGTCGGCGACGTCCTCGAGCCGCAGGCCCTCCAGCGTGACGCCCGCCTCCTGCGCAAGGCCCTGCATCACGGCGTCGTGAAACTCTCGCTCGGTCGGGAAGTGCCGGTACACGGTCCGCTCGCTCACCAAGGCACGTTCCGCGGCGGCCCGGATCGTCATCGGGCGCCAGTCCCAGACCGGGCAGTCGTGGGCCAGTTGCAAGCCCGCTGCGACGATACGCTCCCGCGTCTGGGCCGCACGCTCACGGCGCAGGCTGCTGTTGTACCGGCGGCGCCGCGGCACGGTGCCGCCCGCATCGGGCTGCCCCACATCGCCTCCCCTGACTCGCCACAATATTGACGGCAGACACCTGGCATCAATATGGCGCGGCTGCTTAAGGAGCGTATTGCATGAAGGCTGCGGCGTTCGATTATCACCGGCCGCCCTCCGCCGAGGCGGCGGTGGCGATGCTGGCCGAGCTGGGTGATGACGCGAAGGTTCTGGCCGGCGGGCAGAGCCTGGTGCCGGTGATGGCGATGCGGCTGGGCCGGCCGGAGCACATCGTCGATATCAACCGGGTCGCGGAGCTGGAGGGTGCCACCCTGGCGTCGGGCAGCCTGCGGGTCGGCGCGCTGACCCGGCACCGCGCGCTGGAGCGCGACGCCGTTATCGCGGAGGCGGCACCGCTGCTGGCCCGGGCGGCTCCGTTCATCGGGCATTTCCAGATCCGCAACCGGGGAACGCTCGGCGGGTCGCTGGCGCATGCCGACCCGGCGGCCGAACTGCCCGCCGTCGCGCTGGCGCTGGATGCCGAGATCGAAGTTCGCAGCGTACGCGGCAGCCGGCGGATCCCGGCGGCCGACTTCTTCCTGTCCGCCTTCACCACCGCGGTTGAGCCGGACGAACTGGTGACCGCCGTGCACCTGCCGGTGTGGGGCCCCGGCAGCGGGTTCGCCGTATCCGAACTCGCCCGCCGACACGGCGACTTCGCGATCGTCGGTGCGGCATGCGGGGTCCAGGTGGACGACGGACGCATCACCCGCGCGGCGGTGGCCGTCATCGGGATGGCCAGCGTCCCGGTCCGGGTGCGGCTGGCCGAGGAGGCCCTGGCCGGCGCCAGCGCCGGCGAGGCGGATCTCGCCGCGGTCGCCCGCGACGCCGTCGCGGGGCTGGATCCGCCGTCGGATGCCCACGGGTCCGGTGCCTACCGCCGCCGGGCCGGCGCCCACCTGATCGCCCAGGCGCTGGGCCGCGCTCTGGAAGGACTGTGATGAGTGAGCTGGATGTGACCCTGACCGTGAATGGCCAGAGCCGGCGAGCCCGGGTGGAGCCACGCAAGACGCTCGCCGACCTGCTGCGCCAGGACCTCGGGCTCACCGGCACTCACCTGGGCTGCGAGCAGGGAGCGTGCGGGTCGTGCACCGTGCTCGTCGACGGCCTGGCGGTCCGGTCCTGCCTGCTGTTCGGCGTGCAGGCGGACGGAAGCGAGATCACCACGGTGGAAGGGCTGGCTGGCGATGAGCCGGGCGCGCTCGGCCCGGTCCAGCGCGCCTTCCGGGAGACGCACGGGCTGCAATGCGGCTTCTGCACCCCCGGGTTCGTGGTGTCGGTGACCGCGTTCCTGGAGGACTGCGGCGATCCCGGCGATGAGCAGATCCGGGAGGCGCTGAGCGGCAACCTCTGCCGCTGCACCGGGTACCAGGGCATCGTCCGCGCGGTCCGCCTCGCGGCCCAGCTCCGCCGTGAGTCCGACGGCCGCGACAGCGACGGCCGCGACAGCGACGGCCGCGGGAACGACGGCCGCGACAGGCAGAGCCACGAGGCCGAGGGAGGCCAGGAATGACGGCGGGCGGTTCCGCGGCGAGGTGGGTGGGACAGCCGGTGCCGCGCCGGGAGGACCCGCGGCTGCTGGCCGGCCGCGGGCGGTATGTGGACGACGTTGTTCTCCCGGGCATGCTGCACGCGGCGTTCGTTCGCAGCCCGGTCGCACGCGGCACGATCCGCGGCATCGACGCCGCGGCCGCCCGGGAACTGCCGGGGGTCGCCGCCGTTTTCACCGCCGCGGACCTGAACGAGCCGGGCCGGCCGTTCTGGAAGACCATGACCGGCCCGGATGGCCAGCCTCCGCACCGCTTGCTCGCCGATGAGGACGTCCGCTTCGTCGGCGACATCGTGGCCATGGTCGTGGCTGAGTCCCGGTACCTCGCCGAGGACGGAGCCGAGCTGGTCGACGTGGACATCGAGCCGCTCCCGCCGGTGCTGGACGCAGGCGGCGCCAGCGGGGACGACCCGCTGGTGCATCCGGAGCTCGGCACGAACCTCGCCGACGAACTGCCGGAAACCCCCCGCCCCGACGTCGACGAGATCTTCGCCGGCGCCGCCCATGTGATCACCGAAACCTTCGATCAGCATCGCTACCTGCCGGTGCCGATGGAGACCCGTGGCGTGGTCGCCTCGTGGGACCGCTGGAGCGACCGGCTGGAGGCGGTTATCTCCGGGCAGGGAGTCCACGAGGTGCGGCTGCTCTACTCGAGGTTCTTCGGCGTCCCCGAGGACCGGATCCACGTGATCATGCAGGACGTCGGGGGGAGCTTCGGGCAGAAGGTCTTCCCGGTGAACGACGAGATCGCGGTCGTCGCCGCCGCCCGCAAGATCGGCCGCCCGGTGAAGTGGATCGAGGACCGCAGCGAGAACCTCATCGCCGGTGGCCATGCCCGCGACCAGAGCATGCGCGTCTCCTTCGCGCTCGACGCCGACGGCGTCGTGCTCGCGGCCCGCACCGACATGGTGGAGAACGTCGGCGCGTTCCCGGCCTCCGGCTCCGGTTCGATGCTGCTGGCCGCGTCAATGATCTTCCCGGGCCCGTACCGGATCGCGTCGTACGCCCCGGCGGGCAAGGCTTTCTTCACCAACACCTGCAGCCGCTGCGCCTACCGCGGGCCGTGGCTGATCGAGACCACCGCGCGCGAGCAGATGATGGACGTCGCCGCCGCAGAACTCGGCATCGACCCGCTGGAACTGCGCCGGCGCAACGTGATCCGGCCCGGCGACCTGCCGTTCAAGACGGCCGTCGGGGTGAAGTACAAGGCGGTGAGCCCGGCGGAGACCCTGGACCAGGCCGCCGAGCTCATCGGGTACGACGAGTTCCGGGCGTTCCAGCACCGGGCGCGCGCGGACGGCAGGCTGGTGGGCATCGGGATGTCCGTCTACATCGAGCCGCTGGGCGCGCCGGGGATCCTGGCCACCGAGGCGGCCACCATCCGGATCGAGCCGAGCGGCACCGTCAATGTCCTGATGGGCACCGGCAGCCACGGCCAGAGCCTGGAGACCACCATCGTCCAGGTCGTCGCCGACCATCTGGGTGCCGATATCGATGACGTGCACCTGATACAGGGCGACAGCACCGCCACTCCCTATGGGCCGGGAACGTCCGGCAGCCGCAGCGCGGCCATCTCCAGCGCGGCCGCCCAGCAGGCCTCGGTCACCATGCGCGAGCGGGTACTGGAGCTCGCCGCGGCGATGCTGGAGGCGAGCCCCGGCGACCTGACGATGACCGGCAGCAGGATCTCGGTGGCCGGCGATCCGGACACCGGCGTGGCGCTGCGGGAGGTCGCCGCCGCCGCGTATCTCAACCCGGCCTCGCTGCCACGCGGCACCCAGCCGGGCCTGGAGGTATCCGAGCGCTACCGGGCCCCGATGATGAACTTCTCCAACGCCGCCCACGCCTGCACCGTCGAGGTGGACCCCGCGACCGGCGTGGTGCGGATCCTGCGCTACGTCGTCAGCGAGGACTGCGGCAACATGATCAATCCGATGGTCGTCGAGGGCCAGATCGCCGGCGGCGTCGTCCAGGGCATCGGCGGCGTCTTCTACGAGCAGATGATCTACGATCCCGAGGGCAATCCGCTGAACACCACGTTCCTGGATTACCTGGTCCCGACCGCAGCCGAGGTCCCGGACCTGGAATACGGCCATGTCGTGACGCCCGGCCCGACACCCGGCGGTTACAAGGGCATGGGCGAGGGCGGCGCCATCGCGTCCCCGGCGGCGCTGGCGAACGCGGTACGCGATGCCCTGGCGCCGCTCGGTGTGCAGATCACCGCGCAGCCGCTGACCCCGGCCCGGATCGAGCGCCTCATCGAAAAGGCGGGGCCCCAGGGCTAAGTCGCGATGGATCCGTCGAGCGCCCGGTAGGGCCACTTCCCCAATCAGCTCGGTCAGCGAGCTTTGCGGCGCAACCGCCAGCTGCGCAGCCGGTTGTACCCGCGCACCTCGGCCGGCCTGAGTGACGTCAGCTCGTACTCGGGGACGCCCGCGAGAGCGTCGCAAACGGTCCGGTCGACGAGGACGTTGCCCGGTCGGCAATGCTTGGTGAGCCGGCTCGCGATGTTGACGGTGGCGCCGTAAACGTCACCCATCCGGCGCACCACGGGCCCGGCCGCAAGTCCGATTCGCAGTGGCGGAATGTCCGCGTCGCGCTCGGCCGCTTCCAGCAACTGCAAGGCGATCTCGGCACCGTGCTGAGCGTTCTCGGCTGTGAAGAGAACTTCGTCACCGATGGTCTTGATCATCCGGCCGTGGGACAGTGCGACCACCTCGCCCGCGGTCGCCTCGAACACCTCGAGCAACTCGCGCAACTCCTTCTCGGACAAGCGCCGGGTGAGAGCGGTGAAACCTGCCAGGTCGGCAAATCCGACGGTCAACTGCTCGGTGCCGCCACCGCCGCCGACGTAGGTGGCGGCCGAACGCGAGAGGTAGCTGGCCAGCTGGCGTCGCCAGACATAGTTCTGCAGCTTCTCCAGCACCGGCAGCACCTCGCCCGCCCGGGCAAACGGACCTTCCGTCGAACCCAGCATCTCCGGGTCTGCGACGAGGAACTCCATCAGGATCTGCCCCTCCATCGCGGCCAGCCGCGAGAAGGTCTGGCCGAAGAAGCGGGTCATTGACGAGCGGAGTTCAGCGTCGTCGACGCCCACGGATGTCAGCTCTTTGACGAGGCGCATGGCGTCGACGTCGGCGTCGGTATAGACGACGTCATCCTCGGCGGCCCCGGCGAAGCCAAGCGAGTGCCAGAGCTGGCGCGCCTCGTCTATCGACTGACCCGCCAGCTCGGCGGCCTGCTCGGCCGTGTATTTCCGAGGGCAGTCGAGCACGACATCCTCAATACGGCCCAGCAGCCGATCGAGATCCAGATTCGGGGAGAGGTCGTCGCTCATCGTCCTCAGATCGTATGGGGGTCTACTTGATCATCGAGCCGGCGTCGATCGGCAGCGTCACGCCGGTGATGTAGCGGGCCTCGTCCGAGGCCAGGAACAGCACCGCATTGCTGATGTCCACCGCCTCCACCCACGGCACCGGCATCGCATGGAACGTCTTGCAGGCGGGAACCATGTCGTCCTTGGACGGGTTCTCCAGGTCCGGCCGGAACAGCTGGAACGTCGGCTCGTTCATCAGCATCGGCGTGTCCACATGGGTGGGATGAACCGAGTTGACCCGGATGTTGTGCGGCGCCAGCTCGACCGCCAGCGTGCGCATCACCCCGACCACGCCGTGCTTGGCGGCGACGTAGTGGCCGATGTTCGGGTAGGCCTTGAGACCGCCCACCGAACTGGTCAGCACGATCGACCCCTGCCGGGCCGCCTTCAGGTGCGGGACCGCGGCCTTCGTGGTCAGCCAGACGCCGGTCAGGTTGATGTCGAGCATGTCCTGCCACGCCCGCTCATCCATCTTGTGCAGCGGGGCGCCGGTGCTCCCGATGCCGGCGTTCGCCACGGCGATGTCCAGCCGGCCCAGCTGCGCGACCCCATCGTCCAGCGCCGCCTTCAGCGCGTCGTAGTCCCGGACGTCGGCCTGGGTGGCAACGATCCGGCGGCCCACCGCCTCGACCTCCTTGACGGTCTGGGCCAGGTCCTCCGGTGTCGGCATCGGGAACGCGACGCCTTCGACCTGCCGGCAGATGTCGACCGCGATGATGTCCGCGCCCTCCTGTGCCAGCCGGATCGCATGGCTGCGGCCCTGACCTCGCGCCGCCCCGGTGATGAAAGCGACCTTGCCGTCGACTCGTCCTGGCATCGTTACCTCATTTCCGCAGTTTTAATGTCAGCACTCTGACACGAATATTCGGCGCTCTTCAAGCCCGCGGCCCCGCCGTCACACCGTTTGGAAAAATCAACGATCGAGCCCGCCAGCAGCACGGCACGTACGGGATCCGGCAGACCGGGGACACCCGCCAGCGGGGAGCGCAAGACCACCAGGTCGGCGGGCACGCCGGGGCTCACCCGGCGCGGCGGGCCGCCGGGGTCGCCGGGTGCGGCGAGGTAGCCGTCCAGGGCGCGGGCGAAGCTGATTCGCTCCTCCGGCCCGGCAACCTGCCCGGAGGCGGTCCGGCGCAGCGTCGCGGCGGCGATGACGGCCCATGGATCGAGCGGGCCGTAGGGGGCGTCGCTGGACAGCGCGACCGGGACGCCGGCGTCCCGCAAAGTGGCGCAGCGGTAGAGATCGCCCCGTTCGGCGGCCGGCAGGCCGGAGAGGAAGTCGTCACCGCGGTGCGCCACGAAGCCGGGCTGGGTCACCACCCGCACGCCGAGCCGGGCGAGCTCACCGAGGAGTTCGGCCGGTACCAGCGCGGCGTGCTCGATGCGGTCGCCGGGCAGCGGTCCGGCGTCGCCGAGCGCGGAAAGCAGCAGGACCAGCGCCTCCCGGGTGACGCAGTGCACCGCGACGCGGCGGCCGGCGGCGTGCGCGGTGCGGATCCGCCCGGTCAGCTCGTCGTGTGGGGGCAGCGCGGAGTCGGCGAGCACGATCTTGTACGGCCCGGCGGCCGGGCCCGGCAACCCCCGGTCGCCGGGCAGCGTGGCACCGAGGGGCGTGCCGAGCAGGCGGACGTGCGGCGGCAGGTCGTCGCGGGCCATCGCGTCGCTGATCGCGGCGATGGACTGATCGTCGAGGTCCGGGGTGGCGTCGGTGACGGCGACGATGCCGTGCCGGAGCAGCGCGGCACCAACGCCGGCGAGGTCCGGCGGGCTGGAACGCGGCAGGCGGGCGCGCAGCCAGGCATCGGCGCGCCAGAGCCGTCCGGTCGGGCGGCCGTCCTCGTCGCGCTCGATGCCGGGATGATTCGCCCCTGGATGATCATCGCCGGGAGGGTCGGCCTCGGGATGGTCGGCGCCTGGCAAGTCGGACCTGTCAGCGCCGATCGCGGCCAGCGCGGCGGTGTTGAGCATCCACAGCGCTCCGCTGCGGTGCTGGACGCGCAGCGGCCGGCCGGGGTGCAGCCGGTCCAGGGCCGCTGCGTCCAGGTCACCGGCGACCGATTCCACGTAGCCGACCCCGCGGACCCAGCCGTGCCGGTCCGGCACCGCGGCGGCCAGCGCCGCGGCCAGGTCCGCCGCCGTGCTCACCTCTGGAGGGCCGCAACGGACCGACGCGGCCCAGGCGGCCATCGCGTGCAGGTGGACATGGTGATCGCACAGCCCGGGGAGCACGGCGCCGCCGTCGCAGTCGTAGCAGGCCTCGCCGCGGCGCCGGGTGAGTCCCTGGCCCACCTCGGCGATCGTTGCGCCGCTGATCCGCACGTCGGCGCGGACGTGCCCGGCCAGCTCCGCGTCGCGCAGCAGGATGCCGGTCACCCGGTACCCTCCTGCGGGTGGCAGATCCGCCGCGCGTTTCCCTCGCCGACCTCGCCGCCGGGGCGGTGCCGGGACCCGGGCCGGGACTGGTGCCGGGACTGGCGCTGGACGATCGCGGCCGGGTGCCCGAGCCGCTGGCAGTGGTCGACCTGGACGGGGGCGCTCCTGCGGCGGTGCTGGAAGGCGCCGCGGCGCGGGCCCGTGACGGCGGCCGGCTGCTGATCGGGATCGCACCCGAGCCGTTGCCCGCGGGAATACGGCCGTTGCTCGCGGCACTCGATCTGACCCTGGCCGCCGCGGGCAACGCGTACCCGGAGTGCGTCACCGTCCCGGACCCGGATGCGGAAGCACGGGCGCTCGCCCAGGCAGTGACCGGCAACCCGCAGGCGTCGCTGGTGCTCGGCCAGGTACTGCGGACCACCCAGACGCTGGACGTACCCGCAGCGCTGGAGGTGGAGTCGTTCGCGTACTCCACGCTGCTCGGCGGACCGGAGTTCCGCCGCTGGCTCGCCGGCCGCGGCGACCGGCCGCCGCCCCGGGCGGCCGGGGCGCCGGTGATCACCGAGCGCGATGGCGCGTGCCTGCGGATCACGCTCAACCAGCCGGAGCGACGCAACGCCTACGGCCGAGTGCTCCGGGACGCGCTCGCCGACGCGCTCCGCGTGGCACTGCTCGACAGCGGCATCACCCGGGTTGTCCTGGACGGGGCCGGCCCGTGCTTCTGCTCCGGCGGAGACCTGGACGAGTTCGGCACCACCCCGGACCTCGCCACGGCGCACTTCGTCCGCACCCGCGCGGGGGCCGGGCGGCTCATCCACGATCTGGGCGCCCGGATCGAGGCCCGCGTGCACGGCCCGTGCATCGGCGCCGGCGTCGAGCTTGCGGCGTTCGCGGGCACGGTGCTGGCCGCCGAGGGCACCACGTTCCGGCTTCCGGAGATTCGGATGGGACTGATCCCCGGGGCGGGCGGCACGGTCAGCATCCCGCGGCGCATCGGCCGCTGGCGCACCCTGTACCTTGCCCTCACCGGCCGGCCGCTCGACACCGGCACGGCGCTCGCCTGGGGCCTGATTCACGGCGTGCATCCCGCTAGCTCCTGATCCCGAGTTCGGCCAGGACCTCCGCGGTGTGCTCGCCGGGGCTGGCGGCCGTTACGCCCGCCGGACGCCGCCGGGGCACGGCCACCGGGACCGTCCCCTCGGCCGTGTCGACCACCCATCGGTGCCCGTCATGGCGCGCGGCGGCGGAGATCTCCGAGCGCTCGGCCACCGATGGGGCCACCGATGGGGCCACCGATGGGGCCAGCGACGGGACCGCGGACGGGGCCAGCGACGGGGCCAGCGACGCGGCGGCCACGTCGGACATGGCGACATCGAGCAGCGCGCCTCCCGGTGGCGCGCAGGCGGCCAGGACCGCCGCGGCCAGGCCGGTGAGCGGGTCGGCGATGGCGTCGCCGCAGAACAGCGGGGCCCCGTCGGCGCCCCGCGCAACCAGGCCGACTCCGGCGGCGACGTCGTCGCCGAAACCGATCCGGTCGCTGGCACGCCCGTACGCGGTGATCGAAACCCAGGTGGTGCCGTCCGCGGCCGACGCCTCCGCATCGAGCCCGAACCGGGCCAGCGCCCGCGGCCGGGAGGACTCGATCACGATGTCGGCGGCGGCCACCAGGGCGGCCATCGCCTCCCGGCCGGCGCCGGTGTGCGGGTCCAGGGTGACCGAGCGGTGCCCGGCGTGCAGCAGCCGGTAGAACGCGGCGTTCCCGCTCCGGGCGCCGTCCGGCCGCCAGGGCGTCTCCACCTTGACCACCCGGGCCCCCGCCAGCCCGAGCAGGTGGGCGCATAGCGGCCCGGCCCACAGTGCGCTGAAGTCGGCCACCAGCAGCCCGGCGGGCGGGCGCGCCGTCAGCGGCACCGGAAGCTCCGGGGGCAGCGGACGGCGTGCGACCGGGCTCGCCGCGATACCGAGCATCTCGGCGCGTTCGGCCAGCTCGGCGCCGGTGTGCCGACGCAGCCAGGGTGTCACCGCCGGCCACGGGTCATCGCCCGCGTCCTGGCATGCCAGCGCGCCGAGCAGCGCGGCGTCGTCGGGCCTTGTGCAGGAGACGGCGGCCCACCCGTCGGCGGTGGGCAAAAGCCGGCAGGCTCCCCCGGCGGATACCGTGCCCCGGCGCCGGTGCCCGGTGAACGCCGCGCGTTCGGACAGCAGCCGGGCGCCGTCGAACTGAACGCCGGTGACCGAGGCGAACCGGTCAGCCAGTTCCCCCGCGAGGGTGGCGGCGCGGCCCGGCGGGACCAGCAGGGGGCCGCCGGGCCGCCCAGTGATGGGCAGAACCCCGCTGCGCGCCCAGTCGGCGACCGGATCTGCGCCCACGGCGCATGCTAACCGCGCCGGGCCATCACAGGCCCAGTGACTTGCTGATGATCGACTTCATCACCTCGCTGGTGCCGGCGTAGATGCGGGTGACCCGCGCATCGGCGTACAGGCGGGCGATCGGGTACTCGGTGATGTAGCCGTATCCGCCGAACAGCTGCAGGCAGCGGTCGACCACGCGGCCCTGCATCTCGGTGCAGAACAGCTTGGTCTTGGCGGCACCGGCGCCGTCGAGTTCGCCGGCGACGTGCGCCACGATCGCCCGGTCGAGCAGCGCCTGCCCGGCCTCGACCTCGGCCGCGACCGCGGCCAGCTCGAACTTGGTGTTCTGGAAACCGGCCAGGCTCTTGCCGAACACCGTCCGGGATTTCACGTAGTCGATGGTGGCGTCCAGGGCGGCGCGGGCCTGGGCGACCGCGCCCACCGCCACCGTCATCCGTTCCTGCGCCAGGTTGTGGCCGAGGTAGCCGAACGCGGCGCCTTCGTCACCGAGCCGGTTGGCGGCTGGCACCCGCACGTCGGTGAACGACAGCTCCGCGGTGTCCTGCACCTTGAGCCCGATCTTGTCCAGCTTGCGGCCCTTGGCGAAGCCCGGCATCCCGTCCTCGACCACCAGCAGCGTGAGCCCGGCCCGGCGATCCTCCTCGTCGCTGGTCCTGGCCACCACGATGACCAGGTCGGCGAGCGCGCCACCGGTGATGAAGGTCTTCGCGCCGTTCAGCACGTAATGGTCGCCGTCCCGGACGGCCCGCGTCCGCATCCCGGCCAGGTCCGACCCGGTGCCCGGCTCGGTCATCGCGATCGCCGTCAGCAGTTCGCCGGCGGCCAGGCCCGGGAACCAGCGGCCCCGCTGCTCGTCGTCGCAGTAGTTAAGGAAATAGGGCAGGATCACCTCGAGCTGGGTGCGCACCGTGCCCACCGTCACCATGGCACGCGACGCCTCCTCCTGCAGGACGACGTTGTACCGGTAGTCGTCCTGCCCGGCGCCGCCGTACTTCTCCGGAATCGCCATCCCCATGACGCCGAGTTCGCCCAGCTTGGCGAAGAACTCCCGCGGGATCTCGCCCAAGGACTCCCACTCGTCGTAGGACGGGACGACCTCCCGCTCGACGAACTCGCGGACCATCTGCCGGAAGGCGTCCTGGTCCGGCGTGAAGATGTCGCGCCGCACAGCGCCTCCTCTTCTAGCTCACCAATTCGATGAGCGTCGCGTTTGATGTGCCACCACCCTCGCACATCGTCTGCAGCCCGTAGCGCAGACCGTGGTCGCGCATGTGATAGATCATCCGGGTCAGCAGCACGGCACCGGTGGCCCCCAGCGGATGGCCCAGCGCGATGGCGCCGCCGAGCGGGTTGACCCGCTGCGGATCGGCACCGGTCTCGGCCAGCCAGGCCAGCGGCACCGGCGCGAACGCCTCGTTGACCTCGAAGACTCCTATCTCGCTCAGGCCCACCCCGGACCGGTTGAGCAGCTTCTCCGTCGCGGGGATCGGCCCGGTCAGCATCAGCACCGGGTCGGCGCCGGCCAGGGTACCCCGGCGGTAGCGGACGATCGGCGTCAGGCCCAGGTCGGCTGCCCGCTCCGGGGTGGTGACCAGCAGCGCGGCCGCACCGTCCGAGATCTGCGAGGAGTTGCCGGCATGGATCACCCCGTCGTCGCGGAACGATGGCTTGAGCGCGCTGAGCGTTTCGGCGGTGGTGCCCCGGCGGAGCCCTTCATCGGCGGTCAGCCCGGCGACCGGGACGATCTGCTCGGCGAAGGCGCCGCCGTCGATGGCCGCGGCTGCCCGCTCGTGCGAGCGGGCGGCGTACTCGTCGACCTGACGGCGGGAGAAACCCCACTTCTCCGCGATCAGCTCGGCGGACAGGCCCTGGTTGAACGAGAAGTCGTCGTAGCGTTCCAGCACCCGCGGGCCGTACGGGAACCCGGTCGCCCTGGCTGCACCAAGCGGGACGCGGCTCATCACCTCTACGCCGCCGGCGATGACAACCTCGTGCTGGCCGGAGATCACCGCCTGCGCGGCAAAGTCGAACGCCTGCTGGCTGGAGCCGCATGCCCGGTTGATCGTGGTGCCCGGGATGGTCTCCGGCCAGCCGGCCGCCAGCACCGCGTACCGGCCGATGTTGCCGGCCTGGTCCCCGACCTGGCTCACGCAGCCCCAGATAACGTCGTCCACCACCGCCGGGTCGAGCCCGGTGCGCTCGGCGAGCGCGGTCAGCACGTCGGCCGACAGGTCGGCCGGGTGCGTGTCCGCCAGCGTTCCGCGCCGCTTGCCGACCGCGGTCCGGACCGCCCCGGCGACGACCGCCTCAGGCATGACGCCCGTCCTGGTCCGGCGCCGCGATGGCGCTGAGGTTCCTCATCGTCAGCGGTCTCCTTAAGTTCTTTCCGGTACGGCACGATTTGTTGTGCACCTGGGCGGACCGGGTGAGGCTCTGGGGTCTTGCCGGTCTTGTGGATGCGGCTTGAGAGGAGTGGCCGCCCGGTTCGCCTGGACGTTCCTGGCCGCTGATTGAGATGTGCGTGTGATCGCTGGTTTAAGGAGATGCCGGCGGGATCGTCCACGGGTTGACCTGCAAGAAC
>JBPYFL010000027.1:0-4139 GCA_051986485.1 Streptosporangiaceae bacterium | reverse complement strand
AGTGCCCGGACGGCGTCTCGCCGACCAGCACCGGGACGCTGACTCCCTCCCCGGAAGGGGCCAGGACGTACTCGACCTTGGTGCCCAGCGCGCGCCCGGCGGCCTGGCCGAGTTCCTCCGGGCCCGCGCCCGCCCGCTCGGCCCGCCGCACCGCTTCGAGTCCTTGCCCGGCGCGGGCGAGGGCGCGGCCGGCGCCGCCGCCGATCTCGCCGAAGAGCGCCTGGATCAGCGCGGCGAGGTCGGCGTCCTCGGGTACGGACACCAGCGCGATGTCAGCGTGCTCGGCGATGTCCAGCGCGGTCACCGCGGGCTGCCACGCCTCGGCCGAGAACGCCGCGACAGCGGCCACGCGGCGGATGGCCGCCCAGCGCAGCGCCATGTCCAGGCGGTAGTCCGTGACCTCGGCGGAGGCCAGCCTGGACAGCACGACGAAGCAGCCGGGCGGGGCGTCGTCGAGCTCGGCGAAGCGCTCCGCCAGGCGGACCACGGTGACCCCGCGGTCACCGCCACGGGCACTGACCCGCTGCAGGCCGGCCAGCGGCGAGCCGGCGAGAATCTCATCAACGGTAGGCATGGCACGCCCACCCTATGCTGATCGCACACATCGCTCGTGATCGAGGTGCAGTCTGCCCATTACCTTCGGCGCCGCCGGCTGCGACCATGGCTGTGCATTCTCGCTTCGGCACACGACGTGATCGTCACCCACGTCATCACCTAGGTGCTTTTTCAAGGGGCAGCGATGGAGCGCGAGACCGTATCCGGCCCGGACACGGAGGCCGAGACAGCCTCAACGCCGGAGTGGCGCGCCGTCGCGTCCGAGTTCCCGCAGTGGTACGTCTGGCGGGGCGTCGCCGGGCACTATTACGCGCGCGTGCCGCGCTCCAGCCCGCCGCGGGTAGTCCGCGCGCTGAACCCGGCGGACCTGCGGGAAGAGATCGCGCGTGCCGAAAACTCGCGTCGGCTGCTACTATCCGGGTCACGTTTCAGGAATCATTGCGCTTAACCACGCACCCGGTTCCGCTCCATCCGCCTGACTACCAGCACCGCCCCTTGACCATGAAGCGCCTGCTCGATCCCGAATCGCTGCGTGCCCTGGCACGCGGCTGCGCCGTGCTCGGCGCGGGCGGCGGCGGCGACCCCTATCTCGGGCTGCTGCAGGCGCTGCAGGCCGCCGAGGACTTCGGCCCGGTTGCCCTGGTGGACCTGGACGAGCTGCCCGGCGATGCCCTGATCATGCCGTGCGGCGGGATCGGCGCGCCGACGGTCAGCATAGAGAAGATCGAGAACGGCGACGAAGGCGGCCGTCTGCGCGAACACCTGGAGTTCCTCACCGGGCGCCGGGTCGCCGCGCTCATGGCCGCCGAGATCGGCGGCTCGAACGGCCTGCTGCCGATCTGCTGGGCCGCCCGGATGGGGCTGCCGGTGGCGGACGCCGACGGCATGGGACGGGCCTTCCCGGAGGTGCCCCAGGTCACCATGCACCTGGCCGGCATCTCCCCGAGCCCGGCCGTGATGACCGACGAGCGCGGCAACCTGGTCCTGTTCCAGACCATCTCCGGGCACTGGATGGAACGCCTGGAGCGAGCGGCGGCCGTCGAGTTCGGCGGGGCCGCCTCGTCCACCGAGTTCTCGATGACCGTGGCCGAGGCCAGGAACGCGACGGTGCGCGATTCCGTCTCGCTCGCGATCAGGATCGGCGAGACCATCAGCCGCGCCGAGGGCAGCCCGGTAGACGCCCTCGTCGCCGAGCTCGGCGCCTTCCGGCTGATCAGCGGGAAGGTCCTGGACGTCGAGCGCAGGACGACGAGCGGCTTCGCCCGCGGCTCGGTGGTGGTCGAGGGCCTCGGCGCGGACGCGGGCCGCCTGGTCAGGCTGGAGCTGCAGAACGAGAACCTGGTGGCCCTGGAGCGCGGCCAGGTACTCGCCTCGGTGCCTGACCTGATCACCGTGCTGGACAGCGAGACGGCCGACGCGATCGTGACCGAGCGGATCGCCTACGGCCAGCGGGTCACCGTGATCGCCTTCGCCTGCGACCCGGTGTGGCGGACCGAGAAGGGGATCGCGGTCGCCGGGCCGCGGGCCTTCGGCTACGAGTTCGACTACCTGCCCGTGGAGGAGCTGGCCGGTGCCACCGCCTGACTGCCGCCTCGGCGTGGACGTCGGCGGCACCAACACCGATGCCGTCGTCATGGACGCCGCCGACCGGGTGATCGCCAAGTCCAAGGTGCCTGGCACCGCCGACATCACGTCCGGGATCGTGGCCGCGATCGACGCCGTGCTCAGCACGCCGGGGGTCGAGCCGCAGCGGATCAGCCACGTCATGCTCGGCACCACCCACGCGACCAACGCGGTCCTCGAGCGCAGGAACCTGCGGCGGGTAGCCGTGCTCAGGATCGGCGGGCCCGCCACCTACAGCATCAGGCCCATGTTCGGGTGGCCGCCGGACCTGGTCGACGCGGTCTCCGTCGGAGCGGCGATCGTCGACGGCGGGATCGAGTTCGACGGCCAGGACCTGTCCCCGCTGGACACCGACGCGATCGCGCGGTTCCTCGTCCAGGTCGGCGGCCAGGCCGACGGTGTCGCGATCACCAGCGTGTTCGCCCCGGTCTCGGCGCGCCACGAGCTGCTGGCCGCCGAGGTGGTCAAGCGGGAGCTCGGCGACGTGCACACCTCGCTCAGCCACGAGATCGGCTCGATCGGCCTGCTCGAGCGGGAGAACGCCACGATCCTCAACGGCGCCCTGGCCGGGGTGGCCCGCGACGTGGCCGGCGCGCTGCGGGACGCGCTCACCGCGCACGGGCTGCGGCCGGTGACGTTCTTCGCGCAGAACGACGGCACGCTGATGGGCCTCGACCAGGCCCTGCGGTATCCGGTGCTCACCATCGGCAGCGGGCCCGCCAACAGCGTCCGCGGCGCCGCGTTCCTCACCGGGATCTCGGACTCGCTGGTGGCCGACGTGGGCGGAACCTCCACCGACATCGGCGTGCTGACCAACGGGTTCCCGCGCGAGTCGGCGCAGGGGGTGGAGATCGGCGGCGTCAGGACCAACTTCCGGATGCCGGACCTGGTCACGATCGCGCTCGGCGGCGGCACGGTGGTCTCCGGCGACGTCGGCGACGTGCGCATCGGCCCGCGCAGCGTCGGCTACCTGCTCCAGCGCGACGCCCTGGTCTTCGGCGGGACCACGCCCACGCTGACCGACAGCGCGGTGGCGGCGGGCCGGGCTGACCTCGGCACCGGGCCCAACGGCAGCGCGGAACGGATCGGCCGCCACCGGCACCTGCTCACCGAGGCGCTGGCCCGGGCCGACGTGCTGCTGGCCGAGGCGATCGACCGGGTGAAGACCTCCAAGGAGGACCGTCCGCTCATCGCCGTCGGCGGCGGCAGCATCCTGGTTCCGGACCGGATACCCGGCGTCAGCGAGATCATCCGGCCGGAGCACTTCGACGCGGCCAACGCCGTCGGCGCGGCCATCGCGTCGGTCAGCGGCCAGCTGGACCGGATCTTCCACCTCGGCCCCGACGGCAGGCAGGCGGTCCTCGACGAGGCGCGGGACGAGGCGCGCGAGCGGGCCGTGGCGGCCGGCGCCGACCCGGAGACGGTGCAGATCATCGAGGTGGAAGAGATCCCGCTGGCGTACCTCACCTCGCCCGCGATCCGGATCCGGGTCAAGGCGGCAGGCACCCTGGGTGGCGTGCCGGAGCATCACGTTCAGGCTCGCCCGGAATCCGGCTTAGACGAATGAGCACATCGGAGGCATCCATGAAGCGCCATCGCGGACGGCTGATCGCAGTCGCGGCCGCCGCCGTGCCGGTCCTGACGCTGACCGCCTGTGCCGGCTCGACCAGCCCGTCCAGCACGCAGCAGCCGGTCAACACGGTGTTCACCTACGACACCACGGCCCCGGTGATGGTGGACGGCTGGGATCCCGCCACCGAGTACTCCGACGGCATCCTCGCGATGAGCGAGATGTACGAGACGCTCACCCGCTACAACTCCGCCACCAACACCGTCGGGCCGCTGCTCGCGACCAGCTGGTCGTCGGCGGACGGCGGCAAGACCTGGACCTTCCACCTCCGGCACGGCGTGTCCTTCCACACCGGCCGCCCGATGACGGCGCAGGCGGCCAAGGCCTCGAT
>JBPYFL010000026.1:0-48665 GCA_051986485.1 Streptosporangiaceae bacterium | reverse complement strand
GGCTCGCCATGCTCGGCCGCCAGCCGGGCGGCGTGGGTGCGGGCCGCCGCGGTGGAGATCTGCTGGCCCAGGACCGCGCGGACCGCGAACTCGTCGCCGTCGGCGGTGCGCGGCACCCGGCGGCCCGGGTTCTTCCGCACCAGCGGGCCGAGCACCTGGTCGGCGCCGAGCAGTTCGCCGACGGCAACCGGGTCTGCGTCGAGGTCCAGCATCCAGCGGCAGCGGCTGATGGCGATCGCCAGGTCGCGCAGGTCGGTCAGGATGAGCTGGCAGGCAACGTGTTCGGGCTTCGGGCGAAGCGTCACGATCCCGGGGCCGTGCGGCAGCCGCAGGGTGCGGCGGTAGGCGCCGTCGCGCCACTCCTCGACGCCGGGGATCGCCGTCGCCGCCAGGTGCCCGAACAGGTTGTCCGGGCACATCGGCAACCGGAACGGCAGCCGCAGCGGCAGCGCGCCAGTGGCCGCTGCCCGCTGGCCACGGGCGGCGCGGCGGCGCAACTCGGTCGGCGGGAGCGCGAACACCTCCCGGACGGTGTCGTTGAACGCCCGGATGCTGGCGAAACCGGCGGCGAACGCCACGTCTGACATCGGCAGCTCACTGGTCTCGATCAGCAGGCGGGCGGTCTGCGCGCGCTGCGCCCGGGCGAGCGCCAGCGGCCCGGCGCCGAGCTCCGCGAGCAGTTGCCGCTCCAGCTGCCGGACGCTATAGCCGAGCCGTCCGGCGAGGCCGGGGACGCCGTCGCGGTCGATCACCCCGTCGGCGATCAGCCGCATCGCCCGGGCCACCAGGTCGGCTCGCTCGTTCCATTCCGGCGAGCCCGGGCTGGCGTCCGGGCGGCACCGCTTGCAGGCCCGGAAGCCCGCCTGCTGGGCGGCGGCTGCGCTGGGGTAGAAGCGCATGTTCTCCGGCTTGGGCGGCACCACGGGGCAGCTGGGCCGGCAGTAGATGCCGGTGGTGGCCACCGCCGTGTAGAACCAGCCGTCGAACCTGGCGTCCTTGGACTGAACGGCCCGCACGCACCGGTCAAAATCCTCTTGCATGCACCCAGCATCGCCGGCCCCCACCGGCTCAGCCTAGCGGAAATACGACATGGCCCGGCGTCTTGCTGGTGTTGTCGCAAATCCGCCAGTCCGTGCCTTCCGCGATGGCGCCGCCGGGGCGGGGACTTGCCGTCAGGCCGGCGGAGAGGGCGTCCCCCACCGCGATTCGATCCGGCCGAAACGCCAAACGGCGAGCGCGATCGCCCAGGTGATGGCGAACAAGGCGGCGATGGTGAAGCCGGCCGTGTTGATGTCGAAGCCGGCCAGGTAGTCCCAGAACGGGCCGTGCAGGTGCAGTTCGGTGGTGAGCAGGCCGAGGATCTCGATTGTTCCGATCAGGAACGCGGCGGCGATGGACAGCCCGGTGATGACCAGGTTGTAGTACACCTTCCGGACCGGCCGGGCGAACGCCCAGCCGTAGGCGAAGTTCATGAAGCAGCCGTCCAGGGTGTCGAACAGCGTCATCCCGCCGGCGAACAGCAGTGGCAGGGCCAGCACCGCGTAGAACGGCAGCCCCGACGTGGCGGCGTAGGCGGCGGCGGTGAGCAGCACGACCTCGGTGGCTGTGTCGAAGCCGATGCCGAAGATCAGGCCCACGAAGAACATCTGCCAGGTGTGGCTGATCGAGCGCATGAAGCGGCCGAAGAACCGGTACATCAGGCCGCGTGCCTGCAGCTGGCGCTCGAGTTCGTCCTCGCTGTAGCGGCCCCGCCGCATGTCCCGGAAAACCCTCGCGATCCCGGCCAGCACCACCAGGTTCAGGATCGCGATCAGGTACAGGAAACCGGCCGCGAGCAGCGTCTCGACTATCCCGCCGACCGTCTCGTAAGTGGAAGCGGGGTTGACGACGGCGCCGAACACCTCGCGGGCGGCGACCGAGAGTCCCGCGCCGACGACGACCATGATCGTGGAATGGCCGAGGGCGAAGAAGAAGCCCGTTCCCAGCGGCCGCCTGCCGTCGGCCATCAGCTTGCGGGTCACGTTGTCGATGGCCGAGATGTGATCGGCGTCGAACGCATGCCGCAGCCCGAGCGTCCAGGCCGTGATCGCGACCCCGAGCCCGACGCCGAGCTTCTCGTAGCGGAAGTGGTGCGGCATGACGGTGAGCACGAAGATGCCCCAGCCCGCGACGTTCAGCGCCACGATCACCGCACCCATCCCGGCGAGCCGGCCTCGCTCGGCGGGGCGGAGGGCGCGGCGGGGTTCGCCAGCGACCGTTTTATCCAGGGTTTTGTCCAAGGCCCATCCTCCTCGGGATGCCCGGAGGAGGATGCGGCCGGTGCGGGACTGTGGCCCGGCACGGGCGTCCTTCCTCCGAGGACCGGATCCGTGGATGCAGCAGCAGGCGACCGGGCTCATCCCCCGAAGGGGCTTCACCGTTGCGGGACAGCGCCGGGCTTACACCGGACTTCGCTGTTGTTGCACCGCCGCGGCGTCGCCGCGACCGCGCCACCATAGGCACACCGCGAGCGCGGCGTCAAACCTGATTAGCTGATGAGATATGAGGCTGTGGCGAGAGGCTGTGGCAGAATTGCGGCATGCATCTCGTCCCGGCCGAACGAGCGGGCCACACCGTCATCGACGCCGCCCGTGTCTGCGACGCCATCGCGGCGCTCGGTGAGCCAGCGGACATCGTCGCCCGCGCCCACCGTTTCGCCCTCCTCGGCGACCCGGGCCGCCTGTCGCTGCTGGTCTGTATCTGGCGGGCCGGGCCGATCAGCGTCACCGACCTCGCCGTGGCGACCGGGATGCACGACACGACCGTGTCGCAGGCGCTGCGGCTGCTCCGCGCCGCCGGGGTCGTCGAGGCGCACCGGGACGGCCGGATCAGCCGCTACGTGCTCGCCGACCACTCGATCGAGCCGCTGCTCGCGCTCGCCGCGGACGCCCCGGACCGCCTGGCGAGCCCCGCTGCCCAGGGCTGACGCCCGCCCATTACCGCAGCCGATCGCGTCGTCAGCCGGTCGCGTCGTCAGCCGGTCGCGCCGTCAGCCGGTCGCGCCGTCAGCCGGTCGCGGCGGGGGCGCTGCAGTCCGCGCAGGTGCCGAACACCTCGACGGTGTGCGTGATGCCGGTGAACCCGTGCTCGGCGCCGACGGCCGCCGCCCAGCGCTCAACGACCGGTCCGGCGACCTCAACGGTCCGCCCGCACGCCCGGCAGACCAGGTGGTGGTGGTGCTCCCCGGTGCGGCAGGCCCGGTATACCGACTCCCCGTCTGCGGTGCGCAGGACGTCCACGTCCCCGGCGTCCGACAGTGCCTGCAAGGCCCGGTACACCGTCGTCAGGCCGATCTTCGCGCCCGTGGAGCGCAGCTCGGCGTAGATGTCCTGGGCGCTGCGGAAACCGTTGCTGTCGTTGAGAGCGTCGAGCACCGTGTTCCGGCGGCTGGTCATGAGCTTTTGCTGCACCTCCGGCGTTGGGCCTTTGGCTCGGCCATGCTGATCTCCCATTATGCGACGCGGGGGCGGTCTGGCTCGTCTGCCACCCGGGCCGAGGCCGGGTCCTTGTGCGCGACCCCGGCAAGGATGCCTGGCCGTTCCGGCAGGCCCGACCAATCCGGCAGGCCCGGTCTGTGCGGCAGGCCCGGTCTGTGCGGCAGCCGTGGCCGCGGGACGGGCAGCGAGCGGGCCAAGTTGCCGATGAAAATCATTATCATTATCATAGTCCATACCCGCCACGTCTGCCTCACGGCACCGTGCCAGCACTGCCCGCAATGCCGGCATCGCCGGTATTGCGGCACATTCACAGCGTCCCCATGCGCCCGGGAGATCAGGTGAAGCGATACCGCATGAAGGCCGCGGCCACGCTCGCGCTCCGCTTGGACCCGAGGCGAACGGGATCACGGAGCGGGATGGCCCGCGGACGTGCTGCGCTCGGCGGGGTGGCGCTGGGCAGCGCGGCAGTGAGCGTGGCGCTGCTGGCCAGTGCCTGCGCAGCGGCGTCCTCGGCACCGACTCAGACGGGCAGCGGCGGCATCGTCGCCGTGGGCGCGGAGAACCAGTATGCGAACGTCATCCAGCAGATCGGCGGCAAGTACGTCCGGACGAGCGCGATGATGAGCAACCCCAACACCGACCCGCACACCTTCGAGGCCGCCGCGAGTGTCGCCCAGCGGCTGGGTGCCGCGCAGTTGGTGGTGCAGAACGGGCTCGGTTACGACACGTTCATGAACACGATCGAGAACGCCGCGAGCAGTTCCAGCCGCAAGGTGATCGATGTTCAGAAGCTGCTCGGCCTGCCGGACGGCACGCCGAACCCGCACCTGTGGTACAAGCCGGACACGATGCCGATCGTGGCGGACGCCGTCGCGTCCGACCTCGCCAAGATCGATCCGTCGCATGCCTCCTATTTCCGGGCCAACGTGCGCAGTTTCGTCGGCTCCCTGCAGTCGTGGAACACAGCGCTGGCCGCGTTCAAGTCGGCCCATCCGGGAGTCCCGGTCGCGACAACCGAACCGGTGGCCGACGACATGCTGCAGGCAGCAGGGGCCCGCAACCTGACGCCGTGGGCGTTCCAGGCCGACATCATGAACGGCTCCGACCCGTCCCCGCAGGATGTGGCGACCGAGAAGAGGCTGCTCACCCAGCGCAAGGTGAAGGTGCTCCTGTACAACCAGCAGGTCACCGACTCGCTGACCCAGTCCTTCATCGGCCTCGCCAAGGCGCATGGCATCCCGGTCGTGGGGGTCTACGAGACGATGCCGACGCCCGGATACGACTACCAGTCGTGGATGCTCACGGAGGTCCGGAACCTGCAGCGGGCGGTCACCGACAAGGTCTCGGCGGAGAAGCTATGAGCGCGCAACAGGCATCCACCACGGCCCTTCCCGGCGCCAGGGCAGCCGCCGGCGGCGATGAACTGCTTGCGCTCGACGCCATCACGGTACGGCTGGCGGGCCGGGAGGTCCTGCACGACGTCAGCTTCGCCGTCCGGCCCGGTGAGTTCACCGGCCTGATCGGGCCGAACGGCGCGGGCAAGACCACCATCCTCCGGGTGATCCTCGGCCTGCAGCCGCCCACCTCGGGCATGGTCCGGATCGACGGATCCCCGCGGGCCCGGCGCGGCGGCGGGTCGATCGGGTACGTCCCACAGAAGCTCGTCATCGACCCGGACATGCCGCTGCGGGTCCGTGACGTGGTGGGCCTCGGCCTGGACGGGCACCGGCTGGGCATCCCGTTGCCGTCGCGGGCGCGCCGGGAGCGGGTGAACGAGGCGCTGCGGGCCGTAGACGCCGCCGGATACGCGGACGCGCGGGTCGGTGAGCTCTCCGGCGGCGAGCAGCAGCGGGTGCTGATCGCGCATGCGCTGATCAGTCAGCCCAAGCTGTTGCTGCTGGACGAGCCGCTGGCGAACCTCGACATCCGCAGCGAGCAGGAAATTGTCTCGCTCCTCGACCGGCTGGTCCGCCGCCACCGCATCTCCGTGCTGATATCGGCGCACGACATGAACCCACTGATGCGCGCGATGGACCGGATCGTGTACGTCGCCGCGGGCCGTGCCGCGGTCGGCAGTACCGAAGAGGTCGTTCGGCCCGACGTCCTCGGCCGGCTCTACGGGCACCACGTGGACGTGCTCCGCGTGCACGACCGGATCCTCGTCGTGGCGGGACTCGACGACGACCAGGCGGGCGCGGACGAGGCACCGGACCGCCCCCGGTCGCTGACGGGCCACGGCGGCGCCGTCGCTGGCGACGGGCGGTAGACGGCGATGAACCACATCCTGGCCCATCTGTTCGAGCCGGGCCTGCTGGCTAGCGACCCGGTCCGGGTCGCCGCCGGAGCCGGAGCGGTGATCGCGATCACCTCGGCAGTGGTGGGCGTGTTCACCGTGTTGCGGGGCCAGTCCTTCGCCGGGCACTCGCTGGCGGACGTGGCCACCACGGGCGGTTCCGGGGCTTTCCTCATCGGCGTCAGCCAGTTCTGGGGTTTCATCGTGTTCGGGATCGGCGGCGCGGCGTTCCTAGAGCTGACCGGGGTCCAGCGGCGCCGGGGCCGCGACGTGGCCACCGGCGTCGTCCTCGGCGCCGGAACCGGGCTCGCGGCGCTGTTCCTTTTCCTGGGAACGGCGACCACCAGCACGACGGGTGCGTCCTTCACCGTCCTGTTCGGCTCGATGTTCGTCATCAGCTCCTCGACCGTCCCGGTGCTGATCGCCTCGAGCCTGCTGGCGCTTGCCTGCGTCGCGGTGCTGTCGCGGGTGCTGCTGCTGAGCTCGTTGAGCCCGGACATCGCGGCGGCGCGCGGGGTCAGGGTGCGGGCGGTCGGGACCGCGTACCTGATGACGCTGGCGGTCTCGGTGGCGCTGTCGGCGGTGGTGGTGGGCGCGGTCCTCAGCACGGCCATGCTGATCGGCCCGGCCGCGACCGCGCTGCGGATCGCGAAGAGCCCGGCGCGCGCGATGGCCGGCGCGGCCGCGATCGGCGTCGGCGCCACGTTGATCGGGATCCTGCTCGCCTACGACAGTTACTACTGGCCGCCGCACGGGCGTGGCTGGCCGGTGAGCTTCTTCATCGTCGCGCTCATCGTCGGTTCCTACCTGCTGACCTACCTGCCGAGGCGGCGCAGGGCCACTGCGCCGGGACAAACCGCGCCGGGACAAACTGCGCCAGAACACCCGGATCCCGGAGGGGCGAAGGAGACGACGTGTTCACCGGCCTGATGCTGAACACCTGGATCGCCGCGACCGCCGTCGCCGTGATCGCGGGCCTGGTCGGATTCTTCGCGGTGCTGCGGGGGTCGACGTTCGTCGCCCATGCGATTCCCAACGGCGCCTTCGCCGGCGCCGCCGGAGCCGGGCTGCTCGGCATCAACGCCATCATCGGCCTCGTCGTTTTCTCGGTGGCCGGCGCGCTGGGAATCGGAGTGCTCGGCCGTCGGACTCGCCGGGACGTGGCGACCGCGCTGGCGCTGGTCCTGATGCTCGGGATCGGCGCATTGTTCGTCAGCGTGAGCTCGCAGTACGCGCAGGAGACATATTCGCTGCTGTTCGGCGAGGTGTTCGGCGTGAGCAGCAACGAGGTGCTGCCGATCCTGGGGCTCGCGGCGCTGACCATCGCCGCGATCGCCGTCCTGTACCGGCCGCTGATGCTGTCCTCGGCGATGCCGGAGGTTGCGGAGGCACGCGGCGTCCGGGCGCGGCGGATGGAACTGTGCTTCCTGCTGGTCATGGCGCTCGCGACCAGCTTGACCGTCCCGGTCGTCGGCGCGCTGCTGATGTTCAGCCTGATGGTTGGCCCGGCTGCCGCGGCGCGCTCGTTCACCGGCCGGCCGCTGCTGGCGATGGCCCTGTCCGTTGGCTTCGCGGTGGTCACCGTCTGGGTGGGAATCGTGCTGTCCTACCGGCTGAACTGGCCGCTCGGGTTCTTCGTCGGCGTGATGGGCGCCGTGTTCTACCTGTGCGGCCGCGGATGGGTGGCGCTGCGCGCCACCGGTACCCGGCTGCGGGAAACGCCGGCGGCAAGCTAGCCGCGGGCGGGTGCCCGCTTCGCGGCCTGCCCCGTGGCCTGCTCAGTGGTTTGCTCAGCGGCCTGCTGTTTCTTCGCCTCTGCCTTGAGCTGCTGCTTATGTGCCCGTACCTCGGCCCGGGACGCGGAGTCCACGATGTCGGCGACCGACAGGAACGCGTCATCCGGCCCGAACCGCCCGGCCGCCTCCCGCCAGCCATCCGGCCGGACGCCGAGCCGCTTGCCCAGCAGCGCCACGAAGATCTGCGCCTTCTGGCCGCCAAAACCCGGAAGCTCGGCCACCCGGGCCAGCAGTTCTTTCCCGCTGCCGGCCCCGGTCCACACCAGCGCCGGGTCGCCGTCGTAACGATCGACCAGCAGACGGCACAGGTCCTGCACCCGAGCGGCCATCGCCTTGGGGAACCGGTGCAGGGCAGGGCGCTCGCTGAAGATATCGGCCAGCGCCGCCGGGTCGTAGCCGGCCAGTTCCGCCGCGGTTGGCTCGTGCCCGAGGCGCTGCGCCAGGTCGCGCGGCGAGGTGAAGGCCTTTTCCACCGACACCTGCTGGTCGAGCAGCATCGCGATCAACAGCGCCAACGGACTGCGGGACAGCAGGTCGTTGGCGTCCTCGTCGATTGGCAGCGAGAACTTCATCCGCCCATCCTCGCCTATGCGGCGCCCCGGCGCGATGCTGGATGGCCTGGCTGCGCAACCGCGGCAGGACCTTCGTCCGCCGGGCGCCGGTCCTCCTTCCGGTCCGGGACCGCGCGGACCGGGGACAGCCGCCGCAACGTCAGCCCGATGATCACCACCACAACCACGAACGCCCCGGTGAACACGGTCACCCCCGGCCAGCCGCCGGCGCCGAACGCCAGCCCGCCGAGCGACCCGCCGACGCTCGATCCCAGGTAGTAGAAGAACAGGTAGACGGCCGCGCCCTGGACCCCCAGCGCCGCCGACCGGGCGCCGACCCAGCCGCTCGCGACCGAGTGCGCGGCGAAAAAGCCGGCGGTGGTCACGACCAGCCCGGTGATCACGACGACCAGTTCCGGCGGCAGCATCACGGCCACCCCGGCAAGCGTTATCGCCGCCATGATCCACATCAGCCGCGGACGGCCGAACCGGTCGACCAGCCGCCCCGCCCCCGCGGAGGCGGCCGACCCGGCGAGGTACACGACGAAGATCAGGCCGACCGCCGCACGCGACAGGTGGAACCCGGGGCCGAGCAGCCGGAAGCCCAGGTAGTTGTACACGGTGACGAAGCAGCCCATCAGCAGGAACCCGGCGGCGTACAGCCGCAGCAGGCCGGTATCGGTGAGCGCCCGCCCCACCGAGGCGGCAAGCTCACGGGCCTTCGGCGGACGCGGCCGGAAGTGGGCGGACGGCAGCACCGACAGCCGGAACAGCACCGCGCAGGCCAGGGCGATCGCGCCGACCACGCCCAGCGCCCACCGCCAGCCGGCCAGATCGTCGACCAGCGCGCCGAGCAGCCTCCCGGCCATCCCGCCAATGCCGTTGCCGGCGATGAACAGGCCCATCGCCAGCCCGAGCGACCGGCGGTGCACCTCCTCCGTCAGGTACGACATCGCGACCGCCTGCAGGCCCGCCAGTGCCAGGCCCTGCAGCCCGCGTAGCACGAGCAGCACCTCGAACGAGGGACTGAACGCCTCAAGGATGCCCAGCACCGCCGAGGCGAACAGGGACACGGTCATGATCGGTGTCCGGCCGACCGTCTCGGACAGGGCGGTGAGCGGGATGACCCCGAGCGCCAGCGCGGCCGTCGCGACCGATACGGCGAGGCTCGCGGTGGCAGGGGAGAGCCGGAACTGCCCGGCCATCGAGGGAAGGAGCGCCTGCGCGCAGTACAGGGTGGTGAAGGTGGCCAGGCCCGCGGAGAACATCGCGAGGTTGACACGGCGGAAACCGCGGGTCCCCCGCCGGTGCGGCTCGCGGCCCGGGACCGGCGCGGCGGTCAGGCCGGCAGCAACGGACGGGGTTTCGGCAGGCACGTATACGCACCGTAAGACTGGCCGATCCATTCGTCCAATACGCCTTTTACAGTTCTAGTATTCAGTTATGAATCAATACTCGTCGACCAGCGAGCAGGCCGGACCGCCGCACAGCGCCGCAGCGGTGACTGTGACGAAGGAGACAGCGACCCTCGCGGCGGCACTGGCCCCGCGGCTGGCGCTGCTGCGCGCGCTGGCCGCGGAGCGGAACGTCACCCGGGCGGCGCAGCGGCTCGGCGTCCCGCAGCCGACAGTCAGCCGCTGGCTGGCGGCGCTGACCGACGAGGTCGGCTCGCCGGTGGCGGTCCGCGATGGCCGCGGCATCCGGCTGAGCCGGGCGGGCGAGTACCTGGCCGACGCCGCCGACCATGCGCTGTCGGTGCTGGAGGGTGGCTGCCGGCGGGCGATCGAGGAACTCGATCCCGAACGCGGCCAGGTGGTGCTGGCGTTCCTGCACACGATGGGGGAGTCACGGGTGCCGGCGCTGCTGCGCACCTTCCGGCGGGCGCATCCCGGTGTGCGGTTCACCTTGCTCCAGGGTGCGCAAGAGGACGTTCTCGACCGCGTGCGGACCGGAACCGCGGACCTGGCGCTGACCTCGCCGCCGCCGGCGAGCAGCGAATTCGAGCACGCCAGCCTGGACGATCAGCCGCTGGTGGCCACCCTCCCGGCGGGGCACCGGCTGGCCGGCCGGGGCCAGGTGCGGCTGGCCCAGCTCGCCAGGGAGCCGTTCGTCGGGATGAAGCGGGTGCACGGGCTGCGGCTGATCACCGACGTGCTGTGCCGGGCCGCGGGATTCACCCCCGAGCTGGCGTTCGAGGGCGAGGAGGTGGACACCGTCCGCGGCCTGGTCGCCGCGGGGCTCGGCGTCGCCATCCTTCCGGTGGCTGAGCAGGCGCTGCCGCAGGGCGTGGTCGAGGTGCCGTTGACGCCCCCGGCGAGCCGGGAGATCGTGCTGGTGTGGGCGGCTGGGCGGCCCCTCGAACCCGCGGCCCGCGCCTTCCGCGAGTTCGCCGCCGGGCGCGGGGTCCCGCGCGCGACCTAGCGGAATGCCCGGGAGCTGACCCAAGTTGTCGCGTGTGTGGTCCGCACGCATGGCGGCGGCGCCGGCGCGCGGTGCGGACGTGCTGAACCTGAGGAGTAACCATGCCGGCTGTGACAGTTGACAACCTCCTGGTCCTGCCCCGGGTGGAGGAGCCCGACCCTGCCGTCGCGGCGGACCGGCCGGTGCTGTCGGTGACCGATGCCCCCTCGGGCCTGGAAGGGGAGGGTTTCCCGGTGCGCCGGGCGTTCGCCGGAGTCGACCTCGCCCAGCTTGACCCGTTCGTGCATATGGACCAGATGGGCGAGGTCGAGTACGCGCCCGGCGAGCCAAAGGGCACGCCCTGGCATCCGCATCGCGGGTTCGAGACGGTCACCTACATGATCGACGGGGTGTTCCGGCACCAGGACTCCAACGGGGGCGGCGGGCTCATCACCAATGGCGATACCCAGTGGATGACCGCGGGCGGCGGGATCCTGCACATCGAGGAGCCACCGGAGGACCTGGTCGCCAGCGGCGGCGTGTTCCATGGCTTCCAGCTGTGGGTCAACCTGCCGGCCCCGCTGAAGATGACCAACCCGCGGTACCAGGACATCCGGGCGGGCCAGGTGAAGCTGCTGTCATCGGCTGACGGCGGCGCGCTGATCCGGCTGATCGCCGGTGAGCTCGGCGGGCACCGCGGACCCGGCGTCACCCACACGCCGATCACCCTGGTCCACGCGACGATCACCCCCGGCGCGCAGGTGCGGCTGCCCTGGCCGCCCGGTTTCAACGCGCTTGTCTACGTGCTGGGCGGATCCGGCACCGTCTGCGGCCCCGTCGGCGGCACCGATCACGGCCGCCCGGTGCACACCGGGCAGCTCGCCAGCTTCGGCCCCGGGGGCGCCGTCACGGTCGCGGCGTCGCAGCGCCAGGACGGGCCGGCGCGGGAACTGGACGTGCTGGTCCTCGGCGGCCAGCCGATCCGCGAGCCGGTCGCCGCGTACGGGCCGTTCGTGATGAACACCCGGCAGGAGCTGATCCAGGCGTTCGAGGACTACCAGGCGGGCCGCCTCGGCTCCATCCCGGCCGAGCCGGTGCCGGTTCCGGACCAGCCGCACCCGGGTCACGACGTCCTGTAGCAGCAGCTAAACGGCGCGGCGTCGCGCCCCGCGGCCGTGGCGGCAACCACCGCCGTGCTGCGGCCACCGCTGCGCCCCGCATCAGCGCCGCAGGTCCCGGTCTGCCGGGTCCCGTTCCTGCGCGGCCTTCCGGGCAGTGGCCGGTTCCACCCTGGCTCCGCGACCACCCGGGTCCGCTGACAGGATGCCCGGGTGAAATGGATCGACCGCGCCGACCGGTACCAGCGGGCGCACGGGTGGGCCGGGCTGCCGGTGGCCGTGGTGCGCAAGTTTGTCGACGACGAGGCCGGTTACCTGGCGGCTCTGCTCACCTACTACGGGTTCCTGTCGGTCTTCCCGCTGCTGTTGATCTTCACGACGCTGCTGGGGTTCCTCCTCGGCGGTGACCCGGGCCTGCGGCAACGGTTGCTTCACACCGCCCTGAATGAATTGCCGGTCGCCGGCGGCCAGATCGCCAGCAATATCCACACCCTGCACGGCAGCGTGCCGGCGCTCGTCGCCGGCGTCCTGATATCCGGCTACGGCGCGCTGCGGGCCGCCCGCGCCGCGCAGAACGCGCTCAACCGGGTCTGGGCAATTCCCCGCCGCGACTGGCCCAGCCCGGTGCACGCCTACCTGCGCGCTGCGGCACTCGTTGCCGGGCTCGGCGTGGCCCTGCTTGCGGCAACCGCGCTGTCGGCGCTGACCACCACTGGCGACGCCCTACACGGAGGGCTCGGCGTCGCCGCCGGTGCGGCGATCCGGGCGGCCGCATCGGTGGCCGCCACGGCGATAAATGCCGGGGTGTTCGTGCTCGCGTTCCGGGTGCTGACCGCACGCCAGATTCCGCTCCGGGATCTGCGCGGCGGAGCGATCGCCGCGGGCGTCGCCTGGCAGCTGCTGCAGGAGATCAGCACCTTCTATGCCAGCCGGGGGCTGCACGGCTCCAGCGCCACCTATGGCTGGTTCAGCATCGTGCTCGGACTGATGGCCTGGATCTACCTCGGGGCGCTCATCACCGTCGTCGCGGCCGAGGTCAACGCGGTCCGGGCGAAGCGGCTCTGGCCGCGGGCGCTGCGCGGCCTGTTCACCGAGCACACCGATCTCACCCCCGCCGACCGCCTCGCCTACGCGGAATACGCGGAAGCTCAGCAGCACACCGCTTCCGAGAAGATCGAGGTCACCTTCGACCACATTTCCGCGGCGGAAGCCGGACGGGAGCCGGCGGGCTGAGAGCCGCCGCGCCGCCGGGTCCTTGGTCGTGGGTCAGGTCCGCACCCTGCGCGACCTGGCGGGTATCGCCCTGGTCATCCTCGGCGGCGGACTGCACCGTGATCCGCCGTCGCGGTGATGTTCGGGCGGGGCGACTGGAACACGGTGCGCGGGCCCCGATGGCTCCCGAGCAACGCACCGACCTGGCGGGCGAGGAAACGCCCGCTCGTGGCGGCCAGGGCATCAGTGATCGCGGGAGCGATCGCCTGGGCCGTGGCCGCGAGCGCACGCTGAACGAGCGGGGGACGGCGGTCGGGGCCAGCTGCGGCCGACCACGTCACCGTCACCGATTCCCACCATCCCGTGCTGCGGACAACCCCGGCCCCGTCCTCACGATGCCACTGCCCGCGCGAGACCTGGACCTGCTGCTGCCACAGCCCCCGGCTCCGACCTGCGATGGGACGGCGGTTAGCGCTTCGCATATGCACATTGTGCATCTGGAGCCACCGGCCCCGGTCGCGCCGCCCGCACGGCTGGTCCGGGCGATCGCCACCGCCGTTAGCGGACGCGGCGGAGGGTGCCGTCCAGCCGTTCGGTGTGACCGGCGCGGTCCAGCATCTCCAGCAGCGGTACCGCCACCCTGCGGGTGGTCCCAAGAGTGCGGCGCGCCTCGCTGAGCGTGAACGGCCGGCCGATCCCGGCCAGCCGTTCGACAGCTTCGTCCGCGGCGCCGGGAAGCAGGTACACGTCGGGCGGCACCCGCATCAGGTACCCGGCCTTGACGGCGGCCGCGAGCTCCCGGGGGTCCAGCCGAAGCTCGCGGAGCCGCTCCGCATCGGGGGCCACGAACGGCGCATCCCGCAGGTCAGCGCGGATCGCCTCGACGGCCGTCAGCACGGCCGCCGGCAGGCCGGTGCCGCCGCGCTGCGGGTAGATCCGGCCGTCAGCCTCGCGGAGTCCGTCCCGTCCAGTGCCCGCCTCCCGGACGAGTGCCTCGACCAGCTTGCGCTCCGGCAGGCCCAGCTTGCGCCGGGCCGCCTCGACCGGCATGCCCGGGTTCACCGGGTCCGCGGCCGCGTGGGCGTCCACCTCGGCCCGCAACCGGCCGCCGGCTTCCTGCCACCAGGTGGGCTCCGCCAGCCAGTCCCCGCCGACCGGGCGTATCCCGGCGGGGTGCGCATCGCGCCGGGACGCCGCGTTCTGCTCTCCGGTCGCTGAAGCTGCGGCGTTCTCGGGTGGTCGCGCGGGATCCCCGCTCGGAACGGGCACGCCCATCGCGCGCAGTTCGGCGGCGCGGGCCAGCTTGCGGCGCCGCAGTTCGGAGATGAGATCCCCGGTGGCCGTCACCGCGGCCAGCTCAGCGCCGCGCCGCGCCGCCGCGCCCCGGCGGGACAGGGCCGGCGGGCGCACGTCCAGCATCCGGGCCCCGGCCACCACGAGCTGCCTGCCCGGATCCCGCAGCACCGCGGCATCGCCGATGCGCAGCGGTAGCGCGCGGCGCAGCGTCAGGCGGGCGGTGCCAGCGCCGAGCGGCCGGAGCCGCGCCGGAACCGCCGCGGTCCCGATGTGCAGCATCAGAGTGGCCGGCATCTCCGCCGACGCCACACCATCCGGCGCGCCGCCGGCGTCCAGCGCGGTCAGCCGCACGTCCGCCACCTGAACCGGCAGCCACCGGCCGGGGGTGACCAGTGCCGCGCCGCGGCCCACCTCCCCGGGATCGATGCCGCGCAGGTTGACCGCCGCCCGGGCCACTGCCGCGACCTGCTGATGCTGGGCCTTGAGCGCCTGTAGCCCGCGGACCCGCAGTTCGGAACCCCCGCCGGGAGCGGATCCGGGTTCGGTGCCGAGCGCGGCGAGATGATCGCCGACCCGGATGGTCCCGGCGCTGAGGGTGCCGGTGACCACGGTGCCGTGGCCGGTGATGGTGAACGACCGGTCCACCCACATCCGGACGTCGGCGTCCGGACGCGGTTGCGGCAGCCGGGCGCACAGCCGGCCGAGCGCGGAACGCAGTTCGCCGATGCCATCGCCGGTGACGGCGCTCACCGCGACGGCCTCAACCTCGCCAAGCGACGTCCGGGAGATGCGCGCCAGCGCCTCGGCTGTCGCGGGCCCCGGATCGGCGAGGTCGCTGCGGGTGATCGCGAGCAGCCCATGCCGGACACCGAGGGCGTCGATCGCCGTCAGGTGCTCCTCGGACTGCGCTCGCCAGCCCTCGTCGGCGGCGACCACGAACATGACGCCGGGGGAGGGGCCGACGCCCGCCAGGGTGTTCGCGACGAACCGCTCGTGGCCCGGAACGTCCACGAACGCGATGTCGTCCCCGGACTCCAGCTGCGCCCAGCAGTAACCGAGATCAATCGTCAGACCGCGGCGGATCTCCTCCGCCCAGCGGTCCGGTTCCATCCCGGTCAGTACCCGGACGAGCGCGGACTTCCCATGATCGACGTGTCCCGCTGTCGCGATTACGTGCATAGTGGCTCCACGGCGAGCCGTCGGCCGAGCCGGTGACGGAGCCCTCGACTGAGCCGGGGACGGAGCCGTCGGCCGGAACGCCGGGGTTGTGCCCGTTCATCCGGGAATCGCCCGGCCTGCCGGCCCTGGCGGGCCCGCCGGTCGTTCCGGCGGTGCCGGTCCCAGATTTGCGCCAGGACGCGTAACTCCCTTTCAGCGAGTCGGGCGCGGTCACCGGCCCGGGGGACGGCAGTCCGGTTCGGGCATCGACGGCGGGAAGCTGCGGCGGCAGGAACACCCACTTCTTGTACGACCAGTACCGGAACAGCGTCCCCAGGACGATCCCGACGATCAGCGCGACGTTGTAGGGCACGCGGCCGTGCATATCCAGCGTGTAGTGGACGAACCCGATGCACAGCAGCTGGATCAGCAGGCCGACCCCGTTCAGCACGAAGAACAGGAAGTATTCGCGTCCCAGGCCGCTGTCCCGCCGGTCCCGGAAGGTCCAGAACTTGTTTCCGGCGTAGGCGAACGTGGCCGCCACCACGGTGGCGATGGCGTTCGAGGTGAGCGGTCCCATGCCCAGGCCGAAGTGCAGCACGTTGGTGCCCACCCAGGTGACCACGAAGGCGAGCGCACCGATGACCCCGAACTTGGCCACCTCGTGGATGAGCAGGGCAAACCGCCGGTAGAGCTCGACCGCGTATTTCACGGGAACGATCTCCTCCCGCCCTGGTAACTCCCCCTGGGGACGTCCCGACTACTGCGACCCTACCGTGCCCGATGACCACGCATGACGACTCTCCGCGCCGCGCCGCGCCGGGATTCCCGGGGAGGGGGTCCGAGGTGCGGGAAAACTCGTTCGGTTTTGTCACCGCGTGCCGGTAGTGTCCGCAGGCGTGACCGGACCGCCGGAGGTGCTCGCCGAGGCCCGAGGGCTGGTGAAGCGCTTCGCTGGTTTCACCGCGGTGGACGGTGTCGATTTCGACCTGCGCCGGGGCGAGGCGTTCGGTTTCCTCGGGCCGAACGGCGCGGGTAAGTCATCTACCATGCGCATGATCGGCTGTGTCTCCCCGCCGACCGGCGGCACGCTGCGCATCCTCGGTATGGATCCGGTCGCCGACGGCCCGCGGATCCGCGCCCGGCTCGGCGTGGTGCCGCAGGAGGACAACCTCGACCAGGAGCTGACGGTCTACGAGAACCTGCTGATCTACGGCAGGTACTTCGGGCTGCGCCGTGGCGTGATCCGGGAGCGGGCAATGGCGCTGCTGGAGTTCATGCAGCTCGCCGAGCGTGCCGATGACCAGGTAGATCCGCTGTCCGGCGGGCTGAAGCGGCGGCTGACGATCGCCCGGTCGCTGATCAACGAGCCGGACATCCTGCTGCTCGACGAGCCCACCACCGGTCTCGACCCGCAGGCCCGGCACCTGCTGTGGGACCGGCTGTACCGGCTGAAGCACCGCGGGGTGACGCTGATCATCACCACCCACTACATGGACGAGGCCGAGCAGCTGTGCGACCGCCTGGTGGTGATGGACGGCGGCCGGATCGTCGCCAGCGGCTCGCCGCTGAGCCTGATCGCCCGCTACTCCACTCGTGAGGTGCTGGAGCTGCGGTTCGAGCTCGACGAGTTCGAGCAGGCCGCGGACAAGCTCATCGGCTTCTTCCAGCCAAACGGCGCGGCGGCGGGCCCGCGGTCCCGTCAGGAACCCGCAGACCAGGCGGGACGCGCCGGGGACGGAAGCGCCCAGGACGGACGCGCCCGGGAGGGAAGCGGGGAACGGGTGGAGGTACTGCCGGACCGGGTGCTGCTCTACACCGGTGACGGCGAGGCGGCGTTGGCGGCGGTGCAGGCCAGGGGGTTGCGCCCGATGACCACGCTGGTGCGGCGGAGCACGCTCGAGGACGTGTTCCTGCAGCTCACTGGCCGGAGGCTGGACGACTGATGGCCGCGGTCTCCGCCGCGGCGGACCGGTGGATGCCCGCCCGGTTCGCCTACCGGGAGTTCCGGCACCAGATGACGGTGTTCCGCCGCACCTGGCGCGGCAGTCTGCTGTCCCGGCTGGTGAACCCCGTGCTGTACCTGGCCGCCATCGGAACCGGCCTCGGGACCCTGGTGAACCGGCACGCGCATCTGCCCGGCGGGGTCGACTACCTGACCTTCATCGCGCCGGGGCTGCTGGCGGCGAGCGCGATGCAGATCGCGATGAACGCCTCGATGTACCCGGTGCTCGGCTCGGTGAAGTGGAACAAGACCTACTACGCCGCGGCCGCGACCCCGGTCACCCCATCCGGGATCTTCCATGGGTTCCTGCTGGCCACCACGTTCCGGCTGGTGATCGGGTGCGTGCCGTTCCTCGCCGTGATGGCCGCGTTCGGCGCGGTCACCTCGCCGCTAGCCGTCTTCGCGCTGCCGGTGGCGATCCTGACCGGGCTCGCCTTCGCCGCTCCGATCGCGGCCTGGGCGATCACCCGGCACCTCGATCTGGCCTTCAACGTGCTGTACCGGCTCGGCCTGGTCCCGATGTTCCTGTTCTCGGCGACGTTCTACCCGCTGAGCCAGCTCCCGGGCTGGATCCGGCCGGTCGCCTACGTGACGCCGCTGTGGCATGGCGTTGCGGCGTGCCGGGCGCTGACCCTCGGCCGGGTGGACGCCGGCAGCATGCTGATGCACGTCAGCTACCTGACGGCGCTCGCGGTGGCAGGCATGATCGCGGGCCAGCGGACCCACCGGAAGCGGCTGTACAAATGACCGGATCGTCCGTCTCGGCGGCCCTGCGGGTGCTGCCGCTGCCCGGGACCGGCGGCGGCGCGGTCCGCAGCGCGCGAATGGTCGAGCGCAGCGTGATCGTGTACCGGCACCGCTGGCCGGTGCTGGCCAGCGGCGCATTCGAGCCGCTGTTCTACCTGCTGGCGCTCGGTGTCGGCCTCGGCTCGCTGATCGGCACGCTTCCCGGGCCGGGCGGGCACCCGGTCCGGTACGTCGATTTCGTCGCTCCCGCGATGCTCGCGGCCGCGTCGATGAACGGCGCGATCTTCGACTCAACCTTTAACGTCTACTTCCGGCTGAGGTTCGACAAGGTGTACGACGCGGCGCTGGCCACGCCGATGACCGTCGGGGCGGTCGCGGTCGGCGAGATCACCTGGGCGCTGCTGCGCGGCGCCCTGTACGCGGCGTCGTTCGTGGTGGTGCTGGCTGCCTTCGGCCTCATCCATTCGCCGTGGGCGATCCTCGCGCTGCCGGGCGCTCTGCTGATCGGCTTCGCGTTCGCGGGAGCCGGGATGGCCTGCACCACCTTCATGCGTTCCTGGCAGGACTTCGACTACGTGACGATGGTGCAGATCCCGTTGTTCCTGTTCTCCGCGACGTTCTTCCCGCTCGGCGTGTACCCGGCGGCGCTGCGCGTGGTGGTGGAGTGCACCCCGCTGTACCAGGGCGTGGCGCTGCTGCGGGCACTGTGCCTCGGAGGGGTGGGGCCGGGCCTGCTGGGGCACGCCGGATACCTGCTGGCGATGGGGCTGCTGGGAACCGCGGTGAGCATCCGCCGGCTCGGCCGCATCCTGCGCCGCTAGCGGCTGCGCCGGCCGTGGCCGGGCGGCTGCGCGGAGGTTGCTCAGCGCGATGCCCGCGAGGATCGCGGCACCGCCAGCGACCTGCTCCAGGCCAGCCCGGTCGCCGAAGATCAGGATGCCCGCCGCCGCGCCGACGAGCGGCTCGATATTGAGGAAGGCCCCGGCGACGTGGGCGGGAACCCGGCTCTGCCCGAAGGCGAACAGCGTGAACGGTGCCAGCGTGCCGCCTACCGCCAAGCCGGCGGCCGCCAGGACGGCGCCGGGGCTCGCGGGCATGGCAGGCATGCCGCCGGTCGCCACCGCGAATGGCAGCACGCCGATGGTGGCGCCCAGGAACTGCATGGCGGTCACCGCGACCGGGTCGCGGCCGCGCAGCAGGCGCACCTGCGCGACCGTCAACGTGGCACAGAGCAGTACCGACAGCAGGACCAGGCCGTCGCCCGACGCGGTCGCGCCTCCTCCGGCGCCGCCGGTGAGCAGGGCGACGCCACAGGCCGACGCGCCGAAGCCCGCCCAGGCGGCCGGGCGGGCCACGCTCCGGTGCCACAACGCCGCGATCACCGCGACCAGCACCGGCACGGCGCCCATCAGCAGGGCAGCGTGGCTGACGCTGGTCCGGCTAATGCCGGCGTTCTGAACGGCGATGGTGGCGCCGTACCCCAGCGCGCCGGAGACCAGCAGCTTCGGCGAGAACACCGCCCGCACCTGCCGCCGGGCGGCCACGAGCAGGATCGCGGCGGCGACGCCGAAGCGCACCACGGTGAGCCAGCCGGGTGGCAGCCACTGCAGGGCGACCTTCGACAGCGGCACGGTCGTTCCCCACAGCAGCCCGGCGGTGGTGAGCGCGACGATGGCGCGGCGGTCAACGTTCATGCACCCATGATGCGTACCGGACGCATCGAATTTGCTGGACAGGGTTTGAGACGAAATAAGATTTCGTCTTATGGCCATCGAACTTGATGAAGTTGACGTGCAGCTGCTGACCGAGCTGCAGGCCGACGCCGACCGCACCAACGTCGAGCTCGCCCGGATCGCGGGGCTGTCCCCGGCGGCGACGCTGCACCGGGTCCGCTGGCTGAAGGAGTCCGGTGTCATCCGCGTCATCAGCGCCCAGCTCGACCCCGGCGCCGCGGGCTTCCCGCTGCAGCTGTACGTGACGGCCAGCCTGGCGCGCCACGACCCGCGCTCCACCCGCGCGTTCGAGGACCAGGTCCGCGCCCTGCCGCAGATCATCGCGGCGGACGACGTCGCGGGCGAGGTCGACTACATCCTCACCGTGGTCGCCCGGGACGTCTCCGAGCTACAGCAGGTGCTCGCCCGGCTGGCCGCCAGGGGCGGCCAGCGGCTGGTGACCTACCTGCGGCTCGCGGAGATCAAGCCCCCGTCCCGGCTGCCGCTGGAGGCGGCGAAGGCGGCTCCCGGCCGTCCATCCCGCCGGCGCCGGCCCCCGAGCCGGGCCGCGGCGGAACCCCGGTAGCGGCCTGCCCGGTCATACCATGGCTGTTTAACGATCCGGGCGGGGGCGCGACATGGCGACGGCACAAGCCCCGGCGCTGAGGTACTCCACCGCGGCGGGACGCTGGGTTATCGCGATCACCGTGCTCGGCTCAGGCATCGCGTTCCTTGACTCGACGGTGGTCAACATCGCGCTGCCGGTCATCGGGCGCCAGTTCCACACCGGCGTCTCCGCCCTGCAATGGGTGATCAGCGGTTACACCCTGACACTGACCGCGTTCCTGCTGATCGGGGGCTCGCTCGGCGACCATTTCGGCCGCCGGAAGATCTACATCATCGGGATCACGTGGTTCGCCCTGGCCTCGATCGCGTGCGCGCTGGCGCCGAGCGCCGTGTTCCTGATCGTCATGCGGGTGCTGCAGGGTGTCGGCGCGGCACTTCTCACGCCGGGAAGCCTGGCAATCATCGAGGCCTCCTTCGCACCCGCCGACCGCGCCCGGGCGATCGGCGCGTGGTCGGGTCTGGGCGGGGTCGCCACCGCTGCCGGTCCGCTGCTCGGCGGCTACCTGATCCAGGCCGCGTCCTGGCGGTGGATCTTCTTCATCAACGTGCCGGTTTCGGCGGCGGTCGTCGCGCTCGCCTCGCGGCATGTTCCCGAGTCCCGCGACCCGACCGCGACCGGGCGGATCGACAACACCGGCGCGCTGGCGGGGGTCGCGTTCCTGGCCGGGATCACGTTCGCGTTCATCGAGGGGCCGACGCTCGGGTGGTCGTCTCCGGCAGTGATCGCCCTGGGGGCCGTGGGGGTACTGTCGCTGGCGGCGTTCATCGTCCGCGAGCTCCGTGCGCCGTCGCCGATGCTGCCGCTGTCGATCTTCCGTGAGCGACAGTTCACCTCAGCCAACGTGGTGACGTTCGTCGTGTACGCGGCGCTGAGCGGGGCGACTTTCCTGTTGCCGACCCAGCTTCAGGTGGTGTGGAGCTATTCGCCGCTCGAAGCCGGGCTCGCGACGCTGCCGCTGACGATCATCATGCTGGCGCTGTCGGCCCGATCCGGCCAGCTCGCCAGCCGAATCGGGCCCCGCCTGCAGATGAGCGTCGGCCCGATTGTGGTCGGCGCGGGGCTCGCCCTGCTGTCGCTGTCCACCCACGGATCAAACTACTTCATCTACGTGCTCCCCGGCGTGATCGTCTTCGGGCTCGGGCTCGCCACCCTGGTCGCGCCGCTGACGTCGACGGCAATGAGCGCGGCGCCCGCTGAGCACGCGGGTATCGCGTCCGCCGTCAACAACGACGTCGCCCGGTTCGGCGGCCTGATCGCGGTGGCCGTCCTGCCGGCGCTGGCGGGCATCACCGGCACGGCGTACCTGCACCCGGCCACCATGGCGGCGGGATTCCGGAACGCCGTGGTCATCGCCGCCGGGGTGTCGGCGGCGGGCGGCGTGCTGGCCGCGTTCACGATTACCAACCCGCAGCGGGAGAAGCCGCTGGCGCCAGTGCCAGCGAAGGAAGCTGCGGCGGCGGTTCCATCAGTCGCGGCGCAGTTCCACCACTGCGGACTGTACGGACCGCCCGTGCCGACGGTCGACGGAAGCACAGCTGCGGAAAGCGCAGCGCCGCACGGGGCAGCGCCAGAGGGGACAGGGCCGGACGGGCCCGGCCAGTAACGGCCGCGTGGCGGCACCGACAGCAACGGCCGTTGACGGCGCGACTTTGTACGATGGCCCGGTGCCGCTACGTGCCATCGACTTTCACGTGCACTTGCCCACACCTGACTGGCTGGACGGCAGCATGGCCGGGTACGTGGAGGCCGCCGAGGCGTACTTCCGGTCGCCGGTGCAGCGGATGTCGCTCGCCGAGCTAGCCGACCGCTACCAGGCTCTCGCAGTGAAGGCGGTGCTGCTCGCCTGGGACGCGGAGACCGCCACCGGACGGCCGCGGGTGCCGAACGAGACCGTGGCCGCCGCCTGCCGCGAGTACCCGGACGTCTTCACCGGCCTCGGCTCGGTCGATCCGCGCAAGGGCGAGAAGGCCGTGACCGAGGTGGCCGACATCGCCGCCCTCGGGCTTCGTGGGGTCAAGTTCCACCCGTCGCTGCAGGCGTTCGCCCCCGACGACCCGCAGTTTTGGCCCGTCTTCGCCGCATGTGAGCAGCACGGGCTGCTCGCCCTGTTCCACACCGGCACCAGCGGGATCGGTGCCCGCCAGCCCGGCGGCCAGGGGATCAGGATCGACTATGCCCACCCGCTGCGGCTGGACCCGGTCGCCGCGGCCCATCCCGGGCTGACCGTGGTGGCCGCGCACTTCGGCTGGCCGTGGCAACTGGACCTGATCGCGGTCGCGCTGCACAAGACCAACGTCTACATCGACATCTCCGGGTGGTCACCGAAGTACATCCCGGCGGAGGTGATCCGCGAGCTGCGGGGCCGGCTGCGCGGGCAGTTCCTGTGGGGGAGCGACTTCCCGTTCCTCTCGCCCGAGCGCTGCCTCGCTGAAGTCGGCGATCTTGACCTGCCGGACGACGTCCTGGACCCGGTGCTGCGCGGCAACGCCTCCCGGCTGCTCGGGCTGGACTGACCGGCAGCCGCGGCGCGACGCGCGACAACGGAATCCGGGATCGCGGTACAGAGAATGCAATATTGCATTGGGCGTACCACGATCATGAAAGACGGCCGATCGACGCAGAGCCGATCGACGCAGGGGGAGCGATATGCAGCCGATGCCGGAAGACTGGGACCGCGCCGTCGCCGTGGTCGCCCATCCCGATGACCTCGAATACGGGGTCGCCTCCGCGGTCGCCCGCTGGACCCGCCAGGGCAAACAGGTCGCCTACCTGCTCGCCACCCGCGGCGAGGCCGGGATCGCGGGCAGGCACCCCGACGACGTCGGACCCCTGCGGGTCGAGGAGGAGCGGCGCAGCGCGGCGGTCGTCGGCGTCAGCGAGGTCGAGTTCCTCGACCACCGGGACGGGGTGGTGGAGTACGGGCTGCCGCTGCGGCGGGACCTGGCTGCCGCGTTCCGGCGGCTGCGACCCGAAGTGATCATCAGTATGAGCTTCGATCTCACCTGGGGCGAGGAAGGCCCGGTCAACCACTCCGATCACCGCGCGGTCGGTCTCGCCGTGCTGGACGCCTGCCGGGACGCGGCCAACGAGTGGGTGTTCCCCGAGGCCGGCCCCCGGCTGTCCACCCTCCGCGACGCCTACGTCGCCGGCTCCGGCAACCCGACCCACTTCGTGGACGTCACCGACACCATCGATTCCGGTGTCGCCTCGTTGCGCGAACATCGGGCCTACATCGAGGGCCTTGGCCGCGATTTCGACGCCGACGAGTTCCTCCGCAACATGGCCGGTTTCGTCGGCCTGGCCGCGGGCTGTGAATACGCCGTCGGTTTCCGCCGGTACCCAATGAGCTAGGACGGCCCGCACTCCGCCACGGCGCGAGCGCGGTGTCCGGCCAGACGGGGAGCGCTCGGCGTTGTCAGCCGCCCGCCGTCCCGCGCAGCAGCGCCGGACGGGCGAACAGGTGCTCCCAGAACTCGGCCGCCCCGAGGTAGCAGCCCGAAAGGCCGCTGAGGCACACCGCCGCGTCGATGGACCAGCGGCCCTGGTGCTGCCAGTAGACGTCACGCAGTTCGAGCAGCAGCGCCAGCTCGTCGATCACCAGGGCCAGCCCGGTACCGTACAGCGCGCCGACCGCCGGATGCTCGCGCTGGTTGCTGTCGCCGTACACGGCCACCCCGCCAGCGGCCGAGATCAGCGCGATGCCCCACACGTAGTGGTGCAGGTGGGTGTTGCCGAGCTTGACGTCGTGCAGCGGCCCGACGCCGTACCTGATCGAGTACGTGATGCCCCGGACCACGGCAAACGTGCTGGTGAACGCCGCCCAGGACGTGAAGGCCGACCGCTGGCGCGGGTTGAGCGCGTGCCGGTAGGCGTGCGCGATCCGCTTGTGCGGCCGGCGCCAGTCCGGCAGGTGGTTCGCGACGTCCGGCGGGCGCTCCGCTGACAGCCGTTTCGCCTTGTCTTTGACGTGAGCCATTCCCGTCACCTTCCCCCGGTACCGGCCGGAGAGAAGTAACGGCGCGGGTTATCGGTGAGCATCGTGGTGATCTGCTCCTCGGTAACGCCACGCTCCCGCAGCGCGGGCAGTACCTCGTCGTGGATGTGGGTGTAGTGCCAGCGCGGCGCGAACGCCTCGATCGCATCGGGCGGGAACCAGTCGTAGTGGCACCCCGCGTCGTGCGAGAGGACCATCTTCTCCGCGTAACCGCGCTTGCACAGCCAGGCGAGGGTCTCCACCCGGCGCTCGAGCGGCAGCAGGATGTCCAGCCCGAAGCGGTCCATGCCCAGATAGGCCCCCGTCTCCGCCAGTTCGGTCAGGTAGCCGATGTCCTGGGAGTCGCCGCTGTGCCCGACGACCACCTTGGTGAGGTCTACCCCCTCCTCCCGGAATACCCGAAGCGCGGCGAGACCGGACCGGCTGTGCGGGTCGGTGTGCACGGTCACCGGGGCTCCGGTCTGGCGGTGCGCCGCGGCCACCGCCCGCATCACCCGCTCCACCCCCGCGGTGAGGCCGGGCTCGTCGATCGCGCACTTCAGGAACGCGGCCTTCACGCCGGTCCCGGCGATCCCCTCGGTGATGTCGCCGACGAACATCTCGGTCATCGGATCCTGGCCGCCGGACCCGCTTTCCGGCCCCCGGTAGCGGAAATACAGCGGCACGTCGTTGTAGGTGTAGATGCCGGTGGCGACGATAATGTTCAGGTCCACCCCGGCGGCGACCCGCTGGATCCGCGGGATGCACCGGCCCAGCCCGATCACGGTGGGGTCGACGATGGTGTCCACGCCGACCGCCTTCAGGGCCTGGAGCTTCGCAGCCGCGTCGGCGACCTGTTTCTCCTCGTCCCAGTCACCGGCGTAGTTCTGCCGGATCTCCTCGTTGAGCACGAACACGTGCTCATGCATCAGCGTGGTTCCCAGGCGCCCCGAATCGACCGGGCCACGCACGGTCTGGACTGTGCCTGCCTGCGCGGTCATGCGAAGCTACCTTAGTGGACTTCGAATTCGACACCCGCACATCGCAGCTCCGGGATCAACTCCTGGAATTCATGTCCGAGCACGTCTACCCAGCCGAGCCGGTCTTCGCCGAGCAGGTCGCGGCGGCAGCGGACCCGTGGACGCGGCCGCCGGTGGTGGAAGAACTCAAGGCCGAGGCCCGCCGCCGCGGGCTGTGGAACCTGTTCCTGCCGCATCATCCGGCCGGTGCCGGGCTGACCAACCTGCAGTACGCCCCGCTCGCCGAGGTCACCGGGCACAGTCCGGCGCTGGCACCGGAGGCCCTCAACTGCGCCGCTCCCGACACCGGGAACATGGAGGTGCTCGCCGGGTTCGCCACCCCCGAGCAGCAGAAGCAGTGGCTGGAGCCGCTGCTGGAGGGCGAGATCCGGTCCGCGTTCTGCATGACCGAGCCGGACGTCGCGTCCTCGGACGCCACCAACATCGGCACCAGGATCGAGCGCGACGGCGACGAGTACGTGATCAACGGCCGGAAGTGGTGGTCGTCGGGCGCGATGAACCCGCGGTGCGAGATCTTCATCGTGATGGGCAAGACCGACCCCGCCGCCGAGCGGCACCGGCAGCAGTCGATGATCCTGGTGCCGCGGTCGGCGCCGGGGATCACCATCCGCCGCGGGATGCGGCTGTTCGGCTACGACGACGGCTCGCACGGCGGGCACGCCGAGATCGACTTCCGCGACGTCCGGGTCCCGGCCGCCAACCTGATCTCCGAGGAGGGATCCGGCTTCGCGATCGCCCAGGCGCGGCTCGGGCCCGGTCGCATCCACCACTGCATGCGGCTGATCGGGATGGCCGAGCGGGCTCTCGAGATGATGTGCCGGCGGGTCACCAGCCGGGTCGCGTTCGGCGCCCCGCTCGCCGAGCAGGGCGTGGTGCAGGACTGGATCGCCGAGGCGCGGGTGCGGATCGAGTCCAGCCGGCTGCTGGTGCTGAAGACCGCCTGGCTGATGGACACCGTGGGCAACAAGGGCGCGCACACCGAGATCCAGGCCATCAAGATCGGCACGCCGGAGATGGCGGAATGGGTGATCGACCGGGCCATCCAGGCGCACGGTGCGGCCGGCCTGAGCCAGGACACCCCGCTCGCCCACCTGTGGGCGTCGGCGCGCTCGCTGCGGTTCGCCGACGGACCGGACGAGGTGCACAAGCGCTCGCTGGCCCGCCGGGAGCTGAAGGCATACCGGACATAACGGCATACCGGGACGCCGTGACTACCGAGCGGTAACATGCCGGGCAGTGCATCCGGCACTGAGACGTACTGACTGGAGGAAGAGATGGCAGACAACGGGCAGCGCGTCGCGATCGTGACCGGGGCAGCGCGCGGCATCGGCGCCGCGACCGCCGCACGGCTGGCCGTCGACCAGATGGCGGTCGCCGTTCTCGACCTGGACGAAGCATCGTGCAAGCCCCTCGTCGAGGCGATCACCTCGGCCGGCGGGCGCGCCATCGCGGTGGGTGCGAACGTGAGCGACGCTGCCCAGGTCGAACAGGCGGTCAGCCGGGTCGCCGAAGAGCTCGGAGCCCCGACGGTCCTGGTCAACAACGCCGGGGTGATCCGCGACAACATGCTGTTCAAGATGACCGAGGACGACTGGGACACGGTTCTCGGCGTGCACCTGCGCGGCGCCTTCCTGATGAGCAAGGCAACGCAGAAGCACATGGTGGAGCAGAAGTACGGCCGGATCGTCAACCTGTCGTCCAGTTCCGCGCTCGGCAACCGGGGCCAGGTCAACTACTCGGCCGCCAAGGCGGGGATGCAGGGGTTCACCAAGACGCTGGCGATCGAACTCGGCCAGTTCGGGGTCACCGCCAACGCCGTCGCCCCCGGCTTCATCGAGACCGACATGACCAAGGCCACCGCCGCCCGGGTGAAGATGGAGTTCGACGACTTCAAGAACGCCGCCGCCGCGCAGATCCCGGTCCGCCGCGTCGGGCAGCCGGAGGACGTCGCGAACACCATCTCGTTCCTGGTCAGCGAGGGCGCCGGGTTCGTCTCCGGCCAGGTCATCTACGTCGCCGGCGGCCCGCTCTGCTAGCCGCCGAGCTTCCCGGCGCCGGCGTTGTGGTGACCGGCGCCGGGAGCGGGATCGGCGCCGCCCTGGCCCAGCGGTTCGCGCTGGAAGGGGCACGCGTTGTCGTCAACGACATCGACCCCGGTGCGGCCGCGGCCGTCGCGGAGCGGATCGGTGGCACCGCGGTCGCCGGTGACGCGGCCCGCGAGCCTGCCGCGCTGATCGCCCGCGCCCGGGAGATCCTCGGTGAGATCGACCTCTACTGCGCCAACGCGGGGGTAGCCCGGGAGGGCGGCGCGGAGGCGCCCGAGGAGGCGTGGGAGCAGTCCTGGCAGGTGAACGTGATGGCGCACGTCCGCGCCGCGCGGGAACTGCTGGGGCCGTGGCTCGCCCGCGGCCGGGGGCACATGATCGAGACCGTGTCCGCGGCAGGGCTGCTGACCATGATCGGCTCGGCGCCCTACTCCGTCAGCAAGCACGCCGCGCTCGGGTTCGCCGAATGGATGTCACTCACGTACCGGCACCGCGGCATCACCGTCCAGGCGGTCTGCCCGCAGGGGGTCCGTACCTCGATGCTCGACGCGACCGGTGATACGGGCCGGCTCATCCTGGAAAGCTCCGCCATCCAGCCCGAGCAGGTGGCGGACGCGGTCATCGAGGCGATGGCGGACGGGCGGTTCCTGATCCTGCCGCACCCGGAGGTGGCCGGCTACTACGCTCACCGGGCGGCCGATCCGGACCGCTGGCTGCGCGGGATGAATAAGCTCCAGCGCGCCGTGGAGGAGCCCGGACCGGGCGCGGACTCCCGCGCACCCGGCGCCGAGCGCCGCTGAGCCGGCTCCCCAGGAATCCGGCGGCTTCGGCCGGCCGCTGACGCGGCGATGCTGAAACGGCCCTGGCATCGGTCATAGCGACGATGGGCGGCTCCGCGGCCCGAAGGCTGCGTGAAACACGGCCGAAATGTTATCCGACCTGGCCGCGCGGCCGTTCCCAGCGGCGTAACAGCTCCGAAATCTGGCCGAAACTCCTGCGTGGGACACATGAACCATCTCTGAATCGGCGGGAAGCGGCCGGGGCTCGTCCGGCGCTTCGCGGCAGCCCAGGAGGGGTTGAGCAGTGAGTCCTTATCCGAGTTGGCTATTCCCGGGTGACAACGCCTGGCAGCTGACCGCCGCCACGCTTGTCGGGCTGATGAGCCTGCCCGGCCTGGCGGTGCTGTACGGCGGGCTGGTGCAGCGCAAGTGGTCGGTGAACACCATGCTGATGGCGTTCAGCGGCTTCTCGCTGGTGCTGGTCGTGTGGGTGCTGTGGGGCTTCAAGATGGGCTTCGGCCAGCCCTGGATCAATACGTTCGTCGGCAAGCCCGGCGCGGTGATCGGCCACGGCGGCGAGCAGAACATCGCGCACATCCCGCTGGTCAGCGGGAACGGCGGGATGCCGAAGTTCCGGTTCCCGCAGTCGTCGCTGGTCTACTTCCAGTTCGTGTTCGCCGCCATCACGCCGCTGCTGTTCCTCGGCAGCGTGATCGGCCGGATGAACTTCAAGGCCTGGCTGCTGTTCGTCCCGCTGTGGTCGACATTCGCCTACTCGGTGAACGCGTTCCTGCTGTGGGGGGGCGGCTGGTGGGCACACCAGGGCGCGCTCGACTTCTCCGGCGGTTACGTGATCCACCTCGCCGCCGGGACATCGGGATTCGTCGCCGCGGCGGTGATCGGGCCACGGCTCGCGCGGGACCGCCAGCGCGGCGTACCGAACAACCTGCTGCTGTGCTCGGTCGGAGCCGGCATCCTGTGGCTGGGATGGAACGGCTTCAACGGCGGTGACCCGTACTTCGCGGGGGCGGACGCCGCCTCGGCCGTGCTCAACACCAACCTGGCCACCGCGGTGGCGCTGCTGACCTGGATGGTCCTCGACTACACCGTCGGGCCGGAACGCAAGCCCACCTTGCTCGGCGCGATCAACGGCATGATCGTCGGCTTGGTCGGCATCACGCCCGCGGCCGGTTTCGTCAACGGCCTCGGCGCGATCCTGATCGGCCTGATCGCCTCTACCATCGTGTTCTTCGCCTGGACCTACCTCTCCCGCGTCCGGCCGTTCAGCAAGGTAGACGACACCCTCGGCGTCGTCTACACGCACGGCATCGCCGGCCTGGTCGGCGGACTGCTCGTCGGGCTGTTCGCCGACCCCAAGATGATCGAGTACATCGGGCTGGGTAAGACGCCGTCCCTGAGCGGCGCCGGCCTGTTCTACGGCCATCCCAAGCAGCTGCTGATCCAGCTCGGTGCCGCAGGGACGATCATCGCGTGGGACGCGCTCGTCACCTTCGTCCTGCTCCGTGGGATCGGCCTGTTCGTCAAGCTGCGGATGCCGGATTCCGTCCTGGAGGAAGGCGACGTGGGCGTGCACAACGAGGAGGTCTACCCGGACGAGAGCCTCACCCGCTCGCGCCGCGAACTCGTCGGCGTCACCGCGGCCCCCACCCCACATCGCGAGGGCGAAGCCCCGCCCCCGCAGCCGGCCAAATCCCCCAGAACCACCGACGAACCATAAGCCCGCTGCCGCGGCAGTGGACAGGAACATGAGGTTGAGGGTCGTGCGCCCGGTAGCCGGCGGCTAAGGGGGTCTGGGGGGAGTTTGTCCCCCCAGCCCAGCCGGCGGCGACGGCGCAGCCAATCCGGTGACGAGTCGCTTGCAGGCCGCCGGATGCCGGGCGCACGACCCTTAACCGGCCTGATCAATGACCGCGGAAGGCTTCCTCGAGCCACCACGACGGCCGCGACGAGGCCACCTTCGCGTCGATCATCAGCGGGCGGGCGCGGCCGCCGTCCAGCCAGGACTTGACCGCCCGGAGGTCGTCGACGTGCCGGACGGTGACCGCGTCGCAGCCGAAGCCCCGCCCGATGGACGCGATGTCGGCGGGCGGGAAGGTCACGGTGTCCAGCGGATGCCCGCCCGGCCGGAAGTGGTGCACCTCGGCGCCGTACGCCTCGTCGTCGTAGACCACGATCGCCATCGGCAGCCACAGCCGCACCACGGTCTCCAGCTCGCTGGCCGCCATCAGCGCCCCGCCGTCGCCCAGTGCCGCCACCGGGAGGCGGTCCGGCTGGGCCACCGCCGCCCCGATCGCTGAGGCGAGGCCGAGGCCGATGGACTGGTAGGCCTGGGTGAAACAGAACCCGTCGGCGTCCGGCACCGACAGGTACATGCTCGGGTAGCCCATGAAGTTGCCGGAGTCCACCGCGACCACCCGCTCCGCCGGGAGCATGTCGTCCAGCGCGATCGACAGCGTCCGCGGGTCGATGTGCTCCCCGTCGCCCTCGTCGGCGTACGGCTCGTCCCGCCACCGGATCCCGGCCGCGATGCGGTCCCGCAGCTCCCCGGAGCGGTAGCCCTCGCGCGGCGCGTCGCCGAGCACCTCGGCCACCGCACGGGCGGTCCCGGCCGCGTCGCCGAGTACGGCCAGGTCGGCGCGATGGTGGGCGCCCAGCGCGGCGGCCTCGCAGTCGACCTGGGCGACCCGCGCCCCGGGCCCGGTCAGCGTGCCGTGCCGCGTGGTCCACATGTTGAGCGCGCATCCCCAGCCGACGATCAGGTCCGCCCCGCGGATCAGCTCTGCCGCCAGCGGCGACGCGAAGCCGCCGCTGACGTCGAGATCCCAGGGGCTGCCCCGGAACAGGCCCTTGGCCGCCGCGGACGTCGCCAGCAGCGCCCCCGATATGTCGGCCAGCCGTTCCAGCTCCGGGCGCGCCCCGGAGATCCTCGCTCCGCGCCCGGCGATAAACACCGGCCGCTGTGCCCGCTCCAGCGCCGCGGCGAGCTCGTCCACCGCCGCCGGGGCGGGCATCGGGACCAGCTCCGGCGCGCCGGCCGCCGCGAGCGGGCCGGCCGGCCCGGGCGGCTCGCAGTGGGCTGCCTGGACGTCGAGCGGCAGGGCGAGGACCACGGTTCGCCGCTCCCGCTGCGCGGTCCGCAGCGCCCGGGCCGTGTCGGCGGCCGCCGAAGCGGGGGAGTGGACCCGCTCCGGGACCGCCCCGACGGCGGCGGCGAGCGCGTCGACGCCGATGCGGAAGTTCGACCGCACCGCCGCCCCCGCCACATCGGCCGCGAGCACCACCATCGGCGTCCGGCTCTTCGCCGCCTCGGTGATCCCGGTGAGCGCGTTGGTGAAGCCGGGTCCCTGGTGCACCGACAGCAGGCCGGTCAGGCCGCTGGTCCTCGCCCACGCGTCCGCCATCGTCGCGGCGCCGCCCTCATGCCGGGCGGCGACGAACCGGACGCCCCGCGCGGTCAGCGCGTTCGTCACGTGGAAGTTGCCGCTGCCGACCACGCCGAACACCGTGTCCGATCCGCTGCGGGCAAGCACGTCGGCAATTGCATCGGTGACCTGCACCTCCGGTCCCTCCTTCCGCGCCCGGCTAGCCGGCCTCGCTAACCGTGCCCTGGTAGCCCTGCCCTGGTAACCGCGCCTGTTAGCCGCGCTCTGTTAGCCGCGCTCTGTTGGCTGCGCCGTGTTGGCTGCGCCGTGTTGGCTGCGCCGTGTTGGCTGCGCCGTGTTAGCCGCGCCGTGTTAGCCGCGCCGTGTTAGCCGCGCTGGGCTAGTCGCGCTCGACGAGCGCGAGCACCCGGGCGGGGCTTCCGGAGCCGCCGGTGATCGGCAGCGGCCCGGCGATCACGGCCGCGCCCTGGGCGGGCAGCCGGGCCAGGTTCTGTAGCTGGGTGAGACCGTACTTCCCGGCACCGAGCAGGAACGAATGACACGGGAACGGAGTGTCGAAGGAGTGCGCGGCCCCGGCGTCGGTTCCGACCGTCTCCACCCCGACTCCGATGACCGGCGCCTCGGTGGCCACCCATCGCGCGCACTCGGCCGACATCCCGGGGGTGTGCGGGCCGGACTCATCGGCGTTGAGGAAGGCGGCCTGCTCGTGGGAACGCGAGTCCCAGCCGGTCCGGTACAGCATCCAGCCGCCTTCCGGCAGCGGGCCGTGCTCGCGGGTCCACTTCTGGATGTGCTCGACCTCCAGCAGGAAGTCGGGGTCGCCGGTGGCCTCGGCGGAGAAGTCGAGCACCGCCGCGGGCGCGATCAGCGCCTTGACCGGGACCTGGGCGACGTCGTCGGCGTCGCGGCCGGTCACCCAGTGCACCGGCGCGTCAAAATGGGTGCCGGTGTGCTCTCCGAGCGAAATGTCGTTCCAGTACCACGCCGGGCCGCGTTCGTCGTAGCGGCTGATCTCTTCCCGGGTGAAGGTCTTGGTGTTGCCGAACGGCGGGGGCAGCTTGATCACCGGTGTCTGCTCGTCGAGTGCCGCGGTGAGATCGACGATCTCCACGGTGCCCGCGCGGATCGCGTCGGTGAGGGCTGTGATCGCGGACATGCTTCGCCTCCTGTAGTTCTTCACCGAAGCTTGCCGCAGATCGCGCCGCCGGGCGACGCCGCCCGGCCGCCGATGCCCTGGCGCGGCCGCTAGTGCAGCCTTACCGAAATCCGTGATGAATTAATGAGACACGAGCGTTACCCTGCCGTTATGGGGTTGATCTTGGCTGCGCGGGGGTCGCATCCAGGACGGCCGCCCCGCTGGCGGCCGACCTGGCCGCGAACGCGGTCAGTCAGCGAAGAAGAAGCGCGCCGGGCCGGGAAATGCGCGGTGCTGGCGCCACAGGCGCGCCTACGGCGCCTGGCGTGGCCCTGCCGGCGTCGGCCGGCCGGGACAGCACCGCGATGCACCGCGGTACGGGGGCAACGGTTCCACCCGCTCACGCGTCGCCGGTCGCTCCCGGTCACCGGGCCGCGGTCGTTCCTGCTCGCCGGGCAGTGGGCGCTGTCGGTGACGCACCGGCGGGCGCTGCCGCTCACCGTGCAGGTGGCATCCGCGACGGGCGACGCCGCGCTCCCGTCACCGCGCGCGGCCACCGCGGCACCGCTACCCACGGGTGCGGCGAGGTGGCCGCAGTGCGTCACCCCACGAGCGAGCGGGCCGTTATTACGCCAGCCCGGCCGGGCGAGTTCGCCGGGCCGGGCGCTCCGGTTACGCACCCGTACCACGGTGCAGCCACAATGGCGGAGTGAAGACACCGCTTGCGGCCGTCCGCACCCTGGTCACCGAGGACGGCGTCCCGATCGACGCCGCCCATCTCCCGTGCCGTTCCGCCGATCCGGGATCGGCAGACCTCGCGATCGTGCTGGCGCACGGGTTCACCTTCTCCTGGCAGAAACACTCGGTCTGGCGCATCGCCAACCGGCTGACCGGGACCGGCGCCGTCATGGTGTTCGACTTCCGCGGTCACGGCCGGTCCGGTGGCCTGTCGACCATGGGTGACCGGGAGATCCATGACTTGGACGTGGTCGTGGCGTGGGCCCGCGAGAAGGGTTACCGCCGGGTGGCCGGCGTCGGCTTCTCGATGGGAGCGTCGGTCGTGCTCCGGTACGCCGCGCTGGAAAGAGGGCTCGACGCGGTGGTCTCGGTGAGCGGGCCGGGCCGCTGGTACTACCGGGGCACCACGCCGATGCGCCGCCTGCACTGGGCGGTCGAACAGCCACTCGGCCGGCTGATAACCCGGACCGTCCTGCACACCCGGGTCTACCCGCGACGGTGGAACCCCGCCCCGCTTCCGCCCGCCGATGCGGCGGCGCGGATCACTCCCGTTCCGCTGCTGGTCGTGCACGGCGACCAGGACCCCTACTTCCCCGTCGATCACGCGCATCAGATCTACGACGCCGCGCAGGAACCGAAGGATCTGTGGATCGAGCGCGGATACGGGCACGCCGAGACCGCCGCGAGCGGCGAACTGATCGACCGGATCGGCGACTGGGTAGCCAAGGTCACCGCCGCCGAACCGCCCGGCGATGTCCGCGCCGCCCAGGACGGCTGAAGGCCGCCCGGCGGGCGGGCACCGGCAGAAGGGCCACCGCGGCCGCAGCGCAGCGAGCCTCTCCTCACCGCATCCTTGACCTGAACGTTAGGTGAGGATGTGCAGGCTGAGTCATGCTGTGCCCAGCAGCAGGGCGGAACGCGCCTCACGACCAGCGACTTCCGACATTTCCCGCAGGGCGAATGGTGACCGGCGTCCGAGTCATGACCGCCGGGCCGGGTCGCTCCTTCCGATGACGCGCGACGATCGGCTGTCTACCAGGTGACAGCCGCGTTACCGCTGTCACCCACGGCAACCAAGTACGCGTCAGTAACTTGCGCGAATATGGGGGAGGTGGTCATGACCACTAGCGATGGCGTGGAACCGCCACGCAGTGTCGGGGATGAGCCAGCATTGCCCGCGTGGTGCCCTGGAATCAAGTTGACGCCGTTCGAAGAACGAGTGGTGGAAAATGCCAAGAGCGGTCAACCGACGGATCGGGCCACGCCGTGCGAGGGAGAACGGCTAGTCCGAGCAGGGGTTCTCCGGCACCTCTTGGTTCGGCAGAAGTGGCCGGTAGCCGCGAAGGGCGTTGAGCTGGGTTGGGTGCTAATTACCGGTCCTGTCGATCTCGAGTCTGCGATCCTGCGCTGCCCACTCGTGCTGGATCACTGCTGTCTTGACGCGGACATGTGCCTGGATTTCGCGAGAGCGTCACGTATCCGATTGACGAACTGCGAGATGAAGCGCCTGAGCGGTCGAAAGCTCAGTGCACAGGAACTTGACCTGAGTGGCTCCCGTCTTGCGGGCGTACTGCGGCTAAATGCCGCGAACCTTGCCGGCGAGCTCTGCTGCTCTGGTGCGCACCTAAACGGCGTCGACAGTGACAGAAACGCCTTGGTGGCTGACGGCTTGAGGACCGGCGGCAGCGTTCAACTTAACGCGGGCTTCACTGCCAGTGGGGCGGTCCGGTTGGCTAGCGCGCAGATAAAAGGGCTGTTCAGCTGCCATGACGCCGAGTTGAACGGAAAGGACCATGAAGGCGACGCATTGGTCGCTGATGGGTTGGAAACCAGCGGCAGCGTGTTCCTCGACGGGACGTTCACGGCGGCCGGCGCGGTCCGGCTGCCCTATGCACACATCATCGGGAATCTTTACTGTAGTGGAGCCCGGCTATCAGGTGTGGACTGCAAGGGCAACGCATTGGTCGCTGATGGGTTGGAAACCAGCGGCAATGTGTTCCTTGACGAGGAGTTCACGGCCGCCGGGGCGGTTCGGCTGCCGTATGCCCATATAACCTCGCTGTGCTGTGACAATGCCAGACTGGCTGGCCACGATGGCGGCAAAGCATTGGTCGCTGACGCGTTGGAAACCAGCGGCAGCGTGTTTCTCGATGAGGCGTTCAGCAGCGCCGGACCCATATCGTTCACTTCGGCGCAGGTGGGCGGCGCAATGAAGCTGGAACCGAAAGAACTGGCGGGTGCAGGCCAGATCGCGCTGAATTGCGCCAGATCTCGGATTAAAGGAAGCCTGCGCTGGGCTCCGTGCGGGCAAGTCTTGGGGGAGGTCAACCTGCAGGGCGCCGACGCCGGTGAGCTTGACGATGACTGGTCTGGAGAACGGGCTGCGGCCAATGGATACTGGCCGGAATACGGGTCGCTTCGCCTCGATGGTTTCACCTACGGACGGTTCAGCGGCGACAAGCAAGCCAACCCAGAACAACGGCTGAATTGGGTTCGCAGCCAGTACGACCAGCGTGCACCTTGTAAGGCAAATGAGCAGAGTGGATGGAAGAAGCTGTTGGTGCCGGGGCGGTGGCGAAAAAAAAGTGACAACGGGAATACAATCGCTTTCGCCACCCAACCATATGAGCACCTTGCATTCGTTTACCGGCGTTCTGGGCAAGATGCAGATGCACGTATGGTCGCTATCGCCAGGCGCGCCGACAAGCGGAAGTACGGAGGACTCAGATGGTACGCGAAGTTCGGCAGCTGGCTTTTCGATAAGACTGTTAAATATGGTTATCAGTCCTGGCGTCCCGCGATTGCGCTAGCAGTACTTTACGCGGTCGTCCTGGTATTCGCGCTCTATGCCTCGCATCACAATGGCATCATGCCGGTAGGGAATGGCAAAAGCATTACTCCACCGCCGTCCGCTATGGCGTGCACCGGCAGCTACCCGTGCTTCGAACCGTGGGGGTATGCAGTGGATGTGGTGATCCCCATCATCAATGTGCATCAAGCACAGTACTGGGGTCCCAACGGGCATAGCCAATGGGGCATTTCCTGGGTGGTCGGCATCTGGTTGGGGACAGTACTTGGTTGGTTGCTGATAACACTCCTTGTCGCCGGCCTTACATCGCTCATACGCCGTCAGAACTGACACGGTTTCCAGCACTAGTCGGCGCTCAAGACTGCGATTAGGCGGGCGTAGGTACCGAGGATCTTGCGACCGCGAACGGGGGCAGCGGCTCGTCAGGTCGGCTGCTCATATCCTGGAGTGGGCGGCGGAGGTCTACCCGCTATCCTCCGGGCGAGCCAGTTCGAGAAGGGTGGTTGTGGTGGCGAACCAGGCGCTGCTGATCATGGATGTGCAGAACGGGATCGTCGGGCGGGACCCGGCCGGGTGCGAGCCGATCCTGTCCCCGCTGGCCTCCGCCGCGGCGGCCGCCAGGAAGGCGAGCGTCCCCGTTATCTTCGTGCGGGTCGCGTTCCGCGACGGGGCGCCGGAGATCAGCCCGCGGAACCGGATCTTCGCTCAGCTCGCCGATGCCGGCGGCATGGGCGAAGCCGACCCGTCGACGCAGGTGCACCCGGCGGTCGCCCCGCAGCCGGCCGACGTCATCGTCACCAAGAAGCGGGTCAGTGCCTTCGCCGGGAGCGACCTGGAAATGGTGCTGCGGTCGCTGGGGGCTGACTCGCTCGTGCTCGCCGGGATCGCCACCAGCGGCGTGGTGCTGTCCACCCTCCGGCAGGCCGCCGACCTCGACTATGAACTGACCGTGCTGCGGGACGGCTGCGCCGACCGCGACCCCGAGGTTCACCGCATCCTGCTCGACAAGGTCTTCCCCCGCCAGGCTGCCGTGACGACCACCGCGGAGTGGGCAGCCAGCCTCGGGTAGCCGTGGGCCGCCACCGTCCGCGCCCGCCAAGGGCCGGCCCCGGCCGACCCTGTTGCGGCTCGCCCGGTTCCGGGCGGCGCCGCTCCCGGGTGTGCGGTTCCCGGCTGCGCTGTTCCTGCCTGCGACATACCGGACTGCGCCAGCCCGTTGGAAATAACTTAGTCACACTAACTGTTAGCCTCTATGCATACCTGGCGACCTCAGAAAGGTGATAGATGGCTGGCAGGCGAGCGGGTCCGGCAACGGCTGGGTCATGGCGGGAGCAGGCTGTCGAGCGTTTTGTGCAACTGCGCCCGGTGGTGCTGGCGCGGATGGCGGCATCGATCCCGAACGATGTACGGGCTGAGTTCGATTCCCTCACCAGGCGTCAGATGCAGGCGCTGAGCGCCCTGCCTGGTGCTGGACTGACCATGCGCGAGCTCGCGTCCGCGCTCGGTGTCAGCGGTGCCACCGCAACCGTCCTGGGTGACCGGCTGGTGGCCCAGGGCCTCGCGGTCCGGGAAACCGACCCGGCGGACCGGCGCATCGTCCGGCTCGCCCCAACGGACCGGGGCACCGCCCTCACCGAGCGCTACCGGGATGCGCAGCGCCAGGCGGTGACCGAACTGCTCGGCTCCCTCAGCGACGAGCAGGTGACGGCCTGGCTGGACATCATGCAGACCCTGGCCGGTGCCAGCGCCGGGGCCAGCACCGGTGCCGGCCACCCGGCGGAGATGGCCGGGGCGGCCCGATGAGCGCCGAAATCACCGGGGCCGGAACCGGGCCGAAGCGGTCGCGGGCCGGCCGCCACCTGACGACGCCCCTTTCGCCCCGCTACAAGTGGGTCGCCCTGTCCAACACGACGATCGGCGTCCTGCTGGCGACGATCAACCAGTCGATCCTGCTGATCGCGCTGCCCGACATCTTCCGTGGGATCGGCGTCAATCCGCTCCAGCCGAGCAACACCAGCCTGCTGCTCTGGCTGATCATGGGCTTCATCGTCGTTACCGCGGTGCTGGTGGTCAGCTTCGGCCGCCTCGGCGACATGTACGGCCGGGTCCGGATGTACAACATGGGCTTCGCCGTGTTCACCCTGTTCTCGGTACTGCTCGCGGTCACCCCGCTGCACGGGACCGCCGCCGCCTGGTGGCTGATCGCGATGCGGGTGCTGCAGGGTGTCGGCGGCGCGATGCTGATGGCCAACTCCAGCGCGATCCTCACCGACGCCTTCCCCTCCGACCAGCGGGGCCTCGCGCTCGGGCTGAACCAGGTGGCCGCCATCGCCGGCTCGTTCATCGGGCTGATCCTGGGCGGGCTGCTGGGCCCGATCGGCTGGCGGTACGTGTTCCTGGTGTCGGTGCCGTTCGGCGTGTTCGGCACGGTCTGGGCCTACCTGAAGCTTCGCGAGCTCGGCGTCCGCAAGGCGGCGCGGCTGGACTGGTGGGGCAACCTCACCTTCGGCATCGGGCTGATCCTGGTGCTGGTGGGGATCACCTACAGCATCCAGCCCTACGGCGGGCACACGATGGGCTGGACGAACCCGTTCGTGCTGGCATCGATGGCCACCGGACTGGTGCTGCTGGCGATCTTCTGCGTGGTGGAGACCCGGGTACCCGACCCGATGTTCCAGATGAAGCTGTTCCGGATCAGGGCCTTCACCGCCGGCAACGTCGCCAGCCTGCTGTCCGCGCTCGGCCGCGGCGGCCTGATGTTCATCTTGATCATCTGGCTGCAGGGGATCTACCTGCCCCGGCACGGTTACGGCTTCGACCAGACCCCGCTGTGGGCCGGGATCGCGATGCTGCCGCTGACGATCGGCTTCCTCGCCGCCGGCCCGGTGTCGGGGTGGCTGTCCGACCGGTTCGGCGCCCGGGCGTTCGCGACCGGCGGCATGGTGGTCGCCGCAGGGTCGTTCCTGCTGCTGCAGCAGCTGCCGATCAACTTCCAGTACTGGGAGTTCGCCCTCATCCTGCTGATGAACGGCATCGGGATGGGATTGTTCGCATCCCCGAACCGGGCCGGGATCATGAACAGCCTCCCGCCCGACCGTCGCGGGGTCGGCGCGGGGATGAGCGCCACCTTCCAGAACTCCGCCATGGTGCTGTCGATCGGGGTCTTCTTCACCTTGATCATCTTCGGTCTGGCGGCTTCGCTGCCCGCGACGTTGTCGCACGGGCTGACGGCGCAGGGCGTCCCGACTGCCGACGCGGCCAAGCTCGCCCACCTGCCGCCGGTGTCGGTGCTGTTCGCATCGCTGCTCGGCTACAACCCGGTGAGCACGCTGCTGGGCCCGGTCGTCGCACACCTGCCGGCGGCCAAGGCGGCCTATCTGACCGGCCGGAGCTTCTTCCCGTCGCTGATCTCGCCGGCCTTCGCGCACGGGCTGACCATCGCCTTCGACTTCGCGGTCGGGATGTGCCTGGTCGCGGCGGTGGCGTCGCTGCTGCGCGGCGGCAAGTACGTGCACGGCATGCAGGACGGCGAGGAATCAGCGGCGCAGCAGGCCGACGGGGAAACCGCGGCGGAGCCTGTCGGCGCGCCGCGACCATGAAGTGAGGGCATAGCGCCAGCCCGCCAGCCCGCCGGCCAAGGTCGGCGGGCTGGCGCCGCGGCCGGGCCGGGGCGCGTTGCGGCCGCGGGCAGCACGTGTCAACCGTTATGCATCATCTGGCTGCCAGGCGGGAACCGGCATCCCTTCGGTGTAGCCCGCCGAGCCCTGCACCCCGACGACCGCGCGCTCGTGCAGACCGGCCAGGCTGCCGGCGCCCGCGTAGGTGCAGGCGCTGCGCAGCCCGGCGGTGATCACGTCCAGCTGGTCCTCCACGCTCGGCCGCCGCGGGTCGAGGTACATCCGGGCGCTGGAGATCCCCTCCTCGAACAGCTGCTTGCGGGCCCGGCTGAACGCGGTGTCCTCAGTCGTCCGCAGCCGCACCGCACGCGCCGAGGCCATCCCGAAGCTTTCCTTGTACAGCCGCCCGTCCGGATCGTGGTAGACGTCGCCCGGCGATTCGTAGGTCCCGGCGAACCAGGAGCCGATCATCACGTTGGACGCCCCGGCCGCGACCGCCAGCGCCACGTCGCGCGGGTACCGCACCCCGCCGTCCGCCCACACGTGCCTGCCCAGCCGGCGCGCCTCGGCCGCGCACTCCAGCACCGCGCTGAACTGCGGGCGGCCGACGCCGGTCATCATCCGGGTGGTGCACATCGCCCCGGGACCCACGCCGACCTTCACGATGTCGGCGCCGGCCTCGACCAGGTCGCGCACTCCGGCGGCGGTCACCACGTTGCCGGCCGCCACCGGGACGGTTCCCCGGGCCACCACGGCGTCGACTCCCGCCCGGACGGCCGCGAGCGCGTCGATCATCTTGTCTTGGTGGCCGTGCGCGGTGTCCACCACGATCAGGTCCACCCCCGCCTCCAGCAACGCCTTGGCCTTGCCCGCTACATCGCCGCCGACCCCGAGCGCGGCCGCGATCCGCAGCCGCCCGGAGGAGTCGGTAGCCGCCTGGTACAAGGTTGATCGCAGCGCCCCGCGCCGGGTCAGGATGCCGGTGAGCCGGTCCCCGGCGTCCACGACCGGGGCCAGCCGGTGCCGGCCATCGTGCAGGCGGGTGAACGCCTCGACCGGATCGATCCCGGCGGGCAGCGTGAGCAGGTCGGTGGACATCACTTCGCGGAGCTGGGTAAACCGGTCAACGCCCTGGCAGTCCGCCTCGGTGACCACCCCGACCGGCCGCCCGTCGGCGACCACGATCACCGCGCCGTGCGCCCGCTTCGGCAGCAGGTTCAGCGCATCACCGGCGGTCTCGCCGGGTCCGAGGGTGATCGGCGTGTCCTGCACCAGGTCGCGTCGCTTCACCCATTCGACGACGTCGGCGACCACGCCGAGCGGGATGTCCTGCGGCAGCACCGCCAGGCCGCCGCGGCGGGCGATGGTCTCGGCCATCCGCCGGCCCGAAACGGCCGTCATGTTGGCGGCGACAACCGGGATCGTGGTGCCGCTGCCGTCCCGCGTGGCCAGATCGACGTCCAGCCGGGAGCCGACCGCGCTGCGGCTCGGCACCATGAAGACGTCGCTGTAAGTCAGGTCATGCGCCGGAGGCGCGCCGCCCAGGAATCGCACGTTGGTCCACCACATCCTGATCGTGGCCGGCCGTGGCCGGCGGCCGGACGGGAAACTCAAGCCGCGAGGTCAACCGCCCGGCCTGGGGTCATTGTTCCCTCCGCCGGCCGGGTCAAGGGCCGGCCGGCACTGCGCGCGGGCGGCCCGATGGTTATTTTCTAAGCCGAACGGTTAACACGTGCTGACCCGGGTCCGGTCCGGCGTCCGGACCCGCCGGGCGCCGCGCGCCCGTGGGTGGAAGGAGTGGCCGCTGCGCAGTCGGCGAACGGGGGACGAGCACGCGGAGAGCACCGGCCGTGCGCCGCGTGAAGAGGGGGGACTGGTGCGCGTGTGCGCGGCCGCCGATCTCGCGCCCGGCGAGATCAGGGTGGTGCCCGGCCTCCCGATCGTGGTGTGCCGGGTGCGCGCTTCCGCGGGGGTCGGCCCGGTATACGCGTTCGGCAGCGCCTGCACGCACATGCGTGCCCCGCTGCGCGCGGGAACGGTGGTGGACGGCTGCCTACAGTGCCCGCTGCACGGGGCGCGGTTCAAGCTCAGCACCGGAGCGGTCCGGCGCGGCCCCGCCCGCCGCGCTCTCCCGGTCTACCCGGTGGTCATCTCCGACGGCCACGTGTACGTGGACCCGCGGCCGCGGCCGCCGGGCCGGCGGTGGTGGTGGCCGTGGTGAAGGCCCGCAGGGCTGCGCCCGGCCGCGGGCCCGATGCCACAGCCCGCGGGCCCGGCCCCACAGCCCGCGGGCCTGGCACCGGTGCCGCGGACGATTCCGCCCGGCCCCGTCCGCTGCGGCTGGGGCCGGTGGAACTGCCGGCCGGGGCGTTCGGCTTGATGGCCGTGATCAACCGGACTCCGGACTCTTTTTTCGACCGCGGCGCGACCTACGCCTTCGGCGCGGCGCTGGAGGCTGTCGACCAGGCGGTGGCCGATGGCGCGGACATCGTGGACATCGGCGGCGTGAAGGCGGGGCCGGGAGACGAGGTCGGCGTCGCCGAAGAGATCCGGCGGGTGGCAAGCCTGGTGGCCGCCGTCCGGGACCGGTACCCGCACGTCGCGGTCAGCGTCGACACCTGGCGCGCCGAGGTCGGGAAGGTGGTCGCGGAGGCGGGCGCCGACCTCCTCAACGACACCTGGGGAGGGGTGGACCCCCGGCTCGCCGAGGTGGCCGCCACCTACCGGACCGGGATCGTGTGCGCGCACGCCGGCGGCCTCCAGCCCCGGACCCGGCCGCACCGGATCGCCTACGCGGACGTCGTCGCGGATGTGACGGCCGGGGTCACGGCGCTTGCCGAGCGGGCCGTGGCCGCCGGGGTCCGCCCGGACGCGATCCTCATCGACCCCGCGCACGATTTCGGCAAGAACACCCGGCACTCGCTGGAACTGACCCGGCGGCTCGACGTGCTGGTGAGGACCGGCTGGCCGGTCCTGGTCGCGGTGGCCGAGAAGGATTTCATCGGCGAATCGCTGGATCAGCCGCCCGGGAGGAGCCGCGGAACCGGCACGATCGCCACCCTGGCGGTCTCGGCGTGGCAGGGTGCGCGGATCTTCCGGGTGCATGACGCTGCCGCGGCCCGGAAGGCGCTGACGGCGGTAGCGGAGATCCGCGACGGCGGTGGTGGATCGGCCGCCGACGGGCGTGCGGGATCGGCCGCCGACGGCAGTGCCGGATCGGCCGCCGACAGCCGCCGCGGGTAGGCAGCGACGGTCCGCTAGGCTCGTCGCGGCACGATGCAGGTGCCAGTTCCGGACCGGCACAAACCGGGCACCTGCTCCACACCGCTCCTCTGCCGACCTGACCGGTTCAAGGAGGAGCCCGAGCGCATAATGACGGATAACGGACCCGGAGGGTAGGTTGCGGCGATTCCTGCCGGCAGTGGTTTTGCTCTGGCTTCTGATCGGCGTGCTGGCGGCTGGCCAGCGCGGCTATTACGGCGCCACGGCCACGCACTGCTCGCAAGCCGAGACAATCGCGGTGACGGTCATCGTGGGACCGCTCAACTACCTCGGCGCGAACCCGAAAACGAGCTGCCTCGTTCCACGCCCGAGCCAGTAGGCGCTCTCGCGGCACAGCCATGCTTGAGCACTTCTGTTACATCTGGCTGGGCCAAGCGCAACCCGGCGCGTAAGGCGATGCTGGTCGGGCTGGCCAACCACGCGGGCCCGAATGGCAGCGAGCCGTTCCCCAGCGTGCGGAAGCTTGTGCGGTGCACCGAGCGAGCTGTCCGAGCGCACGGTTCGGACGGCGCTGGACCAGCTGGAGGCTGAGGGGATCATCCGGCCGTGTGGCCCGGCGGTGGTGGCGAAGATCAAACGGGCCGGTTACCGTCCGCAAGGCTGGGACTTGGCCATGCGCCTGATCCGCGAGGATCTCGATGACGACGAGATCGAGTCGCTCGCCCGGCAGTTCCCCGGCCTGGCGACGACGCGTGTCGGCGCTAGGAAGAGCAGGTCCGACGACGGGTGCAGCCATTTCCGCGACGGGGTGCAGCCGCGGCACTCTAACCGTCCATAGCAACCTGCTAAGCGCAGCGGTCGAGGCTGCCGTTGCGGATTGCTGAGTACCGGAGAGACTGGCCGTGTTCACATGCACAAACAGCTCAGGCGTCCCCAACCCGTACGCCGTGCTGCCCTGAGGTGGGTGGGCCATATCCCTCCTGCCTCGATCGGGTGCGTCGTGTCGCTCGGATCTGGCTCATAGCTGCCGACGTAGTCTCTTGGCATGCAGCCCGCCGTGGAAGCCGCCTGGATCGCATCGAGTGTCGGTCTGCTTAGCAGCGTAGGGACGGTCATAGTAGCAATTAGCGGTTTCCGCAATAATCGAAAGATCGCTGACCGGACCATCCAGGCCGCTGCGCAAGGCGCTGTACTTGCCGTCGATGCGGCTCGTGCTGATCGGCTGTGGGAAAAGCAGGCAGACGCATACGCAGCCTTCATCACGGGTGCTCGTTCCTACCGCAATGCACTGCGCCCGCTTGAAAAAAGGCCGGCGACGGATATTTCACGTAGTGAACTGGACGGTCTGGCAGCTGTCGCCGACAATGCGGCGTCCCTGGTATTCATTGTGCTTCGGAGCGAAGCAACGTATCATTCTTGCCGTGCAATAGTGAGCGCAATCAATAGAACCCAGGACGCCCTCCATCGCGTAGATACCGTTCTTACTAACAGCCAACGAGTTAGCATAAACAACGACATGGCACAACTTCTGCGCGAGTTTCAGGTGGCGGTCCGAGACGAGTTGGAAGTAACAGGCATAGAATCATCCGTGATTCTTTCGCGCGCACCATCGGAGAGAAGCATGCGGTAGGAACCGCATCTTCAGTGAGCCACTAACGCGACTACGCGGACATATGGCCAACCTTAGAGGTGTTACAAATGTCTACGCTGCCGGATATCGATCAAGATATTTTTCATGGATTCCCCGATAGTGACCCAGTACGCCGGTACCTCGTTGAGGAGCTCGGGTACCCCAGCGCCGTCCCATGCCGAAAAGTGCCGTCCGGTTTCGGAGAGCACAAGCGATTGAAGCGAGCGCTCATCCCGGCTTCCCTGTGACACGGTCATGATCAGCTGACCCAGGACAGGACTTTCGGCCCTAGTTACGCGCTCTGATCCGCATCACCATGCGTGAGCCGGATAAGCGAGTTGGGAGGATGGCTGAGATGGTTATCCCGATCGTGAATGGTCCACTTTCTCCGGGCTCGGTCTTCGCTGACCGCTACCGCATCGAACATGCCATTACCCACGGTGAGCGCAAGTGGACCTACGTTGCGTCGGACATGAGGACACATGGGTACAGGCAAGTTGCCCTCGCCATTATGGACCCCGGCTCCGCAACGACCGCCAGTCATCGAGAAGTCGAGATGATGGGCAAGGTAGGACAGCACGATTACATCGTTACCCTGCACGACTTCGACCTTGACTCGCCGAGTCCATACCTTGTCTACGAGTATCTGCCTGGCGGCAGACTCCGTAATCATTGCCGAGCTCGTCAGGCCACGGGCTCGCAGGTGCCTCTCCCTGACTTCTTCCGCACAGCCCGGCAGCTGTGCCGCGCGCTTGCCCACATACATGGGCGGGGTGTTATCCACCGAGACGTTGCTGCGACGAACATCCTGCTCGACGAGCGAGGGGTAGCCCACTTGGGAGATTTCGATGTGGCAATCTCGGCCGACGAAGCCTGTAGGGGAGCCCTCGAACCAGTCACACCGGAAGGCTTTGCCGCCCCGGAACTGGCGGGCGGTACGACGCCGGATTACCGTGCCGACCTTTATGGCCTCGGCGCCGTCCTATACGAGTTCCTGACCGGTGTCCTACCCGAACCCGGAGGACTTCCGACGCAGGTGGCGCCGCCATCCGAGTTGCGCAAAGACGTTCCTCCCCGCCTGGAGACGCTCATCCTCTCGATGCTGGCACCCGACCGCGAGGACCGGCCGCAGAGCGCGCAGGCGGTACTCGAAGAGCTCCGTGAAATCGAAAAGACAGCCGATCTCGCGCTGCTTATAGCTGGCGGTGAGAGCACGTCTGTTGAGCTCAAGGAGACGATGCGCTGGGACACGAAGCTGCAAAAGCGCAGCGCGGACGTACTCAAAGCAAGCATGAAGACCGTGTGCGCCTTCCTCAACGCGGAGGGCGGAACGCTCTTGATCGGCGTGGCGGACACGGGAGAGCCACAAGGTCTTGAGCCTGACCTGCAAGACTTCTCAGACAAAAAGACCGTCGACGGGTTCGAGCTGAAGTTCCGCGACGCATTGTCTGCGAACCTTAACCCCGACCCGAATCAACTAGTGACGCTCTCGTTTCCATATGTGAACGACATTCAGATCTGCCGCGCCGACGTCAGCCGGTCCCCGCGGCCCGTGTTCCTAGTCGCCAAGGGGAGCCCCGGAGAATTCTATGCTCGTAAAGGCAATGCCTCACACCCGCTGACGACAGTCCGGCAGGCTTGCGAGTACGTCTATGATCACTGGCGGTGAGCGGCCTAGTCGGGCGAGCCAGAACTGTTCATAGCTGCGCCGACACGAACCATCGTGTGAGTGCGGCTTGTCGGCGCGGTCAGCACCGCTGAGGGCATGTCTCAGTAATCAGCGATCCGCCGGCGGTGTCCGGCTGCGTTTACCGCGTTGGTGACGGCGGTCGCGGCGGCGGTCACGGGCCGGCGGGCACCTGGACGGCGATCCGGGTCCCGGAGCCGGGGCGCGACGTGATCACCAGCGTGCCGCCTAGCTTCGTGGCACGCTCGGTCATCCCGATCAGGCCGTAACAGGCGGCCGCCTGCAGGCTTTCGGGGGTGGTCGGGATGGCGAAGCCTTCCCCGTTGTCGGAGATGGTCAGCAGCAGCCGCTGCGTGGCCTCCCGCAGCGATATCCGCACCCGGCTCGCGTGCGCGTGTGTCTCCACGTTGCGCAGCGCCTCGCGGGCAATCGCGACGAGTTCGCGGCGGCTGTCGCGGGATGTGTCGGTCCCCGGCGGCACGGCGACGGTCACCGGAACTCCCGAGCCGGCGCTCCACACGGTTGCCAGGTTCCTGAGCGCGTCGCCCAGCGGTGCGGACAGCTTGTCTTCGCGCAGGTCATAGACGACACAGCGGGTTTCGGAAATGGCGTGTCGCGCGATACTCGCCAGTTCACGCAGGCGCGGGCGCAGCGATTCCACGCCGTCCGGCTCATCGGGCGCGGTGAGCGTTTCCGCGAGGGTTTCCGCCGCCCACGCGATGCCGTGCAGGCTTCTGTCCACTGAGTCGTGCAGATCCCGTGCTATGCGGGCACGCTCAGCCGCGAGCGCCAGGCGGGCCGCGCCCGGCTGGCCTTCGGCAGCCCGCCGCCCGTACCGCTGGCCATCGGGCCGGCCGGGCCGTTCGGCGGGCGCACGGCCGGAACGCTGACCGCTGAGCCAGGGAGCACCGCCGTCCGCGTCCGCCGGCGGTTCGGCAGCGAGCCTGAGCCTTACCGGCCGGTCCCTCGCTGCCCGCCTTTCTCTCGGCCGCATACCGCGCCACCGCCCCTCGTATGCACCCCCGGCCCCGGGAGCGCACCCCGGCTCCTCATGCTCCGCACCGCCGGTGCCACGGCCGGCCGACGGGAGCCGCGATGGGAGGCCCGCGATCCCGTCCGGCATGCAGGACGCCTGGTGCGCGGCCTCAGATTACGGGTTGTAGCGGAATGTGGACATTAGTCCGACCGGGACACCCTTGTCACCGCCCGGTAGTAGTCTCCGGTGCAATCGGTCGGCGAGTGCCGTCGTTGCTGCTACCGTGGGCCGCTGACCGGACGAGCCTCGGCGCCGACAGGATAGAGATGAGACGCGTTTTCGCGGTACTGCTCTTGCTGGCCGGTGTTCCTCTGTTAGTGGCCGGTGCTATCGCCGCGGCGTTCGTGGGCCCGTCCAGCACGGTAAACAGCGGGACGCACCGGATCAGCACGCGGGAGAGCGCGATCGTCACCGCGAGCGGCCTGTTGCAGTATGTCGGGCCCACGCTTCACGTGACGGCCCGCACGGCGAGCGGGCGCGGTGACGTCTTCATCGGCGTCGGTCACCAGGTGGACGTGCAGAGCTACCTCGCCGGTGCCTCGTATTCGACGGTTACCGGGTTCCGGCCGCCCTGGCAGGTGACGCAGGTCCACGGCACCGCGGGCGGGTTCAGCCCGGTGCCGAGGCCGGCCCTGCCCTTCTGGGTGGCGTCCGCCTCCGGTCCAGGCCAGCGGGAGCTGAACTGGCAGACGGCCGACGGGAACTGGAACATCGTGCTGACGACGACCACGCCCGGCGCCGGCGCGACCTTCGACGTATCGGCGGGCCTGACGGTCCGGTATCTGTTCCAGGTGCTGGTCGGGGTCGCGGTCGCGGGGCTGGTGCTGTGCGCCCTGGCTGTGCTGCTGCTGCGGCGAAACCGGCGGCATCACGGGCAGCCCGACCGCCAGTATGCGGGCGCCGCTGGATTCCCGCTGGCTCAGCGGGTCCCGTCCGCCGCAACACCCGCGGCAGCGGGGGACGCCGGTGCCGTACCCGATCCGGCGCCGGCAGGTTCCGTGCCGGTCGCCGCAGCCGGGATTCGGGTGCTATCCGACAGGGCCGCCCGCCGGCCCATGCGGGTGCCGGCCGAGGCCGGGGAGCCGCCATGGGACCGGGCGCCGCGCCCGGACCCAGCTCCGCCCGCGAGACCGCGGCGGGCGGCGGAAGCCGGCCCGC
>JBPYFL010000025.1:0-89114 GCA_051986485.1 Streptosporangiaceae bacterium | reverse complement strand
CCCGCGGATCCGGCTGGACCTGCTCGCGCACCCGCTCGATGGCGCCCGGGTCCAGCCGGGTGAGGTCGCGCGCCTCCACCGGAAGCCCGCGCCGAAGCTGCACCGCACGGCTGCGGCGTTCCTCCAGCGGCGCGTCGTCCAGGAAGGTGAACGGCCGCCCGTTCAGGATCTCGTGCGCCAGCACCGACGGCTCCGTGGTGTCGCGCACCACCACCGTGACCTCCCCGGCCTCGATGCGCCGCACCAGTTCCCGGAGTCCGTCGATGTCCATCGCCTCGCGCAGGCAGTCGGCGAGCGTCTGGCGGACGAGCGGGTGATCCGGTATCTCCACCGGGCCGGGGGCCACGTTCTCCTGGCAAGCCGCCAGCGACGGGAAAACCGCGGCCATCATGTCGTCGGCCTCCATCCGCTGGATCGCCGGCGGGTTCTTCCGCCCGCCACGCATCCGGAGCACCGCGAGCGATGTGTTCAGGTTCCACCGCCAGCGGGCCTGGAACATCGGCGAGGTGAGCACGGCCTGCCGCACGACGTTCTCGACCGTCGCGGACGCGAGGAACTTCGGCACCTTGTCCAGCGGGAAGCTGTGCTGCGGTCCGAGCGACAGCAGGATCGCGTCATCGCTCGCCGCTGCCTGCAGTTCGAAGTCAAAGGTCACGCAGAACCGCTTGCGCAGCGCGAGCCCGAGCGCACGGTTGAGCCTGGCGCCGAACGGCGTGTGCCCGACAAGCTGCATGCCGCCGCTTTCGTCGAAGAACCGTTCGAGCACGATCGAGTCCATGGTCGGCAGGGTCCCGAGCGCGGCAAGACCGGCCGCCAGGTAGCGGACGATCGTTTCCGCAGCCGCCGGCCCGATCCCGCATTCCTCCCGCAGCCAGGACGCGGGATCGCCGCGCGCGCCGTCCCGCAGGCGATCGGCCACCCCCTGCCGCAGCGCCGATACCTCCTCGGACAACTCGTGCGTCCGGCCCGGCGCCTCGCCGAGCCAGAACGGCACCGAGGGCGGCGCGCCGTGCGCGTCCGCCACCCGCACCGTTCCCGGCTCGACCCGGATGATCTGCCAGGAGGTGGTCCCGAGCAGGAAGATGTCGCCCGCCATGCTCTCGATGGCCCAGTCCTCGTTCACCGTCCCGACCGGGGTGCCCTCGGGCTCGGCGATCACCCGGTAGTCGCCGAGTTCCGGTATCGCCCCGCCCGAGGTGAGCGCCGCGATGCGGGCGCCCCGGCGGCCCCGTAGGCGGCCGTTCACCCCGTCGTGGTGCACGTAGGCGGCCCGCCGCCCGCGGCCGGTGCTGATCCCGTTGGAGACCATGGCGACGACGTCGTCGAAGTCTTCCCGCGGCAGGTCGCTGAACGGCGCGGCCCGTCGCATCAGGCTGAACAGATCGTCTTCCCGCCAGTCCGCGGCCGCGCATTCCGCCACGATCTGCTGGGCGACGATGTCGAGCGGGCGGGCGGGAACCAGCAGCGCGTCAAGCCTGCCGGACCGTACCCCGCGCAGCATGGCGGCGCATTCGACGAGCTCGTCCCGCGACGTCGGGTAGAGCCTCCCGGCCGGGGTCCCGGTCCGGGTGTGGTTTGACCGCCCCACCCGCTGAACGAAGGTGGCAAAGCTGCGCGGCGAGCCGATCTGGCACACCAGCTCCACCGGACCGACGTCGATCCCCAGTTCCAGCGACGCGGTCGCCACCAGTGCCTTCAGCTGACCGGCGCGCAGCCGGGACTCGACCCGCTGGCGCCTGTCCTTGGACAGGCTGCCGTGGTGTGCGGCGACCGCATCATCACCGAGGCGCTCGCCGAGTTGGTGGGCCACCCGCTCGGCCAGCCGCCGGGTGTTGACGAACACCAGCGTGGTGCGGTGCCGGTTCACCTGTTCCGCGATCAGGTCGAGAATCTCACCCATCTGCTCGGAGCTGGCGACGGCGCCGAGCTCGTCATCGGGGAGTTCCAGCACCAGGTCAAGCGCGCGGCGGTGGCCGGAATCGACGATCGAGCACAGCGGTGAGCGGTCCGCGGCCACGCTGCCGGGCCCGACGCCGACGAGCAGCCGCGCAACGGTCTCGATCGGCCGCTGAGTCGCGGACAGGCCAACGCGCTGCAGCATCGCCGGCGAGCCGCCGGCGGCATCGGCCACCACGTGCGCCAGGCGCTCGAGCGTGAGGGCGAGGTGTGACCCGCGCTTGTTCCCCGCGACCGCGTGGATCTCGTCCACGATCACGGTGCGGATCTGGCCCAGCATTGCCCGGCTGCGCTCCGCGGTCACCAGCAGATAGAGCGATTCCGGCGTGGTGATGAGGAAGTTCGGCGGCCGCCGCAGCATCGCGGCCCGCTCCGATGCGGCCGTGTCGCCGGTCCGGACCGCGACCCGGATGTCCGGCGCACCGAGGCCGAGTTCGTCCGCGATGGCGGCGATCTCCCGGAGCGGGGTCTCCAGGTTCTGGTGGATGTCGACCGCGAGCGCCTTCAGCGGCGACACGTATACGACCTGCGGCCCGTCGCCCACGTCGGTCCCCATCTCATGGGCCCGGTACAGCCGGTCGATGCAGACGAGGAAGGCGGCGAGCGTCTTTCCAGATCCAGTCGGCGCCGCGATCAACGTGTGCTTACCCGCCGCGATCTCCCCCCAGCCGCCCGCCTGGGGGGCGGTCGGCCCGGCCGGGAACCGCCGCTCGAACCACGTTCGCACGGCCGGATGGAAAGAGTTGAGCACCCGGTCACAGTACCGGCGGCCGGTGACAACCGGCCAGGTCACCAAGGGCAGCAGTGGTCAGCGCGCGCGGCGCGCCAGGAACCGTCCCTCGGGGTAGCGGAGCGCGGCGGCTGGCAGCTCGGCGGGCCGGCCGCTGAGCAGCACGTGCAGTGCGCCCCCGCCCGCCGGGGCGGCATCAGATCCACGGCGCAGCGCCTGCGCGGCGACCGCCGGTGCGGATCCGTGCAGCCGCAGCGGCCGCAGCGCCTGGATCCGGTCTCCGATCAGCTCGTACTCGGTGCAGCCAAGAACGACCGCCCGGACGTCCGGCGGGGTCCGCGCCATCCCCGAGGCGATCCCGGCGCCGATGGCGTCCTCGTCGCCCGAGTCGATCGCGTCGGCAAGCCCGGGGCAGGCGACCTCGGTGACGGGCACGCCGCTGGCGAACTGGTTGATCAGGTCCCGCTGGTACCTGCTGCCGGTGGTCGCCGCGGTCGCCCAGATCGCGACCGGCTCTCCGGCCGCCGCCGCCGGCTTGATCGCGGGAACCGTGCCGACGACGGGCGTCGCTGGCTCGAACTCGGCGCGCAGCGCACTGAGAGCGTGCACGGACGCCGTGTTGCAGGCGAAGATCAGCACATCGGGGTCATAGTCCGCGGCCGCCTCGGCGCAGATCAGGGACCGCTTCGCGATGTCGTCCGGGGACCGGGGACCCCACGGCATCCCATCCGGATCGATGGCGAGCACCAGGTCCGCGTCCGGGCGCATCCGCGCGAGCTCTGCTGCGGCGGCCAGCACCCCCAGCCCAGAGTTGACGAGCGCGAAACGCACGCGGCCCACCTTATCCGCGATGAGGATCATCCAGGCGGTTTAGCGGCGATGGGCGCGGCAAGGCACTGTGCGGCGGTCCCGGCGATCGGCCGCCGGGGCGGCCGATCGCCGCACGATAGACTCGGTGAGCCGTTCGTCCAGTTACATCGGCGGCTTCGGCGCTTCTGCGGCACCGGGAACCGCGAGCAAGTGAAGGGAAGACGGCGTGACCACCGTAACTGACCAGGGGCACCGCGAGGCGGTACAGGCGCTGCGCCGCCAGTACAGCGCCCGGGCCGCGGGCGGCACCGGTCCGGCAGCGCGCACCGCCCTCCCGGTCCGGCTGGGCAAGTCCACCTCGAACCTGTTCCGGTTCACCGACCAGCGTCCGCTGCGGCGTGGCCTCGATGTCTCCGCCCTCGGCAATGTGCTGGGGGTGGACGCGCGCTCCCGGACCGCGCGGGTCCAGGGCATGACCACCCACGAGCACCTGGTCGACGCGACGTTGCGGCACGACCTGATGCCGCTTGTCGTGCCGGAGCTCAAGACGATCACCCTGGGCGGGGCGATATCGGGCCTGGGAATCGAGTCCACCTCGCTGCGGAACGGGATGCCGCACGAGGCGGTCACCGAGATGGAGATCCTCACCGGTGACGGCCGGGTGGTGACCGCGACCGCGGATAACGAGCACGCCGCCCTTTTCCGCGGGTTCCCGAACTCGTACGGCACCTTGGGCTACGGCCTGTCGTTCACCATCGAACTCGAGCCGGTCAGGAAGTTCGTGCGGCTGCGGCACGTGCCGTTTAGTAGCGCGAAAGCCTGCATGGACGCAGTCGGCCAGATCGCGGCGGACGGGACCTTCGAAGGCGCGGCCGCGGATTTCCTGGACGGTGTCGCGTTCGGGCCGGACGAGCTGTACCTCACCGTCGGCACCTTCAGCGACGTGGCCCCGTGGCTCAGCGACTACACCGGACAGCAGATCTATTACCGCTCGGTGCGGGAGTTCCGGGAGGATTTCCTCACCATCCGCGACTACCTGTGGCGCTGGGACACCGACTGGTTCTGGTGCTCCACGCCGTTCGGGCTGCAGAACAGGTATCTGCGCCATCTGTGGCCGCGCCGGTACCGCCGGTCAGATGTCTACCGCAAGCTCGTCGCCCTCGACCGCCGCTACGGGCTGACCGACCAGATGAATAAGTCCCGCCGCGCTCCGGCGAACGAAGCGGTGATCCAGGACGTGGAGATACCTCTCGACCGGTGCGCCGACTTCCTCTCGTTCTTCTTCCGCGACATCGGGATGAGCCCGGTCTGGATGTGCCCGCTGCAGCTGCGCAGCAGCGAGTCATGGCCGCTCTACCCGCTGGAGCCCGGCCAGGTGTTCGTGAACTTCGGCTTCTGGGGTACGGTGCCGCTGCCGCCGGGCCGATCCGACGGTTACCGCAACCGGCTGATCGAGGACAATGTCGGCAGTCTCGGTGGCCACAAATCGCTGTACTCCACCGCCTACTATTCGCGCGACGAGTTCTGGCGGCGGTACAACGGGCCGGCCTACGCCGAACTCAAGCGCGCATACGATCCGGAGGGCCGGCTACTCGACCTGTACGACAAATGCGTGCGCACCCGGTAAGCGCAAACCAGCCGAGTGCGGTGTCCGGTCGGCGGGCACAAAAGGACAGGCACCTCAACCGCAGTCAGGGGCAGGGCTCGATTTAGGGAGGGCGCAGGGTCATGGCGCTTGCCGAGGTTTTCGAGAGGGTCGCGGGGCCCGGGTCGCAGGTGCATTTCCGCGCTTACGACGGCAGCACCGCCGGCGACCCGGACGCGACGGTGCGGGTGACGATCCGCTCGCCGGTGGCCGTGGCCTACCTGGCCCAGGCCCCGGGCGCGACAGGCATGGCCCGCGCGTACGTCTCCGGGCACCTGGACGTGGAGGGCGACATGTACACCGCCCTTTCGCTGCTGTCCAATGTCCAGGCCAGCTCGCTTGATTATGCAGAACGGCTGCGCGTACTGCGCGAGCTCGGCGGGCCGAAGCTGTTGTTCCCGCGGGTGCCGCCGCCACCGCAGGAGGTCCGCACCAGCCGGTGGCCGCTTGCGCGGCGGCACTCGAAGCAGCGCGACGCCAAGGTCATCTCGCACCACTACGACGTGTCCAACCGGTTCTACGAGTGGGTGCTCGGGCCGTCGATGGCCTACACCTGCGCCTGCTTTCCGCGCGAGGACGCCACCCTCGAGGAGGCGCAGGACTTCAAGCACGACCTGGTCGCCCGCAAGCTGGGGCTCCGCGAGGGCATGCGGCTGCTCGATGTCGGCTGCGGCTGGGGCGGGATGGTGATGCACGCGGCCCGGGAGTACAAGGTCCGGACCATCGGAGTGACGCTGTCCCGGCAGCAGGCGGAGTGGGCTCAGCGCGCGATCAAGGAAGCCGGGCTGTCGGATCTGGCCGAGGTTCGGCACCTCGACTACCGGGACGTCCCGGAGACCGGGTTCGACGTCGTCACCTCGATCGGCCTCACCGAGCACATCGGGAAGGCGAACGTCCCCGGGTATTTCTCGTTCCTGTACGGCAAGCTCCGCCCCGGCGGAAGGCTGCTCAACCACTGCATCACCCGCCCGGACAACCATGACCCCGCGATCCGCAGGAGCGGGTTCATCAACCGGTACGTCTTCCCGGACGGCGAGCTGGAGTCGCCGGGGTTCCTGGTGACGGCCATGCATGAGGCGGGGTTCGAGGTACGGCACGAGGAGAGCCTGCGCGAGCACTACGCCAAGACGCTGACCGGCTGGTGCGCGAACCTCGACAAGCACTGGGACGAGGCGGTGAACGAGGCGGGCGACGCGACGAGCCGGGTTTGGCGCCTCTACATGGCCGGGTCGCGGCTGGCATTCGAGCGCAACCACATCCAGTTGCACCAGGTGCTCGGCGTGAAGACGGAGGCCGACGGCCAGTCGCGGATGCCGCTGCGCCCGGACTGGCTCAGCTAGCGCGCCGGGGAGTCAGCGGGTGACGATGTTCACGATCTTGCCGGGCACAATGACAACCCGGCGCAGATCGGCGCTGCCGACGTAGCGGTCGTAGTCCGGGTGGCTCGTCATGATCGAGCGGATCTCGTCCTCGTCGGCCGCGGCCGGGACCTCGATCCGGAACCGCATCTTCCCGTCGATCTGCACCGGCATCACGACCGACTTCTCGGCGGCGAGCGCCTCGTCGAACTCGGGGTACGGGTGGTGCGCCAGCGACTCGGCGTGGCCCATCCGCGACCACAGCTCCTCCGCGATGTGCGGCGCGAGCGGCGCGACCATCAGCACCAGGGGCTCGGCGAGCGCCCGCGGGATCGGCCGCCCATCGGCCACCAGTCTCGCCGCGTGCGTGTTCAGTTCCATCAGCCGCGCGATCGCGGTGTTGAACCGCAGCTCATCGAAGTCCCGGCGGACGACCATGATCGTCTTGTGCAGGCGGCGGGTCGTGTCGTCGTCTAGCGGCCGGTCCTCGACCGACAGCTCATCCGTCTGCTCGTCGATGATGTTGCGCCAGAGCCGCTGGAGGAAGCGGTAGACGCCGACGATGTCATCGGTCTGCCAGGGGCGGTTCGCATCCAGCGGGCCCGTCGACATCTCGTACAGGCGCAGCGTGTCGGCGCCGTAGGCGGCGTAGATGTCGTCCGGGCTCACGCTGTTTTTCAGGCTCTTGCCCATCTTTCCGGAACGGCGCTGCACCTCTTCACCGCCGTACAGCGCCTTCCCGTCCGGTTCCTGCACGACGTCCGCGGCGGGGACGTACATTCCGCGTTCGTCGGTGAACGCGTCCGCCAGGATGTAGCCCTGGTTGTAGAGCCGCTTGTACGGCTCGCTGGTGGAGACGTGTCCCAGGTCGTAGAGGACCTTCTGCCAGAACCGCGAGTAGAGCAGGTGCAGCACCGCATGCTCCACGCCGCCGACGTACAGGTCCACCCCGCCGTCACCGGGCATGTCGTCGCCAGCCAGACCGGGTGAGGTCGCGCCGTCTGCTGTCGTGCCGTCTGCGGTCGCGCCGTCTGCTGTCGCGCCGCTGGTGCGCGGCGGCAGCATCCAGTACCGCTCAACCTCCGGATCCACCATCCGCTTGTCGTTGCCGGGATCGAGGTAGCGCAGGTGATACCAGCACGACCCCGCCCATTGCGGCATCGTGTTGACCTCGCGCCGGTACATCTTCGGGCCATCCCCGAGATCGAGCGTCGGGTGCACCCACTCGGTGGCCCCGGCAAGCGGCGGCACCGGATCGCTGTTGGCGTCCGCGTGCGCCGCCGGCCGGAAGTCGGTGATCTCCGGCAGTTCCAGTGGCAGCATCTCTTCCGGCAGGGCGACCGGCAGGTCGTTCTCGTCGTAGACGATCGGGAACGGCTCGCCCCAGTACCGCTGGCGGGAGAACAGCCAGTCGCGCAGCCGGTATGAGCGCGCCCCCTGGCCGGTGCGGTGCTCCTCCAGCCACCGGACCGTCGCCGCAATCCCCGCCTGGACGCCGAGGCCTCGCAGGTCGAGCCCCGGCACCTTGAGATCCAGGTAGCCGCCGTCGCCGGAGAACGCCTCCGGCCACTGTGCTGGGGGCGTTCCGGGGGCCAGGTCGTGGGCGCTGAACCAGTCGGCCGGAGGCTCCAGCACCGCGGGAATCGGCAGCCCGAACAGCCGGGCAAATTCGAAGTCACGCTCGTCGTGCGCCGGGACGGCCATAATGGCACCGGTCCCGTATCCCATCAGCACGTAATCGGCGATGAAGACCGGAATCTGCTCGTCCGTCATCGGATTGGTGACCGACCCGCCGGTGAATACGCCGGTCTTCCCGTAGCCCTCTTCCGAGCGCTGCCGGTCGGTCAGCCGTGAGGTCATTTCCCGGTATGCGGCGACCGCGGCGGCCGGCGACCATTCCGCATCCCCGCTGGCGGCGCTGCCATCACTGGTGCCGTGGCCCTCGGGATACCTCCATGAGGCGGGGGTTCCCTCGGGCCATTCGGCCGCCGTGAGCGCATCCACCAGGGGGTGCTCCGGGGCCAGCACCATGTAGGTGGCGCCGGGCAGCGTGTCGGGACGGGTGGTGAACACGCGCACCGAGCCGCCTGGGGCCGCGGCATCCGGGGCGGTGGCGCCCGGGGCTGCGCCGTCCGGGGCCGTGGTGTCCGGGGCGGTGGCGAACGGGAAGTCGATGTTGGCACCGTCGCTCGGCCCGATCCAGTTCCGCTGCATGTGCTTGATCGGCTCGGGCCAGTCAAGCTGATCGAGGTCCCGCATCAGGCGCTCGGCGTAGGCGGTGATCCGGAGCATCCACTGGCGCAGCGGCCGCCGGTAGACCGGGTAGTTGCCGATGGCGCTGCGGCCCTCGGCCGTGACCTCTTCATTGGCCAGCACGGTGCCCAGCCCGGGGCACCAGTTGACCAGCTCGACGGAGATGTAGGCCAGCCGGTAGCTGTCGACGACCTTGCGGCGCTCGATCGCGGTCAACTCGGACCAGGCACGGTCGTCCGGGTTTTCCGCGCTCGCCGGATGCCGCCGGCCGGACTCGAACTCGGCGAGAAGATCGGCGACCGGCCGGGCCCGGTTCGCGTCGGTGTCGAACCAGCTATTGAAGATCTGCAGGAAGATCCACTGCGTCCACCGGTAGTAGGACGGGTCGGCGGTCGCGAATTCCCGGCGGGTGTCGTGGCCGAGGCCCAGGCGCCGCAGCTGGCGGCGCATGTTGTCGATGTTCTGCCGGGTCGTGGTCGCCGGATGCTGGCCGGTGTCGATCGCATACTGCTCGGCGGGCAGGCCGAACGCGTCATAGCCGAACGGGTGCAGCACGTTGCGGCCCATCATCCGCAGGTAACGGCCGAAGACATCCGTCCCGATGTAGCCCAGCGGGTGGCCGACGTGCAGGCCGGCGCCGCTCGGGTACGGGAACATGTCCATCAGGTAGAACTTCGGCAGGTCGGCGACCCTGTCGAAGCCGCGCGACAGCGGCCCCGCCGGATTGGGGGCGTTGAACGTCCCCTCCGTCTCCCAGCGGTCCTGCCACCGCAGCTCGATTTCTTCCGCGAGGCGCGCGTCGTAGCGGTACTTGGGCTGGTCGTCGGCACGCGGAGTGTCCGAGGCTGGTTCCCCGCGGTCCGGCCCGGAACGGTTGACGCTCTCGCTCATGTGTCCTCGATGATGATCGGCTTGATGCTATGAAAAAGCCCCCCGCGTTGGAGGGCCGCCGCGCCGACGCAGCCGTCAGCGCGGCATCGGGAGAAGCAGCCGCGCTCGCATCCCTTTAGGCTAGTGCACCGCTGCGCACGGCTATCTCAGCGCGTTGCCGGGCAACCAGCGCCGCCCAGCGGCCAGTCAGCGGTGCGGCCGGACGGCGCGGCCGGGCGGCGCGCACTGGGCGGCGCGCACTGGGCGGCGCGGCCGGGCGGCGGCGCCCGTGGTGCCTGCGGCGCGATGCGCAGGCCGTTATGCCAATGTCAGCACGTCCCGAGCGTCCGGCGGCGCCGGCGGGCGGCACCCGCGCTCAGATCCGGCGCAGGACCGCGACAACCCGGCCGAGAATCGTCGCGGCGTCGCCGGGGATGGGCTCGTAGGCCTCGTTGTGCGGCATCAGCCAGACGTGGCCGTCCTTGCGCTTGAACGTCTTCACCGTCGCATCGCCATCGATCATGGCCGCCACGATGTCGCCGTTGTCCGCGACCGGCTGCTGCCGGACAGCGACCCAGTCGCCGTCCGCGATCGCGGCATCGATCATGGAATCCCCGGCGACCTTGAGCATGAACAACGTGCCCTCGCCGACCACCTGCCTGGGCAGCGGGAAGATGTCCTCGACCGCCTCCTCGGCGAGGATCGGGCCACCGGCTGCGATGCGCCCGACGAGCGGGACGAGGGCCGGTTCGGTCTCCACTGACGCGGCGGTGTCCTCATCCGGCGGGAGTCCCTCCGCCTGTACCGGGGCCTTGCCGGGCAGCCGGACCTCCACCGCCCGTGGCCGGTTCGGGTCCCGGCGCAGGTATCCCTTGTTCTGCAGCGTGGACAGCTGGTACGAGACGCTCGACGTGCTGGTCAGCCCCACCGCCTCGCCGATCTCCCGCATCGACGGCGGGTAACCGCGGCGCTGCACGGACTCACGGATCACGTGCAGGACGCGGCGCTGCCGCCAGGTGAGCACATGCGACGAATCGGGCTGGTCGGGGAACTCCGTCACCACGCCGTCGGCGCTGGTGCTCCGGTCACGCTCAGGGCGCCGCCGCGGCGTCACCACGGGGTCGAGCGGGTGCTTGCGCGGCCGTCCCGGTCCCCTGCGGGGCCGTTCACCGCTGTCGTCGCTGCTCATTTCGGGCCTCCTGGTGCTCCACCTCGTGCGCGGGACAACCGGCAGGCCCGCTCGCGCGGGCCCGGATGTCCCGAGCGGGACCGCTGGCCGGCCCGCCGCACCCGTAGTGCCGTGCCGTGTGCCGCCTGACTCCGGTTGCCGGCGCCGCCGGTTCGCTGACGTCGTCGCGGCGATCCACATCGGACGTGCGACGACGCGGGCGCCAACTGGCTGCGCCGTTTCCCGACTGACGTTAGCGGTTTCGGCACCACACCTCAAACATCTGTTCGAGGGTCGTAGAAAATGTCGTAGCGCTGAGATAGAAACGTACGTGTGTTCGATAGTACCTCTGTTCGATCGAACCCATGTGCGAGCGGGAGGGAGGCGACATGACTGTCGGCGTGGCACCCGTGGTTGAGCCGAGGCGGCGAATGAAAACGGCCCCCGCGCGAATGGCGCGGCCGGCCACTGTGATCCCACTGCAGACGGCGCGCGGCCCGGCCCGCGCGGGGCAGGTCTGCGCCGGGGTTCGCGCGGGCGTGCCCGGCGGCGAGGTGGCCACAAGGCGGCACGCACCCGGCGGGGATCAGGTTCCCGGTAGGCAGAGCGCAACTCGCGGCGGGCCGGTCGTGCTGACGCGCCGGGGCCGGGTGGTCGTGACGGGAGCCCTCGCGCTGGTGGCGGCCGGCGTGTTCCTGGTCCTGCCGCGTGTCGCGGATGCGACCGGGACCGGCGTGTCGCCGGTCCGGCCGGAGCAGAATCTTTCGCAGGTGGCCGTCCGGCCCGGCGACACGCTGTGGTCGATCGCGGTGCGGGCTGATCGGCGCGCCGACCCGCGGCTGGTCGTGCAGCGCATCACGGACCTGAATTCGCTGACAGGAGCGGGGATCACCCCGGGTCAGGTCCTCTGGGTGCCGAAAGACTGAACGCGGGGTTTTGAGCTTGCACCGGGTGCGTATCTCGCCTACTGTGGGACCACAACATCTAGTAGTTACATCGCTGTAGTTCTTCCACAAGTTGTGTTGAGTGGGAGAAGGACTTTCGCATTGGCGGTACTGAGCCGGCCTCGTCGGATGACGTGCGCGGCGCCGCGGCGAGACGCCGGGGGGCGATGCCGATCATGAGGGGAGGCGCGCGTGCACTGCCCGTTCTGCCGCAACACGGACAGCAAGGTCATCGACAGCCGCGCGGCCGATGACGGCACCGCGATCCGCCGCCGCCGGTCGTGCACCGGGTGCGGGCGGAGGTTCACCACTCAGGAAGCGGTGATCCTGATGGTCGCCAAACGGAGCGGGGCAACCGAGCCGTTCACCCGCGACAAGATCATCCGTGGCGTGCGGCGCGCCTGCCAGGGCCGGCCGGTCGGCGAGGACCAGCTCGCGATCCTCTCCCAGCAGGTCGAGGACACGATCCGGGCGCGCGGCCTCGGAGAGATCGGCTCGCACGAGGTCGGCCTCGCGATCCTCGGGCCGCTTCGCGAGCTGGACGAGGTCGCCTATCTCCGGTTCGCCTCGGTGTACCGGGGCTTCGAGTCGCTCGCCGACTTCGAAGAGGAGATCGCCCTGCTGCGGGCAACCGCCCCGGAGCCAGACGACGCGGGCCTGGCCGGTACGGGTACGGGTGCGCAGCCCCCCGGCCCGATGCCCCCAGAGGAGACCAGGAGGGAACCGGCCGAGGCGACGGACGAAGCAGTTCGAACACGATGAACAGGCGCGACAGGCACGCACGGGCGGCGGAGCGCCGCCGCGGGAACACATCGGCACCGGGCCCGGGACGGCCCAGCGAGGGTCCACCGGGACCCCGGAAGGGGGATAGCACCATGACAGAGGCGGCGAGCGGGCGCGCTGGCGGCGCGGACCAGCCAGGCGGCAGCACCGTGAATGGCGCCAGCGACGGTAGCGACGCCAGCGGCGCACCGGTCAGCGGTCCCGTCAGCGGCACCGCAGGCAGCGTGGCCGGCAGCAGCGCGGCCGGCAGCGCGGCCGGCAGCGCGGCCGGTGGCAGCGCGGCGGGCGGTCACGCAAGCGCGGGCCGCGGGGGGCTGACGATGCGCCGCATCCACACCCGCCCGGGCGTCCACCCGTACGACGAGCTGACGTGGGAGCGCCGCGACGTCGTGATGACCAACTGGCGGGACGGCTCGGTCAACTTCGAGCAGCGCGGCGTGGAGTTCCCGGAGTTCTGGTCGGCCAACGCCGCGAACATCGTGACAACCAAGTACTTCCGCGGCGCGGTCGGAACCCCGCAGCGCGAATGGAGCCTCAAGCAGCTCGTCGACCGGGTCGTCGGGACCTATGTCGCGACCGGCCGCGAGCACGGATACTTCGCCACCGGCGAGGACGCGGAGATATTCGAGCACGAGCTCGCCTACGCCCTCATCCACCAGATCTTCAGCTTCAATTCCCCGGTCTGGTTCAATGTCGGAACCGCATCCCCGTGGCAGGTCTCGGCGTGCTTTATCCTTTCTGTCGACGACACGATGGATTCAATTCTGGAATGGTATAAGGAAGAGGGCCTGATCTTTAAGGGCGGCTCCGGCTCGGGGGTCAATCTGTCCCGGATCCGTTCCAGCAAGGAACTGCTGTCCTCCGGCGGGACGGCCAGCGGCCCGGTGTCGTTCATGCGCGGTGCCGACGCCTCAGCCGGGACGATCAAGTCCGGCGGCGCCACCCGCCGCGCGGCCAAGATGGTCGTGCTGGACGTGGACCACCCCGATGTCGGGGAGTTCATCGAGACCAAGGCGCGCGAAGAGGAGAAGATCAAGGTCCTCCGCGACTCGGGCTTCGACATGGACCTCGGCGGCAAGGACATCGCCAGCGTCCAGTACCAGAACGCGAACAATTCGGTTCGCGTCTCCGATGAGTTCATGCGCGCCGTGGAAGCCGGGCGTCAGTTCGACCTGCTCGCCCGGACCACCGGCGAGCGCGTTGAACCGGTGGACGCCAGGACGCTTTTCCGCAAGATGGCCGAGGCCGCATGGGAATGCGCCGACCCTGGGATCCAGTACGACGACACGATCAACGACTGGCACACGTGCCCGGAGTCGGGGCGTATTACCGCAAGTAATCCATGCAGCGAATACGTCCATCTGGATAACTCGTCGTGCAATCTCGCCAGCCTCAACCTGATGAAATTCCTGCGCGACGACGACACGTTCGACGTGGACCGCTTCCAGCGCATCGTGGAACTCGTGATCACCGCGATGGACATCTCCATCACGTTCGCGGACTTCCCCACGCCGAAGATCGCGGAGACGACCCGGGCGTTCCGCCAGCTCGGCATCGGTTACGCCAACCTGGGCGCGCTGCTGATGGCGACCGGGCACGCGTACGACTCGGACGGTGGCCGGGCCATCGCGTCGGCGATCACCTCGCTGATGACCGGTACCGCCTACAAGCGGTCAGCGGAGCTGGCGGCGGCCGTCGGCCCGTACGACGGGTACGCGCGCAACACCGACCCGCACAAGCGCGTGATGCGCAAGCATGCCGCCGCCAACGACAACATCCGCACGCTCGGCGGGATGGACCAGGAGATCCTGCGGGCCGCCACCAGGAACTGGCAGGAGTGCCTCCGGCTGGGCGAGGCCAGCGGATACCGGAACGCCCAGGCCAGCCTGCTCGCGCCGACCGGGACCATCGGCCTGATGATGGACTGCGACACCACCGGCGTCGAGCCCGACCTGGCCCTGGTCAAGCTCAAGAAGCTGGTTGGCGGCGGGTCGATGCACATCGTCAACCACACCGTTCCGCGCGCCCTGAAGAACCTCGGCTACCAGCCCGAGCAGATCGAGGCCATCGTGGAGTACGTCTCCGAGCATGGCCACGTGGTGGACGCCCCGGGACTGCGGCCGGAGCACTACGAGGTCTTCGACTGCGCGATGGGTGAACGGTCGATCGAGCCGATGGGGCACGTGAACATGCTCGCGGCCGTCCAGCCGTTCCTGTCCGGCGCGATCAGCAAGACGATCAACATGCCGGAGAGCGCGACCGTCGAGCACGTCGAGCGGATCTACTTCGAGGGCTGGAAGCTCGGGCTCAAGGCGCTGGCGATCTACCGGGACAACTGCAAGGTCGGCCAGCCGCTGTCGGTCGCCAGGAAGCAGCAGGCGGAGGTCAAGGCTGACACCACGGCGGCCCGTCCGCACGAGGTCCGGCCGGTGCGCCGGCGCCTGCCGAAGCAGCGGAGCTCCACGGTGACCTCCTTCTCGGTCGCCGGCGCCGAGGGATACATGACTGCCTCGGTCTACCCCGGCGAGGAATCGGGCCAGCCCGGCACCGATCTCGGCGAGGTCTTCCTCAAGCTGGGCAAGCAGGGCTCGACGCTGGCCGGCGTGATGGATGCGTTCTCGATGGCGATCTCGATCAGCCTGCAATACGGCGTGCCGCTGCGGACGTGGGTGGAGAAGTTCACCAACATGCGGTTCGAGCCCGCCGGGATGACCGACGACCCGGACATCCGGATCGCCAGCTCGGTGCTGGACTACATCTTCCGGCGCCTCGCGCTCGACCACCTGCCGTTCGATGAGCGGGCGGAGCTCGGGATCTTCACCGCCGCCGAGCGCAGCGCCCAGCTCAACGGCGAGGACCAGCCGGTTCCCGACCCCACGGAACTGGCCCAGTCCGCCCCGGTGGTCCGACAGGAAGCAGAACGGCTCACGCAGCACACCGAGCCGCCACAGGCCAGCTCATCGACGGAGCTGGTCGAGGAGCAGCAGGGACGCACCGCGGACGCGCCGCTCTGCCTCACCTGCGGCACCAAGATGCGCCCGGCGGGTAGCTGCTACGTCTGCGAAGGCTGCGGCTCCACCAGCGGCTGCAGCTGATTGTGCGCCACGTTGCGGCACATGCAACAACTCGGCCTCTGTTGACAAACGAATAATCGCAGGTAAGGGCGGGTGGCTAGGCGATGCGCCTCGCCACCCGCCGCTATGCTGCCGGACGAGCCGAAGCTGATCATCTGCCCCGTGGGTCCGTCCGCGCCAGCGTGGCGATCAGGACCTCACGGGTCTGCGCCGGGTCGATCACATCATCGATCTCGAAAGCAGCTGCGGTGCTGAGCGCCTTGCCTTTCTCGTAATAGTCGGCCACGAGCTCCTCGTACCGCTGCTGGCGCCGGGCGGGTTCGGTGATCGCGTCCAGCTCCTGCCGGAAACCCAGCCGCACCGCTCCTTCCAGCCCCATCCCCCCGAACTCGCCGGTCGGCCACGCCACACAGAGCAGTGGCGCCTTCAGGTCCCCACCGGCCATGGCCATCGCGCCGAGGCCGTATCCCTTGCGCAGCACCACCATGCAGAGTGGGACAGTCAGCCGGGCGCCAGCGACGAACATCGCGCCGAAACGGCGCACGGTCGCGGTCTTCTCAGCCTCCGGACCGACCATGAAACCGGGCGTGTCACACAGCGAGATGACCGCGATCCGGTGCGCCTGGCATAGCTGCAAGAACTGAGTGGCCTTGTCGGCTGCGTTCCCGTCGATGGCCCCGCCCAAGTGGCGCGGGTTATTGGCCAGCACCCCGACCGGCTGCCCGTCCAGCCGGGCCAGTGCGGTAGTGATCCCCACACCGAATTCCGGCCGCAGCTCGAGAACGGATCCCGGGTCGAACAGAACGTCGATGACGGGGCGCATATCGTAGGCTCGCACCCGGTTCTCGGGAACAAGGTGGCGCAGCGCCCGTTGGTCCTGCTGCTCGGCGGACACGTCCGCGGGACCGCCGAAATAGCCGAGGTACTGCCGGGCCGTGGCGACCGCAGCCGCGTCGTCCCGGACGAGCACGTCGACCACGCCGTTGCCGGCCTGCACTTCCATTGGCCCCACGTCGCCTGGCGCCACTACACCCAGCCCGCCACCTTCGATCATGGCCGGGCCGCCCATACCCAGGCTGCTGCCCTCGGTCGCGATGATTACGTCGCACGCCGAGGCCAGCGCCGCGTTCCCGGCGAAACAGTAGCCGGAGACCACGGCGACCAACGGCACTTGCCCGTTCAGCGCTGCGAGCATCCGGAACGTGGGCACGTCGAGATGGGCGACAGCAGGGGTGTCGGTATCACCTGGCCGTCCGCCACCGCCCTCGGCGAAGATCACTACGGGCAGCCGCTCACGGCGAGCCAGCTCGAACAGCCGGTCCGACTTGCGGTGGTTCTGGAGACCCTGGGTGCCGGCCAGAACGCTGTAGTCATAGGACATCACCGCGACCGGCATTCCTCCGACGGTGGCTGTGCCCATCACCAGCCCATCGGCCGGGGTTCGCTCGATCAGGTCCTCAAGCGACCGGCGCCGCCGCTGGGCGGCGATGGTCAGCGCGCCGTACTCAACGAAGCTGCCCTCGTCCACCAGGTCAGCGATGTTCTCCCGGGCAGTCCGGCGCCCGCTGGCGTGGCGCCGCGCAACCGCATCGCCGCGGTATTCGTCCAACCCCACATGGTGGCGCTGCATCACCTCCGCCAGGTCTGGGCGGACCGAGTCGGGATCCGCGGCGGACCCCGCGGTCAGGTCCGGCGCGTCGTGGTCACCGCCGTCGATGGTGGCGAGCAGCGCCCCGGCTTCAACCGTCTCCCCGGCCTTCACGGCCAGGTTCCTGATCACTCCGGCGCTCGGAGCGGCGACGACGTGCTGCATCTTCATGGCTTCCAGCACGAACAATTCCCCGCCGGATGCCACCGGGTCACCGGCCTGGGCGGCTACCGACACGACCGTGCCGTGCAGCGGCGCGCGCAGCGCCACCCCGTCGACGTCCGGCATGGGTACAGGGCCCGGCGCATTTGCCCGGTCGTCGGCCGACGGAAGATCAGCCACGGTCTCGACCTCCCTCGGTGGGCATCGTCAGAACCTGGTGAGCGGGATTGCCCGGAACATGACGTCGGGGAGACCGCCCGCGCCGATCTGACTCCAGGTCATGGCCACTTGCTCGTTGGAGGCAGTCAATCCCAGATATTCGTCGGGCGCCGTTCCTCGATCCTGTGTGATCCGGGCCTGCGGTCGGTTCGTGAAATGCACGACAGGACCAAAGAGCGGGGTGGACGCAGCCGTGTCGACCCGCCGGGCCATCACCTCGAAGGGGTCGCTCCATCCGCCGCCGCAGCAACTCCGATCCCGCCAGCCGACCACTACCCGCCCGTTGGGCAGGTAGGTGACCGCTACGTGGTCTCGTTCATCGGGCACCGCCCCGCTGCTTCCACTGACAACCATCCGCGGGCTCCAGGTGCGACCACCATCGACGCTGGTGCGTAGTAGCACCTCGGAGCTGTCGCGACCGGTCGCCTGTGCCCAGGCCGCCGCCACGTGACCGGCCCGGTGCGGATCCGCCGCCATCGCAGGGATGAACTCGTAGAAGTCCGAGTCGGCCTCGTCGGGGTCGGCCATGCGCTTCACGTTCGCGTCGACCACGCGGTGGGTGAAGCTGCGCCCGCCATTGCCGGAGCGGGCCAGTTCGATGGTGATCGGCTGAATCTGCGGCCCGTAGGGGGTCTGCTCGCCAGCGACGTCGTAGACGTCGTACAAGACGCCGCCGGCGCCGACCGCCGGGAACTGGCGCGGGTCCTGCTGGGTCTTCTGAGTTCCCTGGTCGACTCGCACTACCGGACCCCAGGTGCGTCCATGGTCGGTCGAGGCGCGCTCGAATACCTCCGGCAACTGTGTCTGGTAGAACATGGTCTCCCAGGTCAGGTAAACGGTGCCGTCGCGGGAGTCGCCAGCGTTGTCGATGGCCAGCCATGGCCGGTCGATCTGGATCGCGGTCTTGCGTTCAGAGAAGGCGGTACTCGGGGCTTTCCACGTGGCGCCACCATCGGTCGAGCGCCACACCGGGACGAGTGTGTCCGCTCGCCGCAGGTCGAAGCCCACGACCTCGTAGTAGGCGTTGCCTCGCGTGTCGAATGCCGGGTCCTGGTCGGCGGTGATGGTGTTTCCGGCGTCGTCGAACTCGGGTGGCAACAGCCCGCCCGTATAGGTCCCGAGCGGATTCTGCACGGTCTGCAAGCCGAAGTTATCCAGGCGGCCACCCTGCCAGTCCAGCCCGTCATCGCTGCTTGAGTAAATATCGGTGTCTACGGCGCCGTTTGCGCCCACCTCAGGCAGCTGGGAGTTGAGTTGCTGCCAGCGGTTCGATCCCGCAAGGAAGCGCGCGGGGTCGGCGGGGTCAACTGCGACGGATGGTTCGGTCTCGGAGTATCCACGTGTGCCGGTGATATCCACAACGCCGGTATCCGGATAACTCGCCGAGCCGGTGCTATGCGCGCTTAACGCATGTACGGATGCGTTAGCACTCAGGGGGATCAACGTGCCCGCCACGATGGCACCTGCTGCCGCCAGAACAGCCCTACGTCGCATGCCGCCACTCCTGCGCCGGGTTTCGGTGATCGTATCGCCCCGCGCGCCCAGATCTGCAAGCCCCGGATGGGCCCCGGCCCAGCTCGCCGTCATCGTCCGCACGCGGTGGGGTGCTGACGGCGACCTCCTGGTATGCCGTTGCATACTGAATGCCTGTGCGAAGGGAGGCATCGGGACTTGTCGGCGCGTGTGTATGAGCAGTTGCGCGGCGAGATCGTCTCGGGCCGCCTGGAATCCGGCGCGCCACTGGTGGAGGCGACGGTCGCGGCGCGGTACGGGACCAGCAGGACTCCCGTGCGCGAGGCGCTGCGGCGGCTCGAGCAGGACGGACTCGTCGAACGCGGCGACCGCGGGCTGCGCGTGCGGGCGCGCGGCCCGGAAGAGATCCTGGAGATCTACGAGGTGCGCATCCTGCTGGAGGGAGCCGCGGCCCGGGGCGCAGCCGAGCGCGGCACCACGCTCGACCTGATGCGGATCAAGAACGCGGCGGACGCCATGGCTGCGACCGATCCGGACGACCCGGACGCGATGGCCGCGGCGAACCAGGCCTTTCACGAGGAAATATGGGCAGCGAGCCACAACGGGACCCTGGTGGACCTGCTCAGCCGGCTGAACAGCCACATCACCAGGTACCCGGCCACGACCCTGACCAGTCCGGGACGCTGGGCCGAGGCGCTGAGCGAGCACACCGGCCTGGTGCGGGCGATCGAGGCGCGCCACCGCGGCGAGGCCCGGGTGATCGCGGAAAGTCACATGGCCAAGGCCCGTGACATCCGGCTGCGGATGTACGGCGAGCAACTCGGGCGCTCCGGGCGCACCGGGCGTCCCGGATAGCGCGCGCCGTTCGGGGCCGGCGCGTTCCGGTACCGCGAACGGGACCGCGTCAGCCGGACAGGATTTCCGCGGCCGTGGCGCCCGCGAGGCGGCCGAACACCGCGCCGGCCGTCAGCCCGCTCCCGCCCGGATAGTTGCCCGAGAACAGCCCGCCGGCCATCTCGCCGGCCGCGTACATCCCGGGGATTGGCTGACCGGAGCGGTCGAGGACCCGCCCTCGCCCGTCGGTCCGCACGCCGCCGAACGTGAAGGTGATCCCGCACGCGACGCGGTAGCCGAAGTAGGGCGGGGTGTCGATCGCCAGCGCCCAGTTGGACTTGGGCGGCTGGACATCGGCCGCGCGCCCGTCCTTGACGGCGGGGTCGAACGGAGCGGGCGTAATCGACGCGTTGAACTCGTCCACGGTGGCGGTCAGCCCACCGGGATCGGCGCCCAGCTTGACGGCCAGGTCGCTGACGGTATCGGCGGTTTCCGCGCTGATCGGCTCGGAGTCGTATTCCTCCGCCCGGAGCATCGGGCGGGTCTTGGCGTCGAAAATCTGGAACGCCAGGCCGCCGGGTTGGCGCAGGACCTCCCGCCCGTACATCGCGTAGGTGTAGTTGCGGAAGTCGGCGCCCTCGTCAATGAACCGGCGCCCGTCGGTATTGACCACAATTCCGAGCGGATAGCTCTGCCGGGTGAGCTGGTTCGTCAGCCGGCGTTCGCCGCCGCGCGGCGGCGCGTCCGCGTCCCACTGGACGCTGTGGCACGACGCCCAGTCGCCATGCGGTGCCGCGCCGGCGGCGAGAGCGAGATCGAGAACTTCCCCGGTGTTGTCCGGGGTGCCGCGCACCAGGGCCCGCGACCAGCCAGGACCGAGGCACTGTTCGCGGCGCGCCGGGTCGGCTTCGAATCCGCCGGCGGCCAGGATGACCGCCCCGGCCGTCACCGTGTGCTCGGCGCCGCTCTCGCCGGCATAGCGGACGCCGGATACCCGGCCCGAATCGTCGTGAACGAGCGCGGTGACCCGCGCCTGGTACCTGATCTCGATCCCGGCGGCGAGCGCCGCGGACGTGTGCTGCCGGACGAGTCCCTTGCCACCGTCCAGCACGCCCATCGGAAGGCCGCCGAAGAACACCCACCGGCCGTTGCTGCTGTAGGCCTGCCGTTCGTACATCAGCCGCCATCGGATACCGATGCCGGCCAGCCACCGGATCGTGCCCGCGGCTTCGCCGACGAGGACGCTGGCCAGCAGCGGGTCGCTCCGGCCGCCCGTCACCCGGTCCAGGTCGGCGGAGAAGGCGGCTTCCGGGTAGGGCGGGACGTCAGTTACCGGCAGCCGGGGATCGCGCTCACTGAGCAGCGGGATCAGGTCATCGAGACCCTGGTGCGGAACGCGGAACGCGCCCGCCGTGTAGAAGGAGTTGCCCCCGGCCTCTGCCGCCGTGGCCTTCTCCAGCAGGAGAACGCGGGCGCCTGCTTGCCGGGCGGCATGCGCCGCACAGAAGCCCGCGTTCCCGCCGCCCACAACGACGACGTCGCGGCGTTCCGCGGCATCACGATCCATCGGCGAGCACCCCTCGGGCACCGGTCGCAACGCCGGTCCCGGTCGCGGCCCGGCCCACGGGGAGGCGGTCCAGGCGGTCGGCGACCTCGGGCGCGCTCATCGCTACCTCCTCGAGGGACCTCGTGAAGCATCCCATGGTATGCATCGGTACACAGATTGGTCACGCCCGAGTGCCCGGCCTGCCACCTTCGAACATATATTTGAATATCTTGTGGTCTGCCGCTAGGGTGACCATCGACAGCTACCCGGCCGGAGGTGGGGCGATGCGGCCTGTGGAGTCACCCGATCGGCGGGATGAGGCTCTGACCTGGCGTCAGCGGCGGATCGTCCAGGTCGTCAAGGAGTCGGTCCAGCGGAACGGTTATGCGCCAAGCCGGCGGGAGATCGGCGAGGCGGTCGGGCTGGCGAGCGCGTCGAGCGTCTCTTTCCAGCTGAGAAGGCTGGAGCAGAAGGGTCTGCTGGCACTCGGCGCGGGCCGGTCCCGCGCGATCGTGCTCCGCATCACCGACGATCAGGCCATCCAGGATCACGCCGATCCGGGCGGCGAATCGGCAGGCGGGCACGGCCTCGCCCAGGTGCCGCTGGCCGGGCGGATCGCGGCCGGTCAGCAGATCCTCGCCACCGAGCTCGTCGAGGACGTCATACCGCTGCCACGCCAGCTTGTCGGCGAGGGAGATTTCATCATGCTCCGCGTCGCCGGCGACTCGATGATCGGCGCCGCGATCGCCGATGGCGATCTGGTGGTCGTCCGGAAGAGGACGGACGTCGAGAACGAAGACATCGTGGCCGCCATGATCGAAAGCGACGTCTCGGACGACCAGGAGGCGACCGTCAAGACCTTCCGCAGGCGGGACGGGCACGTCTGGCTGGTCCCGCACAATCCCGCGTACGAGCCGAGGATGGCCGACGGCGCGGAAATCATCGGCAAGGTGGTCGCCGTGCTTCGCCGCCTCTAGGCCGCCTCTGATGCCGCCTCCGATGGGGCGGGCGCGCGCCGCGCCGTAGCGACCCCGACTCGGTGGGAGCGCGCCGCGCCCTACCGGCCCCGACAGTGCGGCAGGGCCGGGCTCATCCGTCACCCCGCCTCTGGCGGGCCTGGAATTCTGCCCACTGCCGAGGGCCGCCCGGGGACGTGCCCTTCAGGAACACGATGACGAGCAGGAGAATCACCACCGGCAAAACGGCCCAGCGCTCCGCCCGGGTGAACGTGGCGACGGCGATCGCGGCCACGACGAACCCGAGCGTAACCACCCAGCCCTCCGTCGAGATGGGTGACAAGCCCCACCCCAGCCGCCTCGGCCCGAACCACGCCTTACGCCCCAGCAGGGGTTTCGTCCTCATGGGACCCGCATTATGCCGCGTCCGCGAGTCGCCGGACGCGCCGTCCCGGGCAAACCTGGTGCCGGGGGAGCGAGCGCAAAGCGGGCGCGGGCCCGAATGCGGGCGCGGCGCGAAGGCGGGCGCGGCATGATGGGCGGATGCTTACGTTGCGCACCCCGGATGAACGCTTCGACGACCTGCCCGGTTTTCCCTACCCGCCGCGTTACGCCGAGGTTCCGGACGGCGACGGCGGCAGCCTGCGGATGGCGTGGTACCAGGCCGGCCCGGAAGAGGGCCCGACCGTCCTGCTGCTGCACGGCGAGCCGAGCTGGTCGTTCCTCTACCGCAAGGTGATGGCCGTACTGGCCGGCGCGGGCATCCGGGCCGTCGCCGCCGACCTCGCCGGGTTCGGCCGCTCCGACAAGCCCGCCGAGCCCTCGGATCACAGCTACGCCCGGCACGTGGAGTGGGTGCGCGCGCTCGCGTTCGACGCGCTCGGGCTCGACCAGATCACCCTCGTTGGCCAGGACTGGGGCGGGCTGATCGGGCTGCGGCTGGCCGCCGAGCATCCGGAACGCTTCGCCCGGATCGTCGCCGCGAACACCGGGCTGCCGACCGGCGACCAGGAACTTCCCGACGTGTGGTGGCATTTCCGCCGCGCGATCGAGTCCGCTCCGTCACTGGACATCGGGCGTTTCGTCCAGTCGGGGTGCCGGCAGCCGCTGCCGGACGAGGTGCGTGCCGCCTATGACGCACCGTTTCCCGGACCGGAGTTCCAGGCCGGACCGCGGGCCATGCCGGCGCTGGTGCCGACGAGTCCCGATGACCCGGCGACGCCGGCCAACCGGGCCGCGTGGGAGAGGCTGGGCCAGTGGGACAAACCGTTCCTGGTGGCGTTCAGCGATGGCGACCCGATCACCGGGGCGATGGCGCCGGTCCTGCGGAAGGTGATCCCCGGCGCGGCGGACCGCGATCACCCGGTGATCGCCGACGCGGGCCATTTCCTCCAGGAGGACGCCGGTGATCATCTCGGTGCAGTGATCGCGGATTTCGTCCGCGCCACGGGCTGACGGCGACGGGCTGACGGCCACGGGCTGACGGCCACGGGCTGACGGCCGCCGGCTAACGACGGTCGGCGCCCAGGTGACCCTCCTCGCCGGACCCCCCGCCGCCACCTGGAATGAGGCTCACCGAAACCTCAGGCGATGCTCACCGAAACCTCAGCCGACGCTCAGACTGCCATCCGGGAAGGCCCGCCCCAACCCGCGAATCGGCTATCCGAAACCCCGGATGACCTGCGGAAACGCCATGGTTGCCGACAGCGGTGACGTTTGGATGTTTAGAACGGGACCAGTGGGATAGGACAGTTTTCTTCGCCTTTTCTGACCATGAGCCAAAAATATGGAGTAATTCACATTGGTACCCCGGTATCCGATCCGGGTCTAGCTGCTGATATATTTTGGATGCATGACAGGAGTGCTTCCCTGCCATGACAAGGACCGAGGCAGTAGTCGCGGCGGGCCAGATTCGCCGCCATCGACCGAGATGGTGGCTGGTTCCGTGACCCTGGGAGTCCCCATGATCGGCGATGGCGCGCGGATGTGGGAACTGGCACGGGATGCCGGCGGTCTCGACCTCAATTCGCCGTACGCATACCTGATCTGGTGCCGCGATTTTGCCGCAACGTCGGTCGTCGCACGGACCGGCGATGACCTGGTGGGTTACATCACCGGGTACGTCCGGCCGGACGCTCGTGACACCGTCGTCGTCTGGCAGGTCACCGTGGACTCGTCACAGCGAGGGCGCGGGCTGGCAGCCACCATGCTTCACCACCTCGCGGACCGGCTTGCCGGTGATGGTGTCAGCTTCCTGGAAGCGACCGTTACTCCCAGCAATGAGCCGTCAGCGCGGCTATTCGCCGGGTTCGCCCGCGACCGTGAGGCGCCGCTCGACCGGACCACCTTGTTCGATGCCGCCGATTTCCCGGATCAGCACGAGCCCGAGGTACTGATGCGTATCGGGCCGCTGGGGCCATCGCCGGAACGCAACGGTCGCCGCTCCGCGTCATCGGACGCGGTGGCCGGATCACCGAAGGTTCCCGGCGCCCCCGACCATTAGCTGGCTTTCCCGAGCGCGGCATGGCCCGCGCGACATCCCAATGTGCCTTCTAGCAGGCTGCCCAGGCAGCCGCGGTACACCGCGGTTGCTATGGGCCATGCCACGAAAACGGAGCGTCCTGGCCTTGTGTGAGCGCGTTACCGGCGCCTGGTGGGCGCCGGCCGGGCCGCGGGACAGGGGAGTGGCCACGCGTGGCCCCCCGGCACCCCGCGCAGCCCAACGCCGGGTCCCCAGCCCACGCGGGCCGCGGCGCCGAAAACTATCCCTGGAGGATCGTGAACGTCTTCGAGAAGTATGAGTCAGAAGTACGGAGCTACTGCAGGGGGTGGCCCGCGGTCTTCGATCGCGCCCAGGGCAGCCACCTGTACGACGAATCGGGCCGCGCCTACCTCGATTTCTTCGCCGGTGCCGGAGCGCTCAACTACGGCCACAACCACCCGGACCTGAAACGGGCGCTGCTGGCGTACCTGGAGTCCGACCGGATCGTGCACGGGCTCGACATGTACACCGCCGCCAAGGGCGAGTTCCTGGAGCGCTTCCAGGACGTCGTGCTGGCACCGCGCGGCCTGGATTACAAGGTCCAGTTCCCCGGCCCGACCGGCACCAACGGCGTCGAGGCGGCGCTGAAGCTGGTGCGCAAGCTGACCGGCCGTCAGACGGTCATCAGCTTCACCAACGCATTCCATGGGATGACGATGGGGTCGCTGTCGGTGACGGGCAACTCGATGAAACGCGGCGGCGCCGGCGTTCCGCTGTCGCACAGCTATGCGATGCCCTACGACGACTATCTGGATGGCCAGACGCCGGACTTCCTGCTGATGAAGCGGATGCTCGCGGACAGCGGCAGCGGCCTGGACGCCCCGGCGGCCGTGATCGTCGAAACCGTCCAGGGCGAGGGCGGCGTCAACGTTGCCAGCGCCGGCTGGCTGCGCGGGCTCGCGGAGGTGTGCAAGGAGGAGGAAATCCCGCTGATCGTCGACGACGTCCAGATGGGATGCGGCCGGACCGGCCCCTTCTTCAGCTTCGAGCTGGCCGGGATCGAGCCGGACGTGGTGGTCCTGTCGAAGTCGATCAGCGGGTACGGGCTGCCGATGGCGCTCACGCTGTTCAAGCCTGAACTCGACATCTGGGGCCCCGGCGAGCACAACGGCACGTTCCGCGGCAACAACCCCGCGTTCGTCACCGCCACGGCCGCGCTGGACTTCTGGTCGTCCGGCAGCACGATGGAGAAGGAGACCATCGCCAAGGGTGAGCAGGTCGAAACCGAGCTGCGGGCGATCACCGAGAACGTCGGCGGCGGCGTGGATTACCGCGGCCGCGGGCTGGTGTGGGGGCTCGCCTTCGACGAGCCGGAGATCGCCGACGAGGTTTGCCGGCAGGCGTTCGATCGCGGCCTGCTGGTGGAGACCTCCGGGCCGGAAGACGAGGTCGTGAAGCTGCTCCCGCCGCTGACGGTGAGCCCGTCCGAACTGGACGAAGGCCTCGGGATCCTGTCGGAGTCGGTCAGCGAGGTGTGCGGGAAACGGGGAGCCGCCGCCGCCCAGCGGAAGGAGCCCGCGTGATCGTCCGGACGCTTCAGGAGACCGACGGCACCGACCGGGACGTGGAGACCCCGACCTGGCGCAGCCGGCGGCTGGTGCTGGCCCGCGAGAAGGTCGGGTTCTCCATGCACGACACCGTTCTCTACGCGGGCACGGAGACCCGGATGTGGTACGCCAACCACATCGAGGCGGTGTACGTGGTCGCTGGAGACGGTGAGCTGGTCGACGAGGATGCCGGGGTTGTTCACCCGCTCCGTCCGGGAACGCTCTACCTGCTCAACGAGCACGAGCACCACATCGTGCGGGCCCATCGGGACCTGCACACGGTGTGCGTGTTCAACCCGCCGGTCACTGGCCGCGAGGTCCACGACGCCGACGGTGTCTACCCCCTGCTGCGGGAGGAAGAGGAAGCGCCGGCATGACAGCGATGCTCGACGATCCAGACCCTGTCATCGATCGCTACCCGACCCGGATCTCGTCGGAGATCCTGCTGATGAAGCGGAACGAGCCCACTGTGTGGGGATCGCCCGAGGACGGGCCGATCATCGAGGACGACCTGGCGGGCTTCGGCACGAACGGCTTCCTCGCGGTCAGTGACCTCCTCACCCCCGCAGAGGTCGACGAGTGCCTCGAGGAGCTGGAGCGGCGCGGCAGCGATTCCCCCGGCACCGGCGATGATCGCACCTTCGCCGGGCCGCACGGGGATGAGGTCCGCACCGTTTTCGGCATTCACTCGATGGACGGGCCGCTGGGCAAGCTGGCACGTGACCCACGGCTCGCCGACCGGGCACGGCAGATCCTCGGCTCCGATGTCTACGTGCACCAGAGCCGGATCTCCTACCGGCCCGGGTTCAGCGGCAAGGGCTTCTACTGGCATTCCGATTTCGAAGCGTGGCACGTGCAGGACGGAATGCCGGCGATGCGGGCGGTCGGCATCTCGATCAACCTTGCCGACGAGTACCCGCATAACGGCTCGCTGATGATCATGCCCGGCTCGCACCGCACCTTCGTCTCGTGTGCGATGGAGACCCAGCCCCGTGACGACGGCGAACCGCTGTACCGGCTGGAGATCCGCCGGCCCGACAACACCAGCCTCGCGACGCTCGGAGAGAACGGCATCGTCCAGTTCCCGGGCAAGGCGGGGTCGGCGGTGATCTTCGACTCCAACTGCATGCACGGGTCGGTGGACAACATCACGCCGTTCCCGCGGTCGAACGTCTTCATCGTGTTCAACAGCGTCGAGAACACGCTGGTGGAGCCGTTCGGCCCGGGTGACCCGCGGCCGGAGTACATCGCCAGCCGCGACTTCACTCCGGTGGGCTAGTCCCATCCACAACGGCGTTTTTCATTCATAACGGCGTTGCGGCGTACCGGATGCGGAGCCAGCGCCCCGCTCGGGCGCGTCCATGGCCGCGTCCGGTACGCCCTCCTGCCGTGACGGCCGGGTCTGCGCTATACAAGGTGCAGTGCGACTGAGCGCCAATGCCTCTCGCGGTCAGCCTCGGCCCGGGGAGGGTCCGGACCGGGCCTGGCTCGCCCGCGCCCGCGGAGCCCTGCACCGCGCGCCGCCGGGCATCAAACTGCTGCTGCTGGCCTTGCTCGCGGCCGTTGCCATTGTCTTCTTGCCGCTGGTGCTGCTGGCAACGCTCGGCTACGGGATCGTCTCCCTGATCAACGGGCGGCGCGGGGTGGCCGCCTCGGTTTCGGTGGCGGTGTGCGGCGTCGCCGTGATCTCCGCGGCGTCCGGAGGGTACCGGACGTGGGTGTTGCCGATTCTCGTCCTGCCGTTCGCCGTCGCTGCCGCCGCGCATGCCGCGCCCCTGACCCGCTGGTACGTTCCGTGCCGCACGGTTGCGGCCGCGCTGGCCCTGTCGGTGCCGCCGGGGATGGCGGCCTTCCGGATCTGGCCGCACCAGCCGTTCATCGGGGTTGCCGCGGCCTGGTTGCTCGCATTCGCGGTCATCGGCTGGCGGCTCACCCAGGCAGTGCAGGACGCCCGGGTACAGCGCAAGCGCGAGCGCGACGCCGGGTCCGCGGTGCCGTCCGGCGAGGCGGTGCCGGACGCCCGGGTACAGCGGCGGCAGCACGGCGGCGCCGGGTACGCGGTGGCGGCCGGCCGCGCCGGAGCCGGCGGGCACCGGGCCGACCGCGCCGGAGCCGGCCGCCGGGCCGAGGTGCCGGACATCTCGGTCGCCGAGGCAATGGCCGAACTCGACAACATGATCGGCCTCGACCCGGTGAAGGAGGAGATCCGCTCGATCGCCACCTCGATCGAGGCGGCCCGGATGCGAGCGCTGGCCGGCTACCCGACCGAGAAGCCGATGCGGCACTTCGTGCTGCTCGGTCCGCCCGGAACCGGCAAGACCACGGTGGCCCGGGTCATCGGCCGGATCTTCTACGCGTACGGGCTGCTCGACACGCCGCACGTGACCGAGGCCCAGCGCGCCAGCCTCGTCGGCGACTACCTCGGGGCCACCGCGATCAAGACGAACAACCTGGTCGACTCCGCCCTCGGTGGCGTGCTGTTCATCGACGAGGCGTACAGCCTGGTGAACGAGGGCGGCGGCCAGTCAGACCAGTTCGGGCACGAGGCGGTTCAGGCACTGCTGAAGCGGGCCGAGGACGACCGTGAGCAGCTCGTCGTCATCCTCGCCGGATACGAGAAGCAGATCGAGGCCTTCCTCGCCAGCAACCCCGGCCTGGCCTCCCGGTTCGCCACCCGGATCACGTTCCCCAGCTACACCGCGGCGCAGTTGCTGCAGATCGCCGAGTCGGCGATGCAGCGGCGGGGCGACGGCCTCGACCCGGATGGGCGCCCGGCGCTGGCGCGGCTGTTCGAGGACGTCGAGCGGCGCCGACTCACCGACGATCTCGGCAACGGCCGGTTCGTCCGGAGCCTGGTGGAGAAGGCCGCCCAGGCTCGCGACGTGCGGGTGCTCGCCGCCGCTCAGAGCCCCGACGCCGGCGACCTGGTGACGATCCGGGCCCCCGACTTCGCCGCGGCGTTCACTGAGCTCACCTCCCGGTTCCGCGGCTATGCGGAAACGCCGACGCTGGAGGCCGCGCTCGCTGAGCTGGATGCCCTGATCGGGCTGGAGCCGGTCAAGCGGCACGTGCACGCCATCGCCGCGCAGCTCCAGGTGGCCGGGATGCGGGAACGCCACGGCCTGACCGCTCAGCCCCGGGCACGGCATTTCGTGTTCACCGGGCCGCCGGGGACCGGCAAGACCACGGTGGCGCGGATCATCGGCCGCGTCCTGGCCGCGCTCGGCCTGCTGGCGCGCCCCGAGGTGATCGAGGCGCACCGGGCCGACCTGGTGGGCGAGCATCTGGGGTCCACGGCGATCAAGACCAGCAAGTTGATCGACTCCGCGCTCGGTGGCGTGCTGTTCGTCGACGAGGCGTACTCGCTGCGCAACACCGGCTACGCCGGCGGCGACGCGTTCGGCGCGGAGGCGATTCAGACGCTGCTGAAACGGGCCGAGGACGACCGCGACCGGCTGGCGGTCGTGCTCGCCGGATACACCGAGCCGATGAACGCCTTCCTGGCCAGCAACCCGGGGCTGGCGTCCCGGTTCTCCACCCGGATCGCCTTCCCCTCCTACTCCGGCCCCGAGTTGCGGGAGATCACGGTGCATATCGCCGGGCAGGCCGGGGACCGCTTCGACGAGGCCGCGCTTGCCGAGCTGGACCGGGTGTGCCGGGAGGTGGCCGCCGGGGGACGGGCCGACGAACTGGGCAATGGCCGTTTCGCCCGGTCGCTGTTCGAGCGCGCCTGCGCGCACCGCGACGTGCGCGTCTCCGAAGTGGGCGAGGAGGCGAGCGCGGCCGAGCTGACCACGGTGACCGCCGATGACGTCCGGTCGGCCTTCGGGGAGCTGGCCGGCGGCGGTGACGGCATGGCGGGAAGCTAGCGGCGATATGCGCGGCTGATCTTCCGCAATCCGCGCTGCGCCGGCGGCGGGGTCAGAGCGGGAGGTCGTTCAGCGCGGCGATGATCTCGCTGCGCCACGGACCGGCCTCGGCGACCGCGTCCATCAGCACGTGCAGCGCCCGGTGCCGCTTGGTGCCGCGGTCGAGCATGCGCTGCCCGGCATCCCACAGTTCCGGCGGGTCGCCGCGCCAGAGCCGGTCGGCGAGCTCGAGATGCCGGTCGATGTGCCGCCGCGCGGCGTCGCCGCTGGGGCCGCGCCGGGAACTGCCGGGCGCGGGGCGGCGGTCGCGGCCGAAGTCGGCGAAGTGGTCCGCGTCGGCCGCCGCGTCGTCGGTGCCGTCAGGATCCCCGGCGGCGCCGGTCATCTCGTGCGCGATCTCGATCAGCATCCGGCGGTCCTTGGCGTCCGACGGGTCGAGGGCGCCGAGATCTACGCCTCCGCTGCGGCCGTCCAGCAGCGGGAACGCGAACGCCCGCCGGGCCAGCGCCTCCAGGTCGCCGTCCGGCAGCAGCCGGGCGACCAGCTTCCGCTCCAGGCCGAAGGCGGCCGGGTCGTGGTAGGTCCGCGCGAACGCGCCCATCGAGTCGAAGACCGCGTCCATGCTCTCCCGGATCGACTCCGCGCCGAGGCCCTGGCGCTTTCCCGCCCAGCGAACCCACGCGGCGAGCACGTGCGGCATCGCGTGCTGCTCCTCCGGCGCGAGCATGACCTTCCGCGGCAGCCAGTCCAGCAGGAACCGCTGGGCCTTGACCGGGCTGACCCGCAAGGGGCGGTTGAAGTCCTGATCGCAGCCGTAGTCGATGATGTGGTCGGCGCAGCGGCTGGCAGCCTGCCGGTCGGAGAGGTCCTCTGCCTCGTCCGATGCCAGGAACTCGGCCGCCAGCATGGCCCGGCGGTCTTTGCTCCACGGCCGCCGCCGGCCGCCGGCCGGGACGGCCGGTGCCGCGCCTCGGCCGGGCGGGAGCGTGCGCACCCGGGCCCGGATGAATGCGTGGTAGGCCGGAAAGGATTCACTCACCTGCGGGTCCACGGCCGTGTCCGTTTCGGTCAGCCCGGTGGCGAGCATCCGGCGGGCCTGGCCCGCGGGAAGCGGCTCCAGCCGCGCGCCGCCCGCAGCGCCGGCGTCGGCGGCCGATTTGCCCCGGCCGCCGCGCTCGAGCAGTTTCTCTACCTCGGAGGTGACCCAGCCGTCCCGGATCATCCCGCGGGAGTTGTAGTCGATGGCGACCACCAGGGCATGCGGTTCCTCGCCCGCATAGCTGAAGGTGCATACCACTTCGTCGCGGTCGCCGTAGACGTCATGGTTCACGTAGCAGTCGCCGGGCGCGACCGCCCCGAGGTGGTCTGCCCAGCGGGGGCGCCGCACGCCGCGTTCCATCAGCTCCAGCGCGGCCTGCTCGGCGGTCGCAGCCTGCCGGGTGGTGCCGAGGCAGGCGATGCCGGCCAGCAGCGCGAGAGCGGCTGGCGTGCCCTGCCGGGCGGCGTAGCCGACCAGGCCGCCGCCGACCACGTCCTCGACGTCCTGCGGGTCCTGCAGCGATCGGCCCCACCAGGTGCCGAGAAGCTCACTCACCATGAGCTCGGCGTCGAGCGGGCTTCGCACCGCCAGAAGTTCGCGGGCCGCTCGCAGCATCTCCGCGAACAACGCGCCCGGCGGCGCCTGACGGGCGTCACGGCGTCTGCTCTGCGTGCTCACCCGCACTAGCTTGTCAGATCCCGACCACCGCGTGCAGTGGAGATGAGCGTGTCGCCGCTGCGATCTGCGCCTTTCACGGTCGGCGATCAGGCGGTTCCTCGCTGGAAGGAAACGGGCTGGCTCGGGTCACCGGTGGCGCGACGGCGGCACGGATTTCATCAGCCCGCGGAGGTGCTCACGGGCGATCTTCTCGACCAGTCCATCGGTCACCGGCAGGCCCAGGTGCTCGGCACATATCCAGGTCTCCTGGACGCACCGCTGCACCGTCGCGGGTGACAGGTCCGAGAACTCGCCCGCCAGCCGGGCGGTGACGGCCTCCCCGACGGCGGGCTCCGGCCTTGCGCTGCGGGCGCGGTTTGTGCCGGCGCCGCCACGCCGGATCACGGCCTGCATCATGTACACCCCTGATGGTTCGATCTGACGATTGTTCCCCCGCGATCCGGACTTCGCCGGCGTGGCGTTCCTGGAGGACCGCGGATTCCGATGTACGGTCCGCAGTCCCCATTTCATCGCCGACGAGGCTGGTGTCAAGGGCTTCCACGTAAACCCGTCGTAACTTCCTGTCGGGAGCTAGCTACGAGCCGTGCTCACCCGCAATGGCACCGCCGCCCCCTTGGACGGGCTACGCCCCCGGGTTTATTGTTCCGCACGTACACCCGTCGATAACCATCCAGTCACGATTGCAGAACGTAATCATCTGGGGCGTTCTCGGACGTGACGGCTGTTATCTAACTTGATTCTGAGCACTCCGCCCTGAAACCGGCCAAAAGCCGGAACACCCCCGGACGGATGCAGGATCACACCGCATAGGAGCCGCAGACCGCGACGGAGCGGTCCGGCTCCCCGCGCCAAAAGGAGGGGCCGGCCATGGGGCTAGCCCGTGCTAACCAGAGCACGTCAACAAGGAAACGCCGCGGCCGCGCACTGTTCGCCGTGGGCGGCGCCGCGTTCGCCCTTGCCCTGATGCTGGCAGGGTGTGGCGGGAGCAGCAGCAGTGGCGGCGGAACCCCCGTCAACGGCGGCACCGCGAACTTCGCGGAACTCCCGAACACGACGCCGAACTACATCTTCCCGTTCAGCAGCTCGCAGTACTTCAGCGTTTCCAACGCGGAGCTCTTCCAGTACCTGATGTACCGGCCGCTGGTATGGATCGGGAACGGCCAGAAGGTCGAGTTCAACACCAACAACAGCCTGATCGACATGCCGACCTGGGACAGCAGCGGCAAGACCATCACGCTGCATCTGAAGCCCTACAAGTGGTCGAACGGTGAGGCCGTCTCCGCCAGCGACATCGAGTTCTGGATGAACATGGAGAAGGCGGACAAGACCAACTGGGGCGACTACACGCCGGGCTACTTCCCCGACAACGTCACCTCGTACAAGGTGGTCAACCCGACGACCTTCCAGCTCACCACGGACAAGGCCTACAACCACAACTGGTTCCTGTTCAACGAGCTGAGCCAGATCACCCCGATGCCGAAGGCCTGGGACAAGACCCAGTCCGGGCCGAGCAACTGCACCACCACGGTGAGTGACTGCAACGCCGTCTACAACTACCTGAACAGCCAGGCGACGAACGTGACGACGTACGCCAACTCGCCGATCTGGGGCATCGTGGACGGCCCGTGGAAGATCAAGAGCATGACCAGCGACGGGCACGTCTCGATGGTGCCGAACACGGCCTACTCGGGCTCGCCCAAGCCGAAGCTGTCGCAGTTCAACGAGCTCCCGTTCACCGATGAGTCGGCCGAGTACAACGTGCTGCGCTCCGGTGGCTCCGGCTCGCAGAAGCTCGACGTCGGCTACATCCCGACGTCGGACGTGCCGCCGCGGCCGAACGGTCAGGCAACCGGCGCGAACCCGGTGCCCAACTACCAGCTCGATCCGTGGTACTCGTGGTCCATCAACTACTTCTCGATGAACCAGGGCAACCCGACGGTGGGCGCGATCTTCGCGCAGACCTACTTCCGTCAGGCGATGCAGTACCTGGAGAACCAGCAGTCCGTCCTCCAGGGCCCGGCGAAGAACTACGGGTCGATCACGACCGGCATGGTGCCGAGCTTCCCGTCCAACCCGTACCAGTCGAGCAAGGCGAAGAGCGGTGACCCGTTCCCGTACAACCCGTCGAAGGCCAGCCAGCTGCTGAGCAGCCACGGCTGGAAGGTTGTCCCGAACGGCGTGACCACCTGCACGAACCCGAGCCTCTGCGGACCGGGCATCAAGCAGGGCCAGCCGCTGCAGTTCAGCGAGATCTACGCCAACGGCCTCAGCTGGCTGGACGAGGGCGTCAAGCAGCTGCAGTCCAACGCCTCGCGGGTCGGCATCAAGCTGACCATCCAGGGCGAGAGCTTCGACCAGGTCGTCAAGACCGCGGGGCCGAACTGCAAGGTCGTTCCCGGGGTTAGCTGCTCCGCCTGGGAGATCGCGAACTGGGGCGGCGGCTGGGTGTACGTCCCGGACTTCTACCCGTCCGGCGAGACCCTCACCTACACCGGCGCCACGGCGAACAACCCGGTCTACTACAACAAGCAGAATGACCAGCTGGTTCAGCAGAGCCTGACGGACCAGACCAACAACACGCTGTACCAGTGGCAGGACTACACGCAGACACAGCTGCCGTTCTCCTGGCAGCCCGACGTGCCGTACCAGATCACCGAGGTTGCGAACAACCTGAAGGGCGTCACCCCGCAGAGCGTGATGCTCGACATCAACCCGGAGAACTGGTACTTCACCAAGTGACCGTTAACAACGACCGGGGGTGCCGGGCCTGCCCGGCACCCCCGCCAGCGGATTACCCGGTGCGCGCGACCCACCCCGTGCGCGCCACCGGCTGGGAGATGCCATGATCGGCTATCTGATCCGCCGGCTGCTGCAGTCGGTCGTGGTCGTGCTGCTGGTTGCCCTGGTGGTGTTCATCCTGCTGCGGATGCTCCCCGGCAACCCGGCCGCGATCGTCCTGGGCCCCCGGGCCAGCCTGTCGGCGATCAAGCACTTCAATCACACCTACGGATTCGACAAGCCGCCGGTGCTGCAGTATTTCTACTGGCTCGGCCAGTTGCTGCACGGCAACCTCGGCATGTCCTACAAGCAGAACCAGACCGTGGTCGCGCTGCTCGGCGAGCACCTGCCGAAGACGCTGGCGCTGACCATCCCGGCCGTGCTGATCGCGCTGGCGATAGCCATCCCGCTCGGCACGATCCAGGCGGTCCGGCGCAACAAGGCGGTCGACCACACGGCGACCGGGCTGGCGTACCTCTTCTACGCCACCCCGTCGTTCTTCCTCGGCCTGATACTCATCATGGTCTTCGCGGTGAAGTTCCAGGCCTTCCCGGCGGAGGGGCCGCAGGGCCAGGGGCTCGGCGCGGTGCTGTCCGACATTCCCGGGATGGTGCTGCCGGTCCTCACCCTGACGCTGATCACGCTCGCGTTGTTCAGCCGGTACATGCGGTCCGCGGTGCTGGACAACCTCACCGAGGATTATGTGCGGACCGCGCGGGCCAAGGGCGCCGGCGAGCGGCGGATCCTGTTCGGCCACATCCTGCGCAACGCGCTCATCCCGATCGCCACCCTCATCGGGCTCAGCCTCCCGGTGATCTTCGCCGGCGCACTGATCACCGAGTCGGTCTTCAACTACCCCGGCATGGGCTTCCTGTTCTGGCAGTCCGCACAGCAGACCGACTACCCGGTGCTGCTCGGGGTGGTGCTGGTGGTCGGAATCGCGACGGTGGTCGGGTCACTGCTCGCGGACATCGCGTACGCGGTGCTCGACCCCCGGGTTAGGTACGTGCGCTCATGACCGTTCATCCAGAACTCGACCCGCTGAACCAGGTGGTTCCGACAGCCGTGGCGGAGCCCGGGCCCGGGATGCTGCCGGCCGGGAAGTCGCGCAGCCTGTTCCGCCGGGGCCTGGAGGTGTTCCTCGAGCACCGGATGGCCGTGGTGGGCGTGGCCATCATCATCTTGATGCTGCTGTTCTCCTTCGTCGGGCCGCTCATCTACCACACCGACCAGGTTCACGTGAACCTGGCGCTGGAGACGCAGTCGCCGAGCGGCGCGCATCCGCTCGGCACCGACCAGGACGGCTACGACCAGCTTGGCCGGATGATGCAGGGCGGTCAGATCACCCTCGAGGTGGGCCTGGCGGCCGCCATCATCGCCACCGTGGTGGGGGTGCTGTGGGGCGCGGTGGCCGGTTACTTCGGCGGTGCCGTGGACGCGGTGATGATGCGGGTGGTGGACGCGGGGCTGGCGATTCCGGCGCTGTTCCTGCTGCTGGTGATCGTCACGATCGTGCCTCCCAGCAAACCGGTGATCATCCTGGTGATCGCCGCTGTTTCCTGGCTGACCACCTCGCGGCTGGTACGTGGCGAGGCGTTGTCGCTGCGGGTACGCGACTTCGTGCAGGCCGTCAAGGTGATGGGCGGCGGCGGCACCCGGACGGTGCTGCGGCACATCGCGCCGAACGCCATCGGGACGATCATGGTGAACGCGACCTTCCAGGTCGCGGACGCGATCGGCCTGGTGGTCGCCCTCAGCTTCCTGGGGCTCGGTGTCCAGCCGCCCGCGACCGACTGGGGCGGCATGCTCAACCACGGGACCCAGTACACCTATGACGGTTACTGGTGGCTGATCTACCCACCGGGAATCGCGATCATCTTGGTGGTCATCGCGTTCAACTTCGTCGGGGACGGGCTCCGCGACGCCTTCGAAGTGCGGCTGCAGCGTCGTTAACCTGGCATCGCCCGCTGGCTGGGGCCGGACTACAGTCCAGCCCCAGCCAGCACCGGCGGCCGGAAATTAGAGGAGAGATGTCACCCCTACTGGAGATCGAGGACCTGCGCACCGACATCCGGCTGCGCCGGTCCACCGTGCACGCGCTGGACGGTGTGAGCCTCACCGTGGACCCGGGAGAGTGCCTCGGCATCGTCGGCGAGTCTGGCTGCGGAAAGACAATGACCGCGCTGTCCGTCATGCGGCTGCTGCCGCCCGGCGGGCACATAACTGGCGGCACGATCACCGTCGGCGGGCGGGATATCACCGCGCTCGATGATGAGGGCATGCGCCAGATCCGGGGCAACGAGGTCGGGATGGTCTTCCAGGACCCGATGACCTCGCTGAACCCGACCATGACGATCGGCAATCAGATCGCTGAGGCGGTGCGGCTGCACCGGGGCGCGTCCAAGCGGCAGGCGCTGGAGCGCGCCGCCGAGGTGCTCGGCCTCGTCGGCATGCCCCGGCCCAAGGAGCGGATCGGCAACTATCCGCACCAGCTGTCGGGCGGGATGCGCCAGCGCGCCATGATCGCGATGGCGCTGGCCTGCGAGCCGAAGCTGCTGATCGCCGACGAGCCGACCACGGCACTGGATGTCACCATCCAGAAGCAGATCCTCGAGCTCATCGACGACCTGCGGCACCGCCTCGACATGGCGGTCATCCTGGTCACCCACGACCTCGGCGTGATCGCCGGACGGGCCGACCGGGTGGCGGTGATGTACGCGGGGAAGGTGGTGGAGACCACCAGCACCACCCGGCTCTACTCCAACCCGCGGCATCCCTACACCGAGGCGCTGTTCGACGCGCTGCCGGAGAAGGCCAGCGGGAAGGAAAGCCGGCTCTACAGCATCCCGGGGATGCCGCCGGACCTCACCGACCCGCCCCCCGCCTGCCGGTTCGCTCCGCGCTGCCGGTACGCGAAGGACAGCTGCGTGGCCAGCGAGCCACCGCTGGAAGGCGATGTCGCGGGCCACCGTTATGCCTGTTTCTTCCCGGTTGGGACGGCAGACGACGCCCCCCGTACGGGTACCCGTGCGGCGGAGAAGCCAGCGGACGGGCAGACCCCGGCCCCGGCCGAGGCCAGTCGGCCGGACGCCGCTGCGGCGGGGGAGGACGGTGCGCTGCTGCGCCTCGACCACCTGGTGAAGAATTTCTCCGTCACCGCCGGCGCCGTGCTGCAGCGCAAGATCGGCGACGTCAGCGCGGTCGCGGACGTCAGCTTCACCGCCGGCCGGGGCAAGACGTTCGGCCTGGTCGGCGAGTCCGGCTGCGGCAAGACCACCATCGGCCGCCTGATCGTCGGGCTGGAGAAGGCGACCGCCGGATCGATCTGGTTCGGCGGCGACAACCTCACCAAGCTCGGCTCCCGGGAACTGCGGCGGCAGCGCCGGAAGATCCAGCTGATGTTCCAGGACTCGTACGCGTCCATGGACCCGCGGATGCGGGTCGGGACGATCCTCCGCGAGCCGCTGGCGATCCAGAACATCGGCAACCGCGCCGAGCAGCAGCGCCGGGTCACGCAGATCCTCGACGAGGTCGGTCTGCCCTCGGCGGCGGCCGACCGGTACCCGCACGAGTTTTCTGGCGGCCAGCGTCAGCGGCTCGGCCTGGCGCGGGCGCTGATCCTGCGGCCGGAGATGATCGTGGCCGACGAGCCGGTCTCCGCGCTGGACGTGTCCATCCAGGCGCAGATCCTCAACCTGATGCGGGACCTGCAGCGCGAGCACGAGTTGACGTACCTGTTCATCTCGCACGACCTCTCGGTGGTGCGGTACGTCTCGGACAGCATCGGCGTCATGTACCTGGGCAAGCTGGTCGAAACCGGGCCCGCCAACGATGTCTACCTTCGGCCGGTGCATCCCTACACCAAGGGCCTGATCGACACGATCCCGGTCGCGGAGCCGGAGGCGGAGCGGGCGAAGGAGCGCGAGGGCGTCAAGGGCGAACTGCCGTCCGCCATCGACCCGCCGTCCGGATGCCGGTTCCGCACCCGCTGCCCGTTCGCCCAGGACATCTGTGCCGCCGAGGAGCCGCCGCTGCGGCCGTTCACCGCGGCCGGGCACCTGGCGGCCTGCCACTTCCCGCTCTGGGAGCCCGAGGCCGGCGCCGACGCTGCGGCGGCGGTTCAGCAAGAGCCGCAGCAGGCGGCCGGTGCAACCGGAGCACTGTAATCGGGCCGTTGCTCCCAGTGCTCAACTAGTTGCCCCGAGTATCGCACTTAGGGTCACAGGCGCCGGTCAAGACCGGTAGCCTGCTGTACTAATCAGGCCCGGGGGAACGCTGTGGCGTCAATTCGGCGATCGCCGTGAGCAGATGGCAAGCCGGAGGCTGAAGGGAGCCGTCGATGGCAGGTGCCGTTCGGCTACGGGGGTGCGTGCGGTGAGTACCGACACGTCCGTCCCGCAGCCACGGGTGTCCGGCCTCGACGTCCCTGACTCCGCGCTGCTGTCGACGCTGCTGCGCGAGGCACCGATCGGGTTCGCGTTTTTCGGCCCCGACCTGCGCTTCCGCCGCGTCAACGGCACCCTCGCCCGGCTGCACGGGCTCGGCCATCGGGAGCACATCGGCCGCCTGCCGACCGAGATCTGGCCGCTCGAACTGGCCGGCATGATCGAGTCGTCGGTCCGCACCGTGCTGGCCGAGGACCGCCCGGTGTTCGAGGACGACCAGCCCGTCGTCACGGCGGTCCCGCCGGTTCCGGCGGCGCGGGACGGCGGTTCCGGTGCCGCGGACCCAGATTCCGATGGCGGTGGCGGTGCCGCTGGCAGTGCCGGTGCCGCTGGCAGTGCCGGTGGCGGTGGCGGTGCCGGCGGCGGTGCCGCCGGTGAGGCGGCCGGAGATACCGCCGGAGACGGTGCCGCGGAGAGCGCCGGGGACGAGGTACGCCACTGGGCGTTCTCCTGGTTCCCGTCGCATGACGCCGAGCGCAACATCACCGGGGTCGTGCTGATCGCCGTCGACGTCACCGACCGGCGCCGCGGCGAGGAGGCGGTCCGGCGCAGCGAGGAGCGTTACCGGTCGCTGGTGCGGGCGGGCGCCCAGGTCGTGTGGGTGACGACGCCGGACGGGGACGTCACCGAGGACTCACCCGAATGGCGGGCGATCACCGGTCAGTCGCTGGAGGAGTACCTCGGCAGCGGCTGGCTGGACGCCGCCCACCCGGAGGACCGGGAACGGGTGGAGGAAGCGTGGCGCGATTGCGTCCGGACCGGCACGGTTTTCGACGCCTCCTACCGTGTCCGCACCCGGCCCGGGGCCTACCGCCATTACGACGTGCGCGCCGTGCCGATTGTCCGGGACGGGAAGATCGTCGAGTGGGTCGGCGCCAACACCGACGTCACCGGCCAGCGCGAAGCCGAGGAGATGCGCGGCCGGCTGACCGAGCAGCTGTCCGCGGCGGCACTGCGGACGGCCCGGCTGCAACAGGCGACGTCGATGCTGGCCGAGGCGCTCAGCGTGGAGCAGATCGTCGATGTGATCACCGAGGTGGGCCGTTCGGCGATCGGCGCCGACCGGTCGGCGGTCGCCCTCCTGGACCCGGAACGGCTCCGGCTGCGCACCGTCCGGCCCGGAGAGGCCCCGGACCCGCCGGGCTCGCTGGGACCGGCCGACGGCGTCGCCACCAACGGCGACGACATCCCGCTCGACACGCCGAGCATCATGACGTCGGCGATCCTCACCCGCCGGGCGGTGCTGCTGGAGACGCCGGGCAGCCTGCGGGACCACTTCGAGGGTGAGGCGAACCCCGACCTGTTCCTCCAGCACACCGACGAGCGGGCGTGGGTGGGCCTGCCGCTGCTCGCGGCCGGTGCGCCGCTCGGGGCGCTGCGGTTCTCCTTCACCCGGCCGCGCCGGATCACCGAGGAAGAACGGGTCTTCCTGGAGGCCCTGGCCGGGCAGTGCGCGCTGGCCGTGGAGCGCGCCACGCTGCTCGAGCGGGAGCACACCACCGCCGAGACCCTGCAGCGCAGCCTGCTGCCGGACCGGCTGCCGACGGTGCCCGGGGTGCTCCTCGAGGCCCGGTACATGCCGGTGACCAGGAACATGGAGATCGGCGGCGACTGGTACGACGCGTTCATGCTGCCGGATGGCAGGCTCGCCGTCGCGGCCGGGGACGTGATGGGCAAGGGCGTCACCGCCGCGGCCGGGATGGGGCGGGTCCGCAACGCCCTGCGTGCGCTGGCGCTGACCGATCCGCGACCGGCCGCCGTGCTCGCTGGGCTGGACCGGTTGTTCGCCGCTACCGAACTCGACGAGCAGGTGACGACGGTCGCCTACGTCGTCCTCGATCCGGCCACCGGGGAGGGCCTGAGCGGTAGCGCGGGCCATCTTCCGCCGTTGCTGCTGTCACCCGCCGAACCGGCCAGGCTCGACGACGCGGAGGCCGGAACGCCGCTCGGCTGGGCGAGCCCGCGCCGGCAGAATCCCTTCCGGGTGCCCCTCGGCGGCACCGCCGTCTGGTACTCCGACGGCCTGGTGGAAAATCGCAGCCGCGGGCTCGACTCCGGGCTGGACGAACTTGTGCGGGTGGGCGCGCAGGCCCCGCCTGCTGTGGTAACACAGCCGCCTCGCCTGCTGGAGTACCTGATCCAGCGGATGCTCGCTGGGCATGAGCAAGATGATGACGTCACCGTCCTTGTACTGCACGTACCCGAAAGGGACGAGGCATCGGCGAGTACCGCCTAGGGTGGTTTCTTGCATGGTCCAAGAGCCTGTTCGGGGACCCTCGCCCGCCAGCCGCCGCTCCGGCTTGGCGTTCCGGGGGTACGTAGCCGGAGGTAAGACGTGACCGAGCACAGCGCTTGCGCAGGGCGGCAGCCCCATTGCCCGGCTAAGCCGGTGGATTCCCGGGCACGTCTCTATCTGAGTGATCCGAATCTGACTGGTGCGCGGAGAAGGGTCTGAGTCTCGTCCGATGCACGCACGAGAGGTATCTGTGTCGCCTTCCAGCCAGACCCGCGCAGGCGGGACCAATCCAGCGTCGGCCGCGGGTGAACCACCGCGGGAGGACAGGCGTCCCTCAGAGGGCGGTACCGCCGGTACCGCCGCCGGGGAATCGACCGGCTCGCGGCCGCCGGCCATTGAGCAGATGATCGAGCGTGGCCGAGTCCGCGGCTACCTGGAGCCGGCGGAGGTCCGCCAGGCGTTCGAGGAAGCAGACGCGGACCCCCGGCAGGCCTCGCGTATCCTGCGGGACCTCAGCAAGGAAGGGGTGACCGTCGTGGTCAGCGCTGCCGACTCTGCGGGGCGCCGGGCGCGGAAACGTGCCAAGAGCGTTCCGGCGGCCAAATCGCAGCCCGAAACGGTGGTCGCACTGGTCGACGACGCTGAGGAACCCGGCACCGGTCCCGCGGGGACCCGTGGCGGGCGTTCCGGTCGCCGAGCGGGCAGCAAACGCCAGCAGCGGGTGCGGGAGGTACCTGGGCCCTCGGCCGACACGGTGGAGGGCAACGGCGACGCGGGGACGGCAGCCGCCCCCGCCAACGAGAGCGCCGCTAAACCGGGCAGATCCCGCAAGAGCCGACGGAACGGCCAGGCCGGCGGAGCACGCGGTGCGCGAGGGGCCGCGGCCGCGGCGACGGCGCCGCAGGACGCCGGTGACGATGACCAGCCCGCGGACCTGGAGGCGGTTGACACCAGCGACGACAGCCTCGACCTGCCCGGCCCGCAGGACGCCGGTGACCTGGACGACATCGGTGACCTGGAAACGACCGAGGTCGGCGATGAGCTGAACGACCTGGCGGCCGACAGCGCCGACACCGAGGACGCCGAGGCTGACAGCGCCGCCCCGGATGCCGCCGACGACGAACTCGCCGACGACACCGACGAACGGGATCCAGCCGCCAAGCCCGGCGTCACCGTCACGGTCGTGGGCGGCAACATCCCCGTCGCGGAGGGCACCCGCGAGGCCGCCGAACTCGGTGGCGCCGAAGCCGCGGCAGCCGCGGCCGCCAGCGACGCGGACGACGAGGCGTTCGTCTTCGGCGACGACGACGATGACCTCCCCGCCGCGCAGGTCGCGGCCGCGGGCGCCACGGCCGACCCGGTCAAGGACTACCTCAAGCAGATCGGCAAGGTCCCCCTGCTCAACGCCGAGCAGGAGGTCGAGCTGGCGAAGCGGATCGAGGCAGGCCTGTTCGCCGAGGAGAAGCTCGCCGACGGTGCCGCTGACCTCAGTCCGAGCCAGCTGCTGGACATGCAATGGATCGCCGAGGACGGCCGGCGCGCGAAGAACCACCTGCTGGAGGCGAACCTGCGGCTGGTGGTCTCCCTGGCGAAGCGCTACACCGGCCGGGGGATGCTTTTCCTGGACCTGATCCAGGAGGGCAACCTGGGCCTGATCCGCGCCGTGGAGAAGTTCGACTACACCAAGGGATACAAGTTCTCCACCTACGCCACCTGGTGGATCCGCCAAGCCATCACCCGCGCGATGGCGGACCAGGCGCGGACGATCCGCATCCCGGTGCACATGGTGGAGGTCATCAACAAGCTCGCCCGGGTGCAGCGGCAGATGCTGCAGGATCTCGGACGGGAGCCGACACCCGAGGAACTGGCCGCCGAGCTGGACATGACGCCGGAGAAGGTCGTCGAGGTGCAGAAGTACGGCCGCGAGCCGATTTCGCTGCACACCCCGCTCGGCGAGGACGGCGACAGCGAGTTCGGCGACCTGATCGAGGACTCCGAGGCGATCCAGCCTGGCGAGGCCGTCAGCTTCACGTTGCTTCAGGAGCAGCTGCATTCGGTCCTGGACACGCTCTCCGAGCGCGAGGCGGGCGTGGTGTCCATGCGGTTCGGGCTGACCGACGGCCAGCCGAAGACGCTGGATGAGATCGGCAAGGTGTATGGCGTGACCCGGGAGCGCATCCGGCAGATCGAGTCCAAGACCATGTCGAAGCTGCGCCACCCGTCCCGTTCCCAGGTCCTGCGCGACTACCTCGACTGAGGCCGCGCGCCTGGCGAACGGCGAAGGCTCTGGCCCGGCTCGACGGCTGCGGCCCGGGCGCGGATCCTGGGGTGCCGCTAACGCGGCCCTGGCGCGCCCGCAACACCGCGAGGAGTGGGCTGGGCTGTGCGCTGACGCGGCTGCGTGCTGACGGCCGTCAGGCGGTCCTGTCCCGGCCGTAAACCGGCCCTGACGTCAATGCACCCCGTCGCCCTGGATGGACGGCGGGGTGACGACGCGCTATCGGTATCAGCGCTCCTGCGTCGACTCCGCTGTCTGCGTCAGCCGTTCCGTCTCATCTTGTATTTCCACTGCGATCTTCGCCAGCGCGTCGGCATGCTGCCGACTGTGATGCGCGCAGAACAGAAGCTCCCCGGAGTTCGGGAGCAAGACGCGGACATACGCCTTGGCGCCGCAACGGTCGCATCTGTCGATCGCCGTTAGCGGCTTGGTGGGGGCTAGAGCTCCGGACAACTCGCCTTCCTCGCCTTCGCTTGGCTGGCTTGCTCCACATCCCGGCTGAACCATAGCCGTGATGTGCTCTCAGGACAGCACAACACCTAGCCTGACAACCAGCTTCCCAATCTGGCTGTGAGTACGCCAACAGCGAAAGTCCCGCACAGGTGATGCGCATCACTGCTGGAACCCCCGTTCGCCGGCGCACCCGCTGGACTCGGCCATCGGCGCGGTCGTTCACCCGCGCCGCGACCGCTTACCTGAGCGCCCGAATCTACCCGCCGCCGGTGCCGGCGGCCACAGGCCACGCCGCCGGGGGTGAGATCCCGGGCGCGGGCGTGCCTGGAGGTGGTTTGACGGCGGGACCAGTTACCCTTCCGTCAGGCACTCGCCGCACCTGACGGCCGACGACCCAGGAGACCGCCGTGACAGCCCCCACCGCCGCGCTTCCGCCGAGGGAACCCTCCGGTGCCGACGCATACATGGCGCACCACCTGTCGGTCCTGGAGGGGCTGGAGGCGGTGCGCAAGCGCCCGGGGATGTACATCGGCTCCACCGACGGCCGGGGCCTGATGCACTGCCTCTGGGAGATCTTCGACAACGCGGTGGACGAGGCGCTGGCCGGGCATTGCTCCCGCATCGAGGTCGTGGTGCACGCCGACTCATCGGCCGAGGTGCGCGACAACGGGCGCGGCATCCCGGTCGACGTGGAGCCGAAGACCGGCCTGACGGGCGTGGAGCTGGTGATGACGCGGCTGCATGCCGGCGGGAAGTTCGGTGGCGGCACCTACACGGCCTCCGGCGGGCTGCACGGTGTCGGCGCGTCGGTCGTCAACGCCCTCGCGGAGCGCCTGGATGTCGAGGTCGACCGGGCCGGCCACACGCATCAGGCCAGCTTCCGGCGCGGGGCTCCCGGCGAGTTCGCCGGGCCGGGGCCGCAGGACAAGTTCACCAAGCGGTCCGGGCTGCGGCAGACGCGCCGGGTCGCCAAGCGGGTCACCGGTACCCGGATCCGGTTCTGGCCCGACTCCCAGGTGTTCGTGAGCGGCGCGCAGATCAGCTTCGCCGCGCTGGCCGAGCGGGCCCGCCAGACCGCCTACCTGGTACCCGGGCTGACCGTGTCAGTACAGGACAAGCGAGACCAAGCGGTTGAGGAATTCCGCTACGACGGCGGCATCAGCGAGTTCTGCTCGCACCTGGCGCCGGATGAGCCGGTGACCGACGTGCTGCGGCTGTCGGGTTCCGGCACGTTCACCGAGACGATCCCGGTGCTCGACGAGCAGGGCCACATGACGCCGTCCGACGTGGAGCGTGAGCTGCACGTGGACGTGGCGCTGCGGTGGGGGACGGGGTACGAGACGATCGGCCGGTCGTTCGTCAACGTGATCGCGACCCCCAAGGGCGGCACCCACGTGGCCGGGTTCGAACGGGCGATGGTGCGCACCCTGAACGATCAACTGCGCTCCACCCGGCTGCTGCGCAACGGCGACGAGCCGGTGGCCAAGGAGGACGTGCTGGAGGGGCTGACCGCCGTGGTGTCGGTCCGGCTGCCCGAGCCGCAGTTCGAGGGGCAGACCAAGGAGGTGCTCGGCACCCCGGCCGCGTCCCGGATCGTCGCCCAGGTCGTCGGCCGCGAGCTGCGCGCGTTCTTCACCGAGCCGAAGCGGGGCCAGCGCCAGCAGGGCAAGGCGGTGCTGGAGAAGGTTGTCTCGGCGGCCAAGGCGCGGATCTCGGCACGTGAGCATCGCGAGAACCAGCGGCGCAAGAGCGCGCTGGCCAGCTCCGCGCTGCCCGCGAAGCTGGTGGACTGCCGCACCGTGGACGACCGCAGCGAGCTGTTCATCGTGGAGGGCGACTCGGCGCTGGGAACCGCGAAGCTCGCCCGTAATTCCGAGTTCCAGGCGCTGCTGCCGATCCGCGGCAAGATCCTCAACGTGCAGAAGGCGTCGCTGTCCGACATGCTGAAGAACGCGGAGTGCGCGGCGATCATCCAGGTCATCGGCGCCGGCTCGGGCCGGTCCTTCGACCTGGACGCCGCCCGGTACCAGCGGGTCATCTTCATGGCGGACGCGGACGTGGACGGCGCTCACATCCGGACCCTGCTGCTCACACTGTTCCACCGGTACCTCCGGCCGTTGCTGGACGCGGGCCGGGTCTTCGCCGCGGTACCGCCGCTGCACCGGATCGAGCTCACCGGCCAGCGCAAGGCCGAGCAGAAGTACCGCTACACCTACTCCGACGCGGAGCTGAACCGGACCCTGCTGGAGCTGGAGCGCAAGAACCAGCGCTGGCGGGAGCCGGTGCAGCGATACAAGGGCCTCGGCGAGATGGACGCCGGCCAGCTGGCCGAGACCACGATGGACCCGCGCCGGCGCACGCTGCGCCGGATCCGGGTGGACGACGCCGAGGCCGCGGCCGGCATGTTCGAACTGCTGATGGGCAACGAGGTTTCGCCGCGGCGAGAGCTCATCGTCGGGGGCGCCGCGGAGCTCGACCCCGCCCGCATCGATACCTGACATCCGGGCGTGCTGCGCAGATACCGCCGGTGGCGGCAGAGACGAGGGCGCGCTCCTATGCTGGGCGGCGTGTTCCAGCCCGGCTACCCGATCCGTACCGAGCGCCTCAACCTGAGGCCGTTTCGCTCGGGCGATCTCGATGACGTCTTCGCATACCAGTCGCGCCCCGACGTCGCCCGCTACCTGCTCTGGGACGCCAGAAGCCGTTCCGAGGTGGCGGACGCGCTGGACCGGAGGGTCCGGCAGCGGCCGATTCCCGCCGAGGGACAGAGCCTGGTGCTCGCCGTGGTCTACCGCGACGCCGGCCGGGTAATCGGCGACGTCAAGCTGGAGTGGCTCAGCCGCGAGCACCGGCAGGGCGAGATCGGGTTCGTGTTCCACCCCGGCTTCCACGGCCGGGGCCTGGCGACCGAAGCGGCGCAGGCCGTCCTCGCCCTGGGGTTCGACGATCTCGGGCTGCACCGGATCATCGCCCGGTGCGACGCGAGGAACCATCCCTCGGCACGGCTGATGGAACGGCTCGGGATGCGCCGTGAAGCGCATTTCGTCCAGAACGAGATCTTCAAGGGCGAGTGGGGCGACGAGTTCGTGTACGCGATGCTCAGCGACGAGTGGCGGGCCATCACCCACGGCGCCGTGGCCGCGCGCCAGCGGTAGGCGCGGTGGCCGCGGGCCAGCGGTAAGCGCCGTGGCCGCGCGGCAGCGGTAAGCGCCGTGGCGGCGCGCCAGAGGTAGCGGACGTCAGATCTCGGCGGTGAACGTGGCGCCGATCATCGCGAGTGGGTCCGCGAGCCCGACACCCGATCCGTCCCGCCTGCCGAACGGCCCGGGCAGATCGACCGGCGTGCCGGCCGCCGTCGCGCCGAGCGGCGGGAAATCCCCGGCCCACGCGAGCAGCAGCGCGTCCTCGCCGCGCAGGAAGCGATGGCAGCGCACGCCGCCGGTGCCGCGGCCCTTTGCGGGGAACTCCGCGTACGGGGTGACCTTCACCCCGCCGGCTCCGGTTCCGGGCAGCTCCGCAGCGCTGCCGGCGACGGTGACCACCACGGGGCCGGTGGCGTCGGCGGCCCCGCCCGGCCCGGCGCCCGGGGCCCCGGCGCCGGTGGCGCGGCCCGGCGTCACCGCGCCGAACCAGATCACCCGCGCGCCGGCGGCGAGCCGGATCCCGGCCATCCCGCCGGCCGCCCGGCCCTGTGGCCGCACCGTGGCGGCCTTGAACCGCAGCAGTTGCCCGTCGCTGGTCACGAAGACGAGATCGGCGTCGTCCGACGCGGGCTGGGCGGCACCGGCAACCCGGTCCCCGTCGCGCAGCGAGATCACCTCGAAGTCGTCTCTCGCCTGCGGATACTCCGGCACCACCCGTTTGACCATCCCCTGGGCGGTCCCGATGGTCAGCGGCGGCCCGTCCGGATCCAGCGAGCACAGCCCGATGGCCGTCTCGCCGTCGCGCAGGGAGACGAATTCGGACAGCGGCGCCCCGCCGGCCAGCCCGGCCGGTCGGGCGGTCGGCGGCAGCGCGGGGACCTCCAGCACGCTGAGCCGGATCACCCGGCCCGCGGAGGTGACCAGGCCGGCGTATCCGCGGGCCGTCGACGCCGCGGTGGAGGCGATCGCGTCGTGCGCCGAGCGTTCCCAGCGCCCGTCTGCCGGGCCCCTGCTAGCCCCGTCCGGGCCGCCGCCGTCCCGGCGGCGCCCGCCGTCGTCGGAGCCGGGGTCGCCACCGTCTGCGCCACCGTCGGCGCCGCCGTGGTCACCGCCGCCGTGGTCACCGCCGGCGTGGGTGCCGGGGTCACCGGTGCCGTCGCCGCCGTCCGGCAAGCCACGCCCGGGCCGTTCTGCCAGCGCTGGGGTGCGGGCGAGCAGGCCGGTCGCCGACAGCAGCACCGTGCAGGGATCGTCGCCGACCTCCAGCGGCCCCGCCGCGGCCCGCGCCGCGCCCGAGTCCTCGAGCAGGACCGTCCGGCGCGGCGTCCCGAACCTCGACGCGATCTCCTTCAGCTCGTCGGAGACCAGCGCCCGGAGCCTCTCGTCGGAGTCGAGGATCGCGGTCAGCTCGGCGATCTCCTGCTGCAGCGTCTCCCGCTCCCGCTCGAGCTCGATCCGGTCAAACCGGGTCAGCCGGCGCAGCGGCGTGTCCAGGATGTACTGCGCCTGTATCTCGGACAGGTCGAAGACCGCCTGCAGGCGTTCCCTGGCCGCGGCGGCGTCATCGCTGGAGCGGATGACCTGGATCACCTCGTCGATGTTGAGAAGCGCGATGACCAGGCCGTCTACCAGGTGCAGCCGCTCCTCGCGCTTGCGCCGCCGGTAGCTGGACCGGCGCCGCACCACGTCGATGCGGTGATCGACGTAGACCTGCAGCAGCTCCCGCAGGCCGAGCACCTGCGGCCGGCCGTCCACCAGCGCGACGTTGTTGATCCCGAAGGTTTCCTCCATCGGGGTGAGCCGGTACAGCTCCGCGAGCACCGCGTCGGGGTTGAAGCCGGACCGGATCTCGATCACCAGCCGCAGGCCGCTCTGCCGGTCGGTGAGGTCCTTCAGGTCGGAGATCCCGGCCAGCTTCTTCGCCTGCACCAGGGCCTTGATCCGGCTGATCACCCGTTCCGGCCCGACGCCGTAGGGCAGCTCGGTGATCACGATCCCGGTCCGCCGCGTGTTCACCTTCTCGATCCGCGTCGTCGCCCGGGTCCGGAACGACCCGCGCCCGGTCGCGTAGGCGTCCCGTATCCCTCCGAGCCCGACGATCTTGCCGCCGGTCGGCAGGTCGGGCCCGGGCACGAACCGCATCAGGTCCGCGAGCGTCGCGTCCGGGTGGCTGATCAGGTGCCGCGCCGCGGCGATGACCTCGCCGAGGTTGTGCGGCGCCATGTTGGTCGCCATCCCGACGGCGATCCCCGAGGCGCCGTTGACCAGCAGGTTGGGGAACGCGGCGGGCAGCACGTCGGGCTGCTGCTCCTGGCCGTCGTAATTGGGGATGAAATCAACGGTGTCCTCGCCGATCGAGGCCACCATCTCCATCGCCGGCGGGGCAAGCCGCGCCTCGGTATAGCGCATCGCCGCGGGCGCGTCGTCGCCGCCGAGCGAGCCGAAGTTGCCGTGCCCGTCCACCAGCGGCAGCCGCATCGCCCAGGACTGGGCCATCCGGACCAGCGCATCGTAGATCGCGCTGTCGCCGTGCGGGTGCAGCCGCCCCATCACCTCGCCGACGACCCTGGCGCATTTGACGTAGCCACGGTCGGGGCGCAGCCCCATCTCGTTCATCTGGTAGAGGATCCGGCGCTGCACCGGCTTCAGGCCGTCACGCGCGTCGGGCACCGCCCGCTGGTAGATGACGGAGTACGCGTACTCGAGGTAGCTGGTGCGCATCTCGTCCGACACGTCGATGTCGGTGATGTGCTCCTCGAAGTCTTCCGGTTCCGGCGGCTGGGGGGTGGTGCTTCTGCTGCGTCGGGCCATGCAGCCATTCTGGCGGTCCGGGCCGCTGGATAAGCAGAACGGCTCCCGCGTGGCGCCCGTCCGCCGGGCCGCCGGGCCCGCCTGGAGCGCCTCCTACAGCGGTGGCCTGGCGCCGACCTGCCCGAATGCCCGGGCGGCGAGGCGGCAGCCGGCGGCGAGGGCCTCGCCGGGCGGCTTCTTGTCGAGCCAGGTCGGCAGGAAGCCGGCGCAGAACGCATCGCCGGCGCCGGTGCCGTCCACCCGCCGCTCCAGCGGCGCGGCGGGCACGTGCACCGGCTCCGGGTGGCCGTTGGCGTAGAACAGGGCGCCGTCCGGGCCGAGCTTGACAACCACCTGCGGGTACCACGCGGCGAGGACGCGTGCCGCCTGCGCCGGGTCTTCCCGCCCGGTCAGCACCCGGGCCTCTGCCGCGTTCGCCAGCAGCAGGGTGCTGCCGCTGGAGAAGTCGAGGAACGGCTCGGCGCCCACCCGCTCGATCGGGGCGAACGACGCCGCGTCGGTCGAGACGGACATGCCAGCCCGGCGGGCGAACTCGATCGCCGCGAAGGCAGCGGGCCGGGATCCCTCGTTCAGCAGCGTGTACCCCGAGACGTGCAGGTGGCCGCCCTGCGTGAACACGTCCTTCGGCAGGTCTTCGGGTGACATCGCCGCGTTGGCGCCCGGGTCGGACAGCGTCGTGTGGTCACCCTTGTGCGTGATCATCACGACGCAGGTGCCGGTAGGCCGCTCGGGGTCCATCACCAGCCGGGCGTCCACCCCGTATCCCATCAGCTCCATGTCCCGGTTCCGGCCGGCGATGTCCGCGCCGCGGCGGCCGACGAACGAGACCTCGGTGCCCTCGACCGCCATCCAGGCGGCGATGTTCGCACCGGAGCCGCCGCCGTGCATGCTCACCGTCGCCGCGGTGTCGCTGCCCTTGGCCAGCGGGAACGCGGCGCGGGCGACCGCATCGGTCATCAGGTCCCCAATGACAACCACGCGCGTCATGTCGTAACCACCTCGTCCCGGGGTGCCGACTCAGACCCATCAACGCCTTACGTGCGGCTGGTATCCGGATGCCTTCAACGGGTGGCGGCGGAGCCTGGGGGCCGGACCACCAGTCTCTCCGCCGCTTCTCGCTGGTGCCATAGAACCTAACAGGTTCCCGTCCTCCCGGTGGGAGGACGCCTGACCGGGCACGGGCGGCGCGCAGGGTAGCGATCTACTGTCCACCAAGTATCGCATCGCACCGGCGGCTCAAGTCGGAGGCGAGCGGCGCGTGTGGCGATCTTCGCACCTGGGCTGAACTGCGCGGATGCCGGACCCGGCGCTGCCGGGCGGTCCGGGTCCGCAGCGGCGATAAGGCCGGCAGCGGCACGGCGCGCCCCGCCACGATGAGCGCTACCTCGTCGCAATTGGCCGCAAGAAGCTGATTGAGCCGGCCCAGTTCGTCCCGGAACATCCGGCCGCTTGCGGTCGGCGGGATGACGCCGGACCCGGCCTCGTCGCTGACCGCCACGACGTGCGCCCGGGTGTTCCGCCAGGCGGCGAGAAGATCGGCGACGCGCGCGGCGAGCTGATCGGAGGCAGCGGCGCCCGCAGAGCCGGGCGCGCTGCCGGGGCCGGGCACGCTGCCGGGGCCGGCCGGGCCGCCGGACCCGGTCCGGCCGTCCGCGGCAGCCCGGCCGTCCTCCTCCAGGGCCGCCCAGATGCCGCAGTCGTCCATCGTCCCGGCAAGCCAGGTGCCGATCCCGTCGACCAGCAGCGCCCCGGACGCGGCGCGCAACTGGCCGGCCAGGTCGAGCGTCTCCTCGGTGCGCCACCAGCGCGGCCGGCGGGAGCGGTGTGCCGCCACCCGGGCGGCCCAGTCCGGGTCGCTGTCCCGGGCGGGCCCGGTCGCCACGTACGTCACCTCCGGTTCGGCGGCAAGCCGTAGTTCGGCTTCGGCGGACTTGCCGGACCGGGCGCCGCCGAGCAGCAGCACCCGCCACGGTTCGCCGGGCCCGGCCGCGGTGGTGGGCAAGTGCTCACTCACCGGGGACGCCGGCGCGGTGGATTCCCCGGCGCCGGCCGGGGCTCGCGCGGCGCCGTCGGGTACCGCGGTGACGTGGCTGCCGTCGCTGAGGATCTCCGCCCCCCATAGGGCGCACCGCCGCGTCAGCTCTTCCTCCGAGCGCACCTGGTGACCGATGTGCACCGGCGCCACGATCGTCTCGTCCGTTACCAGGCCGCGCCGCCGCAGCAGCCCGAGCTGCGCCGGATCGCCGGCCAGATCGAGCAGCGCGACGTGGTACGGCCGGGCGCCTGCGGAGGGCTGCGGCGGGGCTGCCGGGCCATCGGCCAGCAGCAGCCGGCCGCCGTCCGGCGCGGTGACGTCCAGGCCGCCGGGGATCCGGTCGATCCGGTAACCGCCACCCGCCGGGGGATCGGCCGCCCCCGCGGGCAGCCGCACCGATCCATCGAGCACAACGCCGGTCGGCCGGCGCCGGGCCCCGCGCCGGCGCGCCCGGGCACAGGCGGCGCAGCCGCAGCCTTCCTCGGGCCAGCCGGCCGGCCCGCCGGTCCCGGTCAGCCTGATATCCATGTTCCGGGTGGGACCGGGTGACGGAGTATTTTGTCAGCGTGACGTGGACCTGGCGGTACGAGAAGGCTGACGGCACGGTACTTTCCAGCCGCGGCCTGCCACAGGAGACATTCATCAGCCAGGCCGATGCGGAAAGCTGGCTCGGCGAGTGCTGGCGGATGCTGCTGGAGGCCGGAGCGGATCAGGTGAGCCTGATGGAGGACGGCCGGGTCGAGTACGGCCCGATGAGCCTCCATCCGGCCGACTGATCCCCGGCTGGCTGATCCCCGGCTGGCTGATCCCCGGCCGGCACATCCCCGGCCGGCACATCCCCGGCCGCGTGATCCCCGGGCGACTGACCTCACGGGCGCTGCGGCGGGCTCTTGGTCTGGGCCGGGTCACGCTCGATGACCGGTCCCAGGATGTCATCGATCCGGTGCAGCACCTGGTCGCTCAGCCGGACCCCGGAGGCGGCGGCGTTGTGCCGGACCTGATCGGGCCGGGATGCGCCGACGATCGCCGCCGACACGCCCGGATTCTGCAGCGTCCAGGCGACCGCCAGCTGGGCCATCGACAAGCCGGCGTCTGAGGCAACCTGATTCAGCTGCTGCACGCGGCTGAGCACGTCGTCCCTGAGCCAGCGGCTGATGAAGCCGGAGCCTTCCCGGTCGGTGGCGCGGGACCCCTCCGGCGGCGCGGCGCCGGGCTGGTACTTGCCGGTCAGGGTGCCCTGAGCGATCGGCGAGAAGACGATCTGCCCGACGCCCTCCTTCTCGCACAGGGGCACCACCTCCGGCTCGATCACCCGCCAGAGCATGTTGTACTGCGGCTGGTTCGACACGATCCGGTCGAAGCCCATCCGGTCCGCGATCCGCAGCGCCTCAGCGATCTGGTCCGCGCGCCATTCGGAAACCCCGACGTAGAGCACCTTGCCCTGGCGGACGAGGTCGTCGAAGGCGCGGAGGGTTTCCTCCACCGGCGTCTCATAGTCGAACCGGTGTGCCTGGTACAGGTCGATGTAGTCGGTGCGCAGCCGCCGCAGCGAGGCGTTGGCCGACTCCAGGATGTGCTTGCGGGAAAGGCCGCGGTCGTTGGGCCGGTCGCCGGTGGGCCAGAACACCTTGGTGCAGATCTCGACCGACTCCCGCCGGACGGGCTCCAGCACCCGGCCGAGCACCGCTTCGGCACGGGTTCCCGCGTAGACGTCGGCGGTGTCGAACGTGGTGATGCCCTCGTCCAGCGCGGCCTGCACGCACGCGCGCGCGGCATCCTCCTCGACCTGCGAGCCGTGGGTGATCCAGTTGCCGTACGCGATCTCGCTGACCTTCAGGCCGCTTCGGCCCAGATGCCGGTACTCCATGCTGACGACCATAAAGCGCGCGGACCACGCTGTCAGAAGGTGTCAGAAGGTGCCGGAACGTGTCAGACGGTGTCGCCGGGCTTGAGCCTCGGCCTCGGCACCCGGAACCGGCGGATCTGCATCGCGCGCATCGCCGCGTACATCCCGATGCCGCGCAGGCTCTCGTCCGGGTAGCGTTCAGCGGCGATCTTCTTCAGCCGGCGGCTGATGAGGAACCCCTCGATCAGGATCGACGCCAGGGTGATCAGGATGAGCGGGTAGACCAGCACGCGGGTGACGGTCAACGGGATCAGCAGCAGGACCAGCAGCACGATCACCGAGTACATGTAGTACTCGCTGATGGTCCGCCGTGAGTCCACGTAATCGCGGGCGAGGCCGCGGATCGGCCCCCGGTCCCGCGGTGGCAGCGCCGACTGGTCCCCGCGCGCCTGGGCCTGGGACGTCCGGGCCCGTTCCGTGCGCTGCCGGGCGCGTTGCTGCTTGTACGCGGACCGGCGGTCGGTCGGGGCGGTGATCGGCTGCCGCCGGCGGCGCTCGGACTCGCTCCTCTTCGGAGTCGGCCGCCCTTTTGCTTCCGTAACGGCGGCGCTGCGTCCCCGTGAGCCGTTCTGGTCGGCGTTGTCCCCCGTCGGGGCGTCACCGTCCGCGGCGCTGGTGCCGCGGCGGCGGAACATACCTGTGGGGAGTCGGAACACACCGGTAGCCTACCGGCCCGGCGGTGCTTTCCGGGCCCCCTCCGGGCCGGCCGAGCGGGCTCCGATGCCCGCTTTGAGCGGCCCCCGGTGCAGCTTTCCGGGCCCGCCTCGCTGCGCTCCTCGCCGGCGGTGATCTCGCTGTCGGCCGCCCTCGGCGGTGCCTTCCCGGGCGGCCCTCCGTTCCGCTCCTCGGCGGCCATGCCGCCTGCGATGCTCGCTTTGGGCCGCCCTCGGAACCTGGTGACTGTCATATCCGTCAACGCGTAGGGTGGAATGCGACCGGCCGGTGGGTGCCGCCGCCCAGCCTGGCGGGGCGCCAGGCGAGGGCGGATAATCTGGAGTCCACCGGCGATGTCGCAGGACCAGCGGGCGGGCGGTGTGGCCCGCCGACAGCACGAAGGGGACGGCCACGCGCATGGGCGTGATGAAGCGAGTGTCGATGATCTTCAAGTCCAAGGCCAACAAGGCCCTGGACCGGATGGAAGATCCTCGCGAGACCCTTGACTACTCCTACCAGCGGCAGCTCGAGCTGCTGACCAAGGTGCGACGAGGTGTGGCCGACGTCGCTACCTCCCGCAAGCGCATCGAGCTGCAGATGAACCAGCTGCAGGGCCGGCAGAAGACGCTCGACAAGCAGGCCCGCGACGCGCTCGCCGTCGGCCGGGAGGACCTGGCTCGGGAGGCGCTGACCCGGAAGTCCTCGGTGCAGGGGCAGATCGACGGGCTGCAGCAGCAGTACGCCTCGCTGCAGGGCGAGGAAGAGAAGCTGACCCGCGCGTCGCAGGGCCTGCAGGCCAAGGTGGAGTCCTTCCGCGCCCAGAAGGAGACCATCAAGGCGACCTACACGGCCGCCGAGGCCCAGACCCGGATCGGTGAGGCGTTCTCCGGCATCTCCGAGGAGATGGGCGATGTCGGGATGGCTGTGCAGCGCGCCGAGGACAAGACAGCTCAGATGCAGGCACGCGCTGGCGCGATCGACGAGCTTCTCGCGTCCGGCGCCCTCGACGACGTCGCCGGCCCGCCGCGCGACGACATCCAGGCCGAGCTGGACCGGATGGGCAGCTCGTCCGATGTCGAGCTCGAGCTGGCGAAGCTCAAGGGTGAACTTGGCTCCGGCGAGGCACCCCGCGAGATCGAGGGCGGAGAGGAATCCGCCACGGGCACGGCGGCCGCGGCCAGCCAGTCACAGCCAGACGGGTCGCAGCAGCCGGGGGCGCAGCATCCCGCTCCGTCATCCGCGGCGCAGCAGGCCGGTCCGCAGGCGCCGTCCGGGTCTGAGCCGCAGAACCCGGCCGGGGAGGGCCCGTGATCGTCCGGATCATGGGCGAGGGCCAGTTCAGCGTGGATGACGAGGCGGCCGCCGAGCTGAACAGCCTCGACGAGCACCTCGATTCCGCCGTCGAACGGGACGACGAGCAGGCATTTCACGCGGCGCTTAGTTCGCTGCAGGACCGGGTCCGTGCCGCTGGCAAGCCGCTGCCCGCCGACGCCCTCCAGTCGTCGGACCTGATCGTGCCCCGTGCCGGTGCGACGATCGACGAGGTCAGGGAGCTGCTCGCCGGAGGCGGCCTGATCCCGGGATAGCGTTGCGGCCGGAACGGTTCACGAGAGGCGGAGGTACCGCGTGGGGTTCATGGATGTCCTGCTGGGCCGGACCAAGCCGGTCGCCCCGGACCTGAACCGCCTGTTCCAGCTGCCCTCGGCGGCGATAACGCTCGAAGCCGCCACGTCGTTCACCCCCACTGGCGTGGGCTCGGTGTGCTTCCGCTCCTCGGAGGGCCGGGCGTTCAGCGACATGGAGGCCGAGATCCGGCAACTGCTGGACGCCGATGCCGCGAAGACGGCGCCGCTGGAGGTCACCACCGACAGCTACGGGTTCACCTGGATGGTGATCCGCCAGCCGGCCGACCAGCTGGATGCGCTCGTCACCGACGTGCACGCGGTCAACTCGACGCTCGCGGACAACGGGTTCGGCCCGTCGCTGCTGTGCTCGCTGGTCGCGTTCCGTGACCCGCAGCAGCGTCGGCTGGCCGTCGTTTACCTCTACAAGCGGGGAACCTTCTACCCGTTCGCGCCGCAGCCAGGGGAGAAGCGCGACAGCGCACTGGAGCTGCAGGCACGCGGTGCCCTTGACGGAGAGCTCGCGATTGAACAGGACCTCAGCCGCTGGTTCGCGGTCTGGGGTGCCCCTGGCCTGTGACCGGCGCCGGAGGGCCGCAGCCGACCGGGAGCGTCGCGGTGGTCACCGGAGCGGGATCGGGCATCGGCCGTGCCATCGCGCTCCGGCTCGCGAAGGCGGGCAGCCGGGTGATCGCGGTGGACGTCGACTCCGGCAGCGCCACGGCGACCGAGCGTGAGAATCGCGACCTCATCACCGCCCGGCACGCCGATGTGGCAGACCCGGCGTCGGTAGACGCCCTGCGCCGCTGGGTGGCAGGAGGGTTCGGCGCGCCGCGCGTCCTGGTCAACGCGGCAGGCTGGGACCGCACCAGCCCGTTCCTGGAGGCCTCGCCAGAGTTCGCCCGGCAGGTGGTCGACATCAACTATCTCGGTCCGGTGCACATGTGCCGCGCGTTCCTGCCCGCCATGGCGGAAGCGGGGACTGGCGGGAAGGTCGTCAACATCGCCAGCGACGCGGGCCGGGTGGGAAGCGCAGGGGAGACGATCTACGCCGGCGCCAAGGGCGGCGTGATCGCGCTGACGAAGTCGCTGGCGCGGGAGATGGCGCGCTACCAGATCAACATCAACTGCGTCTGCCCCGGACCGACCGATACCCCGCTGTTCGCCGCGCAGCCGGAGAAGCTGAAAGAGGCGCTCATCAAGGCGATCCCGTTCCGGCGGCTGGCGAGGCCAGACGAGATCGCGGACGCGGTGGCATTCTTCGCATCCGATGACGCCACCTTCATCACCGGCCAGGTCCTCAGCGTCAGCGGCGGCCTGACGATGGCGGGCTGAACCACCCGGCCGAACGACGGAGCAGGAGCAACCAGGAATGAGCCTCGCCGGATTTCAGCAGCTCTCGTTCGAGCGGCGGGACCACGGAGTCCTGCTGATCACCTTGAACCGGCCGGAGAAGTACAACGCGGCCGACGAGGAGATGCACACCGAACTGGCCCGGGTGTGGCCGGCGGTGTCGGCCGACCCGGAGACCAGGGTCGCGGTGGTAACCGGGGCCGGAAAGGCGTTCTCCGCGGGCGGGGACCTGGCGATGGTCGAACGGATGTCCGGCGACCACGCCCGCGTCGCGCACATGCTGTCGGAGATGAGCGATCTCGTCTACAACATCATCAACTGCGAGAAGCCGGTGGTCTCCGCGATTAACGGCGTCGCGGTGGGCGCCGGCCTGGTCGTGGCGCTGCTCGCCGATATCTCGGTCTGCGCGGAGGACGCGAGGCTCGGGGACGGTCACGTCAAACTCGGCGTGGCCGCCGGGGACCACGCCGCGCTCATCTGGCCGCTGCTCGCGGGGATGGCGAAGGCCCGCTACTACCTGCTCACCGGGGAGATGCTGTCCGGCGCGGAGGCGGAGCGTATCGGCATGGTGAGCAAGGCGCTGCCGCGTGACCAGGTGCTCGACGAGGCGATGCGGGTCGCCGACGCCCTGGCGACCGGATCCCAGCTGGCGATCCGGTGGACCAAGCGCGCGCTCGGCAACTGGCTGAAGACCGCCGGGCCGATCTTCGACCAGTCAGCGGCCTACGAAATGCTGGGCTTCCTCGGCCCGGACGTCGTCGAGGGCGTCGCGGCGCTGCGGGAGAAGCGGCCACCGCGCTTCGATTAGGGCAGGGCCAGCATCTGGTCGAGGGCGGCGCGGGCGTATCGCGCGGTCTCTTCCTCCACCCGGATCCGGTTCACCACCGTGCCATCGGCCAGCGATTCCAGCGCCCACACCAGGTGCGGCAGATCGATCCGGTTCATCGTCGAGCAGAAGCACACCGTGCGGTCCAGGAACACGACCGTCTTGTCCGGGTTCTGCGCGGCCAGGCGCTGAACCAGGTTCAGCTCGGTGCCCACCGCCCAGGATGAGCCGGCCGGTGCCTGCTCGATGGTGGCGATGATCCGCTCGGTGGAGCCGATCAGGTCGGCGCGGGTCACCACGTCGTGCTGGCACTCCGGGTGGACGATGACGTTCACCCCCGGGATGCGTTCCCGGACCTCGTCCACGCACTGCGCCGCGAACCGGCCGTGGACGGAGCAGTGACCGCGCCAGAGGATCATCGTCGCAGCTCGCAGGCCTGCGGTGGTCAGGCCGCCATCGGGCCGGTGCGGGTTGTACACGACGCAGTCGGACAGGCTCATCCCCATCTCCAGCACCGCGGTGTTGCGGCCCAGGTGCTGATCGGGAAGGAACAGCACCTTGCGGCCCTTGTCCAGCGCCCACTCCAGCGCCCGCTTGGCGTTGGACGACGTGCACACCGTGCCACCGTGCCGGCCGACGAACGCCTTGATCGCGGCGGAGGAGTTCATGTAGGTCACCGGCACCACCTGGTCGGCGATCCCGGCGTCCTCGAGAACCTCCCAGCACTCCTCGACCTGGTCGTAGCTCGCCATGTCCGCCATCGAGCAGCCGGCCGCCAGGTCGGGCAGCACCACCTGCTGGTGATCGCCGGTCAGGATGTCGGCGGACTCGGCCATGAAATGGACCCCGCAGAACACCACGTACCGCGCGTCCGGCCGGGCCGCGGCCTCGCGGGCGAGCTTGAACGAGTCGCCGGTGGTGTCGGCGAACTGGATGACCTCGTCCCGCTGGTAGTGGTGGCCGAGCACGAACAGGCTGCTGCCCAGCGCGTCCTTGGCGGCGGCCGCCCGGGCGACCAGCGAGGGGTCGGAGGCCGGCGGGAGGGCACCCGGGCATTCCACGCCGCGCTCGCTGCCGGGGTCCGCTCCCGCGCCCAGGGGGAGCAGTGTCAACGGTGTACCGGCTGCTGTCGTCATGTCATCCCCTCGGTCTCGGGTCCCCTGGAGGCTTATCGTCGGGATGACGATACTTCATCTTACGTGGTCGTGCGCGCCGGTGAGCAGGCGCCCCCGAGCGGCAACAGGCCGGCCAGGGTCGAGGAATGCTCTGGCAGCGCCTATCGTTGACCAGAGAAAGCACACATCGTGAGTGCGATGTTTGATGTGACGCAGCCGACGTATGAGGCGGGAGCCAGCGAGACATGACGGTTCAGGGTGAAACCACCGAGAGCACACAGCAGGGCGTCATCCTCACCGACGCCGCGGCGGCCAAGGTGAAGACGCTCATCGACCAAGAGGGCCGCGATGACCTGCGGCTGCGTGTCGCCGTTCAGCCCGGCGGCTGCTCCGGGCTGCGCTACCAGCTCTACTTCGACGAGCGGGCGCTGGACGGCGACGTGGCACGGGGGTTCGGCGGCGTTGAGGTCGTCACCGACCGGATGAGCGCTCCGTACCTGATCGGCGCGAAGATCGACTTCGTCGACACGATCGAGAAGCAGGGCTTCACCATCGACAACCCGAACGCGACGGGTTCCTGCGCCTGCGGCGACTCGTTCCACTGATTTCCCGGTTGCGGCCGCCGCCCGGGCAGTTGCCTGCGGCGGCGGGCCGGCCGGTAAGGCGGTAGCCTTGCCGGGCGTTGTGAGGGCACGGCCGTGAGCTGAGGCGTAATCCGATGCTTCGCTCGGGTCCTGTCCGGATCCCCCAGCCAGCAAGGAGCACGCCGTGCGTATCGCCGTAACCGGGTCGATCGCGACCGACAACCTGATGACGTTCCCGGGGAAGTTCTCCGACCAGCTCGTTGCCGGGCAGCTCGAGCAGATCTCGCTGTCCTTCCTGGTGGACGGTCTGGAGATCCGGTGGGGCGGCGCTGCCGCCAACATCGCCTACGGGCTCGGCATCCTCGGGCTGCGCCCGCTGCTCCTCGGCGCGGCCGGCACCGACTTCGACGAGTACCGGTCCTGGCTCGGTAAGCACGGGGTGGTCACCGACCACGTGCACCTGTCGGCGGAGAGCAAGACCGCCCGGTTCACGGTCACCACCGACGCCGCCCAGAACCAGATCGCGTCGTTTTACCCCGGCGCGATGAGCGAGGCCCGGGAGATCAGCATCGGGGAGATCGCGAAGCAGGTCGGCGGCCTCGACCTCGTCATCCTCGGAGCCGACGACCCCGAGGCGATGCTGAAGCACACCGCCGAGGCCCGCGACCTCGGGATTGCCTTCATCGCCGATCCCTCGCAGCAGTGCGCGCGGATGGATGGGCCGCAGATCCGTGAGCTGTTCGAGGGCGCCACCTACCTGATCGGCAACGAGTACGAGAAGGCGCTGGCGGAGGAGAAGACCGGCTGGACCGATGCGGACGTCCTGGACCGGGTCGGGACCCGGATCACCACGCTGGGGGAGAAGGGCGTGCGGATCGACCGCAAGGGCGACCCGTCGCTGCACGTTCCGGCGGTGGCCGCGGGCTCGGTCGGCGACCCGACCGGCGCCGGGGATGCCTTCCGGGGTGGGTTCCTGGCGGGGATCGCCTGGGGGCTGCCGCTGGAGCGCTCCGCGCAGTTCGGCAACGCGGTCGCGGTGCACGCGCTGGAGGCGGTCGGGCCGCAGGACTACGAGCTTGACCGCGACGCGTTGCTGCGCCGGTTCGCCGCAACCTACGGCGACGAGGCCGTCGGCGACATCCGCCCGCACCTGTCGTAAGACGCATCGAAAGGGTCCCGCCGCCTCCCGGCGGCGGGACCCTTTCGCTTGCCTGCTAGCCCTTGAAGGACGCGATGTAGTTCTGGGGTGAGCCGACCCCGGTGGAGTCGTCGTATCCCTTGACCGCGGGCAGCGCCGCCGCTCCCTCGCCGTCGATACCGAGGGTGCGCAGGTAGGTCAGGATCGGCCCTGCCTTGGTGTACGGGTTGGTGTAGTTGTTACGGACCTGGGCCAGGTGCTTTCCGGGACCGAACGGGGTGTCGGTCACGTCGCGGAACGCGCTGGTGCCGTAGCGCGCGTAGATCGCCGGGTTGGCGAAGCCGACCGGCGATCCGGCGGCCTGCTGCGCGTCGGCCTCGATTCCGGCGAACGTCGGGCTCGCCAGGCTGGTGCCCCCGAGCCGGCTGAGCGAGAACGCGTAGGTCTTGCCGTCCGGCTGGAGCGTGGTCTGCCCGAGGAGCATGCCGGTGGCCGGGTCGGCCAGGGCCGACACGTCCGGCTCCACCCGCATCGGCGTGACGCTGGTGGTCCCGTCCGGCAGGTGCTCGGACAGCGAGGCTGGGACCACGCCGGCCTGGTAGGAGGGCTGCTGGTAGCGGGTGCTGACGCCGCCGCCGCTGGAGCTGTCGTAACCGGCCGGGTACTTCCCAGGCGGGGGGTAGGACCAGGACTTGCCGTTCGGCTTCAGCGGGTCCACCAGAGTGCCCCAGGAGGTCTCGAACTCGTAGTTGCTGCGGCTGCCTATGGCCAGGCTGGTCCCGCCGACGGATGTCACCCATGGGCTGGACGCCGGGTAGTCCACCTGGACCTTGTCCGATCCGGGGTCCTCCTGCGGCGACTCGTATCCGCTGTCACCGGAGGAGAAGAAGAACCCGATGCCCTCGGCGGCGCCCGCCTGGAAGACCTCGTCGTAGGCGCTGCTCATCGTCGCAGCGTCGTCGGGCACGCCCCACGAGTCGCTCACGATGCTCGCCAGGTGATTGTCGACGACGTAGGCGACGGAGTTCAAGAGGTCAGCGTCGCTGCAGCTCGCGGCCCCGACGTAGCGGACGTTGGCGTCCGGGGCCTGACCGTGCACCGACTCGACGTCGAGTGTCTGCTCGGTGTACCAGCTGGGCGCGTCGCACTGGTTGGCGGCGGTGCCGGTGAAGGTGCTCGCCAGGTACTGCTGGTACTGCCCGTGCCGGAACGGCTTGTCGCCGGTGTCGCGGGCGTAGGTGTTCGCGTCGGAGAGCATCGTGGGGGACGCGTACGCGTCCACGATGGCGACGGTCTGGCCGGCGCCGGTCATCCCCGAGCGGTTGACGCCGTAGGCGGAGCGGATCTGGCTCGGCGTGTACCCGCGCACGTTCCACGGCTGGTGCTGGCCGTACGCGGTCGGTTCACCGGTCGCGGTGAGCTGGTCGTAATAGTTGCCGGCCGGTGGCGCCACCCAGTAGTTCGGGCCGGGCGGCGGCAGCGTGTCCTTTGGCTTCATCTGGTGCGAGGCGGTGTCCAGCCCGCTGACCGCCAGTACCGACCCGGCCACGGCGGCCGGCGCGTTGGCGTTCTGCTCCGGCGCGCGGTCCATCCGCCCGTCCGGGCCCTTGAAGCTGCCGAACGTCACGCCGAACGCCCTCCCGGCCGCGCTCACCGGCCCGCTCACGCTCAGGTATCCACCGACCTGATCGCTCTGGCCGGTCACCTGCATCCCCGCCGCGGTGAGCCAGGCGGTCAGGGCGGTGATCTGCGCATCGCTCGGCCCGTAGTCGGCCTGGACCTGCGCCGGGCTCAGGTAATGGCGGTAGAGCGAGTTCCCCGGGGTGGAGACCGCGCGCGCATAGGAGGCCAGGCCGGACGGGTCGCGCCCGGCGAGATACACCCGCGCGTTCACGGTGCCGCTGTTGACGGCCCCCGGGCTGTGCCCGGCCGGCGCGTGTGCCCAGGCGGGATGGGTGCCGGGGATCGCGTCCCGGCCGGAAGCCTGCGCGGCGGACGCCGCGGTGATGCCGGCGATCCCTGCGGCCACCAGGCTTACGGCGGCTGTGCCAGCGATCGCCGCGCGGCGGCCTCGGGTGACTCGTGACATTCGCGGGTCCTTTCGGTTATCTGCACTCGCGTATGCCCAGATTCAGGCACCGGCAAGCATCGCGCAATTCCCGGAAAGGCTCGGTGACCCAATTGGTATGACCACTAGTGGCCAGCGACAGGGTGTGCCGTCGGGTAATGCCGGAAATGCCAGGAATTGGCAGGTGGGAGCCGGTGGGACCGGCCGGCCGAGTCGGCGCGATGTCCCGGCGGTACCGTGGCCGGCATGGCTGGTGTTCCGCTGGCGGCCGCGACCCATCTCGGGTATACCGGCCCGCCGGAGTTGACACTGAGCCGGGTGTTCACCTCGTGGACGCTCGACCTGCCGGTGCTCGCTGTCGTGCTGCTGGTCGGTGGCTGCTACTTGGCGGGCGTCCGGCGAGTGCGCGCCGGGGGCGAGCGGTGGCCGGCCGGGCGGGCGGTGTCGTTCCTCGGCCTGGGCCTCGGCATGCTGGTGATCGCCACGATGTCCTGGGTGGGCGTCTACCAGAACATTCTGTTCTGGGTCCGGTCGGCGCAGACGATCCTGCTGCTGCTGGTGGTGCCGCTGTTCCTCGCGCTGGGCCGCCCGCTGACGCTGCTGGGCGCGGCGCGGCCGGGGGCCGGCCGCCGGGTCCAGGCTGTCGTCGGCACCCGTGCCGCGAGGGTGCTCACCTTCCCGCTGATCACGGCGGGCTACATCATCGCGACGCCGTTCGCCCTCTACTTCTCGGGCTGGTACTCGGCGACCTTCCACAGCGATCCGCTCCGGCAGCTCACCTATCTCGCGCTGATGGCGCCGGGCCTGCTGTTCTTCTGGACGCTGCTGCGGGTTGACCCGGTGCCGCGGCAGTACCCGTACCTGGTGTCCATCTGGATCACCACCGCCGAAGTGATCTTCGACGCGGCCCTGGGGCTGATGGTGCTCGCCGACCAGAACCTGATCGCCGGCGCCTACTACCACGCGCTGGCCCGGCCCTGGGGGCCGACGCTGCAGGTGGACCAGATGTTCGGCGGCGGGGTGCTGTGGGTGTTCGGTGACGTGGTCGGGGTGCCGTTCCTGGTTGCCCAGATCGTCCAGATGATGCGCCAGGACGAGCGCGAAGCCGCACAGGTCGACGCCGAACTCGACGCCCGCGACGCCGCCCGTGAGGCGGAGCGGGCCGCGGCGCAGGCGGTCGGCGCCGACGCCACCGGTGCGGACGGCGCTGCGGACGGCGCGGACGGTGTGCCGGCCGGCGATCGTCCCTGGTGGGAAACCGACCCGCAGCTGACCCGCCGCCACCGCCCCGGCGTCTGATCTCAGTACTCGCGGCGTACCAGGAACGACCAGCCGCGTTCCAGCGGCACCTCGGCGACGAATCGCTGCGATTTCATCCCGCACCAGGCCGGGATATCGGTCTGCGCGGCGGGGTCGTCGGCGAGCACCGCGATCACCGAGCCGACCCGGACGTCGCGGATCCGCTCCGCGAGCATGATGATCGGGATGGGGCACTTACGGCCGAGCGCGTCCACGGTGAGGGCCGCCTCGGGTGCGGCGGCTCCCGGCGCCCGGCCGTCCGCCGCGGCTGCCGGGGGAGCGCCGCTCGCTGCCGTTCCGTCCGCTGCCGTGCGGCCCGGAGCCCTGCCACTCTCGGGTGCCGTCTTCCCGGCGCCGTGCGCCCCGCGCCGACCGACCCGCCACGCGCTCATCTGTTCCCCGTTCCCGCGGCCGTGCCCGCTGCGCCGCCCGCCGCCCCGGCGCGGAGCCGCGCCACGATCGGCGGCAGCGCCGCCAGAAAGCGCTCGACCGTCTCGTCGTCCGTTCCGCGCGGCAGCGACACCCGCACGTTCCCATGAGTAAGCACGCCCATTGCCTCCAGCACGTGGCTGGGCTGCAGGGTATCGGCCGTGCAGGCACTTCCGGAAGACACGCTGAACCCCGCCCGGTCAAGCTCGGTGACGAGCGCCTCACCATTCACGTACAGGCACGAGAAGGTAACGATATGCGGGAGCCGGCGTTCGGGATCGCCATGCACGGCGACGTCCGGCACCAGCTCCGGCACACGGGCGCGGATCCGGCCGGTGAGAGCGCGGAGCGCGGCCGACGCTGTCAGCCGTTCCGCATCTACTGCCTCCAGGGCCGCCGCGGCGGCCAGCACCGCCGGCACGTTCGGGAAGCCGGGCACCCGGTGAGCCTCCCGCTCGTCGTAGGGCAGCGGGCTGCGCCAGCGGGTGCCGGTGCGGACCGCCAGCATGCCGACGCCGGGCGGCCCGCCCCACTTGTGCGCGCTCGCGGCCAGCAGCGACCAGCCCTGCGGGACCGGCATCCGGCCGGCCGACGCGGCCGCGTCGACGAACAGCGGCACCGAGGCGGCGCGGCAGGCGGCCGCGACCTCCTCGAGCGGCTGAACCGTCCCGACCTCCTGATTCGCCGCCTGCAGGCAGGCGAGCGCGGTTCCGGGCCGCAGTTCCGCCGCGAACCGGGCCGCGTCGGCCCGGCCGGCCCGGTCCACCGGCACCAGCGAGACGTCACCGGCGTCCTCGCAGGCGTGCAGGACCGCGGAATGCTCCACCGCGCTGGCGAGGACATCCCGCCCGGCCCGGCGGCGGCCGCGCGCGCCGCCCAGCACGGCGAGCTGCGCCGCCTGCGTCCCGGAGGCGGTGAAGGACAGCTCGTCGGGGCGGCAGCCGAGCACCGCCGCGGCGCGCTCCCGGGCCTCATCCAGCAGCAGCCGCGCGAGCCGCCCTTCGCGGTGCAGCCGTGCCGGGTCGGCCCATCCGGCCTCCAGGCCCTCCAGCAGCGCATGCCGGGCCGCCGGATGCAGCGGCTCTGCGGATGCGGCGTCGAGGTAGGCCACGAAACCGACCCTAGCTGGTACGGTGCTGGCCGGATGCGGCTCAGACCGGGGCCTGGATGCGGCCCTGGATGCGGGGCCCGGATGCGGGCCTGGCGCGGCGCAGCCGAGAGCGCCACGGCGGTGTAGCCGGGGGGCCTCGAAGCCGGCGCGCGGGTGCGCGGTACTGTTTCCACGACACGCTGTAGAACTCAGGCTGCACGACACGATGGAACAGGCCCGGCGCGAGCCGGGTACGTCTGCTGGGGAAGGCAATTGGACTTGAGATCCACCCGCCACCTGCCACGCGGAGGAGCGGGCAGGGCCATCGGCCGGCTGCCGCGCTGGGCCCCCCGACTCAATTCGCGATGGTCACGGCGCGCCGTGGCCGCGGGCCTCGGATTCGCCGTACTGCTGGCCGTCTCGGGCTGCGACAACCAGTTCACCCGGTTGGGCATGCCGATTCCGGTGACAAAGCAGGCCAAGGCCGTGCTGAGCCTCTGGCAGGGGTCGTGGATCGCCGCGTGGGCGGTCGGATTCATCGTCTGGGGGCTGATGATCTGGGCGGTCATCTTTCACCGGAAGCGTTCCGAATCGCTGCCCCCGCAGGTGCGGTACAACCTGCCGATCGAGGTCCTCTACACGGCGCTGCCGTTCGTGGTGATCGCGGTGCTGTTCTACTTCACCGCCAAGGACGAGAACTTCGAGAACAAGCTCTCCCCGCACCCCGACGTGGTGGTGAACGTCACCGGGTTCCAGTGGAGCTGGCGGTTCGACTACCCGCAGTACCAGGTACCCGGATCGGCCGCCGGTGACGTGCAGATAACCGGCACGCCGGCCAACCTGGACATCCCGTACAACCTGCACAATCCGGCGTCGAGCGGGCCGCAGTTCGTCATCCCCGAGGGTGAGACGGTGCGGTTCAACCTGACGGCGACGGATGTGATCCATTCCTTCTGGGTGCCGGCCTTCCTGTTCAAGCGGGACGTGATCCCGGGCCACCCGAACCACTTCGAGATAACGCCGACCAGCACCGGCACCTTCACCGGCCGATGCGCTGAATTGTGCGGCCAGTACCACAGCGAGATGTTGTTCACGGTGAAGGTGGTTAGCCCGCAGCAGTTCCAGAAGTTCATCACGGCTCAGAAGGCAGCCGCCCTGAAGTCGGGGGGGAGCGCTCAGTGACAACCATCGACCGGATTGCCGCGCCTCCGGATTCCCTCACGCCACGGCATGTCGGCAGGGGCTCGGTACTGGCCTCGTGGCTGTCGTCCACCGACCACAAGGTGATCGGCCACCTCTACACCATCACGTCGTTCGCCTTCTTCCTGTTCGGCGGCGTGATGGCGATGATCATGCGGGCACAGCTGATGCGGCCGGACCAGCACCTGGTCTCCGACCAGCAGTACAACGAGCTGTTCACCATGCACGGCACGATCATGCTGCTGCTGTTCGCCACGCCGCTGTTCGTCGCGTTCGCGAACGAGATCATGCCGTTGCAGATCGGGGCGCCGGACGTGGCGTTCCCCCGGATGAACCTGCTCAGCTACTACTTCTTCCTCTTCGGCGGGCTGATCCTGGCCTTCAGCTTCCTGGCGCCCGGCGGGGCCGCGGCGTTCGGCTGGTTCGCCTACACCCCGCTGTCGGACGCGATCCACTCGCCGGGAGTCGGCGGCGACATGTGGATCATGGGCCTGACGCTGTCCGGGCTCGGCACGATCCTGTCCGGCGTCAACTTCGTGACCACGATCTTCTGCATGCGGGCGCCCGGGATGACGATGTTCCGGATGCCGATCTTCACCTGGAACGCCCTGCTCACCAGCATGCTGGTGCTGCTCGCGTTCCCGGTGCTGGCCGCCGCGCTGCTGGTGCTGGAGATCGACCGCCGCCTCGGCGCGCATGTGTTCGACGCCTCCAACGGAGGCGCGATCTTGTGGCAGCACCTGTTCTGGTTCTTCGGCCATCCTGAGGTCTATATCGTCGCGTTGCCGTTCTTCGGCATCGTCACCGAGGTGCTGCCGGTCTTCAGCCGGAAGCCGTTGTTCGGTTATAAGAGCCTGGTCGGGGCGACGATCTCGATCGCCGGCCTGTCGATGACGGTGTGGGCGCACCACATGTTCCCGACCGGTGCCGTGCTGCTGCCGTTCTTCTCGTTCATGACCTTCCTGATCGCGGTGCCCACCGGGGTGAAGTTCTTCAACTGGGTGGGAACTATCTGGCGAGGACAGCTCACGTTCGAGACGTCGATGCTGTTCTCGCTCGGCTTCCTGGCGACGTTCCTGTTCGGCGGCCTGACAGGGGTGATCCTTGCCTCGCCGCCGCTGGACTTCCATGTCAGCGACTCGTACTTCGTGGTGGCGCATTTCCACTACGTGCTGTTCGGCACGGTGGTGTTCGCGATGTTCTCCGGCTTCTACTTCTGGTGGCCGAAGTTCACCGGGAAGATGCTCAACGAGCGCCTCGGCAAGTTCCATTTCTGGACGCTGTTCTTCGGCTTCCACGGCACGTTCCTGGTGCAGCACTGGCTGGGCGTGGAGGGCATGCCGCGGCGGATCGCCACCTACCAGGCGAACACCGGCTGGGACACGCTGAACATGATCTCCTCGATCAGCGCCTTCGTTCTCGGCGCGTCGACGCTGATCTTCCTCTACAACGTCTACGTCACCTGGCGCAGCGGCGAGATGGTGAACGTCGACGACCCGTGGGGCTTCGGAAACTCGCTCGAATGGGCCACCAGTTGCCCGCCGCCACGGCACAACTTCACCCGCATCCCGCGCATCCGGTCCGAGCGGCCAGCCTTCGACCTGCACCACCCAGGGGTCCAGGCCGGGCGTCCGCGGGCGCCAATCTCAGCGGGAGAATAACGTCCACGATGCACCAGGTCCGGCGCGCGATGATCCAGCGAGGTAACCGATGAAGATCGAAGGCGGACTCTTCTTGGGCTGCGCGGTGTTCTTCGCCGGCTCGGATGTCGTCTACTGGTACGCCTCCAAGGACCCGACCGGCTCCACCGCGCTCGGCATCGCGGTCGGGCTGGCCTTCCTGACCGGGTTCTACGTGCTGTTCACCGGCCGGAGGCTGACGCGGCTGCGGCCCGAGGACAACCCGCAGGGAGAGGTCGCCGACGGCACCGGAGAGATGGGGTTCTTCAGCCCGCGCAGCTGGTGGCCGCTGTTCGTGGCGCTGGCCGCGGCGACGGCCGCGCTCGGGTTCGCGATCGGCTGGTGGCTTTTCCTGATCGGCATGTTGTTTACCGTGCTGGCCGCGATCGGGTTCGTTTTCGAGTACTACCGGGGGCACTACGCCCATTGATGGGCGGCACGGCCAGTACCTTTTACGGTTGTTTTACCCCTCGCTGACGGGCGCCTGACCCGCTGCGGCACAGGCGTTTGCGGCCCGCGCGGAACGGGCGGGATGCGGCAGGGATTGTGCCGTTTTGCGCTTTATACACCCCGTAACGACGCTAATACTCGCGGTGTAACATGCGGGATTACGAGGGGTGATGTGATCAGCCGTGGGGGGGGCTGTGCGATGCACGGATTTGTCAATTCTCTGCGCATCGGACGCGGTTTCCGCCCGGTCGGGCTTCCGCTGGCCGTGGCGCTGCTGACTGCGATCGGGCTGACCGCGGCTGGCTGCGGAAGCAGCCCGGCGCCGCCGCCGCCGCCGAAGGCCGCTCAGCTGACGGTCAACGGGGGGCAGATAGGCACGGATCCCCGGCCCGACCTCGGCATGGAGGTGAACGCGTCCGGCGGCACGCTGCAGAGCGTGACGGTCGCCGACGGCCAGGGCCACCCGGTCGCGGGTTACGTCGAATCGCGCGACACCGCGTGGCAGAGCCAGTGGGCGCTGCAGCCGGGGCAGCGTTACCTCGTGACGGCGACCGCGGTCAACCCGGCACGGAAGAAGACGACGCTGACCCAGACCGTCCAGACCTTCAAGCCGGCGAACACCTTCAGCGCGACGGTCGAGGAGGACGACGGTGCCAACATCGAGGGCAACGGGGTCTACGGCGTCGGCATGCCGATCATGCTCACCTTCGACCACGCGATCACCGACCGGGCCGCCGTGGAGCGGTCGCTGCAGGTGCAGACCAGTACCCCGGTGGTCGGCGCGTGGCACTGGATCGACAGCACGCATGTGAACTTCCGGCCGAAGGACTACTGGCCGCAGTACACCTCGGTACAACTCACCGCGCACCTGGCCGGCGTCGAGGGCGCACCGGGCATCTTCGGCACCAGCAACCTGCAGTACAACTTCAAGATCGGTGAATCGATCGTCACGTACGTCAGCGCCAGCAACCACTACATGCAGGTGTACCTGAACGGCTCGGACAAGGCGACGTACGACTGGCCGATCAGCACCGGCCAGGCCGGCGACGACACCGCGAACGGCTCGTACGTGAGCATGGACAAGGGCGACCCGGTTCTGATGACCGGCCCCGGCTACACCGACGTACCGGTCAACGACTCGGTCCGGTTCACCTGGAGCGGGAACTACATCCACAGCGCCCCCTGGTCGGTGGGCGATCAAGGGTCCGACAACGTCAGCCATGGCTGCGTGAACCTCGGCCCGGACTACGCGGTCTGGTACTACGACCACGCCATGTACGGTGACCCGATCACCGTGTCCGGGAGCCCTGTCCCGGGACAGCAGGGCGACGGGTGGACCGACTGGTTCCTGTCCTGGTCGCAGCTAGTCGGCGCGAGCGCAACGGGCCAGGCCGTGGTGACCGGGCCGAACGGGAGCTACTTCACCAACCCGGTCACCGCGAGCACGACGCCGTCGCCGTCGCCGTCCCCGACGCCGTCCGGTGGAGCCAAGTCGGCCAAGCCGTCCCACTCCGGCCAGCCGGCGAAGAACGCACCTTCCGCCCGGCCGACCACCCGGCACTCCGCGTAGCGGCCGGGAGCGCCGGGAGCCACCTGCCGCGCGGCGCGGGATCCCAGGCCGGTAGAAAAGGGGCTGGGGTCGCCGCGCCGGTGGTGCGGCGCGGCAGGCAGGAGGGATCGCGTGCCTGACGTGGTGGTGGTCGGGTCGATCAACCAGGACATCGTGGTCCAGGTTCCCACGCCGCCCGGTCCCGGGGAGACCGTGCTGGCCGACGCGGTGTCGATCACGCCCGGGGGGAAAGGTGCCAACCAGGCCGTCGCCGCCGCACGGGCCGGCGCCTCGGTCACCATGGTGGGGCGGGTGGGTGACGCGGCGGCAGACGCGGCGGGCCCGGCGCTGAAGGCGGGGCTGGCGGAGGCCGGTGTGGATGTCTCCGGCGTCCGGGAGACGCCGGCGGTGCCATCCGGCCGCGCGTTCATCACCGTCACCCCGGACGGCGAGAACACGATCGTGGTGGCGGCGGGCGCGAACGCGTCGCTGACCGCCGACGACGTGGACACCTGCGCCGGGCTGCTGAGCCGGGCCTCGGTGGTGGTCACCCAGCTGGAGATTCCCCGCGAGGTAACCGGGCGGCTGGCGACGGTGTGCGCGGACCACGGCGTGCCGCTGATTCTCAACCTGGCTCCGGCCGCGAAGCTGCCGCCGGACCTGCTCGCCCGGGTCACGGTCCTGGTCGTCAACGAGCACGAGGCGGCGTTCCTGCTCGGCGAGCCGGTCAGCCCCGCCGGCGCGGAGGCGGCGGCACGGCGGCTGCTGGCCGTCGGCCCGTCCGCGGTCGCGCTCACCCTGGGCCCCGCGGGCGCCGTCTGGTGCGCCCGCCGCCCGGACAGCACCGGCGCGGACGGGGGGCGGGTTCCGGCGCCGGAGGTGCGGGTCGTCGACACGACCGGCGCCGGGGACGCGTTCGTGGGCGCGCTGGCGGCCCGGATCGCGGCTGGCGAGGATCTCCGCGCGGCAACGGCGTTCGCCGTCCGGGTCGCGAGCGAGGCCACCACGACCCGCGGCGCCCAACGAGCCGCCGGTGGCGGCGGGCAGCCAATCGGGCTCCGCTAAGCGGAACCGCTGACCGCGTCGGTGAGCGCCAGTTGCTGCGCGACGGTGGCAGCGGCGCCCCAGTGGACGGTGAGCTGCCGGGTCCGGGCTTCGGTCGGAACCGCGGGAAGCTCGTAGAGCCGGCCGACCGCCTTTCGCACGGCGAGGTCGCCGGCGACGACCGCGGGCCGGCCCAGGGTGCGGGCCAGGAACCATTCCGCCGACCAGCGCCCGATCCCGCGCAGCCGGGTGAGGCGCTCGATCACGGCATCGTCGTCCAGGCCCGCCAGTTCCGCCATCGTGAGGCGCCGGCTGGCCACCTCGGCCGCGATGCCGATGAGGTACTCGGATTTGCGGACCGTGAGCTGCAGCGCTCGCAGGTCCCCGACCCGCGCGCCCGCCAGCAGGTCCGCGTCCAGCAACCGCGCTTCGTACCCGGCGCATCGGTAAGCGACGCCGTAACGGCCGGCGAGGCGGCGGCGGATGGTGGCCGCCCACCGCAGGTTCAGCTGCTGCGCGCTGACCGACCGCACCAGGGCGGTGAGCAGATCCGTCTGGGTGACCGGGCAGGTTCCCCGCCAGCGGCGGGCGAGCCGGGTGATCCGCGGATCGCGGGCGCTCAGCTCCGCGAGCGCCTCGTGGGCGGTGACGAACTGCCGGCGGACCGCCAGGCGAACGCCGTTTGGCAGGTAATGCGGCCGGCAGCCGCTGGCGGCCCCGCAGCGGACCCGCAGCCGCGGATGCTCGACGTCGCCGGCCGGGGTCATCACCACCGCGCCGGGGCCATGGGCAGCGCTGCCGGCCGTCAGCACCCGGACGAACGTGCGGCCGTCGAAGCGGTCGATCAGGTCGTCGCCGGTGCGGCGGAAGAATTCCAGGCTCTGCGGCAGGTCCACGGGCCCGTCCAGGCGCACGTCCCCAGCGATACCGGCGGAATCCTGCCCGGCAACAGCGCGCATCTCCAGCAGCGTAACGGCGGGACGCTTCGGTCCGTACCGAATCGTGCGCCACCTAGGGTGTGAATCATGATGGCACCGGACCTCCGCCCCCACCGGGCCGGCGCGGGAAACGCGGGGCACGGTGGAGACGCCGACGTCGCGGCGGTCGCCCAGATGTTCGCCGACCGCTCCCGCGCGGCGGTGATGATGGCCCTCTACGACGGGCGGGCGCTGCCCGCGAGCCTGCTGGCCAGCGAGGCCGGTGTCTCGGCGTCCACCATCAGCGGGCATCTCAGCCAGTTGCTCGACGCCGGCCTGGTCCAGGTGGAACGGCACGGCAGGCACCGCTACTACCGGCTCGCCGGATCGCAGGTCGCCGAGATCCTGGAGCGCCTGGCGGTGTTCTCCGCGCCGAAACCGGTGCGGTCGCTGCGCGACGGGAACCGGGGAAAGGCGCTGCGTGCCGCGCGGACCTGTTACGACCACCTCGCCGGACGGCTGGGCGTGGAAATCATGAGCACCATGATCGCCCGTGGCTACCTCGAGGGCGGCGACGGCGAGTTCCGGCCCGAGACGGCGCGGCGCGACCGGTTGAGCGCATACGGCCGGGACGTAACCTACGGCATTACCCGCTCTGGAGGACTGTTCCTCGACGGCCTGAAAATCACGATCCCGCCCGCGCGCCGCCCCACGGTCCGCTACTGCGTCGACTGGAGCGAGCAACGGCACCACGTCGCGGGGTCGCTAGGGCGTGCCCTGCTGGACCACGCCCTGGCGGATGGGTGGATCGTCCGCGCACCACGTGGCCGTGCCGTCCACGTCACCGGCCGGGGGCGGGAGGCGCTCAGCGGTCACTTCGGCATCGACTGGCCGGCCCGGGATACGGTGGCAAGCCCGCGTTAGAGCATGCGGGCCTGGCTGCCCGGCCGGACTCCGGGCAGCTTGCCGGTCAGCGGCCGATTCCCCTGCGGTTCAGGTTGCGCAGGCGGCGGCGCTGCGACGGGTCGAGCATCAGGTACCCAGTGGCCGGGATGGCTATCGCCGCAGCGATCACCAGGGCGCCAACCCACCAGGGAAGCACCAGCAGCAAGATGAGGCCGACGACGACGCCGCCGACGAAAAACTTTGCCCGATTCGACATATCTGCCACCCTCTCAACGCCCAGTATCGCATCACTGGCGACCTCGTTGACCGGCAACGAGCGGGCACGCAGGCAGAGCCCCGGGCGGCCCGATGGCGCTCGCCGACCGCGAGACGGTGGCGACCGACGGCCACCGGCTGCCGGCATGCGGCCGGCGGGTGGTAACCTCCCGGCGGTGGGAGTGCTCATCGGTACCTCGGGATGGCAGTACCGGTGGTGGCGGGAGGTGCTGTACCCGGCCGGCGTTCCGCAGCGGCAGTGGCTGGAGTACTACGCCGGGCAATACGCCACGGTCGAGAACAACGGCGCGTTCTACCGGTTGCCCGCGCGGGAGACCTTCACCGGGTGGCACGACCGGACGCCGGACGGCTTCCTGATGGCGGTCAAGGCCAGCCGGTACCTCACCCACATCAGACGGCTGCGGGACCCGGAGCAGCCGGTCCGGCGGCTGCTGGACGCGGCCGCGGGGCTGGGAGACCGGCTCGGCCCGGTGCTGATCCAGCTTCCCCCCACCCTGACCGCGGACCCGGCGCTGCTGGAGGACTGCCTCGCGTGCTTCCCGGCTGGTGTCCGGGTCGCGGTGGAACCGCGGCACGATTCGTGGTTCAGCCCACAGGTCCGCCGCGTGCTCGCCGGCCGCGGCGCGGCACTGTGCTGGGCCGACCGGCTCGGCCGTCCGCTGACTCCGCTGTGGCGCACCGCCGACTGGGGGTACCTGCGGTTCCACCAGGGCGCCGCGCAGGCCTGGCCGCGTTACGGCCGGCAGGCGCTGGCGGCGTGGGCGGACCGGCTGGCCCGGACGTGGCCGGACGCGGCTGACGTGTTCGTGTTCTTCAACAACGACCAGAACGGAGCGGCCGTCTACGATTCGGCCGCCTTCGCCGACGCGGTCCGCCGGCGCGGCCGCACACCGGGCCGAACACCGGGCCGCACACCGTCGCCGTTACCAGAACAGGGTTGGCCCCTGCTACCGATTCGCGGGGGTCGAGTATCAGTCGTCACGTTCGTCACGTAAACTCTCTTACGGAGCGGAGGACCCCTGCCCCGGGGGGTCTTTGGGGGTCTTTCACGTCTCCGCGATGACCGTAAAGAATGTCAGATTCCTTCCCGAGGCTCGTGGTTGGTGCCCATGATTCTGCTGCTTGTTGCCGCCTTCATCGTGCTGGTGATCATCATGTTCGCCGCTGATCGCGCCATCAAACGCTCCGCTGCGCGGCGGCGCCTGCGGACGATGGAGGAACGGCTCACGGCAGCCCAGGCAAGCACCGATGCCAAGGTCGAGAAGCAGCGACGCGCGGCCCAGGCGCGGGAGGCGCTCACCTCAGTGATGCCGCAGATCCACTCCCACCAGCCCCGGCACGTCAATGAGCCGTCGCTGTCCTCGTCGTCCTCGTCGGACGCAGGACCCCACGACCGTCGCGTCGCCTAGCGCAGCCTCCGCTATACCGGAACGACGCCGCGCTTGCGGGGCGGGCGCTGGAGTTGCTTCCGCTCGGCGATCTCCAGGCCGTGGATGATGTGCCGGCGGGTGTCGGCAGGATCGATGATGTCGTCCACCAGCGCCTGCTTGGCGGTCAGGTAGGCGTCGATCTGCCCGCGGACCGTCGAGATCAGGTCCTGGCGGAGCTTGTCGCGTTCCTCGTCGGATTCGGCAGCGGCCAGTTGCCGCCGGAACAGGATGTTCACCGCGCCCTCCGGGCCCATGATCGAGATCTCGGCCGTGGGCCAGGCGACGATGTAGTCGGCCTCGTACTGGCGGCCGCCCATCACGTAGTAGCCGGCGCCGTAGGCCTTGCGGAGGATCACGGTCACCTTTGGGACGGTGGCGCACGAGATGTTGTGCAGGAACTTCGCGCCGTGCCGGAGGATGCCCCGGTGCTCCACCTCCCGGCCGACGACGAATCCCGGCACGTCGGTGAGGAACACCAGCGGCACGCCGAACGCGTCGCAGATGTTGATGAATTTCGCCGCTTTGTCCGACTCGTCGACGGAGATCGCGCCCGCGCGGACCATCGGCTGTGAGGCGACGATCCCGGCGGGCCGTCCGGCGAACCGGGCGAAACCGGTGATCATCGCCTTAGCCCAGTCCGGCTTCATCGGGAAGAACTCGCCGTCGTCGCTGATCTCCCGGATCACCCGGCGCATGTCGTACGCCTGCCGGAAGTTGGCCGGGACGATGTCGTACAGCTTCTCGCTGCGCCGGCCGGCCGGGTCGGCGGCGGGCCGCTCTGGCAGCGGATCGCCGTAACGGCTCGGCAGGAACGACAGGTACTCGCGCACCATCCGCAAGCATTCGGCGTCGTCGGCGGCCTCGCGGTCGGCGACACCGGATATGCGGGTGTGCACGCCGGAGCCGCCCATCTCCTCCTCGGACAGGTCCTCTCCGGTGGCCGCCCGCACCAGGTGCCTGCCGGCCAGGGCCATCGACGAGACGCCCTTGACCATCGGGACGAAATCGCAGAGTGCCGGGATGTAGCCGGTGCCGGCGCTGCAGTGCCCGAGCACCGCCCCCACCTGGGGGATCACGCCGCTCGCCTGGCTGATCTCGCGGAACAGGTCGCCGGTTCCCCCGAACGCCCCGACCGCTTCGTTCACCCGCCCCCCGGCCGAGTCGAGCAGGTACACGATCGGGTAGCCGTGGCGTACCGCCTGCTCGCGCATCCGCGCCGCCTTGCGTTCGCCGTGCACGCCCATCGACCCCGCCAGCACGGTGAAGTCGTAGGCGACGACGGCCACCTTGCGGCCGTCGATCTGCCCGACGCCGGTGACGACCGCGTCGGCCCAGGTGCGTTTGCCCTGGGTCTGCGGCGTCTCCATCGCCTGCGCGAGCATCCCGGTCTCGGTGAAGGTGCCCTGGTCGAAGAGCAGGTCGATGCGTTCGCGGACGGTGAGCTTGCCGAGGCCGTGCTGCTTGGCGACGAGATCCTCGCCGCCCATCGCGGCCGCGTCCGACTTCCGCGCGGCGAGTTGCTCCGCCGCGTCCCGCAGAGTCTCACCCGTCGCCGGTGCCGGCGTTTCCCGCTCGCCCACGGGTCCTCCTGCCAATCCAGAGCACCCAGCGTGGGCGCTGACCGAATCCGATTCGAGTACGTGTCGTACCGTACTCCAGCGCGGTGATCCCGTTCTGTCGGTAGCACGCCTTAACGTCGGAGCGTGACCGGACCGGCTCCCAGAATCACCGCCCCCACCCAGCCTCTCGCCGAGACCGACTTCGTGGTGGTGGATGTGGAGACCACCGGCGGGTCCCCGGAGCACGCCGAGATCATGGAGATCGGCGCGGTCCGGGTGCGCGGGACGCGGCCGGGCGCGGGGGAGCAGGTCTTCAGCACGCTCGTCAACCCCGGGCGGCCGGTTCCGGTGCACATCGCGGCGCTCACCGGCATTACCGGCGACATGGTCGCGGGCGCGCCGCGGATCGGGCAGGTGATGCGCGCGTTCCTCCGGTTTGCTGCCGGTGCCGTGGTGGTCGCCCACAACGCGCCGTTCGACCTCGCGTTCCTTGCCGCTGCCTGCTCGTCGCACGGCCTCGGCTTTCCCCAGGTACCGGTGCTGGACACCGCGAGCGTCGCGCGACGGGTGCTGACCACCGAGGAGGCGCCGGACTGCCGGCTGGCCACGCTCGCCCGGGTGTTCGGCACGGCGGTGCCGGACCACCGCGCGCTCGGCGATGCCAGGGTGACCGCCGCGGTGCTGCGGGGGCTGATCACCCGTCTCGCCGGGCTCGGGGTGCGCACGCTCGGGGGAGTGGACGAGATAACGGCAGCGGACGCCGGCTGCCCGCCCGGCCCGCGACGGGACCGGATGCTCGCGCTGACGGCGGACGTGCCGGCGGCGGCGGGAGTGTGCCTGTTCCTGGGAGCGCACGGTGAGGTGCTGCACGTGGTGAAGAGCTCGGATATGCGGGCCCGGGTCCGCGGGTACTTTGCCGTCTCCGAGACCCGCCATCACATCTTCGACCTGCTGGAACATACCGAACGGCTGTGCCCGCTCAGCCAGCCCACCGCGCTCGCGGCCGACGTGCAGGAGATCCGAGCCATCGCCCGGCATCGCCCCCGTTACGACACGGGGCCGGCCGCGGGCGCCGGTGCGGCGGCGGGCGCCAGCCCCGCGCCGCCGGCATCGGGGATCGCGGCGGAGACCGGCTGGCTGGGCGGAGCCCGGCGAGTGGTCGCGGCGGGACCGCGCTTCGACGGCGGGTGGGACCTGGCGCTGATCGAGAACGGCCTGCTGGCGGCCGCCGCCGCCCTGCCCCGCCGCGCTGGCAGCCCCCCAGACGGCGCTTCGGCCCTGGATGGTGCTGCGGCCCTGGATGGTGCTGCGGCCCTGGACGGGGTCGCGGCCCTGGACGGGGTCGCGGCCCTGGACGGTGTCGCGGACCGGCTGGGCACCGACGCTTTGGCCGCGGAGCGGACGTGCGTCCTGCGCTGGCTCGGCTCGCCCGGCGTTCGGCTGCTCGAGGTGGAGCGTTGACCGCCGACCGGACGCCTGCGCCGGCGCCGTACCCGGCCGAGGTACGCTACCGCTGGCAATGACGCCGACGGCGGCCGGGAGGAACCAGTGGTTACCGCGATCGTCTTGATCCGTGCGGCGGTGGAACGCATCCCGGATGTCGCCACCGAGATCGCCCAGCTGCCGAGCGTCAGCGAGGTCTACTCGGTCACCGGCGAGTTCGACCTGATCGCGATGGTCCGGGTCCGCGAGCACGACGAGCTCGCCGACGTCATCCCGGGCGGGCTGAACAAGGTGCCAGGCGTGCTGCACACCGAGACGCACGTGGCGTTCCGGATGTACTCGCGGCACGATCTCGAGGCCGCGTTCTCGCTCGGCTTCACCGAATAGCCCCAGGCACCACACCGGCCGCGCCCCGGCGTTTCTACCGCCACCACACCACGATCCGGCCGGTCAGCAACCTGGCCGAGCGAAATCGTCAGACGGCGTCGTCGCTTCCGGCGACCGAGGCCAGGTGCTGGCTGGTCTGCGCCCAGCGGTCAAGCAGCGCGGCGGCGGCACCCGAATCGACCGCGGCCCCGGCGCGACGGTAGGCCTCGCCGAGCGCCTCCGGCAGCATCGCGGCCCCGGCGACGCCCGCGTCGGCGGCGAGCGCGGCGGCCGCGTTCAGCAGCACCGTGTCGCGGACCGGGCCGCGCTCCCCGGCCAGCACCGCCCTGGCGACCCCCGCGTTATGCGCCGCGTCGCCGCCGCGGAGATCCTGGCCGCGGGCGCGCGGGATCCCGAGTTCGGCCGGGTCAACGACGCCCTGGCTGATCGTGCCCTCGTGCACCACCCAGACGCTCGAGGTCGTGGTCGTGGTCAGCTCGTCCAGGCCGTCCCCGCCGTGGAACACCAGCGACGAGTTGCCCCGGCTGGCCAGCACTCCGGCGATGACCTCGCACATCCGCTCGTCGGCGATCCCGGCGGCCACCGCCTGGGGGCGCGCCGGGTTCGTGACCGGGCCGAGGAAGTTGAACACGGTGGGCACCCGGAGCTCGCTACGGGCGGCGGCGGTGTGCCGCAGCGCCGGGTGATAGAAGGGCGCGAACATGAAGGCGATGCCGGTCTCGGCCGCCAGGCGCTCGTTGAGCCGCGGCGGCAGGTCGATGACCACGCCGAGCGCCTCTAGGACGTCGGCGGCGCCGCAGGCGGACGAGGCGGCCCGGTTCCCGTGCTTGGCGACCCGCGCCCCGGCCGCGGCCGCGACGATCGCCCCCATCGTCGAGATGTTCACCGTGTGAGCGCCATCGCCCCCGGTCCCGACCAGGTCCACCAGCCGCCCGGGAACGTGGCACCGGACGGCGTGATCCAGCATCGCCTGGGCCAGGCCGACCAGCTCGCCGACGGTCTCCCCCTTCGACCGCATGGCCACGCCGAACGCGGCGATCTGAACGGAGGTCGCTTCGCCGTTCATGATCTCGTTCATCGCCCATGCGGTCTCGTCCGCGGTCAGCGAATCCCGCCGCATCAGCGCCCCGATCAGCGCGGGCCAGGTGGTGCGGGGGTCCATGGCGCGCCGTTCAGCCCTGGGCGGGTGCGTCATGCCCGGCAACGGCGCCGCCAGCGGCGGGTGCCAGTTCGGCGGCGTGGCTGCCGGCGGCAATGCCGGTTCCGTCGCTGTCGGCGCGCCGGGCGAGAAGCCCGCGCATCAGCCCGGCCAGCGCACCGGCCAGCGCCGCCGGGTCGATCGGCTGGCTGACCACGGCGTCGGCGCGGGACCAGGTGGCGAGCCAGCCATCGTCGGCGCGGCCGATGACCAGCAGCACCGGTGGGCAGTCGTAGATCTCGTCCTTCGCCTGGCGGCACACACCCATGCCACCGGCGGGCTGCGCCTCCCCATCGAGCACCATCACGTCTACGCCGCCTCGGTCGAGATGCCGGAACAGCGCTGGCTCGGTCGCGCACTCGATGATCTCGGCGCGGGGGACGTCCGGTGCCGGGCGCCGTCCGATTGCGAGCCTGATCACGTCTCGGGTGCCAGCATCGTGGCTGTACACCAGAACCTTCATCGGCTGCGCCTCGCGGGACGACTCGTCGCTCATGGACCCAGATGCTAGTCGTGCCAGCGCGGTTTGTGGGCCCACGCCCGCGCTCGCGCGGTTTGTGCGCCGCCGGTTAGGGCAGAAATGCCCGGAGTGCCCGGCCACCGGCGGCCTCGATCCGGCGGACGGCGTGCGGGCGGGGTGAAACGCGCCGCCCGAGTCGGGGGGTCGCTGAGCGAACCCCTACCGCGTGTCGTAATAATGGCCCCGTGGCGACAGCACCCGCAGCCGATACTGCCCCGCGATCTCCCGGGCCGATCACCGCGCACCGGCCGAATCTGGTCAGCGTGGGCACCATCATCTGGTTGTCCTCCGAGCTGATGTTCTTCGCGGCGCTGTTCGCGATGTACTTCACGGTCCGCTCGGTGGAGAAGGGCGCCGGCGGCCCCTGGCCGGCCGCGCACCTGGATCTGGGGCTGACCACGGTCAACACCATCGTCCTGGTGCTCTCCAGCGTGACGTGCCAGCTTGGCGTGTTCGCGGCCGAGCGCGGCGAGGTCAACAAGCTGCGCTTCTGGTACGTGATCTCGTTCCTGATGGGCCTGTTCTTCGTCATCGTGACCGTGTACGACTACCACGACCTCGCGGTGAGCCAGGGCGTGACGCTCGCGTCCAGCGGCTACGGTTCGGTGTTCTACCTGACCACCGGTTTCCACGCGCTGCACGTGACGGGCGGGCTGTTCGCCTTCGTCTTCATGCTGGCGCGCACGTACGCGGCGAAGCGCTTCACCCACGAGCAGGCGATCAGCGCCATTGTCGTGTCGTATTACTGGCACTTCGTCGACGTGGTGTGGATCGGCCTGTACTGCGTCATCTTCCTTATCCACTGACCGGACGCGAGGGACAAGTGAGCTGGATCACCGCAGGGCGGCGCCACCCGGCCGCCGGGTACGCCGTCGTCGTCCTTGGGCTGTTGCTCATCGGCGGGATATACGCGGCCCTCGCCTCGCGCAGCGCGCCGGCCGCGGCCTCGTCGCCGAGCCCGTCCACGCAGGACATAGCGCAGGGCAAGCAACTGTTCGGGGAGACCTGCGCCACCTGCCACGGCGATAACGCCCAGGGCACGTCGCGCGCACCGAGCCTGATCGGGGTCGGTGCCGCAGCCGTCGACTTCCAGATGAGCACCGGCCGGATGCCCGCGCGGAGCCAGGGCGCCCAGATGCCGGAGAACCACGTGATCTACTCCACCCAGCAGATCCACCAGATCGCGGCGTATATCCAGTCGCTGGCCGGCGGGCCGGCGATCCCCGCTCCCGAGCAGGTCAACCCGAACGGAGCGGACGTCGGGCTGGGCCAGCAGCTGTTCAGCACCAACTGCGCGCAGTGCCACAACATCGCCGGCGCGGGCGGTGCGCTCACCTACGGGAAATACGCGCCCCCGCTGACCAAGGCGACCCCCACGCAGATCTATGAGGCGATGGAGACCGGGCCGGAATCGATGCCGGTGTTCAACGACTCGACGATCACGCCGAGCCAGAAGCAGGCGATCATTCGTTACGTGACCCAGACGCGGAACGAGGGCAACCCGGGCGGATTCAGCCTCGGCCGGGTCGGGCCGATCACCGAGGGCCTGGTCGCCTGGCTGGCCGGGGCAGCGGCGCTGGTGTTCGCCGCCATGTGGATCGCCGGGAAGAAGCGCGGCGGCGGAGAAACCTCTGAGAAATGACCGACAACGACGAGCGGGACGACGCGATGGCGCAGGGATCCGGTGATGCGGGCTCCGCCGAAGGGCAGCCCTATCCAGGTAGGGGAGAGGCCGGCGGCACGCCCGGGGAGCCGCACCCGGGCGGGCCGGAGGCCAGCCCCTCAGATGCGGGTGGAGCTGCCGGGCACGGCCGGCAGCGGGTAATCGGCACGCCCTCGCCGGCTGGTACGCGGGTCCTCGAGCCCGAGCGTGCCAACGGGGATGCCGTGGAGCGCTGGCTCCCAGACGAGCCGCAGAACCCGGCCGGGGCCAAGAAAGCCGAGCGGGTCGTCGCGCTGCTGTTCACGCTCTCTTTCCTCGGCAGCGCGGGCTTCATCGCCTCCTACGTGATCTTCCAGGTCCACACGGTGAGCAAGGTCACCGCCTCCAACCTCGGACTCGGAATCTCGATGAGCGTCGCGTTCCTCGCGCTGGCGGCGGGTGCCGTGGTCTGGGTCCGGAACGTGATGCCGTTCGTTGAGATCACCGAGCAGCGCAAGCCGCTGCGGTCAACCGAAGAGGACCGGGAGTCTTTCGAGGAGACCTTCGTCGAGGGCACCGCGGCGAGCCAGTTCGTCAAGCGGCCGATCATCCGGCGCACCCTGCTCGCTGCCCTCGGCCCGCTGACGCTCGCCCCGCTCGTCCTGCTCCGCGACCTGGGGCCGCTGCCGCGCACGACGCTGCGGCACACCGCGTGGAAGGCCGGAACCCGGGCGGTGGTGATGGGCACCAACGAGCCGCTGCGGCCCGGCGACCTCAGCCCGCAGAGCATGATCACGGTGATCCCGGAGGGGACCGGCGACGACGACGACGCGCTGGCCAAGGCGGCGGTCATTCTCATCAAGTTCCGGCCGGAGGATCTGTTTGCGCCGACGCGGATGGACTGGACCGTGGAGGGCATCGTTGCGTACTCGAAGATCTGCACCCACGTCGGCTGTCCGGCCGCGCTGTACGAGCACACCACGCAGCACATTCTGTGCCCGTGCCACCAGTCCACGTTTGACGCGCCGCACGGCGCGAAGGTGATCTTCGGTCCGGCGCCGCGGCCGCTGCCGCAGCTTCCGCTGACCACCAACAGTGAGGGATACCTTGTCGCCCAGAGCGACTTCAACGAGCCCGTTGGGCCGAGCTTCTGGGAGCTGGGATGATGACTGAGGCGCGTGCAGACCGTGAGAGGAGGCGGGCGCGGCGATGAGCGCGACTGACAAGGCGCTCGGCGGGCTCGGCAACTGGGTCGATGAGCGGTTCCGGGTCGCCAAGACGGCCCGCAACACGTTCAAGAAGATCTTCCCGGACCACTGGTCGTTCATGCTCGGCGAGATCGCGCTCTACTCGTTCGTCATCCTGCTCCTCACCGGTACGTTCCTGACGCTGTTCTTCAAGCCGAGCATGTCGGACATCGTGTACCACGGCTCGTACACGAAGCTGAACGGGATCCGGATGAGCGAGGCGTACGCCTCGACGCTGAACATCAGCTTCGACGTGCGCGGCGGTCTGCTGATGCGGCAGATCCACCACTGGGCGGCCGACCTGTTCCTGGTCGCGATCATGGCGCACATGCTGCGGATCTTCTTCACCGGCGCCTACCGCAAGCCTCGCGAGGTCAACTGGCTGATCGGCCTCGCGCTGTTCACGCTGGGCATGCTGGAGGGCCTGTTCGGCTACTCGCTGCCGGACGACCTGCTTTCCGGCACCGGGCTCCGGATCCTCGAGGGTGTCATCCTGGCGGTTCCCGTGGTCGGGACCTATATGTCGTTCTTCCTATTCGGCGGCCAGTTCCCGGGGCAGGACATCATCCCGCGGCTGTATGTCATCCACATCCTGCTAATCCCGGGACTGCTGCTCGCGCTGATAACCGCGCACATCCTGTTCATGGTCCACCAGAAGCACACGCAGATGCCCGGCAAGGGCCGGACCGACCGGAACGTGGTCGGGGCGCCGATGTTCCCGTACTTCGCCGCCAAGACCGGCGCGTTCTTCATGTTCGTGTTCGGCTTCCTGGCGGTGCTGTCGACGTTCACCCAGATCAACCCGATCTGGCTGTACGGGCCCTACAACCCCGCGCAGATCTCGGCCGGCTCGCAGCCCGACTTCTACATGGGAATCCTCGAAGGCTCGCTGCGGGTGATGCCTGCGTGGCAGGTCAGTTGGCTGGGGCACACGGTCGACTTCGCCGTGCTGATCCCAATGCTGCTCCCGCTCGGGATCATCTTCGGCGGGGCGGCAATCTGGCCGTTCCTCGAACAATGGGTGACCGGAGATAAACGGGAGCACCATGTCCTGGACCGGCCGCGCAACGCGCCCACCCGGACCGCAGTGGGCATGGCGGCGGTCACCTTCTACGGCGTGCTCCTCGCCGAGGGCGGCAACGACATCATCGCCGACCATCTGCAGATCCCGCTCTACACGGTGACGTGGTTCGCCCGGGTGCTGGTGATCCTCGGGCCGATCCTGGCGTACATCATCACGAAACGTGTGTGTATCGGCCTGCAGCTGCATGACCGGCAGATGCTGTCGCACGGCTTGGAGACCGGGCTCATCAGGCAGCTGCCCAGCGGCGAGTTCACCGAGCCGGACCGGCCGCTCACCGACGAGGAGCGGGCCGTCGTGGGCGCCAAGAAGCCGGTGCACCGGCTGCCGTCCGCCGGGGCGACCGACGAGAACGGTGTGCCGTCGCCGGCGACCCGGGGCGCGATCGGGAAGCTGCGGGTCCGTCTCAACCACGTCTACACCGACGACGACGAGATTCTCGCCAAGGCGGCAGAGGCGGACGGGCACGGGGGGAACGGGCACCCCAACGGTCACGTCGAGCCGGATGAGCTTCCCGCCGGTTCCGCTGACCAGGCGCCCTCCGTCGAACGCCGCGGCGACTCCTGACAGCCAACAGCGAGTCAGGATTCGCCGGACCGCGACGCTGGTGACCCGGATGGGCCATCTCAACGTGGAGTTCAAGGCACGGTGCGCCGATCCCGGTGCCATGCTGGATCGCCTGATCAGGCTGGGCGCCCGGTCTCAGGGCATCGAGGAGCAGGTCGATGTCTACTACCGGGTGCCCAAAGGCCGGTTGAAGCTGCGCCGCGGACCGATCGAGAACAACCTGATCCACTACGTGCGTCCCGACGTGGCCGCGCTGAAGGAATCGGATGTCCGCCTGGTGGAGGTGGACCCGCGATCCGCGCTCGACGATGTGCTGACCACTACATGAACCCTCTCGGCGTCCGGGCCGCCGATCTTGAGGCCCGGTCCTACTCCGACATGATCCGCGTCATCGCGCCGGACGAAAGCGGAAGCTAGCGGCGAAATCCGCTGATGGCCCGGAGCATCTTCAGCCGAGGCCGTTGGCCGCGGCGACACGTGCATACCAGCGGCCGCTGTCCTTGACCACCCGTTGCTGATGGTTGTCGTAGTCGACGTAGACCAGGCCAAACCGGCGGCCGTATCCAAAGGCCCATTCAAAGTTGTCCATCAGCGACCAGACAAAATATCCACGCAGATCGGCACCGTCGCGGATGGCCCGGTGCGCCGCGCGGAAGTGCCCGTCCAGGTAGTCAATGCGCTCTGGATCGTGCACGGCACCGTCGTCAGCCACGGTATCGGGGAACGCCGCCCCGTTCTCGGTGACATACAGCGGCGGCGCGGCGTAATCGCGGGTGAGCCGGGTGAGGATCTCGTGCAGGCCGGTGGGATCGATCTCCCAGCCCATGGCCGTCACCGGCTTGCCGGTGCGGACCATTTCGATGTCGACACCGACCAACGCCGCCTGCGGGTGCCCCTTTTCACCGGGCGGGATGGCGCGCACCACGTTCCACCGGTAGTAGTTCACCCCGAGCAGGTCCAGCGGCTGGCTGATCTGCTTCTCGTCACCGCCGCGGATGTGGTCCGTGCCGGTGATGGGAGCGAGATCCGTTAGCACGTCCTCCGGATAGCGGCCAGCCAGGATCGGGTCGAGGAAGATGCGGTTGGTGATGCCATCGACGAAGCGGGCTGCCTCCTGGTCGGCGTCGGAGGCGGTCGCGGGCGCGCTCGGATGCAGGTTCAAGGTGATGCCGTAACGCAGGTCGTCCCTGGTGGCCCGCATCGCCTGCACCGCGAGGCCATGGCCGAGCATCAGGTGATGTGCCGCGCGGACGGCGGCGGCCGGCTCCCGTCTTCCCGGCGCGTGGTGGCCGGACGCGTACCCGAGGAACGCCGAGCACCACGGCTCGTTCAGCGTGGTCCAGTCGCTGACGCGGTCGGCGAAGCGAGCGTGCACGGCGGCCGTGTAATCGGCGAACCGCTGGGCAGTCTGCCGCTCCGGCCAGCCGCCCTCGTCCTCCAGGACCTGGGGCAGATCCCAGTGATACAGCGTCACCCAGGGACGGATCCCGGCGCCGAGCAGCTCATCGATCAGCCGGTCGTAGAAGGCGACACCGGCCTCGTTGAGCGGTCCGCGCCCATCGGGCTGCAGCCGCGGCCACGCGAGCGAGAAGCGGTAGACGCCGGCGTTCAGCTCCCGCATCAGCGCGACGTCCTCGCGGTAGCGGTGATAGTGATCACAGGCGGTGTCGCCGGTTTCGCCGTTCGCCGTCCGGCCCTCGGTGTGGCTGAAGGTGTCCCAGATCGACTGGCCGCGGCCGTCCGCGCCGACCGCGCCCTCGATCTGGTAGCTGGCGGTGGCGACACCCCACTCGAAGCCTCGCGGGAAGTCGATAGGCCCTGTGTCCTCTGCGTTCGTCACGTGTCTGATTCTGCATCGGCCGCTGCATCGGCCGCTGCATCGGCCGCCTCTTCAGCGGCGGCCTCGGCCTCCTGAGCGGCCGCCACGGCGCCGGCGACCGCTGCCGCGGGCTCGCCGCCCAGGACGGCTGCCATCCCGTCCGGCGGGGTGCCAGCGCCGTTCGGCCCCGGCTCACCCTCAGCCGCAGGCGGGCCGCCATTGGCCGGGCCCGCGCTCGCCGCGGCGCCGATCTTCCCCGCGGCACTGCCGCCGGCGGCGCCCGTACTGACGGTGGCTCTGTCATCGCCTCCGCCGCCGAACGCGGTGCCGAGCATCTTGAGCGCCGAGGTCACCTCGCTCGGTATCACCCAGAACGTGTTGCCCTCGCCCTGGGCGATCTGCGGCAACGTCTGTAGGTACTGATAGGCGAGCAGCTTCGGGTCGGGGTCGTTGCGGTGGACCGACTGGAAGACAGTCTCGATGGCCTGCGCCTGCCCCTGCGCCTTCAGGATCGCGGCCTGCCGGTCGCCTTCGGCGGTCAGGATCGCGCTCTGCTTCATCCCCTCGGCCTTCAGGATCTGCGACTGCTTCACGCCTTCGGCGGTCAGGATCGCGGCCCGCTTCTCCCGTTCGGCCCGCATCTGCTTCTCCATCGCGTCCTTGACGCTCTGCGGCGGGTCGATTGCCTTGATCTCCACCCGCGTCACCCGGATTCCCCATTTCCCGGATGCGTCGTCGAGGACGCCGCGCAAAGCGGCGTTGATCCGGTCGCGCGAGGTCAGGGTCTTCTCCAGGTCCATCGTCCCGATCACGCTGCGCAGCATCGTCGCGGTGAGCTGCTCGATCGCCTGGATGTAGTTGACGATCTCGTAGTCCGCCGCCCGGGGGTCGGTGACCTGGAAGAACAGCACGGTGTCGATGAGCACGACCAGGTTGTCCTCGGTGATCACCGGCTGCCCCCGGAACGAGACGACCTGTTCCCGCAGGTCGATGAGGGGCTTGACCCGGTCGATGAACGGCAGGATGACGTTCATCCCGGGCTCCAGGGTCTTCCGGTACCGGCCGAGGCGCTCGACGTTGCGTGCCCTGGCCTGCGGCACGATCCGGACTGTCCTCCATACCAGGATGAACACGAGAAGGGCGGCGACGGCAGCGCCGATGATCCCTGCCAGTGCCATGGCTACTCCCGTGGATAGACGAGGGCGGTCGCGCCCTCGATTTCGATGACGTCGACGCTGGCGCCGACTCCGATGACGAGCGACTCGTCGTAGCAGCGCGCCGACCACTCCTCGCCGCCGATCTTGACGCGGCCGGCCCGTCCCGTCACTTCTTCGAGGACGAATGCCGACTTGCCGACCAGGGCGGATGTACCGGTGCGGAGCAAGGGTGGCTGCCGGATGTGGCGCATCGCGAACGGCCGGACCAGGCCGAGGCCCGCGCCGGCGGTAACGACGAACGCGATCAACTGCGCGAACAGGGGGAGTTGGACGGCGCCGACGATGGCGGCGACAAGGGCCGCCACGGCGATCAGCCCGAGTGCCAGAGTCGCCGTGAGCAACTCGGCAGCGCCGAAGACCGCGGCCAGGATCAACCAGATGATCCAGGACCCCATGATGCCTCCTGCATCCCCCTCTGACAGTAACTCGCGGCGGCCGTCGGGACGACGCGCCCCGCTTATCCCCGGTTATGGACCTCGTTTGCCCGTTTTGTCATGGTTCTGCGCACGATAACGGGGGATAAGCGCCGTGCAGGCTGAGGCGCGGCGCGGGGGCGCGCCGCGGGGACGGCGCGGCACGGTGCGGGGGCACGGCGCGGCACGGGGGCGCGCTGCGG
>JBPYFL010000024.1:0-31866 GCA_051986485.1 Streptosporangiaceae bacterium | reverse complement strand
CCAGAACGGCCACGACGGCGATGATGGCGCCGATCGCGGCCAGCGCTACAGCGGACCAGAAATACAGCCTGCGGCGAGCCACGGCGCGCCTCCGGGGAAGGTTGGGACCGTGCGCGACGGTGAGGGGGACGGACAGCGTGCGGAGGGAGTTAGCCAAGGACTATAGAGCCTCCGGCCGGCGGTTTTCGACCGGGCCGGCCGGATCGGAATCCGCCACCCGGGGTGCACGGCGATCGTGACCAGCCGTTCGGGCGACGTCCACCTGTCGTGAACCTATCGTGTGAGCGCCATGAGCCGGGTCGGGTCGGGCCGATGCGCACGCCGCGGGCCTGCGGCCCTCACGTCGCGGGCCTGCGGCCCTCACGCCGCCGACGAGCCGGCGCCGCCCCACCGCGCTCCGACGCCGCGCAGCGCGACGATGCGCACCTCGTCGGCCCCGCCGTCAGCACCGGCCTCTGCGTCACCATCGGCGCTCTCGTCACCGCCGGCTCCTGCGTCGCCGCCGGACCGGGCAGTATCCAGTGCGATGGTGATCTCCAGGCGTTCATCGGCGAGTCCCTCGACCAGCCCGCCGCCCCACTCGACCACGGTGACCGCGCTGTCGGTGTCCGCGTCCAGGTCGAGGTCGTCCACCTCGGCGGCACCGCCGAGCCGGTAGGCGTCCGCGTGCACCAGCGGCGGCCCGGGCGGGTCCGCGCCGCGCAGCGGTGGATGCACCCGCGCGATGACGAACGTCGGGGAGGTGATGGGACCGCGGACCGCCAGGCCTTCGCCGATGCCCTGAACCAGGGTCGTCTTGCCCGCGCCCAGCGGCCCGTTCAGCACCACCAGGTCGCCTGGCCGCAGGCGGCCGGCCAGCCGCCGACCGAGGTCGCGCATCTCGGCGGCCGAACGGACCGCGATCTCCTCCATCACCCTCCCGTTGCGCGGTGTCACTCGGCGCCGTTACTCCGCGCCGTTGCTGGTCTTCCCTGGCGCCCGCTGCCGCTGCGTTTCCAGATGATGGTCGCTGCGGACGCTCCGGCCGGCCCGCCGCAACGACGAGCGCACTCTGCCGGGCGCCTCCTTGATGCCCGCGCTGGCCGTCCGCATCAACTCGCGCAACTCGGCGGTGACGACGTCCGGGCGTTCCAGCATCGGCACGTGCCCGGCTTCCGGCAGGGTCACCAGCCGGGCGGTGGCCACCGCGTCCGCGATCTCCCGCATCAGGTGCGGCGGGGTGAGCCGGTCCCGGCCGCCAGAAATTATCACGACCGGCACCTTGGCCAGCACCGGCAGCGCGCGGTGCAGGTCATGCTTGATCAGCTCACCGAAGAAATCGGAGATCACCTCGATCGGCGTGGCCCGGATCATCTGCTCCAGGAAGTCGGTGATCGCCGGGCTGACCCCCTGGTCGCCGAACGCGATGAACCGGGTCCCGAGGAACGCCAGATCCCCGCCGGCCCGGCGGACCCGTTCCACCATGTCAGCCGCGCCGTTCAGGCCCGCCCCCCGCATCACACCGGGGGTTGCCCAGCGCACCACCGGGCCGAGCGGCGCCGGCAGCCCGAGCGTCACGCTGTCCAGCCCCCCGGCGGCCGTCGAGATCAGCGCCACCGCACGGACCTGGGTGCCGAACAGTTCCGGATGCTGGTCGGCGAGGGACGTGATCGTCATACCGCCCATCGAGTGACCAACGAGCACCACCGGCGCGCCGTCCGGCGCAACCGTCTGGATGATGTTGTACAGGTCCTTGCCGGTTTCGAGGATGTTTGCCGCGTCCGTACGGCACCGGCCGGAGCGGCCGTGACAGCGCTGGTCCCAGAAAACGAACCGGTAGCCCGGTGTTCCCATCAGGTCCCGGCGCTGGTAGTGCCAGCTGTCCTGGTTCAGCGCGTAGCCATGGCAGAAGATCATGGTCATCGGCGCGTCGTCGGGCCCGTCCACCTCGACGTGCAATGGCACGCCGTCGTCGGCCGTTACGGGGACGACCCTCCCCCGTAGTTGACCGAGTGGTTCCGCGGCTGCGAGATCCGGACGCAACCTGATCCGGCCGACCGCGACCTTCTCCGCGACCAGCGCGCCGCCGGCCACCGCAGCCGCAGCCCCGGCCGCGATTCCGGCCGCGCCGGTGACCCGTTGCCACCGTGCCATTCCGCCGCCTCCTGTCCTGTCCCGGGGTCTAGGGGATGTCACGCGTCCCGGGGTCTGGGGAACGCGTCGCTGCGGGGCAGGTGCGGCAGTGGCCACCACGGCGGTCGCCGCCACACGGCGGGTTACTCAGTTACCCCGCAGTAAAGTCGTTGTACCCGATTTCCGATGCGTGTGACGATCTCGTACGAAATAGTCCCAAGTGAATCGGCCCACTCCTGTGCCGTCGGCTCGCCTCCGGTGCCGGGCCCGAACAACACGATCTCCGTTCCTGCCTCGACGTCTTCGTCGCCGAAATCCACCACGAACTGGTCCATGCAGACCGTCCCGGCGATGCCCCAGCGCCGCCGTTTCGCGTATATGTCTGCGCTTCCCGATGCATGGCGCGGTATCCCGTCCGCGTACCCCAGCGGGACCAGCCCGAGCGTGCTTTCACGGGAAGTTACATAACGGTGACCGTAAGAAACCCCGGTTCCTGCGGGCACCCGTTTCGACTGGGCTATCCGGGTGCGCAATGTCATCGCGGGCCGCAGCGGCTCCGGCGCGCCGCCGGGGAGGGTGGATAGCCCGTAAACGGCCCCGCCCGGACGAACCAGGTCATACCGGGAGGACGGGAGCGTTAGCGCGGCGGCCGTGTTCGCGATGTGCCGGACTTCCGGGCGGGCTCCCGCCTTCTCGGCCTGCTCGACGGCCTCGGCGAAGGTATCAAGCTGGCGTCCGATCGACGGGTGACCCGGCTCGTCGGCGCAGGCGAAATGGGACCACAGCCCGGTGATCTCCAGGTGCCCGGCCGCCTGCGCGGCCAGCGCGGCACCCACCACGGCGGGCCACTCCGTCATCGGCGCACCGCCCCGGGCGAGCCCGGTGTCGGCCTTGAGCTGAAGCCGGGCAGGCCTGCCCGCGGCCTGCGCGGCGTCGGCGATCGCGGTGACCATCGCGGTGCTGCCCGCCGTCACGTCGACGCCGCGGCGCACTGCCTCCGCATGCCGCTCGCCCGGGATCGCCATCATCACCAGGACGGGCGCGTCGATCCCCGCGTCGCGCAGCGCCAGCGCCTCGGCGACGTGCACCACGCCAAGCCAGTTCGCGCCAGCCTGCATTGCCGCTTGCGCGGACGGGATCATGCCGTGCCCGTACCCGTCTGCCTTGACAACGGCCATCACCTGAGCACCCGCGGCCTGCTCCACCAGAACGCCGACGTTGTGCCGCACCGCGCCCAGGTCGATCTCCGCGTGTGCCGGGGACGGCGGCGGCTCCGGCGCCCGGTGGCCTGCGGGGATGTCCATGGACAGCAAGTCTGCCAGCCAGCCGCGCCACGCGGGCCAACACGCAGGTCGCCGGGCGCGGCGGGGCGGCACCCTGGCTACAGCCGGTAAGGACCCCTACCCGGCGCGGCACCGGCCGCTGCCCCGTTCTGTCCAGTCTTGATGCGGATTGTGCCGCCCGTCCGGGCGACCTGGCGGTGGCGCAGCCGCTCAGAGGCGGCGGCGACGATGAGCGAACGGCCGCTGCGTGACCGGCGCCCGCTGAGCCCCGCCGGGCCTGGTCACTGGACGGCCGGGTCCGGCCCAGCACCGGCCGGACGGTCGCACCGGTCCGCGTCGGCGTCGCATTCGCGTCCAACGGCAGCCACGATTGTCGCGCTGATGTCGGCCATGCTCGCGATCTGTGCGGGGGTGAGCAGGTCGATGAACGCTCGCCGTACCTGCGCGAGATGCGCGGGGGCGGCGGCCTCGAGCGCGCGCTTCCCCTCTGCCGTGACGGCGACGTTCAGGCCGCGCCGGTCAGTGGGGCACTGCTGGCGGCTCACCAGGCCGCGCCGTTCCATCCGCTCGATGTGGTGCGACAGCCGGCTCTTCTCCCAGCCGAGCTCCCGGCCCAGCTCGAAGGCGCGCAAGCGGCCGTCGCGCTGCTCGCTGAGAACGGCGAGCACACCGTAGTCCTGGAGCGACAGTTCGCTCGCGGACGACAGCTCGCGGTTCAGCCTCGCCGCGAGCTGCGCATGCATCCGGAGCAGCCCACGCCACGCCGCGAACTCCTCACGGGTGAGCCACCGGACGGGTGCATCGGCGGGCGTAGACATGGCGGTGCTCCTTGCCTGGCGCGCCTGGTGGCTGTGCCGGCCGCGGTCGCCGCCGCGGCCGGCACGTGCGGTCCTTCACGCGTTCTTGACGGCCGAAACCTCGAACTCTAGAAGAACCTTCTCGCTCACCAGCACGCCTCCTGCTTCCATGGTGACATTGAAGTTCACGCCCCAGTCCTTGCGGTTGACCGAGACGCCGCCCTCGAGCCCGATCCGCTGGTTGCCGAACGGGTCCACGACGGCGCCGGTGAACTCGAGGTCGAAGGTGATGGGCTTGGTGGTGTCCTTGATGGTGAGGTCGCCGGTGACCCGGTAGGTCGCGTCGTCCGGCCGTTCGACCTCCGTGCTGACGAAGCGGATCTGCGGGTAGTGCTCCATGTCGAGGAAGTCGTTGCCGCGTAGATGAGCGTCCCGGTCCGCGTTGCGGGTGTCGATGCTGTCCGCCTGGATGGTCAGTTCGAGATGCGAACGCGCCGGGTCGGCCGCGTCGAAGTAGCCGGTGCCGTCAACGGAGTTGAAGGCGCCGCGGACCTTGGTGACCATGGCGTGACGGGCCACAAAGCCGATCCGGCTGTGCGAGGCGTCCAGGGTGTAGCTGCCGGTGAGCGACTCGGTGGGGGTGGTGACAGTCATCTGTCTCGCTCCTTGGTTGATGTGTCAACGCTTCACCCCGCACAACATGGTTGAAACATCTCCTATTCCCACCGGGCGGAACCCGGTATGCCCGGCGCGGCGACGGCGCGGAACGCCGCGGGCAGCGACCGGACCACGTCAAACGCGGCGATCGGCGCGCCCGCAGGGCCATCGTCGGCCCCGGCACCCGCGCCTGCAATGCCGGCGCCCCCGGCCGCGGCAAGCCTGGCGGCAAGGCCGTGCAGGTAGGCGGCCGCCGCTGCCGCGGTTGCGGGCTCGAGACCCTGCGCGAGAAATGCGCCGCCGAGCCCGGAGAGCACGTCGCCGGAGCCGGCGGTCGCCAGCCACGGCGTTCCGGTTGCGTTCACCCAGGTCTGGCCATCGGGCGAGGCGATGACCGTGGTCGAGCCCTTCAGCAGCACGGTGGCGCCAAGCTCGGCGGACGCGCGGCGGGCATGCTCGAGGCGGCGGGCCTCGACCTCGCGGGGCTCGGTCCCGAGCAGCCGGCCAAGCTCGCCCGCGTGCGGCGTGATCAGCGTCGGCGCATCCCGCCGCAGCAGGGACCGGTCGGAGGCGACGATGGTCAGGCCGTCGGCGTCCACCAGGGCGGGCACGCGGGATTCGAGGACGGCCGCGAGCAGCCGTTTGGAATCCTCGCCGGTTCCCATCCCGGGGCCCGCGGTCCACGCCTGGACGCGGCCAGCTGACGCCAGCGTCTGCCGTGCGGCGTCCTGCGAGGCATCCTGCGGGTGGGCGCCGGACTCGGGCAACTGACCGGCGACCGTGATGACCACCTCGGGCCACAGCTGCCGGATCACGTCCGCGACCTGCTCCGATGAGACGAACCGGACCATCCCCGCGCCGCCGCGCACCGCGCCGCCCACGGCCAGGGCCGCCGCGCCGCTGAAACGGGAACTGCCCGCCAGCACACCGAGCACCCCGCGGCGGTACTTGTCCGATTCCGCAGTGGGGCGCGGCAGGAGGTCGCCGAAGTCGGCGGCTTGCAGCGCCCGGACGGGCCCTCCGCCGTCACCGGCGCCGACAGCGGCCAGGTCCGGGCCGAGCCCGATGTCGACCAGCTCGGTCACGGCGGCGTGCGAGGCGCCGGGATCGATGAGCAGTCCCGGTTTGTAGGTCCCGAAGGTGACGGTCACATCGGCCGCGACGGCTGGCCCGGAGACGGTCCCGGTATCGGCGTCGATACCGCTGGGAAGATCGACCGCCACCACGGTAGCCCGGGCTGCGGCGGCGCGGCCGGCCAGCGAGGAGTACGGCTCGCGGAGACCGCCGTGGCCGCCGATGCCGAGCATCCCGTCGATGATCAGGTCCGCACGGTCGATGATGGCCGGCACCGCCGGATCATCGGCCCCGGTGATCCGGCCGCCCGCGGCCCGCAACGCGGCCGCCCCATCATGATGGATCCGGGAACCGGCCGAAACGGCGCGGACGACCGATCCCCGCCGGGCCAGCCGCGCGCCCGCGTACAGCGCGTCCCCGCCGTTGTCGCCGCTGCCGGCCAGCACCACCACCCGGGCGCCGTAAACGCCCGCGCGTCCCTCGCCGGCACCGTGGGCTCCCCCGCCGCCGTTGTCTCCGCCGCCACTGAGCAGCCGGGCGCTGGTCGCGGCCAGGCCGGCCGCCGCCCGCTGCATCAGGGCACCGTCCGGCAACCGCGCCATCAGCGCCTGCTCGGCTTTCCGGACGGTGGCAACCGGATACGCGTACCTCATCGGCCGTTCCTCATCCGCATTGGTCTTCCCCGGCTATCTGTTCGCTCTCGGCGAACATGGCCGCCGAACATTGGCTGGCGAGCACGTGGATGGCACCCGGTCCACGGGGATGAACTCGCGACCCCCGCGGTGAACGAGGCCCCAGTGGTCCGCGGCACGCAACAGGATGGTTGCTTCCCCGGCAGTGCCGGTCGTACCCGCCCGTAGCGGACCGGATCCCTACTCGACCGTAACGGACTTCGCGAGGTTCCGGGGCTGGTCGATGTCGTGGCCCTTGGCCATCGCCAGCTCGCAGGCGAACACCTGCAGCGGAACCGTCGCCACCAGAGGCTGCAGCAGGGTCGGAACCGCCGGGACGGCGATCAGCGTGTCCGCGTACGGGACGACGGCCTCGTCGCCGTCCTCTGTGACCACGATGGTGCGGGCCCCGCGCGCCCGGATCTCCTGGATGTTCGACACGATCTTGTCGTGCAGCACACCGCTGCCCGCTGCGGACGGCACCACGACGACGACCGGCAGCCCCTCTTCGATCAGCGCGATCGGCCCGTGTTTCAGCTCACCGCCGGCGAATCCCTCGGCGTGCATGTAGGCCAGTTCCTTCAGCTTCAGCGCCCCTTCGAGCGCGACCGGCTGCCCCACATGGCGGCCCAGGAACAGCACGCAGCGCTCATCGGCCAAGTCCCGGGCAAGCCCGCGGACCACGTCCATCCCGGCCAGGACCCGCTCGATGTGCGCGGGCATGGCGGACAGCTGATCGATCACGGCGGTGATCTCGTCGCCGAACTTGGTGCCCCGCACCTGCGCCAGGTACAGCGCGACGAGGTAGCACGCCACCAGCTGGGTGATGAACGCCTTCGTCGAGGCAACCGCGATCTCCGGACCGGCGTGGGTATAGACGACCGCGTCGCAGGCGCGGGGAATGGACGACCCGTTGACGTTGCAGATGCCCAGCACCCGGGACCGCTGCTCGGTCGCGTGCCGGACCGCCATCAGCGTGTCCATCGTCTCGCCGGATTGGGAGATCGCGATGATCAGCGTGGACCGGGTGAGGATCGGGTCGCGGTAACGGAACTCGCTGGCCAGCTCGACCTCGCACGGGATACGGCACCAGTGCTCGATCGCGTACTTGGCTATCAGCCCGGCGTGGAACGCGGTGCCGCACGCGACCACGATGATCTTGTCGATGTCGCGCAGCTCATCGTCGGTGAGGCGCATCTCGTCCAGGACCAGCCGGCCGTCCGCGCCGATCCGGCCGAGCAGCGTGTCCGCCACGGCGCGGGGCTGCTCGGCGATCTCCTTGAGCATGAAGTTGGCGTATCCGCTCTTTTCCGCCGCCGAGATGTCCCAGTCGACGCGGTACTCCCGGACTTCGGCCGGGGATCCGTCGAACCCGGTGACCGTCACCTGGTCGGCTCGCAGTTCGACGACCTGATCCTGGCCCAGCTCGATCGCGTCACTGGTGTGCGCGATAAACGCGGCGACGTCGCTGGCGAGGAAGTTCTCCCCGTTGCCACGCCCGATCACCAGAGGCGAGTTACGCCGCGCGGCAACGACCAGGCCCGGCTCGCGGGCGTCCACCGCGACCAACGTGAAGGCACCATCGAGCCGCTGGCAGACCTTCCGCATCGCCGACGCCAGCGCGGACGTCGCCGGCGCGGACATTCCGGGCGAGGGTGTGCCCGGCTCGGCCCCGTTGGCCGGCGAACCGCCGGCGGCCTCGGCGGCTGCGGGCTCCGGCACCGTCCCGGCGTCCGGCCCATTCGGCGTGCCCTGCGCCGGCCCGGACCGCGTGGTGAGCGCGCGCTCCTCCGCAGCGGCTATCTCGTCCTCGAGGAGGTGCGCGACGACCTCGGTGTCGGTTTCGGAGGTCAGCTCGTGACCGCGCCGCTCAACCTCCTGCCGGAGGGCCGCGAAGTTCTCGATGATGCCGTTGTGCACGACGGCGAGCTCGCCTCCGCAGCTGACGTGCGGGTGGGCATTCGCGTCGGTGGGCGGGCCGTGCGTCGCCCACCGGGTGTGGCCGATGCCGGTGTTGCCGTCAGGCGGGCCGCTCCCGTCTGATCCGAGGGCGCCATCGTCCAGCGCGGAGATCAGGTTGCCAAGCTTTCCCGCCCGCTTGGCACCCGCCAGCTTGTCGCCGGAGATGATCGCCACGCCGGCCGAGTCATAACCGCGGTACTCCAGCCGCCGCAGCCCATCGACCACGATGTCGAGCGCCTGACGGCCGCCAACGTAACCAACGATTCCGCACATGCCGGCCAGGCTAGCCGGTGATCGCGACTCGGGGGAAAGCAACGAGCCTAGGCAGATTGGAGGACCCGATTACCTCCAGAGACCGGCGCTACCTCCGGAGACCGGCGCTACCTCCGGAGACCGGCGCTACCTCGCAAGACCGGTGCGGACGGCGTCCGCTAGCCGGCCTGCGACCTCGCGGGCCTGGTCCTCGGTGGCCGCCTCGACCATCACCCGCACCGCGGGCTCGGTCCCGCTCGGCCGGATCAGCACCCGGCCGCTGTCGCCGAGGTCGGCCCGGGCGTCAGCAACGGCGGCCGCGACCTCGGGGGAGGAACCGGCACGCCCCTTGTCCACGCCCTTGACGTTGATCAGGACCTGGGGGAACCGGGTCATCACCTTGGCCAGCTCACCGAGCGGCACGCCGCGGCGCGCGACGACCGAGAGCAGGTGGAGCGCCGTGAGCACGCCGTCGCCGGTGGTCGCGTGATCGAGCAAGATCACGTGACCGGACTGCTCACCCCCGAGCACGTATCCGCCCTCCCGCATCGCCTCCAGGACGTACCGGTCGCCGACCGCGGTGTCGACGACGGAGATGTCCGCCTCGGCCATCGCGCGGCGGAAACCCAGGTTGGACATCACGGTGGCGACCACGGTGTTGCGCGTGAGCCGTTTTTCTTCCTTCAGTTCGAGCGCCAGGATGGCGAGGATCTGGTCGCCGTCAACGACCTGCCCGTCGCCCGTCACCGCCAGGCACCGGTCGGCGTCCCCGTCGTGTGCGATCCCGGCGTCGGCGCCGTGCTCTAGCACAGCATCCGCGAGCGTCTCGAGGTGGGTGGAGCCGCACCCCTCGTTAATGTTCAGGCCGTCCGGCTCGGCGCCGATGGTGATGACCTCGGCGCCGGCGCGGCTCAGCGCCGCAGGAGCGACGTCGTATGCGGCGCCGTGGGCGCAGTCGACCACCACCCGCAGCCCGGCGAGGGGCCGCTCGGCACCGGCGGGCCCGCGCAGCGTGGAGGTCAGGTGCTGCAGGTAACGCTCACGCGCTCCAGCGGCATCGGTGACCCGCCCGAACCCTAGCGTCGGAATCATCCCCGGCGACCGTCCCAGCAGGCCCTCGCCGACGGTGCTACTGCTGGGCGTCGTCGCGCGCCGCAGCCGTTCCTCTATCTCGTCCTCGACGGCGTCGGGCAGCTTGAACCCGCCCCGGGCGAAGAACTTGATCCCGTTGTCCGCAGCGGGATTGTGGCTCGCCGACAGCACCACGCCGAAGTCGGCGCCGAGTGAGTCGGTCAGGTACGCGACCCCGGGGGTCGGCAGCACGCCCAGCCGCAGCACGTCCACTCCGGCGCCCGCGAGCCCGGCCACGACAGCGGCCTCGAGGAACTCGCCAGACGCCCGCGGATCACGGCCCACCACCGCCACCGGGCGGGTCGGCAGCGCGTCCCCGGATTGCCACCCGAGGGCCGCACCGGGCTCAGCGTGCTGGGCGTTTTCCGCGGCAGTGCCCGGCCCAGCCGCATCACCGGAGCGCGCGCGCTCCCGGATCTCGGTGAACAGGCCACCGGCAGCGGTAGCGAGGTCCGTGGCGAGCCGCGCGGTGAGATCGTGCCCGGCAACGCCGCGGACACCGTCGGTCCCGAAAAGTCGAGCCATCGATCGTGGCCGGTACGGCGGGCGGGGTCAGCGCTTCGAGTACTGCGGCGCCTTGCGCGCCTTCTTCAGCCCGTACTTCTTGCGCTCCTTGACCCGGGCGTCCCGGGTAAGGAAGCCAGCCTTCTTCAGCGCCGGCCGGTTCTCCGGGTCAACCTCGGCCAGGGCCCGGGCGATCGCGAGCCGCAGCGCTCCGGCCTGGCCGGTAACCCCGCCGCCGGAGATCAGGGCCACCAGGTCGAACCGGCCCTCCGCACTGAGCGTGACGAACGGCTCGTTGACCAGCTGCTGGTGCACCTTGTTCGGGAAGAACTCCTCGAGCTTGTGCCCGTTGATCCGCCACTCGCCGTTCCCCGGGCTGATCCGCACCCGCGCGATGGCCTCCTTGCGGCGGCCGGTGGCGAGGGCGGGGCCGGTGAGCGCGTGTCCCGCGGCGGGGGCATCCTCTGCGGGAGCTTCCTCCGCGGGCGTCTCGGTGCTGTACTCGTCCGGAACTTCGCCGGCCGCCTCGTGCCCGGCCTCGGCCGAGTCCGGCGCGGCATCCTCCTGGCCGGCGCCCGGAACCTCTTCGGTCGGTGTGCTGGCCTGGGCGTCGTCGAATACGCCGTTCGGCTCGTCGCCCGCTGGTGACTCGGCGGTCGTGGATGCGGTGGGCATGGCCACGGTGTCTTCCTCGTACTTCCTATCCGCCCGGGCGGGCGGGTCAAAGACGCTGCCCGGGTCTACTGGGTCAGCTGGGTTATCGTGTACGGCTCCGGCCGCTGCGCCTGGTGCGGGTGGTCCGGACCGGGGTAGACCTTCAGCTTGCCGAACATCTTCCGGCCCAGCGCGTTCTTCGGGAGCATGCCGCGGACGGCCTTCTCCACCACTCGCTCCGGATGCCGCTCAAGCAAATCACGGTAGGTCACCGAGCGCAGACCGCCCGGATACCCCGAATGCCGGTAGGCCCTTTTCTGTTCGCGCTTGTTACCGCTGATCGCGACATTCTTAGCGTTGACGACGATGACGAAGTCGCCCGTGTCCACGTGCGGAGCGTAGATCGGCTTGTGCTTGCCACGCAGCAACGACGCGACGTGACTGGCCAGCCGCCCGAGGACAACATCGGACGCATCGACGACGTGCCACTGCCGTTGCACGTCGCCGGCCTTCGGGCTGAAAGTGCGCACACTCACTCCACGGTGGAAAACTGGTGCCTTCACGTCTGGGTACCCGGCCGGGTGTCCCCACAGAGGGTAGCCCCCCAGCCAGGACGCCTTGTCCGTCCGGTGGCGTCGGTAGCGCCGTCCATCCGGAAGCCGTACCGTCCAGCACTGCCTGCCGCCGCTGCTTGCCGCACACGGCCCCCGACGGGAGACCACTGAACTGACCGGGCCGCTCGGGCAAAGGAACCCGCCGCGACCGCGGCGCACGTAGACGCCGGGAAAGAATACCCGGCCGCACCGGCCCGGTCAAAAGGGAGCCTGCCCCTGGCCGGATGTGGATCGGCGCCGCTCGCGAATGTCCCTGTCAGGGTTTACGTCTATCCCTGTCAGGGTTTACGTGCAAGTGCGCCGGTTGGCAGGCATACCGGACGATACGCTCGCCGTATGAGTTACCCGGGTGATCAGGACCCGCCATGGCGCGGCGAATGGTGGCGGCAGGATCCCGGGTATCCGCGGCGCGAGCAGCAGCCGCCCACGGAGGGGGAACGGGGCGCTGACAGCGGCCGGCGGGGGTACCGGAGCGGCTATCCCGCCGATGGCGGATCCGGCTCGGGCGGCCCCGGTGGCGGCGGCGCCCCCGGGGGCGGACGCAGCACCGGGCCCGGTGGCGGGCTCGGTGGCAGACGCAGTGGCGGACGCGGCCAGGACCCGTACGGGTCAGGAAGGACCGGCGCCGGCGACGCCACGTCGCGATACGGGTCTTCGCAGCGTGACTCCCCGGCATATCGGGCCGGCTCCCCCGCGGGCTCCGGCCGGTACGGCGGCTCGGGCTCGTACGGCGACCCCCGTGGATACGGCGAGTCCCGCGGACACCGGGGCTCGCGGGGATACGGCGGCTCGAGGGGAAGCTCGGGGGGATACGGCGGCACCGGCTCGGGCGGCGATTACGACCAGTACGGCGGCGGCTCGAACCCGTATGGCGGCTCCGCCCGGCATGGCAGCCCCGCCCAGTACACCGAGCCTGGCTCCTACGGCGACACCGACCCCTACGGCGACGGCGGGCGGCACGGCGACGCGGCCGGGTATGGCGACGCGGCCCGGTACGGCGACGCGGCCCGGTACGGCGACTCCAGCGGGTTCAGCGACGCCGGCCGGTCCGGCGACACCGCCGGCTACGGCGAGACCGGCCGGTACGCCGATACCTCCGGGTACGGCGACACCGGCCGGTACGGCCGCCGCGGCCGGCATCGGGACGCTGGTGGATACGGCGACTCAGCTGGATACGGCGCCTCTTCTGGGTACCGCGACGAGCGGTTCAGCGGGAGCGGCTACGGCACGGACGAGCCCTGGGGACACACCGCCGGCGCAGCCGGGCCGGCCGGATATGAATGGCCGCCCGGCGGGGACGGTGATGCGTCTCCCGGGGGCCACCGAGCGGGCGGCTCCCGCAACGACACCGGCCACATGCCCGGTCAGGGCGGCGCCTACGGCGGCTCGCTGCCCGCGACGACGGCGGTAGGCGGGAGCCGTGATCCGGCCAGGGGCTTCCCGCCGGCCCCAGGCGCGGGTATCCCGGCGTACCCGCCCGGTCAGTTCTCCGCCTGGAACGCGGCGCCCGATGAAGGACCGGCCACCGCGGACGCCCTGCTGGCCGGCTCCGCAGCGAGTGCGGCGACCTCGATCGGCGGGAACGCCACGGACTTCGCGGACGCCGGCGGCTGGGAGTCGCCGGGTTCTCCGACCGCGACATGGCTGGGCAGCGCAGCCGATGCGGGAACGGCCGCGCCGGCGGCCAGCGGATTCGCCAGCTCGTACGTCGGGCCGGACTCCACCGTCGCGGTAGCCGACCGCGCCGATTCCCCCGACTGGAGCTACGACAGCGCCGCGGACGGCGCGACACGAACGTTCACCCAAGAAGCCCCGGCAGACGCAGACGACGGCGGATGGGAGTACGCCGGCCAGCCCCTGGGCCCGACGCCGACCGGGCAGGGCGAGGCCGCGGATTCCCTGGATGCGGCCGTGAAAGCTCCGCCGGCGAGGCGCGGCCGGCTCGCCCGACGGCGGCCGAAACGCCCGCCCCGCACCCGGCGCAAGCTGCTGATCGCCGGCATAGCGGCGCTGGTGGTGGCCGCTCTGGGCGGCACGGCCGCCTACTCCCTGAGCGGGCAGGGAACGCCGGCGCCCGCCCGCTCAACGCCTCCCAGGGCGGCCTCCGTGCCGCGGCCGAGCCCGACGCCGACGCTCGGGAAGTGGGAGCACATCGCTACCCGTGCTCAGGATCCGGCGCCGTTGACGCTGGCCGAGCTGTACCCGCCAACCCTGCCCGCGACCGGGCAGAGCTACGCCCGCGCGGCAGAGCGGCTCGATACGAACTGCCCGCAAGCCGTGTTCGGCTCGGCCCTCAAGGCGGCAACACACAAGGGCAAGTGCACCCAGGTCGCACGCGCGACCTACATAACCGGGGACCAGAAGCTGATGGGCACGATCGGCGTGCTGAACCTGGCGAATTTCCAGGCCGCATCGATGGTCGGTAAGGTGGCCGGCTCGAACGAGTTCATCGGCCCGCTAGCGGCCGCAAGCGGCCTTACCAGCAAGATCGCCAAGGGAACCGGTTTGGTCCAGGCCGAGATCAAAGGCCACTATCTGATTCTGACCTGGGCGGAGTACGCGAACCTGCACCGGCCGGCCTCATCGCATGACCAGACCCTTCTCGTGACATTCTCGAACGAGCTGATCCAGCTGACCGCAAACCATAGCCTGACCAACCGAATGGTGACGGGGCAGCCGCATACGTAGCGGGTGCCCACGCCGGTGGTGACAGGGTCTCTGCTGGCGCCGGGAACGCCACATCCCCCCGATTGGCCCGAAATATGACAGGGAATATGCCCCCCGACGACTGGACACGTCCGTCATCGAGCCACGATGACCCGAGGACGCCGTCATCCCGCGAGGATGGCTGGAGGAATCCCCATTCCGCTCACCCGCCAGCCCATGACCCCGGGGCGGACACGTCAGCCAACGACCTGTGGGCGCCGCCATGGCTGCGCAACGACGGCGGCTCTGACCACGCCATCGGTGATTCCGCTGGCGGGGTCGGCTCGGGTCCGGGGGCCGTACCGTCCCGCCCGTCTCCGCAGGGGGCAGGAGAACCACCGCCCGGCTTCGGCGAGCCGCCAGCCGCGTTCGGCAGGTCACCTTTTGAGCCTCCGTCCGGCGTCACTCAGCCACCGCCTGGGCTGAGCGAGCCGCCGCAGGGCTCAATGCCGCACCAAGCCCGGCCGCCAGCGGCGAGCGCGGGGCCGACTCCGCCGATGGGCACGCCATTCCGGAGGAACGAGGGCTCCCGGTCCGGCGCCACGTCCCCATTCAGCCAGGATGCGGCGCCCCCCGCAGGTAGCTATCCGGCCGCGCCCGGCTACGACGCTGCGCCATATCCACCCGGCCCTGCGCCATGGGAGCGGGACGGCGGTTCCAATGCGGGGTCCCATGACGGCGGGCTCGCGGCGCCGCCACCGGGCGGCGGGCCCGCCGGACCCCCTCCTGGTGCTGGCCCGGCAACGCCGCCCCCCGGTGCTGGCCCGGCACCGGTTCCACCCCCATCGGCACCCGGCGAGGATGGGCCGCCGCAGCGATTCACGCTGCCGCTTCCGTCCGATGCGCCCGGCGACGGCGCGCCATCCGGCCCGTACGGTTCCCCATCAGCCCGCCGTGAACCGGACGACGGCGCGCTGCCGGACCCGTTCGGACCATCGTCGAATCGCCCGGGAGCCGGCGAGAGCACGCCCGACCCGTATGGCCCGCTGTCACCCAACTCGGCGCACGGCGGCCGGGGCCTTTCCGACCCATTCGGGCCACCGCACCCGGCCGGCGCAGACGGGCCGCTGCGGGACCCGTTCGGGCCGTCGGCACCGTACGCCGGCCACCAGGATGGCGCGGACCCGGGCTGGACCGACGAAGCTCCCGGCGAGCGCACGCTCCCACCATGGCCCGCCGGCGGTCCCGGCGACGGCACCAGCCCACGGTGGCCGGACGACGCTCCCGGCGACGCCCTCGGCGAGCACCGGGTCCCGCCATGGCCGGGCGACACACCCGGCAACACCCTCAGCCAGGGCACCGCTCCCCCATGGCCTGGCGATGCACTCGGGGAGCGCGCCGCCCCGCCAGGGCCCGGTGGTCATCCCGGCGAGAACGCCGGCCCGCGGTGGCCCGGCGACAGTCCCGGTGATCACCGGGACCCACCGTGGCCCGGCAACATGCCCGGCAGCACCCTGAGCGAGCACATGGCCCCGCCAGGGCCCAGCGGTGGTCCCGGCGAGAACGCCGGCCCACGGTGGCCCGGCGACGCTCCCGGCGACGGCCTCGCCGAGCACGGCATCCCACCGTGGCCCGCAGGCGGTCCCGGCGAGAACGCCGGCCCGCGGTGGCCAGCCGCCGGTCCGGAGGATGGCGTGGCCCCATCCGATCCCTTCGGCCTCGGTACCCACGCCACGCCGCCCCCCGATCCGTGGAGTCCGCGAGGCGATGAGTTCCCGCCGCCGCCCGGTCTTGCCATCGGCCCGGTAGATGAACGGCACCGGCCTTCGGACTACGACGCCGCAGGCGGTGATTACTTCCGGGGAGCCGACCCGTTTCGGGCGGCGGGCGCAGCACCCGCCGCCGGAGCCGCCGGCGCCGGAGCCGCTGACGCCGGAGCCACCAGCGCCTTCGTGGCGCCGCCGTGGAGCACCGAGGGTGCGGGCGCGGGGCAGCCTCCGCCGGGCGACGGCCCTCCGCGGGCCAGCCAGATGGGGGAGTATCCGGGCGGCGACTTTCCGATGGAGGATTACCTGCGTCCTCCCGGCCCGCGAGAGCCTCGCCAGCGGCGCCGTTTCCCGAGGAAGGCGCTGGTTATCCTCGGCACGGCGGTGGTCGCGATCATCGTCGCCGCCGCTGCCGCGGCGTTCGGCCTGACACAGCACAGCCCGCCGCCGCCGGTCGCTAAGCCGTCCCCGCCTCCGACGCCGCAGATGACCAACATCAACAGCGTCCAGACCGACCCGCAGCCGATCACCGTGAAGGAGATCTTCCCGAACGCCCGGGTAACGGAGGACGGACTGCGGTTCACCCGGGCAGCCACGGCGGTGAACAACGACTGCAAGCTCGCTGCCCGTGGCTCGTTCGCCAAGGCGCTGAAGTCGTACGGCTGCGAGCGGGTCGTCCGGGCAACCTACGTCGATACTCACAAGCGCTACGCAGTCACGGCCGGGGTGGCGGCGTTGCCGAGCAGTGCCGCCGCGAAGAGCGCCGACCACAAGGAGAACTTCCGGACCGGCGCCTGGTTTACCGGGCTGAACGGCCACCACGGCACCGGGGCGCAGAACCTGAGCAGCGCCGCCGGATACGCCTACGACGTCGTGGAAGGCCGGTACATCATCTACGCATTCGCGACACCCGCGAACGGCGAATCGATGGCCGGCACCAGCAAGCAGCAGCGGCTGCTCAACTCCCTCAGCCAGTCATTCGCGCAACTGGCGAGACAGCCGATCACCTCACGGGCCCAGCACGGGTGAGCACCGGCCCGGCCACCGGCCGGGCCGGTTACCCGCGGGGCCGGTCACCGATGACGCCGGTCCCGTCCCGGGGTACCGCCGCGGTGCCCGTTCCGCGGATCCGGCGGGTGCTTTCCGCCCGCTGCGCGAGATCCGCGTCCGGCGGGTAGGAGACTTCCTCCAGGCAGAGCCCGAGGGCGGGCGCTACGTGAACGGCGGGATCGCGCACGCCATCATTCAGCACGCCGGCCGGCCAGGTGATCTGCTTGCGCCCGTCGCCGACGGCGAGCAGGGCGCCGACCAGTGAGCGGACCATGTTGTGGCAGAACGCATCGGCGACGACCGTCGCCACCGCGACGTCCGGTCCCTCCCGCGCCCAGTCGAGACGGATAAGCCTCCGGATGGTCGTCGCCCCGTCGCGCTTGCGGCAGAAGGCCGCGAAATCGTGCTCCCCCGTCAAAAACTGGGACGCCGCGTTCATCCGGTCGAGCGCCAGTGGCCGCCGGTGCGGGGTGATCTCGTGGCGTCGCAGCGGATCGGGACCGGCCGGGTTGTCGCATACCCGGTAGGAGTAGCGGCGCCACAGGGCGGAGAACCGCGCGTCGAACTCCCGGGTCACGCATCGGGCGGAGCGGAGCCGCACATCAGCGGGGAGCAGCCGGGCCAGCCGCGGCACCGCACGCTCAGCCGCGGCGCGCCATGGCGGCTCAGGGAGGTCCACATGGGCCACCTGCCCGCGAGCGTGCACACCGGCGTCGGTCCGCCCGGCGACCGTCACTGCCGGCGGCGGGAGCTGCAGCATCCGTCCGAGCGCATCTTCCACGACGCCCTGGACGGTCCGCCTGCCTGGCTGCCGGGCCCAACCAGAGAACGCCGTGCCGTCATACGACAGATCCAGCCGTACCCGGACAGCCGGCTCCGCCGCGCTGTCCGCGTCCACGCCGCGTGGAACCGTGTCCGAGGCGGTGGTGGCGGGACGGGCCTCAGGACTTGCCGGCGTCATCCCCCGGCTCGGCCGCCGTGTCCGCGGCGTCCTCCGCATTGCCATCCTCAGCAGCGCCTTCATCCGCGCTGCCGTCCTCTGCGCTGCCGTCCTCTGCGCTGCCGTCCTCCGCGGCGCCCTCTTCGGCCGCGTCGCCGGCTTCCTCGACCGTCTCGCCCGCCGCCGGGGCCGCTTCCTCGGTGGCGACGTCGCCAGCCTCGGCCTCGGATGCCTCGCTCTCGGCGGGCGCCTCGGTGGCCGTCGCCGGTGCGGCGCGCGTTCCGGCGCGGCGCCGGGGCCGGCGCCGCGGCTGGCTGGCCGCGGACGCTGGCACCGCCTCGGTCACGATCTCGACCACTGCCATCGGAGCGTTGTCACCCTTGCGCGGCCCGATCTTGGTGATCCGGGTGTAGCCGCCATCCCGGTCAGCGAAGCCCGGCGCGATCTCGGTGAACAAGGTATGCACCACGCCCTTGTCGCGGACGACGGACAGCACCTGGCGCCGGGCATGCAGATCACCGCGTTTGCCGAAGGTGATAAGCCGCTCGGCGAACGGGCGCAGCCGACGTGCCTTCGCCTCCGTCGTGGTGATGCGCCGGTGCTCGAAGAGCGACGTGGCAAGGTTCTCCAGGATATGCCGCTGGTGAGCCGAACTGCCGCCCAGCCGCCGGCCCTTGGTGGGCGTGGGCATGTTCTCCTTCTCCTCGTCTCGATGACGAATCCGCGCTGCGTGCTCAGCAGCGCAGTGCTACTCGGTAACTCAGTACTGCTCGGTCTCGACGTAGCTGTCGTCCTCGTCGGCACCGTAGCTGTCGGCCGCGGTCCCCGGGTCAAAGCCGGGCGGGGAGTCCTTCAGCGACAGGCCCATGTCGACCAGCTTCTGCTTGACCTCGTCGATCGACTTCGCACCGAAGTTGCGGATGTCCAGCAGGTCCTGCTCGCTGCGGGCGACCAGCTCACCAACGGTGTGGATGCCTTCCCGCTTGAGGCAGTTGTAGGAGCGGACGGTGAGGGTCAGCTCCTCGATCGGCAGCGCCAGGTCCGCGGCCAGGGCCGCGTCGGTCGGCGACGGCCCCATGTCGATGCCCTCGGCATCCACGTTGAGCTCGCGGGCCAGGCCGAACAGCTCCACGAGCGTCTTGCCCGCGCTGGCCACCGCGTCACGCGGGCGCATGCACGGCTTGGTCTCGACGTCGATGATGAGCTTGTCGAAGTCGGTCCGCTGCTCCACTCGGGTGGCCTCGACCTTGTACGTCACCCGGATGACCGGTGAGTAGATCGAGTCGATCGGGATACGCCCGATCTCCTGGCCCGGCTGCTTGTTCTGGGCTGCCGAGACGTAGCCGCGGCCACGCTCGACCGTCAGCTCCATCTCCAGCTTGCCCTTGCCGTTCAGGGTGGCGATCTGCAGGTCGGGGTTGTGCACCTCGACCCCGGCCGGCGGCGCGATGTCGGCGGCGGTGACATCCCCGGGGCCCTGCTTGCGCAGGTACATCACCACGGGTTCGTCGTTCTCCGACGAGACGACGAGTTCCTTCAGGTTCAGGATGATGTCGGTGACATCCTCCTTGACCCCCGCCACGGTGGAGAACTCGTGCAGCACGCCCTCGATCCGGATGCTGGTGACAGCCGCTCCGGGAATGGACGACAGGAGGGTACGGCGCAGCGAGTTGCCGATGGTGTAGCCGAAGCCGGGCTCGAGCGGCTCGATGACGAACCGGGAGCGATACTCCTCGGCCTGCTCTTCGGTGAGAGTGGGACGCTGGGCGATGAGCATTGTTTGTCCTTTCCGCGGCGTCCGCTATTTGACTGCCGCGTTTTCTCTGCCATAACGGCGGTGCGTTCGCAGTGTGGCTGCGAACGTGGCCGTCACTTCTTGGAGTAGTACTCGACGATGAGCTGCTCCTGGACCTGGGTGTCGATCTGGGCACGCGCCGGAAGAGTGTGCACCAGGATGCGCATCTTGTCCGCGATCACCTCGAGCCACGCCGGAACGGTGCGCTCCCCCGCCTCCGCGCGGGCGACGACGAACGGCGTGAACTCGTGCGACTTGGCCCGCACCTCGACGATGTCGTTCTCGGCCAGCCGGTAGGAGGGGATGTTCACCTTCTTGCCGTTGACCAGGAAGTGGCCGTGCCGGACAAGCTGCCGCGCCATGTCCCGGCTCTTGGCGAAGCCCGCCCGGTACACGACGTTGTCCAGGCGGCTCTCCAGGAGCTGCAGCAGGTTCTCGCCGGTGATGCCGCGCTTGCGGCTGGCCTCGTGATAGTAGTTCGCGAACTGGCGCTCGAGGACGCCGTAGATGCGGCGCGCCTTCTGCTTCTCCCGGATCTGGACCAGGTACTCGCTTTCCTTCGGCCTGCCGCGGCCGTGCTCGCCGGGCGGGTACGGCCGGATCTCGATCGGGCACTTCGGCGAGTCGCACTTGGAGCCCTTGAGGAACAGCTTCATCTTCTCGCGCCGGCAGAGCTTGCAGTCAGCGCCGGTGTATCGAGCCATTACCGAGGACTCCCGTCGAGGTGAGGGCCTGCTTGAGGGCGTGCGACGCCGCGGTCACGTCCCGGCATCAGACCCTCCGGCGCTTCGGTGGGCGGCAGCCGTTGTGCGGCACCGGGGTGACGTCCTGGATTGAGCCGACCTCCAGGCCGGTCGCCTGCAGCGAGCGGATGGCGGTCTCGCGGCCCGAGCCCGGTCCCTTGACGAAGACGTCGACCTTGCGCATGCCGTGCTCCATCGCGCGCCGCGCCGAGGCCTCGGCGGCCATCTGGGCCGCGTACGGGGTCGACTTGCGCGAGCCCTTGAACCCGACCTGACCCGATGACGCCCACGAGATGACGTTACCCACCGGGTCGCTTATCGAGACGATCGTGTTATTAAACGTGCTCTTGATATGGGCGTGCCCATGAGCGACGTTCTTCCTCTCCTTGCGGCGCACCTTCTTCGCGGCGCCGGGACGGCTTCTCGGAGGCATCTACCCCAATACCCCAAACTCTCCCTGGAGGTCGTCGGTCCTCGGCCGGGTGCTGGTCACCGGGTCGCCCGCTGCTGAGATCGGGGCGGTGGCCGCGGCCGGGCTACTTGGCTGGTCTACTTCTTGCCGCCGACCTTCTTCTTGCCGGCGACGGTCTTCTTCCTGCCCTTACGGGTGCGTGCGTTGGTCTGGGTGCGCTGGCCGTGCACCGGCAGACCGCGGCGGTGCCGGATGCCCTGATAGCACCCGATCTCCACCTTGCGGCGGATGTCGGCCTGCACCTCGCGGCGCAGGTCGCCTTCCACCTGGTAGTTGCTGTCGATAAAGTCCCGCAGCTTCACCAGCTCGTCATCGCCGAGCTCGTGTACCCGCAGGTCACCGCTGACACCGGTGCCCTCCAGGGTCTGCAGCGCCCGGGTACGGCCGATGCCGTAGATGTAGGTGAGGGCGACCTCCAGGCGCTTTTCGCGCGGAAGGTCAACCCCGACGAGGCGTGCCACTTGAGGCAGCTCTCCCTTCGTTCCGCTGTCAGCCCTGGCGCTGCTTGTGCCGCGGGTCCGAGCAGATGACCATGACCCGGCCGTGGCGGCGGATCACCCGGCACTTGTTGCAAATCTTCTTGACGCTCGGCTTGACCTTCATCTGGTTTCCCTGGTTAACCAGCCGCGGGCTCGCGGTTGGGCGGCCATCTGGCTGGTGTGGCTGTGCTGGTTACTTGTAGCGGTAGACGATCCGCCCGCGGCTGAGATCGTAGGGGCTCAGTTCGACCACTACCCGGTCATCGGGAAGGATCCGGATGTAGTGCATCCGCATCTTGCCGCTGATGTGGGCGAGAACCTTGTGGCCGTTCTCGAGTTCCACCCGGAAGAAGGCATTCGGGAGTGACTCGATCACCCTGCCCTCGATCTCGATGGCGCCGTCTTTCTTGGGCATTTCCTCCGCGTTTCGTTGCTCGGATCGGCCGCGCGCCCACGTTGCCTTGCCTTGTGCTTGCTCGCCGGGCTGTGCGCTGGCCGTAGGTACTGCTAGTTACTGCGTGCTCACTGAGCGTTTCCTGGTCCAGGTGCCTTCGGGGCCACCTGCTTCCAGGTATGTAACCACGACAGTGCGCCCTATCTTCCCAGGTCGTCGCCGTCCCCGCTGGTTCCGGGCACGCAGTGTCCACAACCCAGGCACCGAACGGTTAGTGTACGCGATGACCTTCCGGAAAGCGAACTCGTGGCCAACGGCGACCATCAGTCGTGCAGAGCCCGCCTGCCGTGACCGGAGCCGCCGTCGTGGTGGTGCGGAGCCGCGCCTACCAGCCACCGGCCAACCAGTATCGCACCCAGGGGGCCGGCCACCCACACCGGCCACGGGTAACCGTGCGCGCCCGCGAGCAGCCATATCACGAAGCAGAGCAGGCTTATCGAGGCCCACGACGCCCACGCCGCCCGCCACGCCGGCGAAAACCGGCCGGTCCCCCCCGGATGCTCGCCCGACCGCACCGGCGGCGGCGCCTTCCCGGACGGGACCGGAAGCTGATAGGAGTCGGCGGCAGGAAGATCGGACAGCAGATGTTCCAGGTCGCCCATGGTCTTCGCGGTGTACACCGTGTCCAGCCGGTCGTTGAACTCTTCGGCGGACAGCCGCCCGACGGCGTGGTGCTCGCGCAACGCCGAGGCCGCACGGTCGCGGTCGGCGTCGGATGCGCGCATCCGCGGGTCAGTCGCCATCGGCACTCACCTCGGCCAGTCCCGCCAGGCGCCCGGTGCCGCCGTCGTGCGAGGTGAGGACCCAGGGCCCGTCTGCCGTGATCGCCACCGTGTGCTCGAAGTGCGCCGACCAGGAGCCGTCGGCGGCCACCACCGTCCAGTCGTCGTCGAGCAGCATGGTCTCCGGGCTGCCCAGGACCACCATGGGTTCCACCGCCAGCGCCATCCCCGCTTCGAGCCGCGGCCCGCGGCCGGGCGGGCCGTAGTTCGGCACCGCGGGGTCCATGTGCATCTCGGTGCCGATCCCGTGGCCGACGTACTCCTCGACGATGCCGTAGTCGCCGGCCCGGCGCACGCCCCGCTCGACGGCGTGCGAGATATCGGTCAGCCGCGCACCCGGCCGGGCCTGCGCCAGCCCGTCCCACAGCGCGTCCTCACAGGCCTCCAGCAGCGCCCGGTACCCGGGCGCGATGCTGCCGACCCCGGTGGTGAGCGCCGCGTCCGCGTGCCAGCCGTCGACGATCGCCCCGCAGTCGATCGAGATGACGTCGCCGGGGCGCAGCCGTTTCGCCGGGCTGGGTATCCCGTGCACGATCTCCTCGTTGACCGACGTGCAGATCGTCGCCGGGAAGCCGTGATAGCCCTTGAACGACGGGACGCCACCGGCCGCGCGGATTCGCTCCTCCGCCAGCCCGTCGAGTTCCGCGGTCGTGACGCCCGGAACCGCCGCCGCGGCGAGCGCGCGGAGGGTATCCGCGACCAGCAGCCCGGCCTCCCGCATCACCGCGAGCTGCGCCGGTGTCTTGCGCTGAATGGCTGGCCGGCGAGCCTTAGCACTCCTCCACACGGTTCCCCTTTTTTCCGCGCCTCAGGCCCTGCGCGAGAACCCGCGCACCATCTAACGCTACCCGCCCGGGCGCGGATTCCGCCCCGGACCGGCTGCCGATCCGGTCCGGCCGTGGCGGGCGGGATCGCTCAGCGGACGTACGGCCGGAGGGCGGCCAGGGCCCGGTCGGTGACCTCATCCACCGGGCCGGTGGCGTCGATGCCGAGCAGGATTCCCTCGTCCGCGTAAAACGCGACGAGCGGCGAGGTCTGTTCCTGGTAGACCTCCAGCCGGTGCCGGATCGTCTCCTCCCGGTCGTCGTCGCGCTGGAACAGCTCGCCGCCGCAGTCGTCGCACACGTTCGCGCGGGCAGGAGGGTCGAACAGGACGTGCCACACCCGGCCGCACCGGTGACAGGTCCGCCTGCCGGAAAGCCGGCGCACCACCTCGTCCTCGTCCACCACCAGCTCGAGCACCAGGTCGAGCCGGGTTTCCCATTCCGACAGCATCTTCTTCAGCGTCTCCGCCTGCGGCACGGTGCGGGGGAAGCCGTCGAGGAGGAACCCTTCCTGGGTGTCGTCCTCGTTGAGCCGGTCGCGCACCATGGCGATGGTGACCTCGTCCGGGACGAGGTCCCCCCGGTCCATGTACTTGCGCGCCCGGCGGCCAAGCGCGGTGCCGTGGCTGACGTTGTACCGGAAAATGTCACCTGTCGAGATCGCCGGGATCGCCAGGTGCGATGCGATGAAGTGGGCCTGGGTCCCCTTGCCCGCACCGGGGGGCCCAACGAGGACGATGCGCACTACCGCAGGAAACCCTCGTAATTCCGCTGTTGCAGCTGGCTCTCGATCTGCTTGACCGTGTCCAGCCCGACTCCCACGGCGATCAAGATGCTGGTCCCGCCGAACGGGAACTGCTGGCTCGCCCCGACGAACGCGAGCGCGATCATCGGTATCAGCGCGACCAGTCCCAGGTAGACCGAGCCTGGCGCCGTGAGCCGGGTCAGCACGTAGTCCAGGTACTCGGCGGTCGGCCGCCCCGGCCGGATGCCGGGGATGAAACCGCCGTATTTCTTCATGTTGTCCGCTACTTCGACCGGGTTAAACGTGATGGCCACGTAGAAATAGGTGAAGAACAGCGTCAACCCGAAGAACAGCACCATGTAGATGGGGTCGTTGCCCCGGACCAGGTGAGCGTTGATCCAGGTCGCCCAGCCGCTGGGATGGTTCTGGTTGCTCAGCAGCGAGGCGGCCAGCTGCGGGATATACAACAGTGACGACGCGAAGATGACCGGGATGACCCCGGCCTGGTTGACCTTCAACGGGATGTAGGTCGACGTCCCCCCGTACATCCGTCTGCCGACCATCCGTTTGGCATATTGCACCGGGATCCGGCGCTGCGCCTGCTCCATGAACACGATCCCGGCGATGATCGCGGCGCCGATGACCACGACGAGGGTGAGGACCGCGTTGCCCTTCACCTTGCCGATCTGCAGCATCTCGCCGGGGATGACGGAGATGACGGTGGTGAAGATCAGGATCGACATGCCGTTGCCGACGCCCTTGTCGGTGATCAGCTCGCCCAGCCACATGATCACCGCGGTGCCGGCGGTCATGCACAGCACCATCGTGATCTGGGTGAAGATGCTGGTGTCCGGGATCAGCTGCTTCGAGCATCCCTGGAACAGCTTGCCGCTGCGGGCCAGGGCGACGATCCCGGTGGACTGCAGCACCGCCAGCCCGACGGTGAGGTACCGGGTGTACTGGGTGATCTTCGCGTTGCCCGCCTGGCCCTCGTTCTTCAGGGTTTCCAGCCGCGGGATCACCACGGTGAGCAGCTGCAGGATGATGCTCGCCGTGATGTACGGCATGATCCCCAGCGCGAAGATCGACAGCTTCAGCAGCGCGCCGCCGCTGAACAGGTTCACCAGCTGGTAGACCCCGGCCTGCCCGCCGCTCTGCGCGAGGCCGGCGCAGTAGTTCACCGCCTTGAGCGAGACGCCCGGTGTCGGCAGGTTGGAACCGAGCCGGAACAGCGCGATCATCGCGAGCGTGAACAGCAGCTTCCTGCGCAGGTCAGGCGTCCGGAACGCCCGGATGGCCGCGGAAATCATGCGCTGTCCTCACTGTGCTGACGAACGTCGGTCTTGCCCCGCCGCGCAGGCAGGCTCCATTCAGGCTGGCACTTCCGCTGCACTCTAACAGTCGGGGCCGAGATCACCGATACCGCAGGGCGGAGGGGAGTGTAACCTACCCGGCCATTAGCGTACCTGGCCTGCCGCAGCGGCCCGGCGTTCTCGCCACCAGGGCTCGCGCACCGTGCCGGGGGCCGCGGCGAAGCGCCCTGCGACGGATGCCGGCCTACAGCTGGGTCGCCGAACCACCGGCTGCGGTGATCTTCTCGCGCGCCGACCCGGAGAACGCGTGCGCGGTGACCCGGAGATTGGCGCCCGCTTCGCCGGTACCGAGGATCTTGACCGGCATCCCCTTGCGGACGGCGCCCTTGGCCACCAGGTCGTCGGGGGTCACGTCGCCGCCGGAGGGGTACAGCCGGGAGAGCCGGTCAAGGTTCAGCACCTGGTAGGTGGTCTTGAAGCCGCTGTTGGAAAAGCCCTTCAGCTTGGGCACCCGGCGGTGCAGCGGCATCTGGCCGCCCTCGAATCGTGCCGGGACGGTGCCGCGTGCCTTGGTCCCCTTGGTTCCGCGGCCCGCCGTCTTGCCCTTCGACGCCTCGCCACGGCCCTTCCGGGTCTTGTCCCGGCGCGCGCCCGGGGCGGGCCGCAGGTGATGCAGCTTGAGCCGGGCCCTGCCCGGCCCGGTCACGGAAGCCGCGTCCCGCTGCGCGGTCTCTCCCGTGCCTTCCGGCGCGGACGCCCGTGACCTGGCCCGGGACCGGGGCTTGGCCTCCGGCGCCTTGTCAGCGTCTGCCATCTCAGTCGACCTCCTCGACGGCGATCAGGTGGCGGACCGCCTTGATCATGCCGCGGATCTCGGGCCGGTCATCTTTCACGACCTCGTGCCCGACCCTCTTCAGCCCGAGAGACCGCAGCGAGTCCCGCTGCACGCGGGTGCCGCCGATCTTGGACCGGACCTGGGTGACCTTCAACCGTGCCATCGTCTGCTCCGCTCAGCTACCGGCCGCCGCGGCGCGGGCCCGCAGCATCGCGGCGGGCGCCACCTCCTCGAGGGACAGCCCGCGCTTGGCGGCGATCTCCTCCGGCCTGTTCAGGCTCTTCAGCGCGGCGACGGTGGCGTGCACCACGTTGATCGGGTTGGCTGACCCGAGGGACCGGGACAGCACGTCGTGGATCCCCGCGCACTCCAGGACGGCGCGCACCGGGCCGCCCGCGATGACACCGGTACCGGGGCTGGCCGGCTTCAGCAGCACCACCCCGGCCGCGTCCTCTCCCTGCACGGTGTGCGGGATCGTACCGGCGATCCTGGGGACCCGGAAGAAGTGCTTCTTGGCCTCCTCGACGCCCTTGGCGATGGCGGAGGGCACCTCCTTGGCCTTTCCGTATCCGACGCCGACCATTCCGTTGCCGTCGCCGACGACCACCAGGGCGGTGAAGCTGAAGCGCCGGCCGCCCTTGACGACCTTGGCGACGCGGTTGATGGTCACCACGCGCTCCAGGTAGGCCGGCCCCTTGTCGGCGGCGCCGCGGCGGTCGTCGCGGCCACCCCGCCGCTCTCCGCCGCGCCGCGGTGCTGTGGCCATCAGTGGTTCCTCTTCTCTCTGAGCATTCCTGCGGTCAGCTCTGTCGCCGGCCGCCTCGCCTGAGCCTTGACCGTCAGCACGTCAGGCCACCCTCCCGGGCACCCTCGGCCAGCGCCGCGACCCGGCCGTGGTAGCGGTAGCCACCCCGGTCGAAGACGGCGGCCGAGATTCCCGCCTCGGCGGCCCGGCGGGCGACCAGTTCGCCGACCCGCCGCGCCTTCGCGGTCTTGTCGCCGTTGGCGCCGCGGATGTCGGAGTCCAGTGTGGAGGCCGACACCACCGTCCGCCCGGCCGCGTCGTCGACCAGCTGGGCGAACATGTGCCGCGACGAACGGTTCACGACGAGCCGCGGACGCGCCGCCGTGCCGTTTATCTTCTTCCGGACCCGCAGATGCCGCCGGGAACGCCTGAGCGTGCGCGCAGCGGTGTGGCGGCGGGCCCCGGGACGGCGTGCGACGCCGGAAATACTGCCAGACATGCCTACTTCCCAGCCTTTCCGACCTTGCGGCGCAGCCGTTCGCCTTCGTACCGCAGGCCCTTGCCCTTGTACGGGTCCGGCCTGCGCAGCTTGCGGATGTTGGCGGCGACCTCACCGACCTGCTGCTTGTCGATGCCCTCGACCGTGAGCCTCGTCGGCGACGCGACCCGGAAGGTGACGCCCTCCGGGGCCCGCACCGTGATCGGGTGGCTGAAGCCGAGGGAGAACTCCAGGTCCTGCCCACGTGCCTGCACCCGGTAGCCGACGCCGACGATCTCGAGGTTCTTCCGGTAACCGTCGGTCACCCCGGTGACCATGTTGGCGATCAGGGTCCGCGACAGGCCGTGCAGCGCGCGGTTCGCCCCTTCGTCATTCGGCCGGGTCACGGTGATGGTGCCGTCGGTCTCGCTGACCTCGATGGGCTCGACCACGGTGTGGTCCAGCGTGCCCTTCGGCCCCTTCACGGTGACGTGCCGCCCGTCGATCGCGACGTCCACCCCGCTCGGCACGGGGATCGGCCGGCGCCCGATACGTGACATGTGCCGTCTCCCCTCACCACACGTAGGCGAGGACTTCCCCGCCCACCTTGCGCTTGTTCGCCTGCCGGTCGGTCATCAGGCCATTCGAGGTCGAGATGATCGCCACGCCCAGCCCGCCGAGTACCCGCGGCAGGTTGGTGGACTTCGCGTAGACCCGCAGTCCCGGCCGGGAGACCCGCTTGAGCCCGGCGATCGAGCGCTCGCGGGACGGCCCGTACTTCAGGTCGATCAGCAGTGTCTTGCCGACCTCGGCGTCCTCGACGTGCCAGCCGGAGATGTAACCCTCCTGCTGGAGGATCTCGGCGACGTGCGTTTTGAGCTTCGAGTACGGCATCGCCGCGTTGTCGTGGTACGCCGCGTTGGCGTTTCGCAGACGGGTCAGCATGTCCGCGATCGGGTCGGTCATCGTCATGGCCTAGTGGCCCTCCTCGCCGCGGTTTCCCCGTGCCGCCGGGGACCTTCGGCGTGGTCGGTGGGTGCCGCGCACCCAGGTCGGTTGTTGTTTCTGCCTGCTGTTGTGCGTTCTTCGTGCCGCTGGCGCCCGGTGGCTACCAGCTCGACTTGGTGATGCCGGGAAGCTCGCCCCGGTGCGCCATCTCCCGGAAGCACACCCGGCACAGGCCGAACCTCCGGTAGACCGCACGCGGCCGCCCGCAGCGCGAGCAGCGTGTATAGCCGCGCACCTTGAACTTCGGCGCCCGCTTCGCCTTGGCGATCAGCGACTTCTTCGCCACGGTCAGTTCTCCCTGAATGGAAATCCGAGCCGCCGCAGCAGCGAGCGGCCCTCATCGTCATTGGTGGCGGTCGTCACGACGGTGATGTCCATGCCGCGCTGCCGGTCCACCCGGTCCGGGTCGATCTCCCGGAACATCAGCTGCTCGTTCAGGCCGAACGTGTAGTTCCCGCGCCCGTCGAACTGACGGTCGCTCAGCCCGCGGAAGTCGCGGATGCGGGGAAGCGCGATCGACAGCAGCCGGTCGCAGAACTCCCACATCCGGTTGCCGCGCATCGTGACGTGCACGCCGATGGGCATGCCCTCCCGCAGCTTGAACTGCGCGACGGACTTCTTCGCCCGGGCGACGGCCGGCTTCTGGCCGGTGATGATCGCGAGGTCCCGGACCGCCCCGTCGATGAGCTTCGCGTCCCGGGCCGCTTCGCCGACGCCCATGTTGACCACGATCTTGGCGAGGCCCGGCACCTGCATGACGTTGCCGTAGCTGAACTCCTCCCGGAGGCCGGGAAGGATCTCCTTGAGATACCGCACCCTCAGCCGCGGCTCGGGCGCCGGTGCCCCGGAAGCCCCGTTCGCGCCGGCCGGGGTGGACGCCGCCGCGCTATCGGCTTGCGACTCGGTGCGCGCCTGCGCCTGCCGCCGCGCCCGGGCGGTGTCGCGGCTGCCGCCGCCGGTGGCTTGCTGCCTGGTTGCTGCCATCAGATGTCCTTACCGCCTGGGCGGGTGACGCGGACCTTGTTGCCGTCCTCATCGGTCCGGTAGCCGACCCGGGCGGGCTTCTTGGTGTCGGGATCCACGATGCGCACGTTGCTCACGTGCAACGGCGCCTCCTGGTTCACCACGCCGCCCTGCTTGGATCCCTGCGGCCCCTGGTGCGTCACCTTGGTGTTCTTCTTGATCATGTTGACGCCCTCGACGACCACCCGCTGCCGCTCGGGGTAGGCCGCGATGACACGGCCCTCCAGACCCTTGTCCTTGCCGGCGACGACGACGACATGGTCGCCCTTCTTGATCTTCATCACAGCACCTCCGGCGCCAGCGAGATGATGCGCATGAACCTCTTCTCCCGCAGCTCCCGGCCTACCGGGCCGAAGATGCGGGTGCCGCGCGGGTCGCCGCCGTCCCGGATCAGGACGGCCGCGTTCTCGTCGAAGCGGATGTAGGAGCCGTCGCTCCGGCGGCGCTCCTTGCGGGTGCGCACCACGACGGCCTTGACGACGTCGCCCCTCTTGACACCCGCACCGGGCAGGGCGTCCTTGACCGTTGCCACGACGACGTCCCCAATGCCCGCATAACGCCGGCCCGAGCCGCCGAGCACCCGGATGGTCAGGATCTCCTTCGCACCCGTGTTGTCGGCCACCCGTAGGCGCGACTCCTGCTGGATCACGTCAACTCCTCAGTCCCGGCCCGCCCTCGGGCGGGACCACTCCTTCTTCCTGGTTCGTTCAGCTGTCCGGGGACAGGCCCCAGCGGGCGGTTACTTCGCCTTCTCGAGGATCCGGGCGACCCGCCACCGCTTCGTCGCCGACACCGGGCGGATCTCCATCAGCAGCACGCGATCGCCGACGCCGCATTCACCGGCCTCGTCGTGCGCCCGGTACTTGGTGGTGCGGCGGATGACCTTGCCGTACTTGGGGTGCTTCACCCGGTCCTCGACGCTGACGACCACGGTCTTCTGCATTTTGTCGCTGACCACGTAGCCCTCGCGGGTCTTCCGGTAGCCCCGGCCGACACGGGCGGCCTGGGCCTGCACGTCCTGCTGCTCACTCATCGCCATCCGGCTCCTCAGCCACTGCGGCCCCGGCGGCCTCGTCCGCCCCGGCCTCGTCCGTCCCGCCCTGATCGGCCGCAGCCTGCTCAGACCCGGCTTCGTCGGACCCGGCCTCCTCAGACCCGGCCTCGTCCGCCGCGGCCGCCGGCGCGGCCTGGCGCGCCCGGCGGCGCGGTGCGGCCTCGTCCGCCGCGGGCGCCGGCTCTTCCTCGGCCTCCTCCACGTCCACGATGATCCCGAGCTCGCGCTCCCGCATCACCGTGTAGATCCGGGCGATCTCGCGGCGCACGCCGCGAAGCCGGCCGTGGCTCTCCAGCTGCCCCGTGGCGGCCTGGAAACGGAGGTTGAAGAGCTCTTCCTTCGCCTCCCGCAGCTTGGTGACGAGCTCATCCTCGGTCGAGGTCCGCAGCTCGCCGGCGCTGATGCCGACAGCCATCACGCCTCACCGACCTCTCGTTTCACAAACTTGCACTTCATCGGCAGCTTGTGGATGGCGCGCCGTAGCGCCTCCCGTGCGATTGGCTCCGGCACGCCGGACAGCTCGAACATGACCCGGCCGGGCTTCACGTTCGCTATCCACCACTCCGGCGAGCCCTTTCCCGAGCCCATCCGGGTCTCGGCGGGCTTCTTGGTCAGCGGCCGGTCCGGGTAGATGTTGATCCAGACCTTTCCACCACGGCGGATGTGCCGCGTCATCGCGATACGCGCGGCCTCGATCTGCCGGTTGGTCACGTACGACCGCTCCAGCGCTTGGATGCCGTACTCGCCGAACGTCACCTGGGTGCCGCCCTTGGCCATCCCGGAGCGGTGCGGCCGGTGCTGCTTGCGGTGCTTGACTTTCCGCGGGACCAGCATGGCTCAGCTCTCCTCCCCCGGGGTGGACCCGGCAGCGCCGCCGGCCTGACCGGTGGTCGCACCGGCGGCTCCCGCCGTTCCGCCACCCGACGGCGCGGCCGCTGCGGTTGGCGCGGCCGCCGTGGGGGGCGCCGAGGAGGGCGCCGCGCGCTCTGGCCGCTCGCCGGGA
>JBPYFL010000023.1:0-2063 GCA_051986485.1 Streptosporangiaceae bacterium | reverse complement strand
CACTACGGCGTCGACGGCCTGGAGCCGTCGCCCGGCCTGGACCCGGCGCTCTACCGGATCTTCCTCGCCCACCGGCGGGCGGCCGCGTACGTGCCGGTCGTGTCGGAGCTGCTGCAGTGGCGGCTGCGCCACCCGGAATCGCTGCCCGGTGACGCCCGCGACGACTACCGGCGGGTGATCGGCCAGCTGGTCTCGGCCACCCAGCTGCGCCACCCCGGCGTCGGCGACCTGGCCCGGCAGGTCCGCTACCGCTGCTTCGACGCCCCGCTGATCGCCGCCGAGCGGGCCAGGGCCCTGCAGCAGGTGCGGGCCGATCTCGACCGGCTCTCGCCGGACCCCGCGGAAAGGGCGGCCCAGATCGACGCCATGGTCGCCTCGGGCGAGCCGATCCTCGGCGTCTTCGCCGCGCGGCACCACCCGGTCATGCTCGAGGTGATGACACGGCGGTACTACCGGATCAGGTCGCTGCGGAACGTCCAGGTCACCGAGCGGAGCGGCCGTCCGCTGGTGACGGCGGAGTACGCCCACGACGGGCACGACTACCTGATCGTCGCGACGGTGGCCGACGGCGGGGAGAGCGCGGCCGTGACCGACCTGCCGGAGCTGATCGAGGCGATCCCGGCCGGCCGGACCGTGCTCGTCGACCTGTACGTCACCTCCCAGACGCCCGAGGAGGACGGCAGCGGCGCTCCCGACGCGCGGGCGGAGCGGATCCGCGGCAAGCTCGGCCGCATCCCGCCGGCCGTCGACCGGGTCGCGGTCGCCGTGCGCAAGCCGGACGGCGACGGGGGCGGCTGGCCGGACTGGTTCACCTTCCGCAGCGGTCCTGACGAGCAGGCCGCGGAGGACCGGACCCAGCGAGGCTGGCACCCGCTGGTGGCCGAACGACTGGGCGTGTGGCGATTCTCCGCGTTCGAGCTCACCCGGCTGCCCGCGGCTCCGGACGTGCACCTGTTCCGTATCCGGGGTCGCGAAATGCCCGATGACCAGCGGCTCATGGCCCTGGCGGACGTGCGCGACCTGACCGTCGTGCGGGACGACGCCGGGCGGGTCACCGGCCTGCCCCAGCTGGAGCACATCCTGGACGCCTGCCTGGACAGCCTGCGCTCGGCCCGATCCGCGGACCGCGAGCTGGCCCGGCTGGACTGGAACCGCATCAAGCTGTACGTATGGCCGACGGTGGACACGCCGCTGGCCGAGCTGGGCGAGGTCATCAGGTCACTGGCCGTGCGGACCGAGGCACTGGGACTCGAGCAGGTGATGGTGCAGTTCCGCGACGCCGAGTCGCGCGAGCTGATGCTGCGGCTGTCCCGCCCGCCCGGGGCCGGGCTGACACTGCGCGTGACCGGCCCGCCGACCGAGCCGCTGCGGGAGCTGAACTCCTACACGCAGAAGGTGATCAGGGCCCGCCGCCGCGGCGCGGTGTACCCGTACGAGCTCATCCCGCTGATCACCCGATCGCCGGATCCGGGCGGCGCGGCCGGTGAGTTCACCGAGTACGACCTGGACGAGGCGGATGCCGCGGTACCGGTGGACCGGCCGCCGGGCTCGAACACCGCGAATCTGGTACTCGGCGTGGTCAGCACGCCGACCAGGCGATACCCGGAGGGGATGCGCCGGGTGGTCCTGCTGGGCGACCCGACCCGGGCGCTGGGCGCACTCGCCGAGCCGGAGTGCCGCCGCGTTCTCGCCGCCATCGACCTGGCCCGGCAGCTGGACGCCCCGGTGGAGTGGTACGCCATCTCGGCCGGCGCGAAGATCTCAATGGACTCCGGCACCGAGACCATGGACTGGATCTCCCGCGCCCTGCGCGGGATCGTCGAGTTCACCCAGGCCGGCGGCGAGATCAACGTGGTGGTGACCGGCATCAACGTGGGCGCCCAGCCGTACTGGAACGCCGAGGCGACGATGCTCATGCACACCAGTGGCGTGCTGGTCATGACGCCGGACTCGACCATGGTGCTGACCGGGAAGCAGTCGCTGGACTACTCGGGCGGGGTCTCGGCCGAGGACAACTTCGGCATCGGCGGCTACGACCGGATCATGGGGCCGAACGGCGAGGC
>JBPYFL010000022.1:0-9906 GCA_051986485.1 Streptosporangiaceae bacterium | reverse complement strand
GGAGTGCGCTGGGGCACGCGGTCGCCGCCTACGACGCCGCCCGGTCGTACTGCGAGCAGCGCACGCAGTTCGGCAAGCCGCTGGTCAGCTTCCAGATCGTGCAGGACCGGCTGGTGAAGATGCTCGCCGAGATCTGCTCGATGCAGCTGTACTGCTTGCGGCTCGGTCGGCTGATCGAGGAGGGCCGGCTGACCGACACGATCGCGGCGCTCGCGAAGATGAACAACACCCGCAAGGCCCGGCAGGTCATCGCCGAGGCCCGGGACCTGCTCGGCGGCAACGGCATCCTGCTCGACTTCCACGTGATGCGGCACATGGCCGACATCGAGGCGATCCACACCTACGAGGGCACCGAGACGATCCAGACGCTCATCGTCGGCAGGGACATCACCGGTGCCAGCGCCTTCACCTGACGAGCGGACCATCCGGTTCGCCGGGATCGAAGCCGACGGGGTGCGGCTGCGCACCTCCGTCCGCGGCTCCGGGCCGCCGGTACTGATCATCACCGGGCTGGGGGCGAGCCTCGACCTCGGCGCGCCGTTCGAGCGCGAACTGGCCGCCAACGGCCTGCAGGCGATCAGCTTCGACGCTCCCGGCATCGGCCAGTCGACCCCGTACAACAGGCCACGGCGGATGCCCGGGGTCGCCCGGACCGTCGAGCGGATGCTGGACGCGCTCGGCTACACCCGCGTCGACGTGCTCGGCGTCTCCCTCGGCGGGGTGATCGCCCAGCAGCTCGCGCACCAGGCGCCGCAGCGGGTCCGGCGGCTAGTGCTCGCGGCCACCGGTCCCGGTCTCGGCGGAGTGCCCGGCTCACCACAGGTCCTGTTGTCGCTGGCCACGCCGCGCCGTTATTACCAGCCGGATTACTATCGGCGGATCGCCGGGCGGATCTACGGCGGCGCCGCGCGCACCGATCCCGACGCGCTGCTGCACGGCTCGCTCTCCCGGTTCATCGAACGGCCGACGCTGCCGGGCTATTTCGGCCAGCTCTACGCGATCACCGGCTGGACCAGCATCTTCTGGCTGCGCACGCTGCGGCAGCCGACCCTGGTTCTTGCCGGGGACGACGACCCGATCGTGCCGCTGGTCAACGGCCGCATCCTGGCGGCGTGCATCCCGGGCGCGCGGCTGCACGTGGTGCGCCGCGGCGGCCACCTGTTCCTGCTCGAACGGCCGGCCGAGATCGCCGGCCTGGTGGCCGGCTTCCTCGGGGCCGGCTAACCCCCCAACCATGGGACCCGGCGTCCGCCCCGTTCGCCCCGATCCGGTCGGCTACCCGGGAGTTAACATGCCGCTATGGCCGCGTATCTGGACGAGCCGGTCGACCGGCTCGCGTTCAGCACCCCAGCCAAGCAGCGCCGTTACGCGACCGAGCGGTACCGCGGCGCGGCCGGGCTGAACTGGTACAGCTGCGATCCCACCCTGCGCTTCCTGATGGGCCATTACCTGGGCAACGAGGGGCTGGCGTGGGCGGAGCCGGCGCTGCGACAGGCCGGCGCACTGATGGGTGGGCCGGTCGCCCGGTGGGCGGAGGAAACCGATGCAGACCCGCCGCGGCTGGAGAAATACGACCGGTGGGGTCACGACATCAGCCAGGTCCGGCTGCCGCACTCCTTCACGGCGGCCCGCAGCGCCCTGGTGGCGAGCAGCTTCACCTCGCCGGAGTTCGCCGCGACGGCGCGCCAGGCCGGGATCGCCGACCCGGCGCCGCTCGCGGCGGCCTGGAACTACCTGCTGTACCAGGCCGACATCGGAATGGGCTGCGCGCTCGGCACCGGCGGCGACATGGTGGTCCAGCTCGCGGGCGAGTTCGCCCCCGACGACGTGCGCAAGCGGGTCGGCGAGCTGTTCGCGGCCGGGATGTTCTCCGGCGAGGCCGCCCAGATGCTGACCGAGCGCACCGGCGGATCGGACCTCGGCGCGCTGGAGTCGACCGCCACACCGGATGGCGACGCCTGGCGGCTGAACGGCTTCAAGTGGTTCGCCTCGAACGCGGGCGCATCCGCGTTCGTGGTGCTGGCCAAGCCCGCCGGGGCGCCGGACAGCGTCCGCGGCATCGCGCCGTTCCTGGTGCTGCGCGAGCGCCGGGACGGCGGCCGCAACGGCATCCGCATCCGCAGGCTGAAGGACAAGCTCGGCACCAAGTCGGTGCCGTCGGCGGAGATCGAGTTCTGCGACGCCGAGGCGTTCCTGCTGGCCCCGTCCGGCCCTGCCGGGGACAACGCAGCGGACCGGCCTGCGGGTGGCGGGGGCATGGCACGGATGATGGAGCTGACCAACGGGGCCCGGCTCGCGATCGCGATGATGGGGCTCGGCTGCGGCCGGCGCGCCCTGGCCGAGTCGCTGTGCTACGCGTCGGCCCGCGAGGCGTTCGGCGCCACGCTGGCCGATCAGCCGCTGATGCGCCGCAAGCTGGCAAGCATGATCGTCGAGCAGGAGGCCGCGCAGGCGCTCGTCTTCGATGGCTTCCTCGGGCCGCGGCTGCGGCTGGCCGCCGCGCTGGCGAAGCTGCGCGGCGCGCGGCTCGGCGTCACCGCGGCCAGCGACGCGATCGAGGTGCATGGCGGCAACGGCTACATCGAGCAGTGGCCGGTCGCCCGGATCCTCCGCGACGCCCAGGTCAACCCGATCTGGGAGGGCGGCGACAACATCCTCTGCCTGGACGTGCGCCGCGCGATCGTCAAGGAGGAGGCGCACCTGCCGTTCCTCGACCGGCTCCGCCGCGCGGCCGGGCAGGCGCCGGAACACGATGCCACCGCCGAGCTGGTGACCGCGCGGATCGGCCACCTGGAGGAGGCCATCACCGGCTGGCAGAAGCTCGACCCGCCCGATGCCGAGGCCCGGCTGTTCCCGCTCGCCCAGTTCATGGCCGACGTGCACAGCGCCGCCCTGTTGCTGGAGCAAGCGGGCTGGGAGCGCCGCGAGTCCGGCACCGGCCGCAAGGCACTGGTCGCACGGCTTTACGCGGCCGCGCATCTCGCCGAGCCGGGGCCGCTGCGCGGCATCGACCAGCCGGACGAGGCCGCCGCCCGGTTCGCCGAACTGAGCGCCGGAGCCCTCGACGACAGCGCCCTGATCGGGGACGAGCAGTGAACGGCCAGCCGGCCCGCGCCGGGGACGCTCCGCCGGTCCGGGCCGAGCGGAGCGGCGCCGTCACCACCGTGATCATCAACCGCCCGCAGGTGCGCAACGCGGTGGACGGCCCGACCGCCGCCGCCCTCGCGGACGCGTTCCGAGCGTTCGATGCCGACCCGCAGGCTGCCGTCGCGGTGCTGTGCGGCGAGGGCGGCACGTTCTGCGCCGGCGCAGACCTGAAGGCGGCCGGGACGGCGACCGGCAACCGGGTCGAGCCGGATGGCGACGGCCCGATGGGACCGAGCCGGCTCCGGCTGTCCAAGCCGGTGATCGCCGCGGTCACCGGCTACGCCGTCGCCGGCGGGCTGGAGCTCGCGCTGTGGTGCGACCTGCGGGTCGCCGAGCGCGGCGCGACGTTCGGGGTGTTCTGCCGGCGCTGGGGGGTGCCGCTGATCGACGGCGGTACGGTCCGGCTGCCCCGGCTGATCGGGGCGAGCCGCGCGATGGACATGATCCTCACCGGCAGGTCGGTCCCCGCCGAGGAAGGGTATGAGATCGGCCTGGTGAACCGGCTGGTGCCGCGGGGTCAGGCGCGGCCGGCGGCGGAAGAGCTTGCCGCGGAGCTCGCCCGGTTCCCGCAGGACTGCCTGCGCAGCGACCGGCTGTCGGCGCTGGAGGGCGAGGGCTGCACCGAGGCCGACGCGATGGCGAACGAGTTGCGCCACGGAACCGGCGTGCTGGCCGGCGCGCTCACCGGGGCCGCCCGCTTCGCCGCGGGTGCCGGCCGCCACGGCGGCTTCTCAGACATCTAACAACCGGAGCCGCCGGGCCACCAGGTCGCAGAACGCCGGGTTGAGCTCGATCCCGACCGCGCTGCGCCCCAGGCTCAGTGCCACCGACATCGTGGTTCCGCCGCCGAGGAACGGGTCGAGCACCACGCCGCCGTCCGGGCAGCCGGCCTGGATGCACCGTCGCACCAGCGCCCGCGGGTAGGGCGCGTAATGGCTGCCGCGGGTGTCGGAGTTGCGGTCCGGCTCGATCATCCACACGTCTTCCTCGCCGTCCAGCCCGGCCCGGTCGAAGAAGTACCGCGGACTGCGGGAGAACAGGAAGACGTGCTCGTAGGTGCGCCAGGGGCGGTCGCGCGCCGTCGGTTCCGGGATCGCGGACGAGCGCACCCACGCCACCGCGCTGCGCAGCGTCCAGCCGTCCTGCTGCAGGCCGAGCGCGACCCGCCAGGGGATGCCGATCAGCGACTTGCGCGGCACCCCGAGTCCCGGACCGTCCACGGCGCGCAGCCCCGGAAGGCGGCGGCTGCGGTGTTTGGCGTCGCGGCCGTGCGGGCGCCCCTTGGCCGAGTAGTAGGTGTCGCCCAGGTTCAGCCACGCGGTGCCGTCCGGCGTCAGCACCCGGCGCAGGCCGTCGAACACTTCCCGCAACCCGGCGACGAACGCGTCGATCGTCGGCTCCATGCCGGACTGCCCGTCCACCCCGTAGTCGCGCTGCCAGAAATACGGCGGGGACGTCACCACGCAGTTGACCGAGCCGGCCGGGAGGTCCTGCAGCACCTTCCGGCAGTCGCCCTGGTAGATGGTCCAGAACCGGCCGTCACCAGCAGGTCCGTCTGCAGCAGGGCCGTCTGTAGCAGGGCCGTCCGAACCGGGGCTGGCCGCGGCGGGGCCGCCCCCGCCGCCTAGCGTGCCGCTGCTGTGCGCCTCCGGCAGGTCCGCGGCGGTCCAAGGGTCGCTGAGCACGGCAAAACTGTAAGAGATCGTGGCCCGGCCGGCGCGCAGGCACACCGGAACCGGTGCGGTGGACCAGGCGATTCGCCGCTGCGCCGCTTGACACCGGCGGTGATCCACGGTTTCCTTACCGCGTGCGAGAGCGCGCACTGATCTTCAGCGGGCTCCGGCTGCCTGTGGTGGCGGCCGTGCGTCCCGCTAGCTGCGCGTGTCCTTCGTGTTGCCGGTGACGGCTTCTCCGCGCTGACCGCTTTCAGGCCGCCCGCGGGACCCTGGGCTTTGCGGCCCGGGTGGGTACCCGCCGCACGAAGGACAACAGATGAACGTCGACCTCTCCGCCGCCCCGGAAATCGCCCAGCTTGCGGGCCCGGGTTCGCCGCTTGAGCCGTTCCGCTCGCGGAAAGACAGCAACCGGCTGACGGCCGGCAGCCTTGGCGCCCTGGTGCGGGAGACCGCCGCGGATCCCGCGCGGTGGTGGAGCCGGGTGCGGTTCGACCCGGATCGGCCGGTGCGGACCCGGCTGGCGGCGGCGCCCGGCTTCCAGCTGTGGCTGGTGACCACGCCGCCGGGCCACCGCAGCGGACAGCACGAGCGGGACGCGGGCTGCGAGGTTGTCACCGTGCTGGCCGGTGAGCTGGCCGACTGCACCGGAGGCGCGCCGCTGCTGCCGAACCGGGTCCGGGTGCGCGGCGACCGGCGCCGGGAGACCATCAACCCGGGCGGGTGCTATGCGGTCAGCCTGCACGCGTGGTCGTGAGGTCGCCGGCCAGGAGGGTGCGCAGGTGCCGGACGGCGGGCGAGCCGTGCGCCAGCATCGTGTCGTGCAGCCGCTGCGGTGACCACCCGGGGTTCACCCGGCGCAGGTCGCCGGCCAGGTCGCTGACCTCGGTGTAGCCGACGTAATAGGTGGAAAGCTGGGCGGAGGTGAGCAGCGCGCGGCGCCACTTGCCGGACGCCTCGCCCGCCTCCTGGTAGCCGCGGCCGGTCATCAGCGCCATCGCCTCGGCCTCCGGCATCCCCTCGGCGTGCACCCGCGCATCCAGGATCGTGTTGATGATCATGCGGAGCTGCATTTTCAGCTGCTGCATCGTCATCGCGTCGGCGCCGCCCGCGCCGGGGTAGCGGTTTTCGGCCATCAACTGCTCCGCGTAGACAGCCCAGCCCTCGACGAAAGAACCGGACCACAGCGCGGCGCGGACCTGCGTGTCGGCGGTGAACCGTTTCGAGTGCTGTAGCTGCAGGGCGTGGCCGGGCATCGCCTCGTGTACCACCAGGTCGTGCACCAGGTGCCGGTTGTATTCGCGGTAGAAGGAGGCCACCCGCTCCGGCGGCCAGGCGCCGGGGGTGGGCGACACGGCGACGAACGTCGGCAGCGGCACGGTTTCCAGCGGGCCGGGGGCGTCGCAATAGGCGACCGCGACGCCGCGGCTGATCTCCGGCATCTCGATCACCTCGACCGGATCGTCGTAGACGGTGACGATCCGCTGGTCGCGGGTGAATCCCGTCTGTCCGGCGAACGCGCTTCGGACCAGGTCGAGGATCGTCGCGTCGTCGCAGGCGTCGGCCGCCAGCCGGTCGAGCACCTGGCGGACGACGTGGCCGGGGTCGCGCGCGGCATCGCCGGGGACCGCCGCGGCGGGTCCGCCGGACGCGGCAGTCCGGCCGGAGCCGGCCGGCGCGAGGCGGCTCGCGACTTCCGCGATCTGCTCGCTGACCCGGTCCAGGTCGGCCTCGGCCCGGGACAGGATGTCCCCGGCGGCGGCTCCGGTGTCGAGCGTCAGCCGCAGCTTCCTGGTGAAAAGCCCGGGCCCGATCCGCGGGTCGCGGAAGCCGTCCGGACGGCCGGGACCGGCCCGGTCGCCATCATCGAGGCGCTGCCTGAGCCAGCGGCGATGCTCCTCGATCGCCTGCAGCGCGGCACCCCGCGCCGCCAGGACTTCGTCGCGGGCACGTTCGGCGTCGCCTGCCCACCCGGCCGCGGCTTTTTCTGCAGCGGCGGTTTCGGCGGCGGTTTCGGCGGGGGCTGTTTCGAGGGCGGCCCCCTCGGTGGCGGCGTCCAGGGCGCGGTCCAGCTCCGCGCCGATCAGCCGGGCCGTGCCAGCGAACTGGCCCAGCGCGGTCTCGATGTGGATCCGCGGCATCGCTCCGAGCAGCGACCGGGCGGCTGCCAGCGACTCCCGGACCGCCGCGAGCCTGGCCGCCACGCTGCGCAGCCGCTGCGGCAACGGGGCGAAGTCGCGGGCGAGCAGCAGGTAGATGGCCCGGCCGGGGTTCGTCAGCATCGGGTTCCACTCGTGCTCCCGGGTCTCCTCCAGTTCGAACCGGAGCAACTCCAGCCGGGTCCGGAGGATCTCCGCGTCCACCCGGTTCTGCGCGGACAGCCCGGGCGCCGCGAGCAGCCGGTCCAGCTCGCGGAGCCGTGCCGCCACAAAACTGCTCAGCTCCGCGTCGTAGGAGGGGGTCCGGACCGTCAGCCGGTGATCGTGCCGGTGCTCACCTGCCTGGGTCGCCCATTCGGGCCAGCGTTCCAGCAGGCCATCGAGGGCGGTGCGGGCTGCGGCGGCGAAGGATTCATCCGCGGTGGCCGGCATTCCGCGATTTTAGGCCGGTCCCGACGGACCCTTTTCCCCGGCTGGGTCGTGGTCGGCCAGGCGGGCGGCGCGGGTGTGCAGATAGCGTTGCTGTGGCAGGCTGATCGGCTTGCGGGCCGCGGCCTGGTAGGCCTCGCGCGCCGCGGCGCTGTCGCCGGTCATCTCCAGCAGGTGCGCCCGCACGGCCTCCAGCCGGTGGTCACCGACCAGCCGCCGGTCGGTTTCGAGCCGTCCGAGCAGCTCAAGGCCGCCCTGCGGGCCTTCGGCCATCGCGACGGCGACCGCGTGGTTCAGGGCGACCACGGGATTGCCGGAGATCCGCAGCAGCAGCTCATACAGCGCCACGATCTGCGGCCAGTCGGTCGCCTCCGCGGTGGGCGCTTCGTCGTGGACGGCCGCGATCGCGGCCTGGAGCTGGTAGTGCCCGGGAGAACCGCTGGACAGCGCCCCGGTGATGAGCGCCACGCCCTCGGTGATGTCGCCGGCGTTCCAGCGGCTGCGGTCCTGCTCGGCCAGCGGGATCAGCTCGCCGGCCGGCCCGGTGCGGGCAGGCCGCCGTGCGTCGGTGAGCAGCATCAGCGCGAGCAGCCCGGAAACCTCCGCATCTCCGGGCAGCAGCCGGTGCACGATCCGGCTCAGCCGGATCGCCTCAGCCGACAGGTCACCGCGCACCAGGCCCGGCCCGGAGGTGGCAGCGTAACCCTCGGTGAAGATCAGGTACAGCACATGCAGCACCGCGGCCAGCCGCTGACCGAGTTCCGGCCCGGCCGGCATCCGGAACGGGATGCCGCTGTCGGCGATCTGCTGCTTCGCTCGGGTGATGCGGCGGGTCATGGTCGCTTCCGGCACCAGGAACGCCCGGCCGACCTCGGCGGTGGACAGGCCGCCGACCGCGCGCAGCGTCAGCGCGATCTGCGACGCCGGCGACAGCGCCGGGTGGCAGCACATGAAGAGCAGGACGAGCGTGTCGTCCGGCTCCGCGGCCGGGGAGTCGGCGGCGGGCGCGAGCCTCTGGCCGGGCAGGATCTGGCGGGCGGCGGCTTCTTCCCGGCGCTGCCGGGCCTGTTCGCTGCGCAGCAGGTCGGTCAGCCGCCGGGACGCGACCGTAATCAGCCAGCCGCGCGGGTTTCCGGGGATGCCCTCGCCCGGCCACTGGGTGGCGGCCGCCAGCAGTGCCTCCTGCACCGCGTCCTCCGCGGTGTCGAAGTGCCCATAACGTCGCACCAGCGCGCCGAGAACCTGCGGCGCCAGTTCGCGCAGCAGGTCCTCGGTCCCGGCGCCGGCCGTGTGGTCAGAGTTCCAGTTCATCCTTGGATTCCGCGACCGGCCGGACGTCCACGATGGCCCGGGCGCGGACATGGTCGGGTCCCGGGCAGTCGGTCAGCCGTGCCGCGATCTCGGTCGCGCGGTCGTAGCTGTCGCATTCGACCAGCCAGTATCCGGCCAGCACCTCTTCCGTCTCGGCGTACGGGCGGTCGGTCACCGCGGGCACGCCGCCGCGCAGCCGGATCCGGCGGGTGTGCACCGGAGCGGTCAGCCCCTTGGCGTCCACCAGCTCCCCGGATTCCGCCAGGTCCGCGCCGAACTTCTGCATGAACGCGCCCATCGCCGCGAACTCGGACGCGGACCATTCCGGCTGCCCGCCCGCGGCCTTGCCCGCCATCGCGTCATAGTCCTGCTGCGAGCCGTACATCAAGATCATGTACTTCATCGTTCCTCCCCAAGCAGAGGTACCCGCCGTAGCTGGTTCCGGGCACCGAGATGGTGTCTTCACCCGGTACGTCGGAGCGGCGTGCTGGTTCCGGACATCGCGCCGCCGGAATTCTCCGGCGTCATCATGGGACGGTGAAGCGGGTCGTGATCCTCGGCCGCGGCGGGGCCGGGAAGTCTGCCCTGGCACGCCGGCTCGGCGAGATCACCGGGCTTCCGGTGACCGAGCTAGACAGCGTGTTCTGGCCAGACGGCCTCAAGCCGTCTGAACCGGGCCAGTGGGCCGCGCTGCAGCGGGAACTGACTGGGCGGCCGGCCTGGATCATCGACGGCGACCTCGGGCCGTATGACTCCGCCCTTGATGCTCGCCTTGCGGCCGCCGACACGGTCGTCGTGCTCGACTTCTCGTTCCCGCGGTGCGCGTGGCGGACGCTCCGCCGGGGCCGCGAGCGGGCCGATTACTGGCGTTGGGTCTGGTCCTACCGTCGGCGGTATCGCCCGGCGGTGATGCGGGCGATCGCGGCGGACGCCGGGCAGGCGCGGCTGCACGTACTGCGCAGTCCCGCCGCCGTGCGGCGGTTCGTCGCCGAGGCACCGACCGGGCCGCCGCGATCACCGTGAAGCTCGGCAGCGCGTAGAAGGCCACGTGCAGGCTGGCTTTGCCCGCACTCGGCCGCAGTCCGCGGAGTACCGTAAACTGTCTGGGCGCCAGCGCTCGTAGCTCAACGGAGAGAGCATCTGACTACGGATCAGAAGGTTGGGGGTTCGAATCCCTCCGAGCGCGC
>JBPYFL010000021.1:0-79675 GCA_051986485.1 Streptosporangiaceae bacterium | reverse complement strand
GCCAGCCGGGTCAGCACGCTCTCCCAGCGCGCCAGCACATCGCTGGTGACGTCGTCGACGTCCGCGCCGTACCTGTCCTCGGTGTACTTGCGGGCGAGCTCCAGGTACTCCATCTGGAGCTGGACGGCCGTCATCTTCCGGCCATCGCGCAGGGTCACGAGGTGGCGCAGCGACGGATCGTGCGAGATCGCGCGCAGCTCGGCGACCGGCGACTCGATGGCGAGCTCGGCGGCGAGGAACTTCTCCTCGATCATGGCCAGCACGAGCGCTGTGCTGCCGAGCTTGAGGTAAGTGGAAATCTCGCTCATGTTCGCGTCGCCGATGATCACGTGCAGCCGGCGGTACTTCTCCGGGTCGGCGTGCGGCTCGTCCCTGGTGTTGATGATCGGCCGCTTCAGCGTCGTCTCCAGGCCGACCTCGACCTCGAAGAAGTCGGCGCGCTGGCTGATCTGGAAGCCCTCGCCGCGGCCGTCCGCACCGATGCCTACCCGGCCCGCGCCGCAGACCACCTGACGGGAGACGAAGAACGGCGTGAGGTACCGGACGATGTCGGCGAACGGCGTCGCCCGGCGCATCAGGTAGTTCTCGTGACAGCCGTAGGAGGCGCCCTTGTTGTCGGTGTTGTTCTTGTAGAGCTGGATCGGCGCGCCGCCGGGAATCGCGGCCACCCGGGCGGCGGCCTCTGCCATCACCAGCTCACCGGCCTTGTCCCAGATGACGGCGTCCCGCGGGTTGGTGCACTCGGGCTCGGAGTACTCCGGATGGGCGTGATCCACGTAGAGCCGGGCCCCGTTGGTGAGGATGACGTTGGCGAGACCGAGATCCTCGTCGGTCAGCTGCGCCGGGTCGGTGACCTCGCGGGCGAGATCGAATCCGCGCGCGTCCCGCAGCGGGTTCTCCTCCTCGAAGTCCCAGCGCGCCCGCCTGGCTCGCGCGGCGGTGGCGGCATGGTAGGCGTTGACCACCTGGGACGAGCTCACCATCGCGTTGGCACCCGGCTGCCCAGGTACGGAGATGCCGTACTCCGTCTCGACGCCCATGACCCGCCGGACACTCATGAGGTTACGTCCCGCTCAACTGACATAAGGGAAGCGTAACCGGCCGATCGTGGGCGGCGGTGCATCGCCGACCCCTACAGGTACTGGCCGGTGTTGGCGACCGTGTCGATGGACCGGCCCGCCTCGGTTCCGTGCTTGCCCGACACCAGCGTGCGGATGTAGACGATGCGCTCGCCCTTCTTACCGGAGATCCTGGCCCAGTCGTCGGGGTTGGTGGTGTTGGGCAGGTCCTCGTTCTCGCTGAACTCATCCACGCACGCTCCGAGCAGGTGCAGGACCCGCAGGCCCTTCTGCCCGGTCTCCAGGAACTCCTTGATCGCCATCTTCTTGGCGCGGTCCACGATGTTCTGGATCATCGCGCCGGAGTTGAAGTCCTTGAAGTAGAGCACGTCCTTGTCGCCGTTGGCGTACGTGACCTCGAGGAACCGGTTCTCCTCGGTCTCGGAGTACATCCTCTCGACCACGCGCTGGATCATCGCGTCCACCGCGGCATCGGCGTTCCCGCCGTGCTCCGACACGTCGTCGGGGTGCAGCGGCAGGCCGGTGAGGACGTACTTGGAGAAGATGTCCTTGGCCGCCTCGGCGTCCGGGCGCTCGATCTTGATCTTCACGTCCAGGCGGCCAGGCCGCAGGATCGCCGGGTCGATCATGTCCTCGCGGTTGGACGCGCCGATCACGATCACGTTCTGCAGGCCCTCGACACCGTCGATCTCGCTGAGCAGCTGCGGGACGATGGTGTTCTCCACGTCGGACGACACGCCGGACCCGCGGGTGCGGAAGATCGAGTCCATCTCGTCGAAGAACACGATCACCGGCATGCCCTCGCTGGCCTTCTCCCGGGCCCGCTGGAACACCAGCCGGATGTGCCGCTCGGTCTCGCCGACGTACTTGTTCAGCAGCTCCGGACCCTTGATGTTGAGGAAGAAGCTCTTCCCCTCGCCGCCGGCGGCGACCTGCTTGGCCAGCGAGTTCGCCACCGCCTTGGCGATCAGTGTCTTCCCGCAGCCGGGCGGGCCGTAGAGCAGGACGCCCTTCGGCGGCCGCAGCTGATGCTCGCGGAACAGGTCGGCGTGCAGGTAGGGCAGTTCGATGGCGTCCCGGATCTGCTCGATCTGGCTGCCCAGGCCGCCGATGTCGCGGTAGGTGATGTCGGGGACTTCCTCCAGGATGAGTTCCTCGACCTCAGCCTTGGGGATCCGCTCGTAGACGTAACCGGAGCGGGGCTCCAGCAGCAGTGAGTCGCCGGCCCGCAGGGTCGCCTCGCGCAGCGGGTCGGCCAGCCGGGCCACCCGCTCCTCGTCCGCGTGCCCGATCACCAGCACCCGGTCGCCACCGTCAAGGATCTCCTTGAGCATGACGACCTCGCCGATGGTCTCGTACGACTGGGCGAGGACGACGTTGAGCGCCTCGTTGAGGACGACCTCCTGGCCGGGCCGCAGCGAGTCCACCTCGACCGCCGGGCTGACGTTCACCCGCATCTTCCGGCCGCCGGTGAACACGTCGACGGAGCCGTCGTCGCGTCCCTCCAGGAAGATGCCGAAGCCGGATGGCGGCTGCGCCAGCCGGTCGACCTCCTCCTTGAGCGCCATGATCTGGTCGCGGGCTTCCCGCAGGGTCGCGGCGAGCCGCTCGTTCTGACTGGTCACGGCGCTCAGGTTCGCCTGAGTCTCACGCAGCCGCTCCTCGAGAACCCGGGACTGCCGGGGAGAGTCGGACAGCCGCCGACGCAGCACCGCTACCTCCTCCTCCAAGAAGGAGACCTGGGTCGTGAGCTCAGCGACCTCCTGCTCGTGCCGCGCGGACCGCGCCTCGTCATCGCGAGCAGCCACGCTCCTCACCCCCTTCCGAGAGCGACTTACATTAGACCCTACCTATGTACCTATGTACCCGGATGCGATACCCGAGTGCACCGGCGGTATCTCATTGCTGGGCAACGTATAACAGCTTTTTCCCCTCCTGCGGGCCGCCACGCCGACGGGATTCGGCGCCGCGGCGGACCTGCGCTCCAGTGCGGTTATCAGGCCGCAACCAGGCACCGGCCGGGGAAATTTCCCCGGGACGCTTACGCCCGGGAACTGCGCGCGGGCCGACGCCGCCGCCCCGGCGGTTTCACCCCGTCCGCCAGCCGGCGAGCCGTCACCAGGAAGCCGGTGTGGCCGACCATCGAATGCTCCGGCCGCACCGCCAGCCCTTCCGCGTGCCAGTTGCGCAGCATCGTCTCGGTGGCGGTCGGCTCGTCGAAGCACCCCTGGTCGCGCAGCGCTTCCACGGTGGCCGACAACTGCGTGGTGGTCGCCACGTAGCAGCAGGCCAGGCCGCCGGGGATCAGCGCTGCGGCGGCGGCGTCCGTGCATTCCCAGGGGGCCAGCATGTCCAGCACCACCCGGTCGAAAGGCTCCGCCGGCCCGTCGGCGGGAGCACTCCGCACGTCGCGCACGTCGCCGATGACGAGCCGCCAGGCCGGGTGCGGGCCGCCGAAGAAGCGTTCCACGTTCTGCCGGGCGATCTCGGCGAAGTCTTCCCGGCGCTCGTAGGAGAGGACCAGGCCTTCCTCGCCGACGGCGCGCAGCAGCCAGCACGACAGCGCCCCGGATCCGGCCCCGGCCTCCAGCACCCGGGCACCGGGGAACACGTCAGCGAAGGCGACGATCGCGGCGGCGTCCTTCGGGTACACGACCGTGGCGCCGCGTTTCATCGAGAGCGTAAAGTCCGCGAGCAGCGGGCGCAGCGCGACGTACGGCGTTCCCCCGGCCGCGTGCACGACGCTGCCCTCCGGCTGGCCGATGATCTCGTCGTGGGACAGCGAGCCGCGATGGGTGTGGAAGCACCGTCCCGCCGCCAGCACGACGATGTTCTGCCGCCCCTTGGGGTCGGTGAGCTGAACCTGGTCGCCCGCCGCGAACGGCCCCCGCATCTTCCTCACGGCTTACCGGCGATGCTGCTGGCGCGGCCGGCCATCCGATCGCCGCCGAAGCGCAAGCCGCTCATCCGGTCCGCTCTGAGGTGCCCGCGAAGGCCCGGTCCAGGTCGCTGGTGGCCAGCACGCCATACATCTGCCCGGACGGCTCCACCAGCAGGTACTCGGTCGCCGGGGACCGCCGGACGGCGTCGATCAGGTCGGTGCCCGACATGTCGGCCGGCAGCACCAGGCTCGGATCCAGCGTCCGGGCGAGCGAGCCGACATCGATCCAGGGCCGGCGCTGCGGTGGCGTGGCGGTGACCGCGGACTCGTTGACGATGCCGACCGGCTTTCCCTCGTGGTCGACGATCACCAGGGCTCCGGCGTGGTCCTCGTCCACCCGCCTGATCGCCTCGGCCAGCGGCACGTCAGCGGTGACACCGACCGCCCGCCGGGCGAGCTTGCGGGCCTGAACTCCCGGCAGCCGGGCCCGCAGCCTGGCGGCCTGGATGGCCTGGCCGGCGCCCATCCACATGAACGCGGCGATGACCGCCACCCAGGCCGTCGCGAACAGGTCGGCCTGCTGCTTCCGCAGGATGATCATCGTCACCGGGATCAGCAGCAGCGCGATCGCGAGCGCCCGGCCGACCCAGGCGGCGGCGACGGTGGCCGTGGTCGGCCGGCCGGTGAGCTTCCAGACGCCGGCGCGCAGGATCCGGCCGCCGTCCAACGGGAGCCCGGGCAGCAGGTTAAAGATCCCGACGATCAGGTTGGCCCGCATCAGCTGATCAACCAGGACCGCGGGCACCGATCCGCCGCTGATCACCCGGGTCAGTGCCCAGCCGACGGCCGCCAGGGCGAGGGAAAGCAGCGGGCCGGCCACCGCGACCAGGAACTCCCGGCCGGGTGTCTGCGGCTCGGTCTCGATTTCGGAGACGCCGCCGAGCGGGTAGAGCAGGATGCGCCGTACCGGCAGCCGGAACCGGATGGCGACGAGCGAGTGGCTCAGTTCGTGCACCAGCACGGAGACATAGAGCAGCAGCACGAACGCCGCCGAAACCACGTAGCGCAGCACGGTACTGGACACCGCCGTGGCCAGGGTCTGTTCGTAGAAGACCACGATGACCGCGGCGATCAGGAACCAGTACGGCGAGACGTAGACCCCGATGCCGAACGGACGGCCGAGAAGCAGGCCCGGGCCGGAGCCAGAGCGCCGCGGCCGGCCATCGGGCCCCCCGGGCTGCTGACCGGGTGACTGCGCTGTGTTACGCCCGTCCGGCGTGGTGCCTGCCACCCTCCGATGCTACGTGGCCAGCCCGGCGCGACTGCCCGCGTTCACGCGCGATTACGCGCGTTCGGTGGTTCCCGGCCGGCCCGGTGGATCTGACCGGACGCCGGGTGCCAGCCACCGGGCCGTCAGCCGAGGGCACGCTTGCGGACCTCGGTCCACAGTTCCTGGTAGCGGCGGGCGGCGGCGCCGCGCCCGGCGTACGCAGTGACGGGGGCGCGCCGGACGGACATCTGCTCGATCGCCGACAGGGCGGGGATCGCGGCCGCGGCGACATCCGGGCGCTCGGCGGGCAGGCTCTCCGCGATCTCGCGGTGCAGCTTCTTGCGGCGGTCGGTCATCGAGAAGAACGCGACAACGCCGGGCCGGTGCCCGTCGAAGGCCGCGATGAACTCGGTGAGCTGGTCGAAGGTCCGCAGCGACAGCGTCGTGGGGATCAGCGGGACCAGGACGGTGTCCGCCGCGTGCAGGACATTCTCCGACACCAGCGAGATGCCCGGCGGGCAGTCGAGGAAGACGACGTCGAACTCGGCGGCGAGCGGCTGGAGCAGCCGCGCGATCCTGCGGGTCGGCTTCTTGGCGGCGCCCAGCAGCAGGTCCATATTGCGGTAGGTGAAGTCGGCCGGCAGCAGGTCGAGGCCATCGAAGTCGGTGCCCTTGATCGCGTCGTCGATGGTGCGGGTGCCGCGGATCAGCGCTTTCCCGCCGCCCTTGACCCGCGCGCGGATCCGGAACATGTATGTGGCGGCCGCCTGCGGATCGAGGTCCCACAGCAGCACCCGGTACCCGTCGCGGCTGGCCAGATGGGCGAGGTTCACCGCGGCCGACGTTTTTCCCACTCCGCCCTTGATGTTGTACGCGGCGAGAATCTTCATGCCGCCACCGAGGTGAGCGCCTTCATCCGGTGCCTTTCGGCCGGTGAGGTGAACGCGGCGAACCGCTTGTCGAACTCGGCCCGGGCCCGTTGCTGCCGTGCGGCGATCTGCGCGGCAAGCTCGCCCATCGCCAGCACGGTGACGGCCGGCGCCGAGCCCTCGTCCATCATCTGCTGCGCGAAGGCCCGGATGTTGTCATGCTGCACCTGCGTGTCCTGGAACTCCCCGAGGCAATTCTGCAGCTTCTTGAGCTGCTTGACGGCCTTGCGGTGATCCGCCGGATCCTGCAGCGAGGCGAAGAACTCCAGCAGGTACCGCAGTTCCTTGCAGCGCTTCCGGAGGGTGTGCAGGTCCGCGGCCGGGGACTCGGGCGTGATCGCGGAACCCCGGCGCACCACCTTCCGGTAGGCCTTGCGTATCCGCTGCGCGGCGAGCACGCCGATGGCCGGCCGCTGCTGCTGCCCGGGGCCCGGTGACCGCCGGGGCCGCCGCCGCTTGGTGATCTTGGTCAGCTCGGTGCGCCAGGCGCCGGTGATGTCGGCGAACCGGGCAGACCGGAGCCCCCGGACCAGCCGGCGACGGTCAGCCGCGCGCCGCCGGGCGAGGAACTCGCGGAACGGCGCCAGGTCCTCCGGGCTCGCGGCCGTCAGGCTGCCAGCCATCGCGGGATAATCCAGCAGGTAGACGTCCATGTCACGGGTCGGCGTGGTGAGGTCACCCAGCCACTTGAACTCGGGCGCGAACCGGTCGGCCAGGCCCGCCGGGAGCACATCGCCGGCGAGCTTGAGTGCGGACCTGGTCCGCCGGACCGCGACCCGCAGGTCGTGCAGGAACTCGGTGTCGACGTCCCGCAGCACGCCGTCGACGTTGGCCTCCAGCGTGTCGAGCAGCTGCAGCAGGATCAGCGCGATGGCAAGGTCGGCGGGCATCGACGGGGTCAGGGTGACGTTGACGCCGCTCGCGTGGTCCTCGGGCCGCTGGCCGGCCGCGGCGAGTGCCGGATCGGAGACGAGCCCGGTGGCCGGCGAGAACGTGTCCGACGCGGCGAGCGCCCGTGCGACCTCGTCCGCGTCGGCCCGGTACCCGCGGACCGGGGCGACCATCACCCGGGTCGCCACGTCGGAGCCGTCGGCCGTCATCCGGTCCACCGTCAGCCAGGCGACGGTCTTGCGGTCGTCGTTGAGAACCCGCAGTTCCTGCATCGCGCTGGTGGCACGGGCAACCGGTGACAGCGCGCGCACCCCGACGACAGGGCCGAGCCGGTCGCGCACCGGCCCGGGCGCGATACGGTCCAGCAGTCCCGGCCAGCGGCCGTTTTGCTGCTCAACGGCTATCCGCTCGCCGCCCTCGCCCGTCAGCGTGAGCTCGGTCCTCGCGCCGCCGCTCACCTGCTCCAGCGCGAGCCCGGCATGATGCAGCCGCCAGTCGAAGGTGTCGAGCCAGGTCCGTTTCACCGAGCGCTGACGTCCGCTGCTCAGGGTGAATGAGGGGTCGAGCGCTGCCGCCGCGGCCGCGGCGGGCGCCGCACGCCGCGCCGTGCGCTGACCCCGCTTCGCCGGGGCCTGCGGACCGCTCGCCGCCAGGAACTGGAAGGGGCATTCAGGCATGACACACCTCCCCCCGCCTGTTCTCACTGTGCGAGTTCGAAGACGCAGTCTAGACGCCCTTTGATAACACTCTGTTAACCAAACAGCAAGGGTGCACAAAGGCAAGGGCAGCCAGAAAACCGGGGCCATCCCGGCGGGGGCTGGCCGGCCAGGTCCGGCCCGTACGGGGTGGTTACTCGGCGGCCTCGTCGGCGGCGGCCGGGGAGGTGCGGCTGTCGTGGCGGATGGACAGACGGCCGTCGCGCATCACGCCAACCCGCTGCGCCCGCCGCGCGATACCGCTGTCGTGCGTGACCAGCACCATCGTCAGGCCACGCTCCCGCCAGAGTTTCTCCAGCAGCCCGATGATCTCGTCCCGGGTGTCCTCGTCGAGGTTGCCGGTCGGCTCGTCGGCGAGCAGCACCTTCGGATCCTTCACCAGCGCGCGGGCGATGGCGACCCGTTGCTGCTGGCCGCCCGACAGCTCATAGGGCAGGTGGCGGAGCCTGTCTCCCAGGCCGACGGCGTCCAGCGAGGCGGCGGCCCGCTGACGGCGCGCGGCGCCGGATGTGCGGGCTGGCACCAGCGCCGCCTCGACGTTCTCCTGCGCCGACAGCGTCGGTATCAGGTTGAAGGTCTGGAAGATGAACCCGATCGACGCGGCCCGAAGCCTGGTGACCTGGCTCTCCCGCAGCGTGGCCAGATCCGTCCCGTCGAACTCGACGGTCCCGCTAGTCGGCCGGTCCAGCCCGCCGAGCACCTGCAGCAGGGTGGTCTTGCCGCCGCCGGTGCGGCCCTGGATGGCCAGCCACTCGCCGTCTTCGATGACCAGGTCCACGCCCTGCACCGCCTGGATGGCCCGGCCGTTCTTGCGGTACGTCTTGGTGACACCGGTGAGCTTGTACATGCCGTTTCTCCTCGAGCGTTCCGCAGGTCATTCCACCCGGGCCAGCGCCGCCGCCGGGCGTAGCCGGGCCGCGCGCCAGCCTCCGAACGATCCGGCGATCAGCCCGCCGGCCACCGCGAGCACCACCGCCAGCACGATCACGCTGATCGTCACGGGCGCGGTGAGGTGCACGGCGACGGTGTGCCCGGCGCTCCCGGCCAGCCGCCGGAAGAAACCGCCACCCCCGCCACCGCCAGCACCGCCGCCGGCTCCGCCGCCGAAGGCGCCGCCCCCGCCCAGTCCACCGCCGCCGCGGAACTGCCGGGCGCCGCCCGGCGTGGCCGAGCCGGTGGCCTGGCCGACGGTCGCCGACAGCGGCGGAGAAAGCCTGGACACCAGCGCCGCGCCGCCGAACCCGAGGGCGACGCCGGCGATTCCGCCGATGATCCCGGTGGCGATGGACTCGCCCATCACCTGGCCGATGATCCGCCGGCTCCGCCAGCCCAGCGCCTTCAGCGTGCCGAACTCCCGCACCCGCCGCGACACCGCGCCGACCGTCAGCAGGCTCGCCAGCAGGAACGCGGCGGCGAGCACCGCGATGGCCAGCCACTTGCCCAGGTTGTTGGCCAGGCTCGCGGTGCTGGACAGCGAACCGGTCACCTCGCTGGCCAGGTCGCTGGAGGTAGTGACGGTGGCAGACGGCATCAGCTTGCTGATCTCCTTCTGCACGGCGCCGATCTCGGTGGCGCTGGTCGCCGCCACGTAGATCGTGTTCACCTTGCCCGTCAGGGCACTTCCCTGGCCGGTCCCGAGGGCCTGCGCGCGGGCCAGCGGGATGTACACGTCGCTCGGGGTTGCCCCGGGCGGCGCCTGCACCACGCCGATCACCTGGAACTTGGTGCTGGTGCCATTGCTGCCGCCAACCGAGACCGTCGAGCCCGCGGCCAGCTTGTTCTGCGAGGCGTAATCGGAATCGACGAGCGCGACGTTCGCGTTCGCGTCGGAGCCGGAGAACGTCCGGCCGGAGGTGAGCTTGGCCGAGCTGAGCGGGCCCACTTCGCCGGTGCCGGGGTCCACCCCCAGGACGCCGAACGAGTTCGGGGTAAACGCCGCGCCGGCGCCGGCACCGCCGCCGGGGCCCGCGCCGCCGAAGCCGCCACCGGAGGATGACGGGATCGTGCCGGACACGTCGAGGTCGGTGAGGGTCAGCGCCCCGCCGGCCGCGGCGACACCCGGCAGCTTCGCGATGGACGTCACCGATGACGCGTCCAGCGGGGCGTAGCCGCGGGAGGTGAGCGAGTTCCGGTCGAAGTGGGTGCCGGCCGCCGGGCGGGTTCCGCCCCGGTCGAAACCGCCGCCGACCCGGAACCCGCCGCCGCCGCCGGATCCCCGCGCCGGCGCCTGGGTGACGGTCATGTCGGTGCCCACGCCGTACAGCGAATGCAGCACCGAGGCCTGCGCGTTCTTGACCCCGGCCGAGGCGGCGGTGACGGTGATCACCAGGCCGATCCCGAGGGCGAGGCCGAGCGCGACAACGATCGTCTGGCGCCGTCTCCTGCGGAGCTCGCGCCTGAGGTAGGTGAAGAACATGGCTCTCCTCGCCGGGAAATGCCGACCGGGGATTGGTGGTGGGGGGCCTGCCGCTGCCCGGTGGCGCTGCCTGGTGGCGCTGCCGGCTGGCTCGCGTTCCGCTCTCGCTGGTGCGGCCGGGACCCGCTGGGGACGTTGGGCCCGGCCGCACGGCAAATTGTCGGCGCCGACCCTCAGCGTTAGCTGAATCCAGGCTGCAGAATCGCCACAGGAGCGCGGTCGCCGCCCGGCTGCGGGTCGCGACACGCGCACGCGCCGCGCCGGATACTGTCGGCCGACTCCCGTACGCTCCGTGCATGGGCGAAACCGTGACCGAACGCAGCGCGGAGGCGGGCGCTGACGGCGCCAGCGCCGCGGATCCGGCGTCCCCGGAGGTTATCGGCGCGCTTTCCCCGTCCCGGGCCGGTGATTTCATGACCTGCCCGCTGCTGTACCGCTTCCGCGTCATCGACCGGCTTCCGGAGCCGCCCAGCCCAGCGGCCGCCCGCGGCACCCTGGTGCACGCCGTACTGGAACGGCTGTTCGACCGCCCGGCCGCCGAGCGCACCCCGGTCCATGCGCGGGATCTTGTCGGGCCCGAATGGGAGCGGCTGCTCGCCGCGGAGCCGGATCTCGCGGACATGTTCACCGACGATGCCGAGCGCGAAACCTGGCTGGCCGATGCTCACACGATGCTCGACCGGTACTTCTCGCTGGAGGACCCGCGCCGGCTGGAGCCCGCGAGCCGCGAGATGTACATCGAGACCGTGCTGGACTCCGGCCTGATGCTCCGCGGTTACATCGACCGCCTGGACGTCGCGCCGAACGGGGATGTGCGGATCGTCGACTACAAGACCGGGACCGCTCCGCGGGCCGAGTTCGAGGCGCGGGCGCTGTTCCAGATGAAGTTCTACGCGCTGGTGATGTGGCGGCTGCGCGGCCAGGTGCCACGGCTGCTCCAGCTGATGTACCTCGGCAACGGCGAGACGCTGCGGTACGAGCCGGATGAGCGCGACCTGCGGGCCACCGAGCGCAAGGCCAGGGCGTTGTGGCAGGCGATCTCCCGCGCGCGCGAACGAGCCGACTGGCGGCCCCGGCCGAGCCGGGTCTGCGACTGGTGCGCGCACAAGCCGCTCTGCCCGGCCTGGGGCGGCACCCCTCCCCCGCTGCCGGACACCGGGCAGACCTCCACGGACCCGGCGGATTCCGGGCAACCGGCGGCCGGCGCAGTTCCGGCCGGAGCGGCGGACACGGGAGCGGCAGCCACGGGAGCGGCAGCCACGGGAGCGGGCGCCGCCGAAGCCGGCGCCGCCGGAGCGGCCGGGCCGGCACCGCCGGCCGCTGACCGGGCCCCCGCTGCCGGGGCCCCGGCTGCCGCGTCCATCGATCCCACGCTCCGCACGTTCGCCGACGACTACACCATTTGACAGCGCGAGATTAGTATCCTGATACTAATTTCGTGAACTTGACCCGCCTGATGGTGCTCGGCACGCTTGCCCGGCGCGGGCAGCTGCACGGACATCAGATCCGCCGCGCGGCGGAGGTCACCAACGTTGGCGAGTGGGGCGGCGTCAGCGTCGGTGCGCTCTACCGCGAACTGCGGACCATGGAGGGCGAGGGGCTTGTCGAACCGGTCCGCACCGAGAAGGTGGGCCGCCGCCCCGCCCGCACGGTCTACGCGATCACCGACGAGGGGCGGCTCGAGCTGGAGATCCTCCGCGAGCGCGCGGCTAGCTCGACCGACCGCGGCCAGGACCCGCTGGGAGTGGCGCTGCTGTTCACCGGAACCGGGAACGACCAGCGCCAATTCGCCAACTGGATGCAGGCCCGGCGGGAACGGCTGGCCCTGGAGGCGGCGCACATCGCCGATGAGCGCCGCCGGGTGATCGCGGCCGGCTACCTGGATGAGGTGTCGGCCGCCGTCATGCGCCGCGGCGAGATGCACCTGGACACCGAGGTGCGGTGGCACGACGAGTTCGCCAAGCTCCTCGCCGCGCAGCCGGGCGCCGGTCACGAACCGGTCGCCCACCACGAACCCGGCGCCCACCAGGAACCAGGAGCCCACGCCGACCAGGACAGCAACGCCGAACAGGACCGCCACCAGGAACAAGACGGCCATCTGGAACAAGACGGCCACCTGGAACAAGACCGCGACGGACCACCCCGCGGGAAAAAGGGTTGACCAGCGCGGCGCGGTCGCTGTAAGACTCGCGATATAACTCGATTCAACTGTCCGAGCGCGGTTCCACTGTCCGAGTGCAGGGGGCATAGATGCCGATCATCGAGGCGGCCGGCCTGACCCGGGTCTTCAAGACCCGCAAGGCGACGGTGGAAGCGGTCCGCGGCGTCGACCTCACGGTCAACGAGGGAGAGATCGTCGGCTTCCTCGGGCCGAACGGCGCCGGGAAGACGACCACGCTGCGGATGCTCACCACGCTGCTGCGCCCCACATCCGGGAGGGCGACGGTGGCCGGGGCCGACCTGCTCACCGACCCGGCGGGCGTCCGGAAGAAGATCGGCTACGTGGCGCAGGCCATCGCCGGCGGCGGAACGGGCGGCGGCGGCAGCGACCCGAACGCCACCGTGCGCGAGGAGCTGATCATCCAGGCCCAGCTGTACCGGCTCGCGAAGAGCGAGGCGGTGTCGCGGGTGCCGGTGCTCACCACCCAGCTGGACCTGGCGGGCCTGGACGGCCGGCTGGTGAAGACGCTGTCGGGCGGCCAGCGGCGCCGGCTGGACATCGCGCTGGGCCTGGTGCACTCCCCCGGACTGGTTTTCCTCGACGAGCCGAGCACCGGGCTCGACCCGCAGAGCCGCAGCAACCTGTGGGAGCACATCCGGCGGATCCGCGCCGACCTGGGCACCACGGTCTTCCTGACCACGCACTACCTCGACGAGGCGGACGCGCTGTGCGACCGGATCATGGTCATCGACGAGGGCAGGATCGTCGCCGAGGGAAGCCCGGATCAGCTCAAGCGGCGCATCTCCGGCGACGTCGTCACGCTGTCGGTGGACGGGAACGCCGACAAGGCCGAGCAGCTGCTCACCGCGCGGCCGGAGGTCCGCGACAGCACCGTCGCCGATCACACGGTGCGGCTGACCGTGGAGCGCGGGGAGGAGGCGCTGCCCGGCCTGCTGCGCGCCCTCGACTCCGGCGGGATCGGGCTGACCGCGATCCAGCTGGCCCGGCCGACGCTGGACGACGTCTTCCTCACCCTCACCGGCCGTTCGCTACGTGACGAACAAGAGCCCGCACGAGCAGGAGCCAGCCGATGACATTCGCACGGGACAGCTTGCTGATCTTCCGGCGGCAGATGACGCTGTCGCTGCGCAACCCGGCCTGGGTCATCATCGGCCTGACCCAGCCGGTTTTGTACCTCGCGTTTTTCGGGCCGCTGCTGGCGCGGGTCTCCGGCGGGCCGCCGCTGTCGGGCTATACCGGCGGCAACGCCTACCGGTTCTTCGTGCCCGGGCTGCTGGTGCAGCTCGGCCTGTTCGGCGCCGCGTTCGTCGGTTTCAGCATCATCGCCGACTGGCGTTTCGGCGTGGTGGAGCGGCTGCGGGTGACACCGGTCAGCCGGATGTCGATCCTGCTCGGCCGGGTGCTGCGGGACGTGGTGGTGCTGCTGGTCCAGGCGATCGTGCTGATCCTCGCCGGGCTGGCGTTCGGGATGCGGGCCCCGGTCGCGGGCGTGCTGATCGGGCTCGGCTTCATCGCGGCGCTCGCGGTCAGCCTCGCCTCGGTCTCCTACACCGTCGGGCTGCTCACCAAGAGCGAGGACGTGCTGGCCCCGATGCTGAACATGGTGATCGTGCCGCTGATGCTGCTGTCCGGGATCCTGCTGCCGATGCAGGTCGGCCCGGGCTGGCTGAACTGGGTGTCGCGGTTCACCCCGTTCCGCTACATCATCGATGCGATGCGCGGCGCGTTCCAGGGCCACTACCTGACGACCGTGATGGGCGAGGGCATCGCCGTGTCGATCGCGCTGGCCGCGCTGTGCCTGTTCCTCGGCTCGCGCACCTTCCTGCGCGAGAACGCCTAGGACGAGGGTCACCACGCCACGCCGTTATGTTGATGTCGTGGATGCGGTAGCGGCGGCGACGGCGAGCCGATGACGGTCACCGCGCCCACCACCGAAGAAGCCATCACCGCCGCCGGCCACCAGGCGTTCGCCGCGCGGGTGGTCCGGGTCAGCAGGGTCTACGGCGCGGCCGGAAACCGGGTAACCGCGCTCGATCAGGTCACCCTCGGCATCCCGAAGGGCAGCTTCACCGCGGTGATGGGCCCGTCGGGCTCCGGCAAGTCGACGCTGATGCACTGCATGGCCGGGCTCGACGCGGTCTCCTCCGGCCAGGTGTACATCGGCGAGACCGAACTCGGCCGGCTCGGCGACAAGCGGCTGACCCGGCTGCGCCGGGACCGGATCGGCTTCGTCTTCCAGACCTTCAACCTGATCCCGACGCTGTCCGCCGCGGAGAACATCACCCTGCCGCTGGACCTCGCGGGCCGCGCGCCGGACCGGGAATGGATCGCCGACGTCATCGATTCGACCGGCCTGCGCGCGCGGCTCGGCCACCGCCCGGCGGAGATGTCCGGCGGCGAGCAGCAGCGGGTCGCGTGCGCGCGGGCGCTGGCCACCCGCCCGGACATCATCTTCGCCGACGAGCCGACCGGAAACCTCGACTCCGCCTCCAGCGCCGAACTGCTGACACTGCTCGGCCGGTGCGTCCGGGAGATGGCGCAGACGGTGGTGATGGTGACCCACGACCCCGTCTCGGCCTCCCACGCCGACCGGGTGCTGTTCCTGTCCGACGGGCGGATCGCCGGCCAGCTCGCCGACCCGACGGCCGAGACCGTCCTGCAGGCCGTCAGCGGCGGCCCGCCCGGTGCCGCCTCCCCCGCCGCCGGGCTGGCGGAGGAACCGGCCGAGGGCAGCTGATGATCGCCAAGGTGACGCTGCGGAACCTCGCGGCGCATAAGGTGCGGCTCGCCCTCACCGCGCTGTCGGTCACCCTCGGGGTCTGCTTCGTGGCCGGCACGCTGGTGTTCACCAGCACCCTGCAGCAGCAGTTCGACAACCTGTTCGCCCAGGTCGGCAAGGGCACCGACGTGGTGGTCCGGGGAACGGAGGCGTTCACCCCGGCCGGCACCTCCGCCGACGGGGGCACCGGCAGCGATCAGCGCCGCTGGGTGCCGCTCGGCCTGGCGGCCCGGGTGCGCACCGTGCCGGGGGTGGCGAGGCTGCTGCCCGGGATCACCGGCTACGCGGCGGTCGTCGGGCGGGACGGGAAGGTGGTGTCGACCACCGGGCCGCCGACGCTCGGCGTCGCCTGGCAGACCGATCCGCAGCTGTCGCCGCTGCACCTGACCGCGGGCCGCGCTCCCCGGGGGCCGGGCGAGGTGGCGATCGACTCCGCCACCGCGTCCAAGGCCGGTTACCGGCCGGGCGGCACCGTGAAGATCCTCACCCGCGGCCCGGCGCGGCCGATGCGGCTGACCGGCGTTTTCCAGTTCGGCAGCCTGGGGAACCTGGCCGGCGCCACCCTCACCGCGTTCGACCCGGCCACCGCGCAGCGGCTGCTGCTCGCCCCCGGCTACGCCACCGAGCTTGACCTGCACGCCGCACCCGGCGTCAGCAACGGTGCGCTCCGCGCGCGGGTGCAGGCCGTGCTCCCCGCCGGGTACCAGGCCGTCACCGGCGCGCAGGTGCAGCGGGAGAACGCCACGTCGGTCCAGCGGAACCTGACGTTCGTCAGCACGTTCCTGCTGATCTTCTCGCTGGTGGCGGTGTTCACCGGGGCGTTCATCATCTTCAACACGTTCACGATGCTGGTGGCGCAGCGCACCCGGGAACTCGCGCTGCTGCGGGCGGTCGGCGCGAGCCGGGGGCAGGTCACCGGCGCGGTGCTGGGCGAGGCGGCCGGCGTCGGCGTGCTCGCCTCCACCGCGGGCCTCGCCGCCGGATTCGGGCTCGCTCAGCTACTGCGCTGGCTGTTCACCCGGTTCGGGGTGGCGCTGCCGGCGTCGGGCTTCACCCTCGATCCGCAGGCTGCCGGGTGGTCATACCTAACGGGGGTCGTGGTCACCCTGGTGGCCGCGTACGGGCCCGCGCGGCGGGCGGCCCGGATACCACCGGTCGCGGCGCTGCGGGATGACGTGGCGATGCCCGCCAGGTCGCTGCGCTGGCGGGTGGCTGCCGGCGCGGTCGTCACCGTCGCCGGCGCGGCGATGACAGGTGCCGGAGTGGCCCGCGCCGCTCCCGGCACGAACACCGCCGCGCTCACCGGGGCCGGCGCCGCGGTGGTGTTCACCGGGGTGGCGATGCTCGCCCCGGCGCTGAGCCTCCCGCTGGTCGCCGCGCTCGGCGCCGGTTTCCCGCGGCTGTTCGGCGCGGCGGGGAAGCTGTCGAGGCGGAACGCGCTGCGCAACCCACGGCGGACCGCCGCCACCGCGTCCGCGCTGATGGTCGGCCTGGCGCTGATCGGCGCGGTGACCGTGCTGAACGCTTCGGCCAGCGCCTCGATCGGAAACGCGGTGTCGACCGGGTTCGGCGCGGACTACGACGTGGTGTCCCGGTCGTTCGTCCCGTTCGGCCCCGAGGTAACTCAGGCGGTGGCCGCGGCGCCCGGGGTCACGTCCGCGGTGCCGCTGTACGGCGGCCGCGCCAGGGTGGCCGGGCAGGTGCAGTTCATCGCCGCCGCCGACGCCTCCGGGATCATGCACTCGCTGCGGCTGGCGATCAGTTCCGGAACATCCCGGGCTGGCCGCGACGGGATGCTGGTGCCGCAGGCATTCGCCGACAGCCACCACCTCCGGCCCGGGCAGGTGATTGCGGTCCAGTTCGCCGACGGCGCGACGGTGCCACTCCGGGTGGCCGGCGTGGTCGCCAGCTCACCGCTGTTCACCAACGTGCTGCTGCCGGTGCCGCTGTACCGGGCGCACACCGCCCGGCCGGTGCTCAACGACGTGTTCATCTCGACCCGCCCCGGGGCGGGGTCCGCGGTCCGGTCCGGGCTGAACCGGGCCCTGGCCGGCTACCCGGACCTGAGGCTGCTGGACCAGACGGGCCTGAAGCAGCAGGCCCGCGGGCAGATCTCCACGCTGACCAACATCGTCCTGGCGCTGCTGCTGCTCGCGGTCGTTATCGCCGCGATCGGCATCGTGAACACGCTCGCGCTGTCGGTCGTGGAGCGCCGGCGGGAGATCGGGCTGCTGCGGGCGGTCGGCACCAGCCGCCGGCAGGTCCGCCGGATGGTGCGGCTGGAGGCGGTGGTGATCTCGGTGTTCGGCGCCCTGCTCGGCCTGGCCCTGGGCCTGGTGTCCGGGATCGCGCTGCGGCGCTCGCTGGCGCCGGAGGGGTTCACCACCCTGTCGGTCCCGGTGCCGCCGCTGATCGGCTACCTGGCCGCCGCCGGGCTGCTGGGCGTGCTCGCGGCGGTCTGGCCGGCCTGGCGCGCCTCCCGGCTCGCCGTCCTCGACGCGATCGCGGCCGAGTGAGCAGCGCGGTGAACAGCCCACGGGGAGGCACCGGATGACCGGGACCTACGACGTCATCGTCGCCGGGGTCGGCGGCATGGGAAGCGCGGCCGCGTACCAGCTCGCGGCGCGCGGGCAGCGGGTGCTCGGGATCGAGCAGTTCACCCCCGGGCACGACCGCGGTTCCAGTCACGGCCGCTCCCGGATCATCCGGCTCGCCTATCACGAGCACCCGGCGTACGTCCCGCTGGTACGGCGGGCGCACGAGCTGTGGCGCCAGGCCGAGGAGAGCTCCGGCCGCACCCTGCTGACGGTCACCGGCGGAATCATGCTCAGCACCCCAAAGGGCGACCTGGTGTCCGGCGCCCGGCTCAGCGCCAGTCAGTGGGGACTGCCGCACGAGTTGCTGACCGCGGCCGAGGTGCGGGCGCGCTTCCCGACGCTCCGCCCCGCCGACCCGGTGGCCGGGCTGTATGAGCCGGAGGCCGGTTTCATCCGGCCGGAGGAGGCGGTGCTGGCGCACACCGGGCTCGCCCAGGCAGCCGGTGCCGACCTGCGCTTCGGCGAGCGGGTGACGGGATGGTCCGCGCAGGGCACTCAGGTGCGGGTGATGACCGACCGCGGGACCTACACCTGCGGGCGGCTGGTGGTCTGCGCCGGGCCGTGGTCGCCGGGCCTGCTGGCCGGCCTCGGCGTGCCGATGGTGGTGGAGCGCCAAGTGATGCACTGGTTCGAGCCGGAGGCCGGCGTCGCCGCGTTCGACCCCGGCCGGCATCCCATCTATATGTGGGGTGAGACCGACGACGACCTGCTGTACGGCTTCCCGGCGCAGGACGGCGAGAGATGCGTCAAGGCGGCGTTCTACCGCCGCCCGGTGCGTTGCACGCCCGACGACATCGACCGGCGGGTGCACCCGGGTGAGGTCGCCGAGATCCGCGCCTTCATGGCGCAGCGCATTCCCGCCGCGGCCGGCCGCCACGTCGTCTCCAAGACCTGCATGTACACGACGACCCCGGACCGCGCCTTCGTCGTCGGCCAGCACCCGGCACACGAGAACGTCATCGTCGCGTGCGGGTTCTCCGGGCACGGCTTCAAATTCGTGCCGGTGATCGGCGAGATACTGGCTGACCTGGCCACCGCGGGCCGCACCGGCCACGACATCGGCCTGTTCGATCCGGTCCGGTTCGGCTGACCGGGGACTGCGCCGGGTAGTGACCCGGCCGCAATCGGCGGGGGCGCACGGCTGTCATGATGTCCCTGTGGCTGACGAGGAGCGGCAGGTGCTGGGCAACCGGTACCTGATGGGCGAGCGGCTTGGCTCGGGTGGCATGGCGACCGTGTTCCTGGCCGAGGACCGGGTGCTGGAGCGGCAGGTCGCGATCAAGTGGCTGCGCACCGGTCCGGAAAACGCCGATTCGGCGGCGCGGCGGTTCCGGCGGGAAGCGCGGATCACGGCGTCACTGAACCATCCGAACACCGTGCAGCTCTACGACGCGGTGGTGGAGGGTCCAGACCTGTTCCTGGTGATGGAATACGTTCCCGGCACCACGCTCGCCCAGCGGATGCGCGAAGCTGACCTCGCCGCTACCGAGGTGCTGAAGATCCTCGGGGACATCGGCAACGCGCTGGACAACGCGCACCAGCGCGGCGTCGTGCACCGCGACGTCAAACCGGCCAACATACTGCTCGACTCGCGCACCGGAAAGGCCAAGCTGGCCGACCTCGGCATCGCGTCCACCATCCACGCCACCCATATGACCACCTCCGGCTCGACGCTGGGCACCCCGGCCTATATGGCGCCGGAGGTCCTGGACGGGCGCACCGCGACCGCCGCCGCGGACATCTATTCGCTCGGCGCGGTGGCCTTCGAGGCATTAAGCGGCCACCCGCTGCGCGAGGGCGACAGCGCGATCGCGATAGCCGTCCAGGCGGTGATGAAAGCCCCCAAACACCTGCAGGAGGTCCAGCCGTCCGCCCCCGCGGCCGCGGCCGAGGTCGTGGACCGTGCCCTCGCCCGCGACCCCGGGAAGCGCCCCACCTCATGCCGGGACTTCACCGACACGCTGCGCGCCGCCTACCGCCAGGACACGAGGCTGGACGGCGCTCGCGCCGGTGTGTTCACCGGTGCCGGCGCTGATTACCCAGCTGCTGGTCCGACCGATGTCCTCCGCGACTACCCAGCATCTGGCCCGGCCGGCGATGCAGCCGGTGGACCTGGCGTAGTCCCCGCCGGCTACCCAGCAGGCGGACCTGCCGATGTTCCCGCCGGCTACGCCGCGGGTGCGCCTGGCGATGTCCGCAGCGACTCCCCACCAGATGCCCCTGCCGACGCCGACGTTCCCGCGGATGTCCCGGCCGGCCTGCCCCCCGACGCCCCAGCCGGCGTCCCCGCAGACGTACCAGCCGGCGTCCCAGCCGACGTCGCCGCTGCGGGTCCACCGGAGAGCGGTCCACCGACCCGGGCCTGGCCGACGGGCCGGCGGTGGCGGCGGCCCGCGGCGATAATCGGCGCCTGCGCTGTCGCCCTGGTGGCCCTGGTGCTGGTGTTGATCTTGGTACCCGGGGGGTCGCATCGGAGCACGCCGCCCGCTGCCACGACGTCCCGGCGGCCCGCAGCACCGAAGACCACCGGCAAGGCCAGCGCGCCCAGCACCGCGCCGCGGTCACCGGTCCGCACAACCATCCCGGCCGGCGGGCCTCCTCAGTCCGCGACGGGGCCGGCTATTAACGCGGTCGCCGCGGTGAAGCAGTTCTATCTGCGGGCAGCCCGCCATGATTACCCGGACGCCTGGGCCCTTGCGGCACCGAGTTACCGCCAGCAATTGGGTGGCTACGACAGCTTCCGCGCCACGTTCGCCAACGTGCTCGCTATCTCCTTCCAGGAAGTGCAGACCGTCAGTTCAAGCGGCGGCAGCGCGACCGTCGCCGTCCGGACGGTCTCCAGGCAGACCAACCAGACGCAGTACTGCGCCGGCACCGTGTCGACTCAGCGGGTCGCGCCGCGTAGCTGGCTGGTCAGCCAGATCAGCATCCAGTGCTGAACGCCCCGCCGCGGGACGGCGGACCGCCGCGGCGATCAGCGGCGCCCGGCTCGTCATCCTGCCCCGCACCGGGCACTACCTGCCCGCCGAGGTGTACCCGCGGATAGCCGCCGAAGTGCGTGCCCTGGCCAGCACGGCCACCGCACCGGTGCGGGGCTAGCCGTGCACGTCGGCGATCGTTGACTCCCAGGCGTCGAGGGCACGCTGGACCGGGCCGTAACCGGCGGACGGCAGCCAGTGCACGACGCGGCGGATACCGGCCTGCTCGAAGCGCTCCAGTTCACGGGGGTCCGCCGGGCAGCCCATGACCATCACCTCGACCGGCCGGTCGGCCTTGACCCGCAGGTCCGCCGCGCGCTCCAGCAGGCCCTCGCGGGCGTAGTTGGGGAACCAGGCATCGCCGAAGCTGAGCACGCGGTCGAACACGCCCGGGCCGTTCCCGCCGACCAGGACCGGCGGATGCGGGCGCTGGGCCGGCTTCGGCCATGACCAGATCCGGTCGAAGCTGACATGGGCGCCGTGGTAGCTGGCCTCGTCCTGGGTCCAGATGGCCTTCATCGCCTCGACGCGGTCCCCGAGCAGCGCCATCCGCTTCCGCGGGTCCGTGCCGTGGTTGGCCATTTCCTCGCGGTTCCAGCCCGCTCCGACGCCGAACTCGAAACGGCCGCCAGACAGCTGATCGACGCTCGCGACCTCCTTCGCGGTGGTGATCGGGTCGCGTTCGATGAGCAGGCAGATCCCGGTGCCGATCCGGAGCTTGCGGGTTGTCACGGCCGCCGCGGTCAGCGCGACGAACGGGTCGTATGTATGGGCGTACTTGCGCGGCAGTTCGCCTCCGGCCGGATGCGGGCTCTCCCGGCTGGCGGGGATGTGCGTGTGCTCCGGGAAGAAGAGCGACTCGTGCCCGCGCTCCTCGATCATCCGGGCGAGCGCACCCGGTTCGACGGTGTCAGGGGTTGGGAAGATCGCCACTCCGGTGTCCATAGGCCCCCACCATATTTACCGGCGGTGCCGGTGCCCCCGCGGGTACCGGCATCCGGGTTGCGTTACCTCAGCCCCAGCCGGGAGTAGTCGTACATCTCCAGCGCCGGGTTGACATAGACGTTGGTGACGTCCGGGTTGCGGTACAGCAGCGTGCGTGCGTAGACGATCGGCAGGAATGCCGCGTCCCGGGTGATCAGCTGGTCCACCTGGCCGTAGATCGCATCCCGCGCGGACGCGCCCTGGGTGGCCATCACTGTTTTGAGCAGCGAGTTGACCGCCGGGTCGTTCAGATCGGAGATGTTGGAGTTCCCGTCCGGCCGGATCGCGCCGCCGTCGGCGATCGGGTCCAGGTAGGCGAATCCGGACGGCCAGTCCGGTCCCCATCCGTAGAGGCTGACACCGAGGCCGTGCTGGTGGACGAAGGCCGGGGTACCGGCGTAGCTGCTGACCTGCGCGCCCGGGTAGCCGAACAGGCCCGCCGTGATGCCAACCCGGGCCAGCGCAGCCTGCAGGGCGGTGGCCGCCGCCTGTTGCTGCGGCCGGTTGTTCCAGTAGGAGATCGTGGTGCTGAAACCGGCCGGATGACCGCACGCGGCAAGTGCGGCCCGGGCCTTCTGCAGGTCGCCGTCCGGCTTGCTGAGGAACTCGTACGGATCGTCGCTTCGCGGCAGTGCCCCCGCGATGGTGGGCGGCAGCAGGGTCGGCGCGATGTCGCCGCCGGTCGCGCCGCCGTAGGCGTTCCGCAGGGTGACATGGTCGGCGGCGTACTCGATCGCCCGCCGGCAGTTGAGGTTGTTCAGCGGCGGGACGACCGTGCTGATCGCGGCGTACCAGTCGAACCCGGTGAGCGGGTCGTCGGCGTTGGCCCGCAGCGCGGGACTGCTGAGGATCTTCGCCTTCGCGGCCGGCTGGACGCCGGTGCCCTCGACGCCGAGGTCGGTGTCGCCGGCCACCAGCCGGTTGTCGATGCCGGTGGCGCTGACGTTGAGGTTCACCACGATCTTGCTGGCCAGCTGCTTGCGCACCGGGTCGGTGGCCGGGTTCCACTCCGGGTTCTTCACCAGCACCAGCTGCTTGCCGTGGGTATAGGCCTGAATCTGGTACGGGCCACTGGACAGCGGGTGCTGGCCGTAGCCCGCCCCGGTGTCCCTGGCGGGCGGAACCGGCGCCACCTCCGGCATGCTCACCAGGTTGTCGAACTCCGCCATCGGCTTGCTGAGGTGAAAGACGATCGTCGCCGGGTCCGGGGTGGAGATGCCGGTCAGCCCCATCTTCCCGGGGGTGGCGTCGTTGAACGCCCCGGGATAGCCCGGGTCGGTGAGATAGGTCCGCCAGTACACCGGGCCGACCGGCAGCATGTTCGAGTAGCTGGCGGTCCGCTCGACGGCGTACTTGATCATCTGGGAGGTGACCGTCTCGCCATCCTCCAGCCTGATACCGGGCTTCAGGTGATACGTCCAGGTGAGCCCGCTGTCGCTGACCTGGCCGAGGGAGGTCGCCAGGTCCGGGACCAGCTTCTCCCCCGCCGTTCCCGGCGCCGCCGCGTAGGTGGTCAGGGTGCGGGTGTACAGCCGTGCGAAGTCCCAGGAGTAGTCGAAGTAGGTGTTGCCCGGGTCGACGGAGTCCCAGTCACCGGAGTTGTCGAACACGAGCGTCCCACCGGTGTGGCTGGACGGGTTCACCAGCCGGGTGATCCCGGCGTTGTAGCCGGCGCCCGCGGCTTGCCCGCCGCCCGTGCCACCGGCGGCATTCCCGCGGCCGGTGCCGCTCGCCGCCTGCCCGCCGCCGATGCCGCCCGCGGACTGCCCGCCGCCGGTAGTAGCGCATCCAGCGAGGCTGAGGGCCGCGGCGCACCCGCAGGCCAGGGCGAGGATGCGGGTTCTTCTCACGAGCTCCTCAGTTGGGCTGACCGGCCATCAGCTCGCGCAGGGTCGCGACCGAGACCTCACGCAGCGAATCCACCACGAGCCGGCGGGGGGCCGGCTCGATCGGGGCCACGTTCGGCACCGCAACCACGGCGCAGCCGGCGGCCTCGGCCGCGGCGACCCCGTTCGGCGAGTCCTCCAGCACCACGCACCGCTGCGGATCGACGCCGAGCAGCTTCGCGCCGAGCAGGTACGGCTCCGGGTCGGGCTTGGTCTGGCTGACGTCCGCCGAGCACACCGTCACGCCGAACTCGAGCCCGGCCGATGCCAGCACCGCCTTCATCACCACCCGCTCGGAGGAGGTGACGAGGGCATGCGGAATCGTCTCGGCCGTCACGCCGGCCAGCAGTCCCGCCGCGCCGGGCAGCAGCGGCACCTGGCGCTCGTGCACGAGTTCGATCAGCCCGCTGGTCATCCAGCCAGCGACCACCTCCGGGTCGGCCGGCCGGGGTGCCTTGCCGAGCATGTAGCCAAGCGTCTTGGACAGCGGGCCGCCGACCAGGTGCTGCTGATCGCCCGGCCCCCAGCTTCCGCCCAGCCGGGCCATCACCCGCCGCTCAACCTCATTCCAGATCGGCTCGGTGTCGACCAGCAGCCCGTCCATGTCGAACAGCACCGCCGCCAATCCCGTCCGCAGTTGCCCGGTGTCCGGCTGTGGCGCGCTCACGTGCTGAAGTTATTCGTCCGCTCGGTGATGGTCTACTCCGGGTCGTAGGCGAGGTTCGGGCGGAGCCAGTGCTCCGTCACGTCGACTTCGGTTCCGCGCCGTCGCGCGTAGTCCGTGACCTGGTCCCTGCCGATGCGGCCGACACTGAAGTAGCGGGAATCGGGATGCGCGAACAGCAGGCCGCTGACGCTCGAGGCGGGTGTCATCGCGAACGACTCGGTCAGCCCCATGCCGAAGTCACCCGCACCGAGCATGTCGAACAGTTCCCGCTTCAGGCAGTGATCCGGCGATGCCGGATACCCGAAGGCCGGGCGGATGCCGCGGAAGCGTTCCGCGTGCAGGTCCTCGATCGACACCTCGCCGTCCGGCTCGAACCAGTCACGGCGAGCCCGCAGGTGGGCGTGCTCGGCAAACGCCTCGGCCAGGCGGTCCGCCAGAGCCTTGACCATGATCGCGTTGTAGTCGTCGCCGGCGTCCTCGTACCGCTTCGCGAGCTCGTCGGCACCCTGGATGGTGACCGCGAACCCGCCGATGTGGTCATCGGACGGGGCCAGGTAGTCGGCGAGGCAGCGGTTGGGCCGTCCGTCCGGCTTGGTGGTCTGCTGCCGGAGCATCGGCAGCCTGACGGGCGGTCCCCCCGCGGGCTCCACCACGATGTCGTCGCCATCGGAGTGCGCTGGCCAGAACCCGTATCCCCCGTGTGCCGTGAGCGACCCCTCGGCGACGATCTCGTCGAGTAGCGAGTTCCCCTCGTCGAACAGTTCCTTCGCCTGCGGGTTATCCAGGATCGCCGGGTACTTGCCCTTCAGCTCCCAGGCGAGGAAGAAGAACTGCCAGTCGATCATCTCGCGCAGTTCGGCCAGCGTCGGGGCGACGGTTCGCACTCCGGTGAACGCCGGGCTCGGCAGCTCGTCGAAGGGAACCTGCTCGCTGTTACGGCGGGCAGCTTCGAGCGAGAGCAGCGGCTGGCTGCGGCGGTGTTCATGCTGCTCGCGCAGCCGCTGCTGCTCGGCCCTGTTTTCCTGGTCGAACTCGGTCAGGCGGGCCGGGTCGAGCAGCCGCTGCACGACGCCGACGACGCGGGAGGCGTCCAGGACGTGCATCGTCGAGCGGCTGTACGCCGGGGCGATCCGGACCGCGGTGTGCTGGCGCGACGTGGTGGCGCCGCCGATCAGCAGCGGCTTGTCGATCTCCCGGCGCTCCATCTCGGTCGCGACGTTCACCATCTCGTCCAGCGACGGGGTGATCAAGCCGGACAGACCGATGATGTCGGCGTTCTCGGCGACGGCGGTGTCCAGGATCTTCTCCGCCGGGACCATCACGCCGAGGTCGGTGACCTCGTAGTTGTTGCAGCCCAGCACGACGCCGACGATGTTCTTGCCGATGTCGTGGACGTCGCCCTTGACGGTGGCGAGCACCACCTTGCCGTTGCCGCGCCGTGTCTCGTCCTTCTCGTCTTCCATGAACGGCTCGAGGTACCGGACGGCCTTCTTCATCACCCGCGCCGACTTGACCACCTGCGGGAGGAACATCTTGCCCGAGCCGAACAGGTCGCCCACGATCTTCATGCCGTCCATCAGCGGGCCCTCGATGACGTCGAGCGGGCGTTCGGCCTGCTGGCGGGCTTCTTCGGTGTCGTCCTCGACGTAGTCGGCGATGCCGTGCACGAGCGCGTGCTCCAGCCGCTTGCTGGCGGGCGCGTCCCGCCAGGCGAGGTCTGCCCCGCTCTGCTTGGCGCCGGTGGATTTCACCCGCTCCGCGTACGCGACCAGCCGGTCGGTGGCGTCTTCGCGCCGGTCGAACAGGACATCCTCGACGAGTTCCTTCAGCTCCGGCTCGATGTCCGCGTACACGTCAAGCTGGCCGGCGTTGACGATTCCCATGTCCAGCCCGGCCCGGATCGCGTGGTACAGGAACGCCGCGTGCATCGCGCGGCGCACCGCCTCGTTGCCGCGGAGGGCGAAGCTCAGGTTGGAGATCCCGCCGCTGGTGCGGGCGCCGGGGCAGCGTTCCTTGATCTGCGGAAGCGCCTCGATGAAGGCCTTCGCGTAGCCGTTGTGCTCGGCGATCCCGGTGGCCACGGCCAGCACGTTGGGGTCGAAGATGATGTCTTCCGGCTCGAAGCCCGCCTGCTGCGTCAGCAGATCGTAGGCGCGGGCGCAGATGTCCACCTTGCGCTGCGCGGTGTCGGCCTGGCCCTGTTCGTCGAAGGCCATCACCACGACGCCGGCGCCGTAGCTCTTGATCTTCCGGGCATGCTCCAGGAAGGGTTCCTCACCTTCCTTGAGGCTGATCGAGTTGACCACGCCCTTGCCCTGCACGCATTTCAGGCCGGCCTCCAGCACGCTCCAGCGTGAGCTGTCGACCATCACCGGGATGCGGGCGACCTCGGGCTCGGTCGCGATCAAGTTCAGGAAGGTGGTCATGGCCTGCTCGCTGTCCAGCAGGTCCGCGTCCATGTTCACGTCGAGCATGTTCGCGCCGTTTCGCACCTGATCCAGGGCCACGTTCGCCGCGGCCTGGAAATCGTCGGCCTCGATCAGCCGCCGGAACCTCGCCGAGCCGGTGACGTTGGTCCGCTCCCCGATCATCGCGAAGCCGGTGTCTGCGGTCATGTCGAATGGCTCGAGCCCCGACAGCCTGGTGACGCCGGTGCTGATCGCGGGTACCGCGCGGCGGCCGCGCGCCGTCGCCTGCGCGATCGCGGCGGTGTGCGCCGGGGTCGTGCCGCAGCAGCCCCCGACGATGTTCACCAGCCCCTCGGCGGCGAATTCGTGCAGGTGGTGCGCGGTGTCCTGCGGCGCCTCGTCGTACCCGCCGAACGCGTTGGGCAGGCCCGCGTTGGGGAAGCACGCCGTGTAGGTACCGGCGATCCGGGACAGCTCGGTGATGTGCGGCCGGATCTCCTTGCCGCCCAGCGAGCAGTTCACGCCGACGACCAGCGGGTTCGCCTGCCGGACCGAGTTCCAGAACGCCTCGACGGTCTGGCCGGACAGTGTCCGCCCGCTGAGGTCGATAATCGTCACCGACAACCACAGCGGCAGATCAGGGGCGACCTCCCCCGCCGCCTTGATCGCGGCCTTGGCGTTGAGCGTGTCGAAGATGGTCTCGATCAGCAGCAGGTCCACGCCGCCCTCGCGCAGTCCGGCGATCTGCTCGGCGTAGGCGGCCTTCACCTGGTCGAACGTGACGGCCCGGTAGGCGGGATCCTCCACCTCCGGCGACAGCGACAGCGTGACGTTGAGCGGGCCGACCGAGCCGGCCACGAACCTCGGCCCGCCCGCTTCCTCGGCTGCCTGGCGGGCGAGCTGGGCGCCGCGGACGTTCATCTCGTGGACCCGGCTCTCGAGGCCGTAGTCGGACTGGCCAATGCTCGTGGCGGTGAACGTGTTGGTCGTGGTGATGTCGGCGCCCGCCTCGAGGTACTGCCGGTGGACGTCGAGCACGACTTCCGGTCGGGTGAGGTTCAGCAGGTCGGGATCGCCGGTGGTGTCCCGGTCGTGGCCCTCAACCCGGTAGTCGGCCGCCGACAGCTGCTTCGACTGGATCATCGTGCCCCAGGCACCGTCCAGTACCGCGATACGCTGGTCGAGGAGTTCGCCAAGTTCGCGCATCATCCCACCTCCCATTCACGGGAGGCGCCCTTGGTCGGAGCTGGTCGCACGGGGCCTGTCCGTGCACTGGCCGAGCGTGGCAGGCTGATCGCCTGTTGCAGCGCCTCTCGGCCGCCTCCCCCATGATACAGAGTCAGAGCCCAATTTTCCGAGCCGATCTTTGTGACCCGCCACAATAGCCGCTGCGGCTCACCGCGCTGACACGGCCCTCCCGCAAGGCGACGGACGATTAGCGTTGGCTCGCCCCGGTTGACAGCCGTAGGTCCGCATCTGCGGCTGGTGCGGTAGTTAGGTCTGGTTTGGCCGGGTAAATAGCGCGGCGGGCGCGTCCCACGGCATGCTTTATACGTCTGAGTAACATCCGGGTGCGGCGTGGAGAAAGAGGATCGGGAAATGGCATACAAGACGATCATCGTCGGCACCGACGGATCAGAGTCATCGTTCCGTGCGGTCCGGTCGGCCGGGCAGCTCGCGGGCTCGACCGGCGCGACACTGGTACTGGTCTGCGCCTACCGGCCGATGCCGGACAAGGACCGGTCGGCCGCCGCGGAGCAGCTCGGCGACCTTGCCTACAAGGTGGCGGGCGCGACGCCGGCCGAGGAGGCCCTCCGCGCGGCGCGGGAACGCGCGGTCTCCGGCGGGGCTGCATCCGTGGACGAGACGGCCGTCGTTGGCGACGCGGTCGACGTCCTCGTCCAGGTGGCCACGGAGCGGGATGCGGACCTGGTGGTTGTCGGGAACCGCGGGCTGAACAGCCTCGCGGGGCGGCTGCTCGGGTCGGTGCCGTCGACCATCACCCACCGGGCGCACTGCGACGTGCTCATCGTTCACACGACGAGCGGTAGGTGAGCACGTAACCTGGAACGGTCCGCCGGCGGACGGCCGAGGGCGGCGCAACCAGGTAAAAGCTCACGTGAGGAGGTGTAGGCGATCGAACTCGAAGGTGTCGGCGACCTCACCTCCCCGGTGCTCATCGCGGCGTTCGAGGGCTGGAACGACGCCGGTGAGGCCGCGTCGGGCGCCATCGAGCACCTGAGCTCTGCCTGGACGACGAGCCCGATCGGGGCGATGGACCCGGAGGACTTCTACGACTTCCAGGTCACTCGCCCGATGGTGGAGGTGACCAACGGCGTCGCCGACAACATCACCTGGCCGACCACCCGGCTGGCGCGGGCGCGGCCACCGGGCTACGACCACGACGTCGTGCTCGTGCACGGCATTGAGCCGAACATGCGGTGGCGCGGCTTCTGCGACGAGCTCGTGCAGGGTTTCACCCGGCTCGGCGCGGAGAAGGTCATCCTGCTCGGTGCCCTGCTCGCGGATTCGCCGCATACCCGGCCGGTCCAGGTCAGCGGCTCGATGTCCGATCCCGCCCTGGCCGACGAACTGCACATGACGCCGGTCGACTACAACGGGCCGACCGGAATCGTCGGGGTCCTGCAGCAGGCTTGCGGCACCGAGGGGCTCGCCGCCGTCTCGCTGTGGGCGGCGGTGCCGCATTATGTCGCGTCGCCGCCGAACCCGAAGGCCACGCTGGCGCTGCTGCGCGGCGTCGAGGACGTCCTGGACATAACGGTCCCGCTGGCCGATCTGCCGGAGCAGGCGCGGGCGTGGGAGCGCGGCGTGGACGAACTGGCGGAGGCCGACACCGAGGTCGCCGACTACGTACGCGCCCTGGAGGAGCAGCAGAACGCCGCTGACCTGCCACAGGCGAGCGGTGATGCGATAGCTCGCGAGTTCGAGCGCTACCTGCGTCGCCGGGGCAACCCGGGCGACCCCGGCAAACGGTAGCGACCTGCGCGTAACAGCGCAGCGCATCCGCTAGCGGTCAGCCAGCAGGGATGGGCAGCCCGAGGCGGGTTCCGGGTCATATCGTTATGCCGTGCGAGGACAGCGCAGGGCACGCGTGACACCGGCACGGGCGGGACCCGGCGGCGCGGGCACGTCCCGGACATCTCGGGGCGCGCACCGGCGTCCGCCGTCGGCCGGCCGGCCGGCCGGCCGCCGGCTTCCGGTCGGCTCCCTGCCGGGCACCTGGCGCCGCTCGCTCTGGCCGGCTCAGGCCGTCGCCGTGCTGATGATCTGCGCCGCTTTCGTCATCACCCCGCCCGGCGTGCCCTGGCTCGCCAAGTCCGATGTCCGCAACACCGCCGGCGAGCAGGGCACCGTGCAGCACCTCGAGGTCCGCGGCCCGTCCGACCATCAGCCGCACGATGTCTGGGTCTGGCGGCCGCCGGGGACCGACTCGTCGCTGATCCCGGTGCTGTACGTGCTGCACGGGGTTCCCGGTGCGGCGAGCGACCCGTTCCAGCACGGGCTGGCGAAGATCCTGGACGACCGGCTGCGCGCCGGGTACCCGCCGTTCGTGGTGGCGAGCCCGGACGGCAACGGCGAGCACTATTACGACAGCGAGTGGGCGGATTCGGCGGGCGGCTCCGATGCGGTGGAGAGCCGTCTCCTGGACGCGGTGATCCCCGCGGTGGAGGGCAGCCACCTGCGGGACGAGTCGCACCGGGCGATCGCCGGGTTCTCGATGGGCGGTTATGGCGCGATGAACATCGCCATGCGGCACCCCAGCCTCTTCGGCCAGATCGTGTCGATCGCCGGCTATTTCCACCCGGACGACGAATCCGGCATCTTCCAGGGCGAGGGCAACCTGATCGCCGCGAACGACCCGGACGAGCACGTCCCGAACGTGCGCGGCAAGCACATCCTGCTGTGCGAGGACCAGTCGGACGGCTTCCCCCTGATCCAGGGGCAGGCGGCGAGCTTCGACAAGCTCCTCGCCGCCGGCCACATCCCTGCCACCCTGCGGATTACCCCTGGCCAGCACGACTGGGACTACGCGATCGGCGCGCTCAACGGATCGTTCGGCTTCCTCGCCGAAGGCTGGCGCCAGCCGTCTGCCCCGGCACCGTAGCTGACACCTACAGCGGCGGCCAGGGAACGGCCGGCCATCCCTCGGACGGGTAGGGATGCACCCGGTGTTCCAGCAGCATCTCGACCCGCCGCACGGTTGCGCTGACCTCGTCGGCTGTCAGGAACTTCCCGAGTTCCCCTGCCAGCCCGTTCTTGTCGAAGGAAGTCCGGACCTGGCGCAGCGCCTCGATCGCGGGGGCGGTCAGCGGCCTGCCGCGCCACTGCCAGAGAACGGTGCGCAGCTTGTATTCCTCGGAGAAGCAGACACCGTGGTCGCAGCCGTACAGGTGCCCGTCATCGGTGGGCAGCAGATGGCCGATCTTGCGGTCGGCGTTGTTCACGACCGCATCGAAGACCGCCATGTCACGAAGCTGCTCGTGGTTGGTGCGCCGGGCGAGCGCGATCAGGTCAACGGTGTCGTCGGCGTCGATCCACAGCTGGCACATCCCCGGGCCGAACGGCCCGTCCCGGTAGACCGTCGGCGGGACGACGTCCCAGCCCGCTTCCTGGGACACCAGGTACGCGGCCACCTCGCGGCCCGCCAGCGTCCCGTGCGGGAAATCCCACAGTGGCCGCTCGCCCGCCACCGGCTTGTACACGCACGCGGCCTCGGTGCCGCCCCGCCGGATCGTGCAGTACAGCGTCGCGTTGGAGGCCTCGACGAGCCGCCCCTCCACCTCCAGCTTGCCGTTCGCGAGCAGGTCGAGCGTGCTGGTCCCGGCGGTCGCCCCACGGCGCGGGCGCCGCCTGGCCCGGTCTGGTGAGAGCTCGCGCATGCCTTGATTCTGTCGTGTCATCGCGGCCGGCGCGAAGCTGAGCCGATGGTAACTTTGCGTGTCATTTCCCGGGCACCCTGTATCCGTCGGCTACGCCGTGGTGTTCGCGCGATGGCCGTTCTGCCTGGGGCAGATGTGACCGTCGGAGTCGAGCGGGAGGCCGCAGAGGGGGCACGGCGGGCGTCCCGCCGCGACGACCTGGGCTGCGCGCTTGGCGAAGGCGCGGGCCGCGGCCGGCGTTATCCGCACCCGCAGCACGCTGGGGCCGTCCACGCCGATGTCTTCGGTCAGCGGCTCGACCGGCTCATCCGATTCCTCCTGGACCTCGATGACCACGCGGTCCCCGTCCGGGTCCCAGGCCAGGGCGATCGACCCGACGCGGAACTCCTCCATCAGCGGCTGCTCCAGCGGCTCCTCGTCGCGCAGTTCGGCCGGGGCGACGGCGGGCACCGAGGCCGCGTCGCTGGCGCGGCGGAGCACCTCATCGAGCAGTTCATCGAGCCGCTCGGCCAGGAGAGAAACCTGCACCTTCTCGAGGGCGACGCTGGTGACCCGCCCGTCGCCCTTGGCCTGCAGGTAGAACGTCCGCTCTCCCGGTTCGCCCACGGTGCCGGTGATGAACCGTTCCGGCGGATCGTAGTAGTAGACCGGCATGCCCCTATCCTCGCGTGTCCTGATGAATGCCCGCGCCGCCGCCGACCACGGCGTCACCGGCGCCGCGGCGTCCGTCCCGGCCCCAGCGCCTGCCCCGGGCGGGCGGTTTGCTCGCCTCGCGCACCAGGCCGTCCAGGCTCCCGGTGTCGTTCAGCCGCAGCAGGAAGGGCCGGGATTCGGTGTACCGGATGACGGTCAGTGAGCACGGATCGATCTGGATCCGCTGGAACTGATCCAGGTGCAGGCCGAGGCTATCGGCTACGACGGACTTGATCACATCCCCGTGGGAGCAAACCAGGTAGCAGGCGTGCTGGCCGAGCCTCTCGTTCCAGCTGCGGATCGCCCGGACGGCACGGTGCTGCATGTCCGCTATCGACTCACCGTCGGTGCCCGGGAACCGCGCGCCGCTCGGGTGCGCCTGGACGACCCGCCACAGCGGGTCCTTGACCAGCTTCTTGATCGGCTTGCCGGTCCAGTCCCCGTACCGGCATTCGCCGAGCTGCTCGTCGGTGTGCACCGCGGCCGGGACGTTGCCGTCGCGTTCCGCCGCGATCGCCGCGGCGGTCTGGGCGCATCGTTCGAGCGGGCTGGTGACGATGGCTGCCAGCGGCACCGGAGCGAGCCGGACGGCGAGGTCGCGTGCCTGCGCGCGGCCGCGGGCGTCCAGCTGGACACCGGCCGTCCAGCCGGCGAGCACCGGGCCGGTCAACGTGGTCAGGCCGTGCCGGACCAGCAATACCGTCGTCACAGCTACCGACTTTAGGTGAACCCGCCGCCGGGTGCGTCCCCGCATCCGCCGGCGTTGCCGGGCCCGCCGGCACCGTTCCGCGCGTCCGGGCGCGGGTCACGGCACGCGGCGGCCGATAACCTCGGCCGCATGGAGCAGCGACGGGTGGGGCGCAGCGGCCTGCGAGTCTCCAGGCTCGGCCTCGGGACGATGACCTGGGGCCGCGACACCGGGGAGGACGACGCCGCGGCCCAGCTCACCGCGTTCGTCGAGGCGGGCGGGACGCTGATCGACACCGCGGACTGGCACGCCGGTGGTGACAGCGAGGCGATCGTCGGCTGGCTGCTCCGCGATGCGGTACCGCGCTCCGAAGTCGTCCTCGCGGCGAAGACCGGCGGCGGTCCCCCCGGCGCCCATGCCGGTGCCCGCGCCGCGTCCGATGGCGGCGCCGGGCGCGCCGCCCATGCCTCCCGGCGGGATCTCCTCGCCGGCCTGGACGCGTCCCTGGCCCGGCTCGGCACCGACCACGTGGACCTGTGGCAGCCAGGCGGATGGGACGACGCGACCCCGCTGGAGGAGACGCTCTCCGCCCTCGATTACGCGGTCTCGACCGGCCGGGCGCGCTACGCCGGCGTGTCGAACTACGCGGGCTGGCAGCTCGCCTGGGCTGCCGCCATCCAGCACGCGCTGCCCGGCCGGGCGCCCATCGCCGCCGCGGAGAACGAGTACTCGCTGGTGGCACGCGAGGCGGAACGGGAGCTCCTGCCCGCGGCCGCCAGTCTCGGGGTCGGGCTGCTGTGCTGGTCGCCGCTCGGCCGCGGCGTGCTGACCGGCAAGTACCGGACCGCAGTCCCCGCCGATTCGCGTGCCGCGACGCCGCATCTCGGCGATTTCGTCCGGCCGTACCTCGATGACCGCTGCCGCTCGATCGTGGAGTCGGTGAGCACCGCAGCCGAGGGCCTGGGAGCCTCGCCGCTGGCCGTTTCGCTGAGCTGGGTGGCCGATCGCCCGGGGGTCGCGGCGGTGATCGTCGGCGCGCGCACCGCCGGCCAGCTGACCGGGATCCTGAGCGGCGAGGAGATCAGGTTGCCGCGGGAGATCCGCGACGCGCTCGACGACGTGTCCTCGGTTCCGTCCGAATATGCGAAACGGCACGGCGAGCCGGAGCACTCCCGGTAAGGCGCCCGCCGGCCCGGTCACCGCTGCCGCTGCCGCCGGCGCCGACGTCCGGCGCTGCCGTCAGCCGCTGCCGTCAGCCGCTGCCGTCAGCCGCTGCCGTCAGCCGCTGCCGTCAGCCGCTGCCGTCAGCCGCCGATGGCGTGGGCGCCCCCGTCCACATGCACGATCTCGCCAGTCGTGGCGGGGAACCAGTCGGACAGCAGCGCCAGGCACCCCCGCGCGGCCGGCCCGGGATCACCGGTGTCCCAGCCGAGCGGCGAGCGCTCCGACCATGATCCTTCCAGCCCGGCGAACCCGGGGATGCTCTTGGCCGCCATCGTCCGCAGCGGGCCCGCCGACACCAGGTTCACCCTGATCCCCTTGCCGCCGAGCTCCCGCGCCAGGTACCGGGCGCAGGACTCCAGCCCGGCCTTGGCCACGCCCATCCAGTCGTAGGCCGGCCACGCCACCGTCGCGTCGAAGTCCAGCCCGACGATCGAGCCGCCGCGGCTCATCATCGGCTCGGCGGCGACCGCGAGCGCCTTGAGCGAGTAGGCGGAAACGTGCATGGCCGTGGCCACGTCCTCCCACGGCGCCCCCAGGAAGTCCCCGAACGCGCTCGGCGGCGCGAACGCGATGGCGTGCAGGACGCCATCCAGGCCGTCCACGTGCGCGCTGGCCCGTTCGGCGAGGGAGTCCAGCTGGCCGGTGTCGGTGACGTCCAGTTCGAGCACCGGCGGCGGGTCGGGCAGCCGCTTGGCGATCCGTTCCACCAGGCTCATCCGGCCGAAGCCGGTGAGCAGCACGGTGGCCCCTTCTTGCTGAGCCATCCGGGCGACGTGGAACGCGATCGAGGAGTCGGTGAGCACCCCGGTGACCAGGATGCGCTTGCCGTCGAGGATGCCCAAATCAGACCTCCGCTGGTTGCTTCAGTGCCTCCCGCGGGTCAGTGACCCATTCCGAGGCCGCCATCGACGGGCAGGACCGCGCCGGTGATGTAGCCGGCCGCCGGGCTGGCCAGGAACTGCACCGCCGCCGCCACCTCGTCGACCGTGCCGTATCTGCCCAGCGGGACCGCGGACAGGATCCCCTGCTTCTGCTTGTCGTCCAGGGCGGCAACCATCTCGGTCTCGACCACCCCGGGCGCCACGACGTTGGCGGTGATGGCCCGGGAGGCGAGTTCGCGGGCCAGCGACCGCACCAGGCCGATCAGACCCGCCTTGGACGCCGCGTAATTGACCTGGCCGGCCGAGCCGAGCAGCCCGGAGACCGAGGAGATCACGATGATCCGGCCGCGGCGCAGCCGCATCATCGGCCGCACCGCCCGCTTGGCCACCCGGAACGCCCCGGTCAGGTTCGTGTTGATCACCGCGGCGAAGTCGTCCTCGCTCATCAGCGCCAGCAGCTGATCGCGGGTGATCCCCGCGTTCGCGACCGCCACCTCGACCGGGCCGTGCGCCTCCTCCGCGGCCTTGAACGCCGCATCCACCTGGGCGGTGTCGGTGACGTCGCACTGGACCGTCAGCCCGGCCTCGCCCAGGCCCTCGACCGGCTCGCCTGAGCGCGAGGTCGCCGTGACCGCGTCGCCGGCCGCCGCGAAGGCGCGGGCGATCGCCAGGCCGATCCCCCGGTTCCCGCCGGTGACGAGCACGGACCGGCCTTGCGGGACGGAGTTTTCCGTGTTCTCTGTCACCGTGGGAGCGTACCAAGGAGCGTCCGGTAGGTTTCGTGTCGTGGAGCATTTGGATCATGGCGCGGGTGGAGACGGGAACGGCGCGCGGATCGACCCGGAGTTCACGGCGCTGCCGCTGCGCCAGCTGGCCGACGCTGCCCTCCAGCGGGCCGCGGACCTCGGCGCCGAGCACGCGGATTTCCGGCTGGAGCGCGTCCGCGGCCAGAGCATCCGGCTATCCGACGGGAACCTGGAGACGCTGTTCGACGGCGACGACCTCGGTCTCGCCGTGCGGGTGGTGAAGAACGGCACCTGGGGGTTCGCCTCGGCCGTCGACCTGACCCCCGAGGCCGCGGCGCGGGCCGCGGAGCAGGCGGCCGACGTCGCGACGGTCGCGGCCGCGCTGAACCGGGAACGGATCGAGCTGGCGCCCGAGCCCGCGCATGGCGACGTCACCTGGGTCTCCTCGTATCAGGTCGACCCCTTCGACGTCCGGGTCGCCGAGAAGGTGGCGCTGCTGGCCGACTGGAGCGCCCGGATGCTGGCGCACCAGCGGGTGGATCACGTCGATGCCTCACTGCTCCAGGTCAAGGAGTGCAAGTTCTACGCCGACGGCTCCACCACCGCCGTGCAGCAGCGGGTGCGGCTGCATCCGGTCGTCAACGCGGTCGCGGTCGATTCCGAATCGGGCCGGTTCGAGACGATGCGGACGCTCGCCCCGCCGGCCGGCCGCGGCTACGAGTACCTGACCGGGACCGGCTGGGATTTCGGCGCGGAACTGGCTGAGCTGCCGGAACTGCTGGCGGCGAAGCTGGGGGCGCCCTCGGTGCAGGCGGGGACCTATGACCTCGTGATCGACCCGTCGAACCTGTGGCTGGCGATCCACGAGTCGATCGGGCACGCCACCGAGCTGGACCGGGCCCTGGGCTACGAGGCGGCCTACGCCGGCACCTCGTTCGCCACCCCGGACAAGCTCGGCAACCTGCAGTACGGGTCACCGGTGATGAACGTGACCGCGGACCGCACCGCCGAGCATGGGCTCGCCACCATCGGATTCGACGACGAAGGGGTCGCCGGCCAGTCGTGGGACCTGATTTCCGGCGGCCTGTTCACCGGGTACCAGCTGGACCGGCGGATCGCGGCCAGCCGCGGGTTCGGCCGGTCCAACGGGTGCGCGTTCGCCGACTCGCCGTCGCACATGCCGCTGCAGCGGATGGCCAACGTGTCGCTGCAGCCGGGCCCGGATGGCCCGTCCACCGGCGAGCTGATCGCCGGGGTGGACCGGGGCATCTACATCCAGGGCGACAAGAGCTGGTCGATCGACATGCAGCGGTACAACTTCCAATTCACCGGCCAGCGCTTCTACGAGATCCGCGGCGGCCGGCTGGCCGGGCAGCTCCGCGACGTCGCCTACCAGGCCACCACGACGGACTTCTGGAACAGCATGGAAGCTGCGGGCGGACCGCAGACCTACGTGCTGGGCGGGGCGTTCAACTGCGGCAAGGGCCAGCCCGGCCAGGTCGCTCCGGTCAGCCATGGCTGCCCGTCGGTGCTGATGCGCGGCGTCCGGATCCTCAACACCGTGGAAGAGGCGGGGTAGCACATTGACACCACAGGAGCTCGTCGAGCGGGCGCTGGCCGCGACCCGGTCGGACCAGTGCATCGTGATCGCCGACGAGACGACCAGCGCCAACCTCCGCTGGGCCGGGAACACCCTCACCACCAACGGGGTGTCCAAGTCGCGGGCGCTGACCGTGATCGCGCTGCAGCACCGCCCGGACGGCATCTCGGTGGGCTCGGTGTCCCGGTCCGGTATCCGCGACGATCAAGTGACGGACCTGGTCCGGGCCGCCCAGTTCGCGGCAGCGCAGAGCTCACCGGCCGAGGACGCCGCCGCGCTGATTAAATCCACGCCGCAGCCGTCTGGCCGCTGGGACGATCCGGTACCGGAGACCGACATCGGCGTTTTCCGCGACGTCGCACCGGCGCTCGGCGACGCGTTCGGCGCGGCCGAGGCGGGTGGCCGGAAGCTGTACGGCTACGCCGAGCACGAACTCGGCAGCACCTTTCTCGGAACCTCCTCCGGCCTGCGGCTGCGGCACGACCAGCCGTCCGGGAGCCTGCAGATGAACGCCAAGTCGGGCGACATGCAGCGGTCGACCTGGGGAGGCATAGCCACCCGGGACTTCCGCGACGTGGATGTGGCCGCGCTCGACGCGCAGCTCGGGCAGCAGCTGGACTGGGCCAAACGGCGTGTCGAGCTGCCCGCCGGGAAGTACGAGACGCTGCTGCCCCCGAGCGCGGTCGCCGACCTGTACATCTATCTCTACTGGTCGGCCGGTGCCCGGGACGCGCTCGACGGGCGCAGCGTGTTCAGCAAGGCCGGCGGCGGCACCAAGGTCGGCGAGCAGCTGTCCGCGCTGCCGGTCCGGCTGCGCAGCGACCCGGCGGCGCCCGGGCTGGAATGCTCGCCGTTCGTCACCGCGCACGCCTCCAGCCGCGACTCCTCGGTCTTCGACAACGGACTGGCGCTGCAGCCGACCGACTGGATCAGCGGCGGAAACCTGGCCGCGCTGACCCAGACCCGGCACTCCGCGCAGCTGAGCGGCCTCAGTACCACTCCAGGCATCGACAACCTGATCTTCGAAGTGGAGCCTGGATCCGCCGCGTCTGGTGCCGCGGCGGGCCCGGATGAGGCCGGACGCGGCGCGTCGCTCGCCGACATGATCGCTAAGACCCGGCGCGGCCTGCTGGTGAACTGCCTCTGGTACATCCGTGAGGTGGACCCGCAGAGCCTGCTCCTGACGGGGCTGACCCGCGACGGCGTCTACCTGGTGGAGAACGGCGAGGTGACCGGCGCGGTGAACAACTTCCGGTTCAACGAGAGCCCGGTCTCCATCCTCGGGCGGCTCGGTGAGGCCGGCCAGACCGTGCCGACCCTCCCGCGCGAGTGGGGCGACTACTTCACCCGCGCCGCGATGCCGCCGCTGCGGATCGAGGGTTTCAACATGTCGTCGGTCAGTCAGGCCAGCTGAGGTGCCCTCCGCCCGGCCGGGCGCGCGGCCCGTCGGCCAGACCGGCCACCCGCGGGACTGATGGCCGCCCATACTGACGGGGTGCAGACACGCTTGCTCGCCGGGCGCTACCGCCTCCTGGAGCCGCTGGGACGCGGCGGAATGGGGCAGGTCTACCTGGCCCAGGATGAGTCGCTCACCCGGCATGTCGCGGTGAAGACGCTGGAACTGGACGGCGCCGACCCGTCCGCCGCCGAACGGTTCCGGCGGGAGGCGCGCACCACCGCGCTGCTGACCCACCCGAACATCGTCACGGTCTTCGACACCGGTACCGATGACACAACGGCGTTCCTGGTGATGGAGCTGCTGCCGGGCCCGAGCCTGCAGGACCGGCTGACCCGCGAAGGCCGGCTGCCGGTCGCCGAGACCGCCAGGGTCGGCGCCCAGATGGCCGCCGCGCTGGCGGCCGCGCACGCCGCCGGGGTGGTCCATCGCGACGTGAAGCCCTCCAACGTCGTCTACGCCGCCGAGGGCCAGGTCAAGGTTCTGGACTTCGGCATCGCCCGGATGACCGAGACCGCGACGGCCGCGGCCCGGCTGACCCAGACGGCGATGGTGATCGGAACCGCGGCGTACCTCTCTCCGGAGCAGGCCAGCGGAGGCCAGGTCGGGCCGTACAGCGACCTGTACGCGCTCGGATGCGTGCTGTTCGCCCTGCTGACGGGGTCCCCACCGTTCGCCGGAGACTCGCCGGTCGCGGTCTGCTCGCAGCATCTGCATGCCGAGCCGCCGGATCTGGCCGCGATCTGCCCGCAGAGCCCTCCCCCGCTCACCGGGCTGATCGGCGAGCTGCTGCGCAAGGACCCCGCGGCGCGGCCACGCGACGCCGCCACCGTCGCCGGCCGGCTGGCCGCGGTCGCGGGCCTCGGCGCCGCCACGATCACCGCACCGTCAGCGGGAGCGGCCGGCGCGGGTTGGCCGCGGGAAACCGTCCCGCTGGCAGCTCAGACCGCGGCCTCGGCCCAGCCCGGCGGGAACGGGATGACGGCGCGCCTGCCCGGGCCGCCGTACGGCGCGCGCAACCGGCCGAGCCAGCGGGTTCTCGCCGCCTGCCTCGCCGCCGGCGTTCTACTGGCAGTGCTCGTGGCTGCGGTCACCCTGACCGGGGGTTCCCATCCGAGCACGCCCGGCACCCCGGCCCCCAGCGCCCCCGCGACGGTGGCCTCCCAGGCGCCGACGCCGACTCAGCCGGCCAAGAGCCAGTCAAAGGGCCCGGGCGCGCGAGTCGGCCAGCACCCCGGCCACGGCCACGGCCACGGCGGGGGGGACGGCCAAGACGGCCAGTAGTCCTCGCCGGGACATGCAGCGTCCGGAGCGCTCCCCAGCGGCGTGCGCGGCCTTGCCTGGCCCGCCCGGCACCGACCGCCGGCTCTACGCGTCCTCGAGGCGGAAGCCGACCTTCATGCCTACCTGGAAGTGCGCGACCTCGCCGTCGGTGATCTGCCCGCGGATCTCGGTGATCTCGAACCAGTCGAGGTGCCGGAGTGTCTGCCCGGCGCGGCGGACCGCGTTGCGCACCGCCGACTCGATTCCGTCCGGGGAGGTGCCGACGATCTCGGTCACCCGGTAGGTGCGTTCAGCCATTGTGTCTCCTGAGTAGATAGCGTTGTTCCCGATTTCCCGGCGGGCTCCGGGCGCTGGCAGGATGGCCCGCGTGCCAAATCCAGACGAGCTGGAAGCGCGCGCCCGGGCGCTGCTGCCCGCCGATGTATACGACTACTACGCCGGCGGCTCGGGACGCGAGTCGGCACTCCGGGCCAACCCGGAAGCGTGGCGGCAGATTACGCTCCGCCCGCGGGTGCTGCGGGACGTCGGCCAGGTGGACACCTCGGTGACCGTGGCGGGCACCCGGGCCGCCACGCCGGCCGGCGTCGCCCCCACCAGCTTCCACCACCTGGCCTCCGGTGACGGAGAGCTCGCCAGTGCGCGCGGCGCCGCCGAGGCGGGCGCCGTCTACGTGCTGTCCACCCGCAGCTCACGGCGGATCGAGGACGTCGGCGCCGTGGTCGCGCAGCACCGGGGCCAGTGGTGGTTCCAGGTCTATCTGCTGCGCGATCGCAGCCTCACCGAGAATCTGGTCCGCCGCGCCGCCGCCGCCGGGGCGCGGGCCCTGGTGCTCACCGCTGACGCGCCGGTGCTCGGCCGCCGGCGCCGGGACCGCGGGTCCGACCTGATCGCGGACGCTGATTTCCTGGTGAACCTCGGCCATCTGGAGGACCTGGCCGCGGCCGAGCAGGCACCGGACGTCGGGCTGGCCGACATCGGCTGGCTGGGTGAGATCAGCGGCGGCCTGCCGGTGCTGGTGAAGGGCGTGCTGCGCGCGGACGACGCCGCCGCGTGCGCGGCGGCGGGCGCGGCCGGGGTGGTGGTGTCCAACCACGGCGGACGGCAGCTCGACGCCGCCGTGCCGACCGCCTCGGCGCTGCCGGAGGTGGCCGCGGCGGTGGCCGCATACCCGGGCTGCGACGTTCTGGTGGACGGGGGGCTCCGGTCCGGGCTGGATATCCTCCGGGCGCTGGCTCGCGGAGCCAAGGCCGTATTGGTGGGCCGACCGGTGCTCTGGGCGCTCGCCTGCGACGGCGCCGACGGCGTCCGCGACCTGCTCACCGGGCTCACCGGTGATCTGGCGCACGAGATGACGCTGGCGGGCGCGGCAACCCTCGCCGACGCGGCCGGCCTATAGCAGCGGGCCTGTCGCGGCCCGGCTGTAGCGCCGGGCCAGTAGCGCCGCGCCAATCGCGCGGCGCAGGCAACCACCGGGCCACGCAACCACCGGGCCACGCAACCACCGGGGCGGGCAACCACCGGGGCGGGCAAGGCCGCGGTTCCGCCCGGCCGACGCGGGGCATAGCGTGGAACCGTGCGGACGATCCGCTTTCACCGCGGCAAGCGTGATGCCTATCTCGTCACCAACGCGCAGCGCCCGATGTCCGAGGACATCAAGTACCGGCAGAAGCGTTACCTGATCATGATGGGCATCCGGGTCGTTGGCCTGGTGCTCGCGGTTTTCCTGTTCCACGGCGTGGCACGGTTCATCGCCGCGGCCGTGGCCATCGTGATGCCCTACTTCGCCGTGGTATTCGCCAACGGCGGACGCGAGCCGGATCATGGCCGGCGGTTCCAGCCCTACGACCCGGACGCTCCGGAACGGGCCGGCCTGCCGGAGTCACCGTCCCCCGGACCGTGGGACGGACGGCCCGAGACGGACGCTGCGGGCGACCGCCCGGACGGGGGCGATGGGCGGCCCCGCGGCGACGATTCGCCGCCCGGCAGCGACAGTTCCCTGTCCGCCGGGGAAGCAGGCGCCGGTCCAGCTGGCCCGTCGCGCACCGGGCCCAACCAGGCATGAGCAGGCAGGCAACTGTTCCCCAGCCGCTGTCCGCCTGGCGTACGCAACGCTGCGGTGTCCGGGACGAGATGGGCCTGTAATCGGGACTTGACGCATGAGGGGGGTTTTCGGTGTAGCATTCATATCGGTGCTTCGGTCCCCCGTCGGAGCACCACTGCCGGCGTTCCGGGCCCCCGTCGGAACGCCGATGATCGCGACGCCGGGTGGTTTGCCCCCGTAGCCACCCGGTGTCGCCCCTCAGACGGCGCCGGGTGGTTTGCCCCCGTAACCACCCGGCGCCGTTTCTTGTCTTGAACCGCCTTGCTAGTCGGTGCGACGGAACTCGGCGATCGCCACACCGAGCATCGCCAGGCCCATCACAGCGACGATCGCGATCGACAGCAGCTGCGGTACCTGCCACCCGGCCCACGTCACGCCCGGGCTCAGTGTCTGTTTCGCGAACGGGCTGATCGGCAGGTAGCTGAACACCGCGTGCCGCATCGGCTCGACGATGTAGGTGAGCGGGTCGATCCGGGTGAGCACGGTCAGCCAGGCCGGCAGGTTGCTCAGCGGGTACAGCGCCCCGGACAGGAAGAACAGCGGCATGACCAGCATCTGGGTGACGGCCATGAATGCCTGGAACTGCTTGATCCGGCCCGCGACCATCACGCCGAAGGCGGTGAGCGTGAACGCGAGCAGCAGCATTTGACCGATCAGGATGATGAACAGCACCGGGTTGTAGGGCACCCCGGCAAGGCCGGCCAGCGCCAGGACCACCACGCCCTGGAAGGCCGAGACCGTCGCGCCGCCGAGGCACTTGCCGGTGACGATCGCCGCCCGGCTCACCGGCGCGACCAGCATCTCGCGCAGGAAGCCGAACTCCCGGTCCCACACCACCGACGCGGCCGAGAAGATCGCCGTGAACAGCACCGACATCGCCAGCACGCCGGGGTAGATGAAGGTCCGGAAGTTCACCCCGCCCGGGATGCCGTGCCCGGCCAGCGAGGACAGGCCGGTACCGAGGACGAAGAGGAACAGCACCGGCTGGATCAGCGACGTCACCGCGCGAAGCCGGTCGCGGCGGAACCTGATCAGCTCACGGCGCCAGACGATGCCGACCGCGGCCACGTTCTGCCGCAGGCCGCGCTCCGGCACCATCACCCGGATTGTCTCGGTGAGCTCGGCGGCTCCGGGCGACTGCACCTGTGCGGTTGGGGTTGCCATCGGTTATCTCCTCCCGCGGAAGGCGGTGCGCATCGCCCGCATCGAGTCCGTGGCGGTTGCCTCGGCGTCCCGGATCGTCTTGCCGGTGTAGGACATGAACACGTCGTCCAGTGAGGGCCGCGACACGCTCACCGACCGGATGGGCATGCCCAGTTCCGCGAACAGCCGGGGAACGAACTGCTCGCCCGACTCGACGGCGAACGTGACCGCGCCCTCCGCGATCGTGGCCTCCAGGCCGAACCGGTCGGCCAGCGCGGCGATCGCCGCGTCGTCGTCATCGGTCCGGATCTGCACCCGGTCCTTGCCCACGCTCGCTTTCAGATGCTCGGGCGTGTCGATGGCAACGATCTTGCCGTGGTCGATGATCGCGATCCGGTCGCAGTTCTCCGCCTCATCCATGTAGTGCGTGGTGAGGAAGATCGTGATGTCCTCCCGGCTCTTCAGGCCGTTGATGTACTCCCAGATCGAGGAGCGGGTCTGCGGATCGAGGCCCACCGTCGGCTCGTCCAGGAACAGCACGCGGGGCGCGTGCAGCAGCCCGCGGGCGATCTCCAGGCGGCGCTGCATTCCGCCGGAAAACGTGCTCACCAGGCTGTCCTTGCGCTCCCACAGGCCGACCATGTCCATCACCTGGCGCATCCGCGGCTCGAACGCGCTGCGCGGGACGCCGTACAGCTCGGCGTGGAAGCGCAGGTTCTGCTCGGCGGTCAGGTAACTGTCCAGCGTGGTGTCCTGGAACACCAGGCCGATGCTGCGCCGCACCGCGTCGCGTTTCCTGACGACGTCGTGCCCCGCCACGCGGGCCGAGCCAGCGGTCGGCGTGGCCAGCGTGCAGAGGATGCTGATGGTGGTGGACTTTCCCGCGCCGTTCGGCCCGAGGAAGCCGAATGTCTCGCCCGTCTGGACCTCGAAGTCGATCCCGCGGACCGCTTCGATCTCCCCGTACCTCTTGGCCAGCCCAGTCACCGACACCGCCGGTTGAGCGGAGCCGGTGGTGCGGCCCGCGGCTGCGTCCGCGGCGCTCGCCGGAAGACCGTCCGTGTGCAGCGTCACCCTCGCTGCCTCCCGTCTGTTTTCGCTGGTGAAAACAACATCGGGCACCGTCTCCGTCCCGGGCGTGCCCGCCGCGCGCTATGTCTAACTATGCGCGCCCCCGCTGTCATCCCGCGCGCAGTGAGCTGATGTCCGCTGCTGGCGGACGGCCTGTGCCGTCAACATCTGTTGACGGCACAGGCCGTTTCAACGCTGGTTGACCGGGCTCGGCGACGACGGCGATGGCCGGAGCCAGCCAGGGCGCCGGGGCCATCAGGCCTCGCCGGCGTGCGGCTGCTCCGGGTCCTCATCGTCATCGGGCGCTCCGGGATCGGCCGCCCGGCCGTGCCGTTGGTCACCGGCGGCGTCATCGTCGTCCTCCGCCAGGATCTGGTAGAGGTTGCGGCGTGCGGTGGTGAGGATGCGGCGGGCGGCGTCGATCTGCTCTTGCGTCCCGACGCTGACCACCTGCATCGCGGCCATGGCGACGTTGCCGAACAGCTGGCGCATCCCGATCACGTCGTCAGCGACCGAGCCCGCGACCGCTTCCCACGGAGCGCGGAGCTCGTCGTCGTGCTCCTCGACATACGTGCGGCCCGCATCGGTCAGGCGGAACGCCCGCCGGCCGGCCTCGGTCTCCTCGGCCCGGATCAGGCCTTCATCCTCGAGTTGCTGCAGCGCCGGGTAGACCGAGCCCGGACTGGGCTGCCACACGCCGTCGCTGCGCTCGCGGATCTCCTGGATGATCTGGTAGCCGTTACGCGGCTCCTCGGCGAGCAGCGACAGCGCCGCCGCCCGCACGTCTCCCCGCCTGACCCTGGGGCCCCGGCGATGCAGCGTCCGGGGATCGCCCATGTGCCACATGCGCGGGTCGCCGAACGGCCCGCCCCAGCCGTGCTTGGGCCCGAACCCGTACGGTCCGTAACCGCCGCGCGGTGGCCCGGGACGGCGTGCCCGCCGCGGGCCGCCCGCCCAGTCACCGGGCCCGCCGGGCCAGTCACCCGGCTCTCTCCCCCGCCACCCGCGGCGCGGTCCGGGACCCCGGCCCCGGTAGCCACCCGCGTGCGGGAAATCTTCCTCGTGCATTAGATGCTCCCCTCGTTCGAGGCTCTAGATGCAATCCTGTTGCTTCTAGATGTTTCAACGATATATCGATAACTCGAACCCGGCAAGGCCCCGGTCTGGGCATTCGGGAACACCGGGCAGGATTCACCCGCTCACGGGCACTGGACGAATTGACACGGATGCCGACTGCATCCGCCGCTGCGCCGGGATGAGCTAGCGGTGGCCGGAGTAGCTAGCGGTGGCCGGAGTAGCTAGCGGTGGCCGGAGTAGCTAGCGGTGGCCGGAGTAGCTAGCGGTGGCCGCAGTAGCTAGCGGTGGCCGCAGTAGCTAGCGGTGGCCGGAGTCCGGCACCGCGGCGTGCGGGCTAGCGGCCGGCGGAATCGGCGCGGCCTGAATCCTCACCGGCCGCCGAGGTCTCCCATCCGGCGGCCAGCGCCGTCAGCTTGGCTGCGGCGTCGGGCAGCGGCTGCCCGCGGCCCACCGCGACGCCAAGCAGGAAGGTGGTGAGCGGCGCGGAGGGCCTCGCGACACCGCGCGCCGCGTCCCGGGCGACGTCGAGCACCACCGACCGGTCGCTCAGCGCATCCGGGTCCAGGCCGAGCGCGTCGCATGCGGCCGCGGTCCACTCCTCGAGCGTGTTCACCTGCTGCTCACTCCAAGCCGGTACGCGGGGGTCAACTGATCTGCGCCGCGCGTCCGCATCAGCCGCCGATCGCGGACATCGGCCGCGCGGGCTGCAGGAACGACGGGTCGTTAATACCGTGCCCGGGCAGCTTGGACGCGACCGCTCGGCGCCACCGGTCGGCGAGTTCCCCGTCGCCGGCGCCGTCGCGCATCGGGCCGCGCAGGTCGCTTTCCTCCCGGGCGAACAGGCAGTTGCGCACCTGGCCGTCGGCGGTCAGCCGGACCCGGTCGCAGGCGGCGCAGAACGGCCTGGTGACCGAACCGATCACGCCGACCCGGTACGGCCCGCCGTTCACCAGGAACGACTCCGCCGGCGCCGCGCCCCGCTCGGCCGGATCGTCGGGCTTGAGGATGAACTGGCCGGACAGCTGCTCCAGGATCTCGTCGGCGGTCACCATGTTCTCCCGCCGCCAGCCGTGCTGGGCATCCAGCGGCATCTGCTCGATGAAGCGCAGCCGGTACCCGTGGTCCATGCAGAACCGGAGCAGCGGCACCGCCTCGTCGTCATTCAGCCCCCGCATCAGCACGCTGTTCACCTTCACCGGCGCCAGCCCTGCGGCGGTCGCGGCCTCCAGCCCGTCGAGGACGTCGGACAGGCGGTCCCGCCGCGACAGCGACCGGAAGGTGTCGGGCCGCAGCGTGTCCAGCGATACGTTGATCCGGTCCAGCCCCGCGTCCCGCAGCGCGGGCGCCAGCCGCACGAGCCCGATGCCGTTGGTGGTGAGCGAGATCTCGGGCCGCGGGGTCAGCTCGGCGGTGCGGGCGACCAGGCCGGGAAGCCCGCGGCGCAGCAGCGGCTCACCGCCGGTGAAGCGGACCTCGCGGATGCCCAGCCGGGTGACCCCGATCCGGACCAGCCGCACCACTTCGTCGTCGCTGAGCAACTCGGGCTTCGGCAGCCAATCCAGCCCCTCGGCTGGCATGCAATAGCTGCAGCGCAGGTTGCACCGGTCGGTCAGCGACACCCGCAAGTCCGTCGCGGTTCGTCCGTACGCATCAGTGAGCACCGGCGCAACACCTCCCTGACGGCGCGATCAGCTTCCAGCCTACGGCCTGCACCCAGCCGTGCTCGCTCTGGTGACCGCCGCGATTAGATCGGGATCGCACTCGGGCGGTACCGCGCGCAGGTCCAGCAACAGGCGTCCCTCCTCTACCCTCCCGGCGACCGCCGGATCGCCCGCGCGCAGCGGCGCGCCGAACGGCTCCGGCAGGCTCACGGCTGCGCTGGGCAGCGCCACCCCCGGTGCGCCGCCGCCGCCCACCGCCGCGCGGGTCAGCACGGCACCGGCGTCGATCCCGTCGGCGGCCAGCTTCGCGGCCAGCCCTTCTGCCCGGCCGAGCAGAACCGCCTGATCCGCGGCCAGGGCCTGCGCGGTCGGGGACGGCGGGCCGGCCAGCGTCGCCTCCAGCGCTGCCAGCGTCAGCTTGTCCACCCGGAGCGCCCGGGCGAGCGGGTGCCGGCGCAGCCGCTCCACCAGACGCTCCCGGCCCAGCAGCAACCCCGCCTGTGGTCCGCCGAGCAGCTTGTCCCCGCTGGCGGTCACCAGGTCGGCGCCGGCTTCCAGCGTGCTCGCCGCGTCCGGCTCGTCCGGCAGCGCGGGGTACGGCGCGAGCAGGCCGGAGCCGATATCGGCGATCAGCGGCACCTCCCGGTCAGCTGTGCGGTCGGCTAGCAGTTCAGCCAGGTCCTTAACCGGCACCCCGGCGGCGAAACCCTCGATCCGGAAGTTCGACGGGTGCACCTTGAGCACGAACCCGGTCTCAGCGGTGATCGCCGCGGCGTAGTCCGCGAGGGTGGTTCGGTTGGTGGTGCCCACCTCGCGCAGCCGCGCGCCGGTCGAGGTGATCAGGTCCGGGATCCGGAACCCGTCGCCGATCTCGACCATCTCGCCGCGGCTGATCACGATCTCCTTGCCGGCCGCGAGCGCGGTCGCGGCCAGCGACAGGGCGGCGGCGTTGCTGTTGACCACGTGGACCGCGCCCGCCGCGGGAACGGCGCGGGCGAGGGCGGTGAGAGCGCCCGCGCCCCGCCGGGCCCGGGCTCCGGTGCTCAGGTCGTACTCCACGTCCGTGCACCCGGACGCGGTGAGCAGGGCCTCGCGCGCCGCGGCCGACAGCGGAGCCCGGCCCAGGTTGGTGTGCAGCAGCACCCCGGTCGCGTTGATCACCGGCCGCAGCGTGGTGGCGGCCCGGGGCAGCGCCGCGACCGCGGCGTCCGCAACCTGGTCCGGGGTGATCCGCCCCGACCGGGCCTGCTGCTGCGCATCCGCCACCGCCAGCTTGACCAGGTGGCGTCCGAGCCGCTGCTCCGCCGCCGCGATCCGCGGGTCGGCGAGCACGGCGTCGGTCCGCGGTACGTTCCGCCTCGGGTCCATCGCTGCCGACATTACGCTCATCGCGGTCCTCCCCCGGCGCGCAGCGGCGATGCCCGGAACTCTATATCGCTCTACGATGTACTATCCGGTGCCTCAACGCGGCTGCGAGCCACTATGTGATGCCTTATCACTAGGCAATCCCACCTCCAAGTCGGCCGAGTTCGGAACCGGCTTTATATCGTGATACGATGTAACTGGCCGTTCAGCCGATCGGCCACCACTAGCAGACACGAGGCCAGCGGAAGGCGATGGCGGCAATGGGGCTGTCCGCTCGCGATTCGCGAGCACTGGCCGGCATCGAGCACCGGCTATGCGATGGCGATCCGGAGCTGGCGAGACTGTTCGACGCCTTCACCAGGATGAGCCGGGAGCGGCAGATGCCTGCGGCGCTACGCCCCCGGCCCGCCCGGCCCTGGCAACTCGCCGTGCTGCTGGTGGCTCTGATCGTCGCGACCGGCTTGATCACCGCGCTGTCCAGCGGATTGGCCCATGCGGCGTGCGTATGGAACCCGGTGGCCGCCGGTGCGCCGGCCCAGGCCCGGGCGGGGAGCTCCGCGAGCGCCCGCTGTGTACCCCTGCAGCACCGCCCGGCACACATGAATCCCCACTGATCGCATTGGAGGAAACCATGTCGACAGATGTCACCCACCGCGCGACCGCCAACGGCGCTCCAGCCGGAACGGCCGGTTCGGTGGCCAGCCAGGAATACGCGACGCCCACCGTCCGTGGTGTCACGGCCAAGGCGGCCGCGATCCTCAGCGTGCTCGCCGGGCTGTGGGTCGCCATCTCGCCCTGGTTCCTGGTGTTCCAGCAACCGGCCGCGCGGAACTCAACCGTCAACGATCTGATCATCGGGCTTGCGGTGGCGGCACTGGCGCTGTTCGCCAGTTCCGGGCCGCGCTGGTTCCGCGGCCTGGAGGCCGCGTACGGCGTGCTCGGGATATGGCTGATCATCTCGCCGTTCATCCTCAGCGCGAAGTTCGCGATCCAGGCGCCGATGTACTGGAGCAACATCTTCGCCGGCGGTGTGCTGATCGTGCTGTCGGTGATCGCAGTGGCCGCGCAGCGCCGGCCGCGCGCCGGCCGATAGGCCTCCGGGGCGCCGCGGGACCGCATCCGCGGTCCCGCGGCCCGGCAATCTCAATCGACCATGATTCTGGGAGGACACGATGCGTAACTACGCCTCGCCGCTGCCGGCGCAGCCGATGGCAGACTTTCTCGGCTCCCCGCTGCCGCCGATCTCGGTATGCGATACCCGCGGCTCACCGATGCCGCCGCTGGACGTCCACGATGGGCGCGGTTCCCCGCTGCCGCCGGTTCCGGCACGCAGTACCCGCGGCTCACCGATGCCGCCGCTGGACGTCCGCGACCCCGGGGGCTCGCCGCTGCCGCCGCAACCCCTCCGCGGCACCAGCCACCGCCCGGTGCCGCAGCGCCGGGCCGCCGGCGCGCCGGCGCCGGCCGGCTAACAGGACCCGGGCGGTAGCGGGCGCGCAGTCCTTCTCCTGTGGCGCCCGCTCTCCCGGGCAGGGGTGGCGCGCCGACGGCGCGTCACCCCGTTATTTATGTCGCGGAGGCGGACGGGAATCGAACCCGCCGACGACGCGGAGCGCCGTCCACCGGTTTTGAAGACCGGGGAGCCCACCAGGTGCCCAGACGCCTCCGGCGCGAGCCTACCCGCGACCGCGGCCGCTGCCGCGGCCTGCCCTGCGGCGCAGCCTTACAGAGTCAGCCGCCGTAGAGGGAGTCGATCGCGTCGGCGTACTTGGCGTGCACCACCCGGCGCTTGAGTTTCATCGTGGGCGTCAGCTCCTCGCCCTCGATGGTCCACTCGGCGGGCAGCAGCCGCCAGCGCTTGACCTGTTCCACCCGGGCGAGGTTCTCATTCGCGGCGGCGACGGCGGCGGCGACGGCATCGAGGATCGTCGAGTTCTCGGCGAGCTCGGCCAGTGATCCGGCGTCGACCCCGTTCGCCTTGGCCCATGCGGGCGCCGCCTCGGCGTCGAGGGCCAGCAGGGCGACCACGTAGGGCCGTTCGTCGCCGTAGGCGAGCGCCTGGCCGATCAGTGGATGTTCGACCAGCAGGCTCTCGATCGCCGCGGGGGCGATGTTCTGCCCGCCGGCCGTGATGATCAGTTCCTTCTTCCGGTCGATGACCGACAGGAAGCCTTCGTCGTCGAGCCAGCCGATATCGCCGGTATGCAGCCAGCCCCCGGCGCCGAGCAGCTCGTCGGTCTTGTCCGGCAGCCCGAGGTAACCGGGCGTATTGAGGGGGCCGCGGACCATGATCTCGCCGTCGTCGGCGATGTCGATCTCGATCCCGGGCAGCGGGCGCCCGACGGTGCCGATCCGGAACGCGTCCGGCGTGTTCGCGGTGACCGCGCCGGTCGTCTCGCTCATCCCGTACACGTCGAGGATCTTCAAGCCCAGGCCGGAGAAGAACCGGGCGACGTCGGCCGGGAGCGGCGCCGCGGCGCTCAGCGTCCGCTCGACCTGGCCGAGCCCGATCAGTGAACGGATCGGCGCGAGTACTTCCCGGTCGGCTTTCTCGAACGCCGAGACGGCCCCGGCGTCCGGCCGGGAGCCGAACTGGCAGCTCTGCACGTACCGGCGGCCGGCCGCCATCGCCTGGTCGACGCCGGCCTTCTTGTCCTCGTCCCCTTCGGCTGACAACACCGCGACGATGCCGGCCTGGATCTTTTCCCACACCCGGGGCACACCGAAAAACGATGTCGGCTGCACCGCCTGCAGGGTGCCCAGCAGTTGCTGGATGTCCGGGCAGAAGTACACGTGCGCGCCCAGGTAGACCGGCAGGTAGAGGGTCAGCATCCGCTCTGCGATGTGCGCCAGCGGGAGGTAGGAGACCGAGCGGCTCGCCTCCGGCATGTTCCCGGCCATTTCGGTGGACAGCGCCGCGTAGAGGACGCTGCGGTGGGTGAGCGGCACGCCCTTCGGGTTCCCGGTGGTGCCGGAGGTGTAGAGGATCGTCACCGGATCATCGGAGCCCACGGCGTCCACCCGCGCGGTGACCCCGCCGGGGTCCGCCTGGTAGGCGCGGGCGCCGAGCCGCCGGAACTCGTCCCAGCTCAGGTACGGCTCCTCGGCCGGGCACGCGGCGGCGTCCCGCACGATGATCTTCCGCAGCCCGGGCAGCTCGCCGAGCACCGGCTGCCAGCGCGCCACCTCATCGGCTCCGTCCAGGACCGCCACCCGGGCATCGCAGTCGGAGGCGACGTAGCGGATCTGCCCGGACGCCAGCGTCGCGTAGAACGTCACCGGCACCGCCCCGGCGTGCAGGGCGCCGAAGTCGGCGAGGACGTGCTCGCTGCGGTTCGGCAGCATCAGCGCGACACGGTCGCCCGGCCCGCAGCCGAGCGCGATGAAACCGGCCGCGAGTTCCAGTGCGGCCTGGCGGGTCTCCCCCCAGCTCAGGGTGCTCCACTCGGCGGATGGATCGCCGCGATCCGACAGGGCTGGCTGATCGCCGTGTTCGGCCGCCGTCCGCCGGAGGTTGTCGCACAGCGTCTGACCGGTGATCGCCCGTTCGATCCGGTTCCGCTGGTCCAGCGTCGCAGAGGCCATGTCACGCCCACCTTCCCGCTCTGACTGCATGCCACCACGGCCCGCACCCGACGGCAAGGCTGCGGGCGGGTCCGTCATGTAACGGCTTTGCCACGTAATGCTCGCGGACGTCCTCCGCGGTCCCCCGCCGCGGCCGTTATGAACCGACTTTGCGGCGCGAAACCGGCTCCCGGCCGTGCGGCTGGCGCGGGCGGGGACCGGCCTCAACCGGAGGCGTGTCGCGCTCGACCGGCTTCTCCTCGAGCATGAACTCATCGCCGTAATGGATGAGCGGCAGCGGATCGCCTTCCAGCAGCTCGTACCGGGCCTGCTTGCCGGTGACGGAAACCAGCAGCTTGCGCCCCCGGTACCGGAGGCGGAAGGTGAGGCCGGCGATGCCGCCCGGCAGCCGCGGGGTGAACGACAACGTCCCCTCGCGGGCGCGCATCCCGCCGAATCCGTTCACCAGCGCCGACCACGCCCCGGCCAGTGACGCCATGTGCAGCCCGTCGCGGGTGTTGTGCTCCACGTCCTGCAGGTCCATCAGCGCTGCCTCGGCCAGGTAGTCGTGCGCCAGCTCGAGCTGGCCGACGTCCGCGGCCATTACCGCCTGGGTGGAGGCCGACAGCGACGAGTCCCGGACGGTCAGCCCCTCGTAGTAGGCGAAGTTGCGCGCCTTCTCCTCCGCGGTGAACGCGTCGCCGCGCAACTGCATCGCCAGCACCAGGTCGGCCTGCTTGACAACCTGCTTCCGGTACAGGTCGAAGTAGGGGTAGTGCAGCAGCAGCGGGTAGCACTCCGCCGGCGTCGCGGCGAAATCCCACACGGCGTGCTCGGTGTAGCCCTCGCTTTGCTGATGGACACCGAGCCGTTCGTCGTAGGGGATCAGCATCGCGTTGGCGGCGTCCCGCCAGGACGCGGCTTCCTCGGTGCTCACGCCCAGGTCGGCGGCCACGTGCATGTGCCTGCTCGCCATGTCCGCGGCAGCGGTCAGGTTCTGCTGCGCCATCAGGTTGGTGTACACGTTGTTGTCGGCGACCGCGCTGTACTCGTCCGGACCGGTGACGCCGTCGATGCGGAACCGGCCCCGGGCGTCGTGATGACCGACGGCGCGCCACAGCCGCGCGGTCTCGACCAGCAGATCCAGACCGGTTTCGCGCTCGAACGCCTCGTCCTGGGTGGCGTCGAGGTAGCGCAGCACGGCGTCGGCGATGTCCGCGTTGATGTGGAAGGCCGCCGTCCCGGCCGGCCAGTATCCGGAACATTCCTCGCCGCGGATCGTCCGCCACGGGAACGCCGCGCCGGCCAGGCCCAGATCGCGGGCGCGCTGCTTGGCCTTCGGCATCACCATGTGCCGCCACCGCAGGACGTCCGCGGCCGCGGACGGCTGGGTGTAGGTCAGCACCGGCAGCACGAATGACTCGGTGTCCCAGAAGGTATGCCCGTCGTACCCGGGGCCGGTCAGGCCCTTCGCCGCGATGGACCGCTTCTCCGCGCGGGCACCGGCCTGGAGGATGTGGAACAGCCCGAACCGGACCGCCTGCTGCACCTCCGGATCGCCGTCCACCTCCACGTCCGCGCCCGACCAGAAGTCATCGAGGTACCGTCGCTGCTCGCTGAGCAGCTGCTCCCACCCGATCAGCTTGGCCGTCGCTAGGGCACCCGCGACCTGGTCGTGCAGCGCCGGCCGGGAGCGCTTGCTGGACCAGCCGTAGCCGACGTACTTGATGACCTGCAGCCGCTCGCCGGGCCGCAGTTCGGCGGCGATCGTGCACCGGCCGACGTCGTCGAACGCCTCGTTGTGCACCCGCATCCGCTCCGGGCCCTCGACGTCGTGCGCCATCCCGGAGGCGACCCGCAGCCCGCTCTGCTTGGTGTGGTGCACCAGGACAACGCGGTTCTGCCCGTCGTTGCTGACCGCGTGTTCCTCGGACTCCAGCGGCGACTCCAGTGCCGCGGCGGCACGGGGGTCGCTGCCGAGATGGGGCATCGCCTCGTTGGCGATGAGCTCCGACTGCAGCACGACGCGCAGCGGTTCGTCGCAGCATGGCTCGACCGTGTAGCAGATCGCCGCGATCGCCCGCTGGGCCAGCGACACCAGGCGCACCGACGACACCTGTACCCGCTTGTCGGCCGGCGACGTCCACTCCACCCGCCGGGTCAGCGTCCCCGCCCGCAGGTCGAGTACCCGCTCATGGTCGTGGATGGTGCCGTAGCGCACGTCGAACGGCTCGTCGTCCACGAAGAGGCGGATCAGCTTGCCGTTGGGCACGTTGATCACGGTTTGCCCGGCCTCCGGGTAGCCGTACCCGGCCTCCGCGTACGGCAGCGGCCTGCGCTCGTACACCGAGTTCAGGTAGGTGCCGGGCATGCCGTGCGGCTCACCTTCATCCAGGTTGCCGCGGAGCCCGATATGGCCGTTGGACAGCGCGAAGACCGACTCGCTCTGGGCGAGGACATCGAGGTCGAGCCCCGATTCGCGGACGCTCCAGGGCTCGACGGCGAAGGCGCTGTGCCCGATCATCGGTTCTCCCTGATCATCACTTCCCGGTGAGGTGGTTGTACCCGGGGTCATGCCAGGATCACCTTTTGTCCCGCGCTGCACACTGTGGAGACGGCCTTCCTGTTTGCGATGTCTGCCGCCGGGAAGCTCTCTGCCGAGCAGAGCCATCCGGCTGGCCCCCGTTTTTGGTTGTGGCATGGGTTGGTCACCCGGAAGCCCGCGAGGCTCCCGGCGCGGCACATCCCCCGACATGCCGCCTCCCACTCGGAACAGGCCTGGCGAACACTCTGCCAGAAGATACCTGGTGGTGCCCTCCGTCCCCGGGATTAATCGTGCTGCGCAAAAAGGCCGGCCGGGTTTGTCCCCCGCCCGCGCCGACCGGCCGGCCGGCGTAGCTTCATGGTGAGGATCGTCAGGGAGGGTTGGTGATGAACCGTACGGCCAGGCGCCGGGTACTGAGGATCTCGCTGCCGGACGGCCCGCCCGGCGACCGGGACGCCCGCGCGGACATGCTGGCCGTCGAGGAGCCGCTCGAGATCAGGATCGGCGGCGAGCCGCTGACCGTGACGATGCGCACCCCCGGCGACGACATCGACCTGGCGGCGGGCTTCCTGTTCTGTGAGGGCATCGTCACCGGCGCAGCCGGGCTGTCGTCGATCCGGATCTGCGGCAGCGGCGGACCGCCCGGCCGGGACGAGAACGTCCGGCTGGCCGGCGGGGACGCGGCCGCCCGGCCGGCCGGCGGGGACGCGAACGTCGCCGATGTCTGGCTGGCCGGCGAGGCGGAGCGTGCCGCGGTGCCGCGGCGGAACTTCCTCACCACCAGCGCGTGCGGCATCTGCGGCAAGGACAGCATCGACAGCGTCCGGACCCGGGCCGGCTACGACGTCTCCGCCGATGACGTGCCGGTGGACCCGGAGGTATTGCTGCGGATGCCGGACCGGCTGCGGGAGGCGCAACGGGTTTTCGCGCGCACCGGGGGCCTGCACGCGGCCGGGCTGTTCGCCGCGGACGGTGAGCTGATCGTCCTCCGGGAAGATGTCGGCCGTCACAACGCGGTGGACAAGGTGGTCGGGTGGGCGCTGCGGGCGGGCCGTCTTCCGCTTGCGGGCTGCGTGCTGGTGGTCAGCGGGCGTGCCTCGTTCGAGCTGGTGCAAAAGGCGCTGATGGCGGGCGTTCCGGTGCTCGCCGCGGTCTCGGCGCCGTCGTCGCTCGCCGCCGAACTGGCCGAGGAGTCGGGCATCACTCTGGCCGGTTTCGTCCGCGGCTCGGCGATGAACGTCTACACAAGCCCGGAGCGGATCCGTGCGCTCGCGCCCGCCGCCCTTTCCTGATGGGCGCAGTCAAGAACGTTTCCCCTCGTGATCTAGACGCACGCGGTGGGCGGGGCGGCGGGGGTGCTGCCTGCCACGTCCGCGTAGATGGCGGCGAGCCTGGTGACCGCAAGCCGCCCGCATGACGGGCGAAGAGGCTCCGGGGACGCGCAACCGCGCGCGCGGCCTGATGCTGGCGTCGCTGGGCATGCTGGCGTTCTCGTTCACCTTCCCGGCCACCGCCACAGCGCTGCACGGGTTCAGCCCGTACCTGATCGGCATCGGCCGGGCGGTAGCCGCGGCCGCGCTGGCCGGCTGCTGGCTGGCGATACGGCGGGTCCCGTTCCCGGCCCGATCGGATCTTGCCGGGCTGCTGATCGTCGCGGCCGGGGTGGTGATCGGTTTCCCGCTGCTCACCGCGCTCGCCCTGCAGGATGTCAGTTCCTCGCACGCGGCGGTGGTGGTCGGGCTGCTGCCGGTGGCCACCGCCGTGTTCGGCGCGCTGCGGGCCGGGGAAAGGCCGGGCGCGGTCTTCTGGGCCGCCGCCGTGGCGGGCGCCGTGATTGTCGCGATCTTCGTCCTGCGCGGCGGCCCGGGCCGGTTCGGCACCGCCGACCTGCTGCTGCTCGGTTCGCTGATCGCCGGCGGCGCCGCGTACGCCGAGGGCGCCATGCTGGCGCGCCGGATGCCGGGATGGCAGGTGATCTCGTGGGCGCTGGTGCTCGCGCTGCCGGTGACTGCCGGCGTGACCGCCGTCGCCGTGCTCGCCGACCCGCCGCATCCGACGCCAACGGCGGCGGCCGGATTCGGTTACGTGTCGGTCTTCTCGATGTACCTCGGGTTCTTCGCCTGGTACCGCGGCCTGGCCGACGCCGGCGTCGCGCGCGCCAGCCAGGTCCAGCTCGCCCAGCCGTTGCTCACCGTGCTGTGGTCGGCGCTGCTGCTCGGGGAGCGGCTGACGTGGCCGCTCCTGGTCACCGCCGGCGGTGTGCTCGCCTGCGTCGGCGCGGCACAGCGCACCCGTGGCGGGCGCCGCCCGGCAGCGCCGCCGCCCTCGCAGGACGCGCTCACCGCCGCCGCTCGCGCCGACCCGGCTGCCTCCCGGCTCAGCCGGTCGCCTGAAGAGTCGGCACCGGACCCGGGTGACCCTGGAACAGCAGGCTCGCCACCTCGCTGAGGGTGGTGATGCCGTCGTGGTAGCCGCCCTGCCCGTTCAGGCTGTTCATGATCGTCAGCGTGTACCGCGCGTCCGGCCCGGCGAAACCGACGGTGTCGGTGATCCAGCCCGGTTTCTCTGTCGACCAGCCGTCCTTGTTGCCCGGCTCGTTCTCCGGTCCCGCGCCCCAGACGCCGAAGTGCTGGTCGGTAGCGACGTTGCGCAACTCCTGCACGATGTAGTCGCTCAGGTCGCTGGGCATCTGTTCCAGCACGTAGTTGATGACCTGGTCCTCGTCGTCGGCGGTGCAGGTCATCTCGCCCCAGTACGGGCCGTTGACGCCCTGCTGCGGCAGGTACTGCGCGTCGGCCAGCCCGATCTGCGGGAAGGCGCCGGTGAAGAAGCTGGCGCCGTACTTGAACCACAGCGAGTCCGCGGCCTGGTCGGAGCTTTGATTCAGCATCTGGTGCATCAGGTCGCGATCACCGGAGCTGAGCTGGATCCGGCCCGACCGGTCCGCGGTCAGCAGCGCGGCCGCCATCGCGAGCTTGCTGGTCGAGGCCATGTAGATCTGCGCGCCGGAATTGGCGTTCCGCCACACGGCGCCGGTGCGGCGGTCACGCAGGACGATCCCGACCACGCCCGGCCGCGCCTGCAGGTACTGCTCCACGTCCTCGATCCGCTTGCGCATCGTGCAGCTGAACTTCCGGCTGATCCGGGCGGGCACCGCGCAGGCCGGCCGCGGCGTGGGTGACGGGCCGGCCGAGGTGATGACCGGCTTGACGGGCGTGGCGGGCCGGGTGCTCGCGGGCGGTTTCTGCTGCGCGGCGTGCGACGGCGTGCACGCGGCAAGGCCGCCGAAAACCAGGGCAGCCAGCACCGCGGCGGCGCGGGCGGGAGGGGGCATAGAGGGACAGGATACGCAGCGGGCGGGTCAGCTGTTGTCGTCCTGCGGAATATCGACGCCCTGGACCGAGCGGAACCTGCCGAGGCAGTTCTCCAGCGCGGTGATCTGGCCGTCGCTGGCCTTGTCGATCCGGTACCGCACGTCATTCAGCTCGTCTGACGCCATTTTGTCGGTGGGCAGCGGCTCGGGGGCGGCGTCCGGCAGGTGCGAGCACGCGGCACGCACCTGAGCGCGGACCGACTCCGGCGTCCCGGTCGCGAAGTGGACGACGGCCTCGCGCTGGCCGAACGCCTTGTTGAACCCCGCGCACCCGCTGAGCAGCAGGCCGGCGAGCACGAGCACGACCGCGATCACGGCCCGCAGTACTTGCCCGCGCCCTCGCCGGCGCCCGTCGCCGCTCGGGAGCGTTGCCCGGTTCGCCGGGAGGTCGGTAGCTGCGCGCACGGCAGAAAGCCTACGCAGCCCGCGAGGTGCCGGAAGCACCGGCCGCGGACCCGGTCGCGCCAAGTAGCCTGCCGAGCAGGACAAGTCGGAGGCCGTCGGGAGGCGCACGCGTGGCTGGACTGATCGAGGACTACGCGCTCATCGGTGACATGCAGACAGCGGCGCTCGTCTGCCGTGACGGGTCGGTGGACTGGCTGTGCCTGCCCCGCTTCGACTCCGCTGCCTGCTTCGCCGCGCTTCTCGGGTCGGAGCGAAACGGCCACTGGCGGCTGGCCCCGGCCGGCGCGGCGCCCGCCAGCGGCGGCACCAGCGGCGGCACCAGCGGCGGCACCAGCGGTGGAAACGGCGGCGGCAACAGTGGCCCGGTTGCTACCCGCCGCTACCGCGGCGACAGCCTGGTGCTGGAGACGGAATGGCGGACCGCGACCGGGACCGCCCGCGTGATCGACTTCATGCCGCCCCGCGACGGCGAGGCCCCGACCGTGTGCCGGATCGTGGAGGGCGTCGAGGGCACCGTGGACATGGAGCTCACGCTGGTGGTGCGCACCGACTACGGAGCGATCACCCCGTGGGTACGCAAGGCCAACCATGGCCTGTGCGCTACCGCGGGTCCCGATTCGATCTGGCTGCACTCCCCGGAGGTCAGGCTCGAAGGCCACGAGTTCGCCCACCGGGGCACGTTCAGCGTCGAAGCCGGCCAGCGGGTGCCGTTCGCGCTCACCTGGTGCCCGTCGCACCTCAGCCAGCCGCACCGGGCCGATCCGGAGGCGGGGCTCGCCAGCACCGAACGGTACTGGGCGGACTGGGTGTCACGATGCGCCTACCAGGGCGAGTACCGGGACGCGGTGGTCCGCTCGCTGATCACCCTGAAGGCCCTCACCTACCAGCCCACCGGCGGCATCGTGGCCGCCGCGACCACCTCGCTGCCGGAGGACCTCGGCGGCGTGCGGAACTGGGATTACCGGTTCTGCTGGCTCCGGGACGCGACGATCACCCTGGAGGCGCTGCTGCGCACCGGGTACACCGACGAGGCCGCCGCCTGGCGGGCGTGGCTGGAACGCGCCGTCGCCGGGGACCCGAAGGACGTCCAGATCATGTACAGCGTGACCGGCGAGCGGCGGCTGACCGAGTGGGAGGCCAGCTGGCTGCCCGGCTACGAGGGGTCCTCGCCGGTCCGGATCGGCAACGCCGCGATGGGGCAGCTTCAGCTGGACGTGTTCGGCGAGGTCGTGGACGCGATGTACCTGGCCTGGCAGGCCGGGATCAAGCCGGAGGAGCACGGCGTGGCCATCCAGCGGGCGCTGCTCGACTACCTGGAGAAGATCTGGGAGCAGCCGGACGAGGGCCTGTGGGAGGTGCGCGGCCCCCGCCAGCATTTCGTGCACTCGAAGGTGATGGCCTGGGTCGCGTTCGACCGTGCGGCCCGGGCCGCCGAGGCCGGCCTGATCACCGGCCCGCACGAACGGTGGGCGCGGCTGGCCGACCGGATACATGCCCAGGTGTGCGAGTCCGGTTTCGACCCGGCTGTGGGCGCGTTCACCCAGGCGTATGGCTCCACGGCGCTCGACGCGGCGGTGCTGCGGATCTCCGAGGTCGGGTTCCTGCCGCCCGGAGACCCGCGGATGACCAGCACAATGGACGCGATCATGAAGCGGCTGATGCCCGGCGGCTTCGTCCGCCGGTACGAGCTGCCGGAGAACGCCGCATCGCAGGTCGACGGCCTGTCCGGCAGCGAGGGCGCGTTCCTCGCCTGCAGCTTCTGGCTCGCCAACGCGCTGGTGATGGCGAACCGGCACGACGAGGCGACCGAGCTGTTCGAGCGCCTGCTGTCGGTCCGCAACGACGTCGGCCTGCTGGCCGAGGAGTTCGATCCCCGGTACGGCCGGCTGGTCGGCAACATCCCGCAGGCGTTCAGCCACGTGCCGCTGGTCCAGGTGGCGCTGAACCTTGATCAGCACGCCGGCCACATCAGCCGCCGGAACCCGCCCGCCCCCGCGTGACGGCCCGGGCACCCTCGGCAGTGCAAACTGTTGGCAGCTATGGCAGTCAACCAGCACATCCTCGTGGTCAACGGTCACAGCGTCCGGGAACCCGTTTTTGTCCTGGGCGCGCCCCATTCGGGGACGGACCTCCTCGCCCGCGCGCTGAAACGCTCGCCGGGCCTGCATGTCACCATCGGCCGGCAGAATGTGCTGCGGGTGATCTATGCCTTCGCCCGCCGTCCGTCCATCCAGCTCGGCCGCGATGAGGCGGTCGCCCGGGTGGTCCGCGACGCGTTCGCCGAGGCGTGGCAGGTCAGCTCGCACGGCTGCCTGAGCTGCGCACCGCAGTGCCGGCAGGCGGGCGGGCTCAACGGCGCCGGCCCGTGCGTCGCCGCCCGGAACGTGAGCCGGTACGGGGACGCCAGCCCGGACCTGCTCTACTGCGCGCAGGCGCTGCTGAGCGCGTTCCCGGACGCGCGGCTGGTGCAGATCGTCCGCGACGGGCGGGACGTGGTTACCGACATGCTGGCCGATGAGTCGTCGCTGGCGTGGTTCCGGCCGAGCTTCGCGAACCTGGACGAAGAGTTCCCCAACCCGTTCTTCGGGATCGAGGACGAGACCGACCGGTCCATCTGGTCCCGGGTGTCGCTGGCCGGCAAATGCGCGCTGCGGTGGCGCGGAGCGATCCGGCAGTCGGCCCGGCTGCGCAACGAGCTCAGCCGCGACCAGCTCATTACGCTGCGGTATGAGGACCTGATCCGGCATCCGGGCAAGGCCGGGGCCGCGCTTTCCGCGTTCCTCGGTTCGGGGCAGGACCCGCACGGGCCCGCTGTCGCGCTGGAGACCTCCGGGGCCGCGGCCGTGGGGGGATGGCGCGGCCGGCTGTCGCCCGGCGAGGCGGACGAGGTGCAGAGCCTGGCGGGCCCCGAACTGCGACGCGTCGGGTACGGCTGACCGCGGTCAGCGCTGCGTCAGGGCCGCGAGCACGCCCGGGTTGGCGAGCGCCGCGATGAGCACGGCGCCGGCCGGCTGGTCGCCGCGGATGGCGAGGTCACCGCGGGCGATGAGGTCCCGCGTGGCCGCCCCGGCGAGCACGCCAAGCAGGCCGGTCCTGGTGAGCTCGATCACCGTTGTGGCGGGGTCCGCAGGGTCGCCGTCGGCCGGCACCAGCGTGATTTCTTGATCGCGGACCTCGACCCGTGCGGTCTCGCCATCGCACCGGATGTCGAACACGCCGGCCAGGTCGGCGGGCGCTGGGCGCGGATCGAGGAACAGCGTGGTCAGCCCGGTCCGCGCCGCGACCTGATCGGGGCTGGCCGGCGGGCTCAGCAAGGCCGCGCCCCAACGGCCGAGTTCGGCCAGCACCGGGCGCAGCGCGTGCCCCCTGGCGGTGAGCTGGTAACGCTGCTGCCGCCCGCTACCGCGGCGGCGGACGATGCCCGCCTCCTGCAGTCCGCGCAGGCGCGCGGTCAGGATGTCGGTGCCGATGCCGGGCAAGCTGGCCGCCAGCTCTGTGAAGCGGCGTGCGCCGAGGATGAGGTCGCGGACGATCAGCAGCGCCCAACGGTCGCCGATCACGTCGAGCGCGCTGGCCATCGGGCAGTACTGCTGGTAGCCCCGGCGTCTCGGCATAATCAGATCCTAGCGGGTTGACTTGGATTTTCAAAGTTCTTACGCTTGGAAAATCCAAGTCAAGTCGGGCCCGTCTGGTGGACGGACCGGCCCGTTGGGAGGGGACCCCATGTTTCACGCACCGAGCTACGTCTGGGCGCTGGCGGTCAGCGCCGCAGTCGGCATTCCCGGCACGGCCGCTTTCCCGCTCGGCAGGCAGAACCGCAAAGCCGGGGTGATGGCGGCGGCGGTGACCGCAGTATGGATCGCGATCAGTGCGGCGCTCGCCGCCACCGGCCTGTTCCAGCATGGAGCCGGGCACGTCCGGCCCTGGTTTGGGCTGGCCTTCGGCGCCGCGCTGGGCGGCGCCCTGGTGGCCAGCCGGCTGCCCTCGGTCCGCCGGCTCCTGAACGCCCCTGGCATGGGGCCCCGGCTCGTGCTGCCGCACACGCTGCGGATCGAAGGCGTCGTCTTCCTCATCCTGATGGCCCAGGGCCACCTGCCAGCCGTATTCGCCCTGCCCGCCGGCATCGGCGACATCGCGGCCGGGATCTCCGCACCGTTCATCGCCCGCCGCGTGGCGAACGGAGCCGGCGCGATCCGCTTCCACCTGCTCGGCATCGCCGACCTGGTGATCGCGCTGAGCATCGGGTTCCTGGCCGGGCTCGGGCCGGTTCAGGTGTTCCACGGGATCTCCACGCTGCCGCTGAGCCAGCTCCCGCTGGTACTGATCCTGACCGTGGCGGTGCCGGCCGCGCTCACCTTGCACGTCATCTCCCTGACCCAGCTCCGCCGCCGCGCGCCCGCGTACGTTCAGCGCCACGGCACGTCCTCGGTGGCCGGACCGGTCGCAGCCTGATCCGCGAGCACACCACGGCAGGCATCGGGGGCGCCACGGCACCGTGGCAGAACTGCGGAGGTGAGGTCCCTCAGCAGGGCGTGCTCTGCGGCACGACCGTGACGCTGACGGTGCCGGCGTTTGCACTGTTACGGACGAGCAACCGGTCGGCATTGGGCGGTGAGACAACGCTCCCGCCGCTCACGCAGGCGTGGTAGCCGCCGGCGTACTGCCAGGCCGTTGGCACGACGATCACGGTGGGCGCCTGGATGCCGCGGTCCGCGGCGTAGGTCATGTCGTAGTGCGCGCTTTCCGGGTCGAACGACTGTCCCATCGGCGTGCCGGCCACCGCCTCGGCGTAGACCCGGGCGAGGACCTTTGCGCGCTGCGGATCTGGTTGCCGCGTCTGATCGTCGATCAGTGCCTCGGTCGTCGTGCCGGTCGGGTCGTGCAATTGGAGGCCCGACCAGTAGACCCACGACAGCAGATGATCGTCGGCGTAGGCGGCCACGCGGCCGATGTCCGGTGCGTACGCTTCGGCGCCGAACTCGGTGAGCATCCAGGCTGGCCCGCCCGGCTGGCTGGTGCTGGTTGCCGCGCGCGAGCTCGCCGCCTCATCGAGGACCGCGCTTTCTTGCGGGCCGCAGGCCGGGCTCGTGCAGTTGCCGGAGGGCGATTGCGCGGCCGCGCCGTAGTCGTGGAAGGCGAATACGAGCCGGTCGAATGGCAGCGGGCCGGCCACCCCGGCCGTCTCTGGCACGCCGTCGTTGAAGGTGACGGGTGGCTCGTAGAACACCAGGTGATGCGGGTCGGCGCCGAGCAGCGCCGGGGCGATTCCGACGTTCGGAGCCTGGGAGGGGGGCGCCGTGGCCGCGCACGACGCGGGGGCGTACGTGCGGCCGGCGTAGAAGCAGGTGAGCTTGCGGTCGAACTCCGGTGGCGCGAGCACGGTCGGGTCGATGGGCTCGTTGAACAGCTCGTAACCGATCACGTCGGCGTTGTCCCGGAAGTGCCCGGCGACGGCGGTGTACATGCGGATGTACTGTCCCTGCAGGTTGGCACGCACGTCGTTTGCCCAGAAATGATCGAACGCGCTCTCCACTGCCGGGTCCTCGTAACCGTGGGCCCAGGATGAGGGGCTGGTGAAAGGTGCCCCGCTGGTACAGGTTGCCCACGCCGGAGCGCCCTCGCCCTCCCATGGCGGGCTGCCGCCCGAGTTGGAGAAGACCGCGCTGTAGACGTCCTGATGCATGTCGATGAGCACCCGGATGCCCTCGTGCGCCAGCAGGCTGACGGTCGTGTCGACCTGTTGCAGGTAGGCGTCGATCGTGGCCTGGTTGTACGGGTCTGCCGCACCGAGTCCGGGGAACGGTGTGCCGGGTACGTGCGGAGCGCAGTAAGCCGGGTCGTCGGCGTGGGCCCCGGCCGGCCCCGGTTCCAGGCCCGCCCAGATGATGCCGAGCCGCACGACGTTGAACCCGAGGTCGTGCAAGGTCCGCGCGTCCGCGGCGGTGAAGCGCCGGCCGGGGTCGGTCGCGCCCGGCAGCAGGATGTACGCCGGCTCGCTGGCGCTCGGATCCGGCACGCACGGGGATCCCGGAGCGTTCGCGGGTGCGGTGTGCGCGCCGCACTTCGGCACGAGATTCACCCCGTGGAACAGGAGCCGACGGCCGGCGTCATCGGTGAAAAACGCACCGCCCGGGGCGTGCACGTAGCCACCGGCCGCCGGGCTCGGCGGACCGGACGCGCTTGGGCTGGCGCTGCGAGCCGGTAGGGCCGCGGCGCTGAGAACGGCAGTGAGAACGGCGGCGACCACGACGGCGACGGGGATGGCGATCTTCCTGCGGGGCACCGTCCACCCCTATATGGCGCCGTCTTCCCGGTCAATGGATCGGCGCGGTCAATGACCGGAAACGGCCGCGAATTCGGGTCCACTGGTTTGGGTACAGCGGTCGCAAACGAGACCGTCCCGGAGGCGCCGATGGCAACCGAACCGCCGGCTCCCAGCATCTGGCTGCGCCCGGAACGCGCCAGGGTGGGGCGGCCGGCGCAGCGCAGCCGCGCCGAGATCACCGCCGCCGCCGTGGCGATCGCCGACCGGGAGGGCCTGGAGGCGGTGTCGATGCGGCGGGTGGCGGCGGAACTCGGGACCGGCGCCGCCTCGCTGTACCGCTACGTCGAGACGCGCGACGATCTGCTCGACCTGATGGCCGATGCCCCGGGCGGCGAGTACACGCTGACCGAGCCGAGCGGCGACTGGCTGGCCGACCTCGTTTCGATCGGTGAGCAGTCACGCGCGATCCTGCGCCGCCACCCATGGCTGGCTTCGCTGGTGATCACCCGCCCAGTGCTCGGGCCGCACGGCCTTGCCCTGCTCGAGCACGTGCTGGCCGCGCTCGAGCCGCACCCGGCGGACATCGCCACCAAGCTCGAGGCGTTCGCCATGATGAACGCCATCACCGCGCTGTTCGTCCAGCACGAGATCGCCGGCGGCTCGGCGGCGCAGCAGCGCAACGCCGCGTACCTGCGCCATGCCGTGGCCTCGGGCGAGCATCCCCGGCTTGCCGGACTGCTCACCCAGGCAGCGCCCGCGGCGCCGACCGACCGGTACCGCGGCCTTCTGACCCGGATCCTGGCCGGCCTGCTCAGCTGAGACCGGCCGTCCGGACTCGTACCGCCGGGACGAGCCCGGCCAGCATCACAGCGGCGACGATCGCGAACCCCGCGGGATAGCTGGTGCCGGCCGCCAGCAGGCCGAAGCCGAAGGCCCCGGCGCCGGTCCCGGCGTCGTAGGCGAGGTTCCAGACGGCGCTGACGGTCCCGTACCGGGTCGCGGGCACCCGCTCGAACATGGTCGCCATGCTGGCGTTCTGGCAGACGCCGAAACCCACGCCAAACAGGACCATGCCGCCGAGCACCGCAACCGGGCTATTCGTCAGCACCAGCGCGGCGATTCCGCCCGCCGCGGCGATGATGCTCGGTACCAGCAGCCGGGCCGGCCCGTGCCGGTCGCCGTGCCGCCCGGCCCACCAGCGCGCGGCGGTGGCCGCGGCGGCCTGGGCCAGCAGCGCGGCCGCGGCCAGGTTGCCGGAGCCCCTGGTGACCGCCAGCGGCAGGAACGAAACAACGACGCCGCTGGCCATCGTGGTCACCGCGAAGGCGGCCGCCGGGCGCCGCAGGTCCGGCGTCCGCAGGCCGGCCAGCATGCCGTCGCGGCGGTCCGGCACCGCACCGCCGCGGGGCACGCCACCGATCACGGCCAGCGCGGCCAGCGCCGCGGCAGCGCCGAGGACGAAAACCAGCGGGTACCCGACGTGCCGGGCGAGCCACACGCCGAGCGGCAGCGCGACCACCGCCGGGACTCCGGCCACGATGCCGAACACGCCGAGCCCCTCGCCGCGCCGGTGCGCCGGAACCAGCTCGGGCACCAGCGCCCCGCCGACCACCACGGTGATCCCGAAGCCGAACCCGCGCAGCGCGCAGACCGCGGCGATGACCGCGATGCCGTGGGAGGCGATCAGCGCAAGCGCGGGCGCTCCGAGCAGGATCAGCCCGGCCGTCAGCAGCCGCCGGTACCCGAAGGCGGCCGACAGCCTTGGCATCGCGAGCTCCGCGGCCACAGTGGTCAGCATCAGGACGCCGGTGGCGAGCCCCGCTGTCGTCTCGCCACCACCGCCGGATGCCGCGTACAGCGGGACGACCGACAGCAGCAGGTAGACGCTCGTCAGCCCGCCAAGCGCGGCCGCCAGGAGCATTGCGAGCGGCGCCGTGATCAGCCGCGGCCTGGCGGCCTGCCGGGTCACCTCAGGACTGGGCGGCCGCGGACAGCGCGCCCGGGTACTCCGGCGGCTCGCCCGGCTCGGCACCGGAAGCCTCCGACTGCCGCGCGAACTGGGTCCGGTACAGCTCGGCGTACAGCCCGTCCTCCGCGAGCAGATCGGCGTGCGGCCCCCGTTCGACCACCCTGCCCTCGTCGATGACCAGGATCTCGTCCGCCTCCCGCACCGTGGACAGCCGGTGCGCGATGACCAGCGAGGTGCGGCCGGTGAGAGCCGTCTTCAGTGCCTGCTGGACCGCCAGCTCGGACTCGGAGTCCAGATGCGCGGTGGCCTCGTCCAGCACCACGACCTCCGGGGCCTTGAGCAGCAGCCGGGCGATCGCGATCCGCTGCTTCTCCCCGCCCGACAGCCGGTAGCCGCGGTCGCCGACGACGGTGTCCAGCCCGTCCGGCAGCGTGGAGATCAGGGACCAGATCTGCGCGGCCCGGCACGCCTCGATCAGGTCCGCCTCGGAGGCACCCGGCCGAGCGTAGGACAGGTTCGCCCGGATCGTGTCGTGGAACAGGTGCGCGTCCTGGGTGACGACGCCAACCGCGTCGTGCAGGGACTGCAGGGTCAGGTCGCGGACATCCTCCCCGCCGATCCGCACCACGCCCGAGTCCACGTCGTACAGCCGGGACACCAGGCTGGTGATCGTGGTCTTGCCGGCGCCGGACGGCCCGACCAGGGCGGCGAGCTTCCCCGGCGGGACCTCGAAGCTGACGTCCCGCAGCGCGTGCTGCTCGCTGGCCCGCTCGGTTCCCGGGCGCGCGATCGACTCCAGTGACGCGAGCGAGACCTCGCTGGCCGCTGGATAGCGGAACGACACGTGATCGAAGGCGATATCGGGAGCCGCGGCGTCGGCGTCATCGCCAGCGCCCAGCGGCACCGCACCGGCGCGCTCCTGCACCATCGGCTTGAGGTCCAGCACCTCGAACACCCGGTCGAAGCTGACCAGCGCGGTCATCACGTCCACCTGGACGTTGGACAGCGAGGTGATCGGCCCGTACAGGCGGGTCAGCAGCGTGGTGAGCGCGACCAGCGTGCCGATCTGGAATGTCCCGTGGATCACCAGCGTGCCGCCGAGCCCGTAGAGGATCGCGGTGGCCAGCGAGGCGAACAACGACAGCGCGGTGAACAGGACCCGGCCGTACATCGCCTGCACGACGCCGATGTCGCGGACCCGCGCGGCGCGGTTGCCGAACGACTCCGCCTCCTCCCGCGGCCGGCCGTAGAGCTTGACCAGCATCGCGCCCGCCACGTTGAAGCGCTCGTTCATCATCGAGCCCATCTCCGCGTCAAGCTGCATCCCGGCCCGGGTGACCTGCTGCATCCGCTTGGCCACCAGCTTCGCCGGCAGGATGAACAGCGGGATCAGCACCAGCGAGACGACCGTGACCAGCGGGGACAGGATGAACATCGTGGTGAGGACCAGGATCAGCTGGATGACGTTGGACACCACCGAGGCCAGCGTCCCGGTGATCGCCTGCTGGGCGCCGACGACGTCGCTGTTCAGCCGGCTGACCAGGTTGCCGGTCTGGGTCCGGGTGAAGAACGCGACCGGCTGGTCCTGGACGTGCTTGAACACCTGGGTGCGCAGGTCGTAGATCAGGCCCTCGCCGATCCGCGACGAATACCAGCGGCTGGCCACCCCGAATCCCGCGTCCAGCAGGGCCAGCGCGACGGCCGCTCCCGCGAGCACCAGCACCAGGGTGGTGTCGCGCTTGAGGATGCCGTTGTCGATGATGCTGCGCAGCAGCAGCGGGTTCGCCACCGTGATCACCGCGTCCGCGATGGTGATCAGCAGGAACAGCACCAGCAGCCAGCGGTACGGGCGCGCGTAGGAGGCGATCCGGCGCATCGTCCCCGGCTTGAGCTTCTGCTGGGTAACCGAGGGATCGCGCCGGAACGACGACATCATCCGCCACCCGTTAGCGTCCACGCCCGCCCAACCGGTTTCCGGCGGCCGTTGTTCCCGGGCGGGGCGGCCGTGGCGTCCGCTGAACGCGAAACGTCCGCAGGCTAGGGCTTCGCCGCGGCCCGGAGGCGTGAGCGCTGCAGCTCGGCTTGCGTTCGCCGTTCTGCTTCCGCCTGCTGGTAAAGCGTGTTGCCCGGCGCCTGCTGCAGCAGCGATTTGGTGGCGCGGGCGGTCGCCGCGTCGGTGGCCAGCAGGGCCGCGACGAGGTCGCCAACCGCCGCGTCCAGCTCCGCCCGCGGCACCACGGACTCGGCGAGGCGCAGCTCGCGGGCCTCGGCCGCACCGACGGTGCGGGCGGTCAGGCACAGCTCGATCGCCCGCGGCAACCCGGCAATGTCCACCAGCGGCTTGGTCCCGGTCAGGTCCGGGACCAGCCCGAGCGCGGGCTCCTTCATGCACAGCTTCGCGTCGTCGGCGAGTACTCGCAGGTCGCAGGCGAGCGCGAGCTGGAACCCCCCGCCGATGGCGTGCCCCTGGACCGCCGCGACGGAGACGATCTCCGGCCGCCTCAGCCACAGGTAACCGCGCTGGCATTCGGCGACCCAGTCGGCGAATCCGGGGTCCCCGGGCGACGGCAGCCGCTCACCCGCGGGGATCGCGTCGGCACCGCCGGCGTCTTCCGAGAACAACCGCAGGTCGATCCCGGCCGAGAAGGACGGTCCCGCACCGCGTACCACCACCACGCGGACATCCGGCGGAAGCGAATCGCCGATGGCGGCCAGGCCGCGCCACAGGGCGGGCGTCATCGCGTTCCGCCGTTCCGGCCGGCTGAGTGTCACGGTCGCGACGGATCCGGCCGGGCTGGCGTCGTCCACCTGAAGTGTGAGGCCGGCCTGCTGCAAGTCCGCCGGATCGATCGTCGTCATCACCGCTCCTTCACGTTTGCGCGCAGCGTCCCAGGCGAGCATGGCACCCGGTGCGCCGCGGCCGCAGGCCGGCCCGCATCGGTGACCGGAATCGGGTGAGCGGCTGTCCCGGGCCGGCATCGCGGCGCGGCCCGGTCGCCAGCGCGCAGGAGAGGAGGCTCGCTGCCGGAGCGGCTGGATGTCCGTTGAGCCGGACCTTCCGGATGAGCCGCGCCGGCGGATGGGCGCCGTCAGCCGGCGAAGAGGTAGCTGGTTGAGACGTGACCCTGCCCGGCTTTGCGGCACGCCGTGATGTCGATGCCCCGCTCGCCCGCAGGATCTGCCGTGTCGACCCTGTTCCTGCGGTTACCCCGTTGACCGTCGGGCGGCCGGCGTCAGCGCCTCCGGGCCTTCCCCCGGGTCGCGCCCCCGCGGCCGCGCAGGCGGGCACCTGACTCCGTCAGGATCCGGTGGATGAAGCCGTACGAGCGCCCGGTGGAACCGGCCAGGGAGCGGATGCTCTCGCCCGAGTCGTACCTCTTCTTCAGGTCCGTAGCCAGCTTGGTGCGTTCGGCGCCCGTCACGCGGGTGCCCTTTTTGAGGGTCTCGGTCACAATACCTCCCGTTATTTGGAGTGACCGCAGCGTTACCGTCCCTCGCCATGATCAATCATTAACGCTAAATCGGCTACCGCCCGGAAGCAAATGATCCTTTTGGCGGGATCGGCGCGCCGGGACTTCAGGCAAGCGCGACGAGATCGGCGAAACCGGCGTCCCAGATGTCCTCGACGCCATCCGGCAGCAACAGCACCCGCTCCGGCGCCAGCGCCTCGACCGCCCCCTCGTCGTGGGTGACCAGGACGATCGCTCCCCGGTAAGAGTGCAGGGCGGAGAGGATCTCCGCCCTGCTCGCCGGGTCCAGGTTGTTCGTCGGCTCGTCGAGCAGCAGCACGTTGGCGCCGGACACCACCAGTACCGCCAGGGCGAGCCGGGTCTTCTCACCGCCTGACAGCACCCCGGCCGGCTTGTCCACATCGTCCCCGCTGAAAAGGAATGAGCCGAGAATGCGGCGCTGCTCCTGCTCGGTCATATCGGGGGCGGCCGACCGGATGTGGTCCAGGACCGTCCGCGACTCATCGAGCGTCTCGTGTTCCTGCGCGTAATAGCCCAGACGCAGGCCATGGCCGTCCCGGACCTCGCCGCTGTCCGGCGGCTCCACCCCGGCGAGCAGCCGCAGCAGGGTCGTCTTGCCGGCCCCGTTGAGCCCGAGCACCACCACCCGGCTGCCCCGGTCCACCGCCAGGTCCAGGCCGGTGAAGACCTCCAGCGAGCCGTAGGACTTGGACAGCCCGGAGGCTGTCAGCGGAACCCGGCCGCACGAGGCGGGAACCGGGAACCGCAGCCGCGCGACCCGGTCCCCGGCGCGCTCCTCGGCCGCCCCGGCGAGCAGCCGGTTCGCCCGGCGCTCCATCCCCTGCGCGGCGCGGGCCTTGGTGGCCTTGTAGCGCATCTTGTCCGCCTGCGCCTGCAGCGCGGACGCCTGGCGCTCCGCGTTCGCCCGCTCCCGGCGGCGGCGCCGGTCATCGGCGTCCCGCGCCGCCAGGTAGGCCCGCCAGCCCATGTTGTACACGTCGAGCACGCACCGGTTGGCGTCGAGGTAGAAGACCTTGTTCACCACCGTCTCGATCAGGGCGGTGTCGTGGCTGATCACGATCAGGCCGCCGCGCCGGGCGCGGAGGAAGTCCCGCAGCCACGCCACCGAGTCGGCATCCAGGTGGTTCGTCGGCTCGTCCAGGATCAGCGTCTGCTGCTCGCCCGCCCCGTACAGGATCCGGGCCAGTTCGACCCGCCGCCGCTGCCCGCCGGACAGCGTCCGCAGCGGCTGGCTGAGCACCCGGTCCGGCAGCCCGAGGCTCGCCGCCATCGAGGCGCCTTCCGCCTCGGCACCGTAACCACCCAGAACGTGCAGCCGGTCCTCGAGCCGCGCGTACTCCCGGATCGCGGCGTCCCTGCGGCCGTCCGGCGCCGCCATCCGCTCCTGCGCGGCACGGATCCCCGCCATCACCTGGTCGAGACCGCGGCCGGAGAGGATCCGGTCCATCGCCAGCACGTCCATGTCGCCGGCCCGCGGGTCCTGCGGCAGGTAGCCCACCTCGCCGGTGCGCCGGACGTCGCCCCCGGCGGCGATCCCGTCGCCGGCCAGCACCCGGGCCAGGGTGGTCTTTCCCGCGCCGTTGCGCCCGACGAGGCCGACCTTGTCGCCCGGGCCGATCTGGAAGGACGCCTCCGACAGCAGCAGCCGGGCACCGGCGCGCAGTTCAACGTCGGTCGCGACGAGCATCGGGATGCCACTCCTCCTGGGAAACGGGACGGGCTCGCGGATTGTGGATGAGCCGGCCGGGATCAATCGTGGAGCAGCCCCGCGGCAGCTTACCCGACCGGGGCCGGTCACTAGACTCGGCCTGTGGACGTGATCAGGCTGCTCGGCATCAGCGACGAACCGCTGTCGATCGCCGAGGTATACGCCTCGGTGGCGGACGTGCCGTCGGCGGGCGGCATCGCGCTCTTCAGCGGGGTGGTCCGCGACGAGGACGCGGGCCGGGGGGTCATCGGACTGCAGTACGAGGCGCACCCGACCGCTGCGGCCGTGCTGCGCGAGGTGGTCGAGAAGGTGGCCGGCGAGTACCCGGTCCGCGCGGTCTCCGCGGTTCACCGGGTCGGCGACCTGAACATCGGGGACACCGCCGTGGTCGTGGCTGTTGCCTGCCGCGGCCGCGGGGAGGCGTTCGCCGCGTGCCACCAGATCATCGACCGGCTCAAGGAGGGCGTGCCGATCTGGAAGCACCAGCGCTTCACCGACGGCACCTCGGAGTGGGTCGGCGCCGGCGCCGGTTAGCGATCCGGCGCCTCAGCGTTTCCCGGCGGCTCGATCAGGCGGATCCGGATGGCGCGGAACAGCCGCGGCGTGTCCTGCAGCACCCGCAGCCGCGGCTCGGGAACGGTGAGGAACCGGTCCACCGCCAGGTCCAGGTACGGGCCGAGTTCCACCCGGTTGCGCGGGTCGCGGGTGATCACCGCGACGGCCCGCCGGTCGCCGCCCAGCACGACCGCGTCGAGCCGGGCACGGTACGGCCCGAACACCGCCGCCGCCGTCCCGGCCGCCGCCGAAAGCGCGCCCGCGGCCTGCTTCTCCCGCCGCCGCGCGAACCGCTGCTGCGACCAGCCGCCCGCCGCGCTGCGCCCATGCACCAGCCTGGACCCGGTCTTCGACGCCAGCAGCCGTGGCGGCGCTCCGGCGAACACGCCGGCCGCGTAACCGCCCAGCCGCACCAGCAGCACAGCGACGGTCCGGTCGCGCTCGGCGTGCCGCACCAACTCCCCGGCAAGCTCCCGCGCCGCCGGCTGGACCGCCGGCCGCACCACCCGCCCGGCAGGCGCCGGCGACATCTCCCCCGGGCGCGGATCGTCCCCGCGACCCCGCCCGATGTCCAGCGGCGGGAACGGCGGATGGCACTCGGCGGCACTGCCGTCCCCCGCCCGGTACATAACGGCTTCAGCGGCTGAACCACGGCCGGTAACCTCGGCGGCCACCCCGCCGTGCCGTTCGGCGAAGGCCTCGATCCAGCCAGCCAGCCGCTCCGGCGCGACCTCCACCCACCGTCCCCCGCCCGATGCCGGACCCTTCACGTCGCCCCTCCTAGCCCGGCCTGCTGTCCTCCCGGTTAACGTAGCCGCCAAGTAGCACGACATCCGCAGCGAACGGAGGTATCGGCGTGGGCGCTCCGCTAACCGGGCGTGAGGTGCACCTCGCGTCCAGGCCCGTTGGCCGGCCGGACCCGGACAACTTCGCGGTCGTCACCGTGGACGTTCCCGGGCCGGGCGACGGCGAGGTGCTGGTGCGCAACCGGTACCTCTCGGTCGACCCGTACATGCGGGGGCGGATGAACGACGTCAAGTCATACGTCCCGCCGTTCCGCGTCGGCGAGGTGATGGACGGCGCCGCTGTCGGTGAGGTGATCGGCTCCCGCGCGCCGGGGCTGGCGGCCGGGGACATCGTGGCGCACAACTTCGGCTGGCGGGAGTACGCGGCCGGGACGGCAGCGCATTTCCGCAGGATCGACACCTCCGCGGTGCCGGCGGAGGCCTACCTCGGGGTGCTCGGCGTGCCCGGGTTCACCGCGTACGTCGGCATGATCGACGTGGCGCCGGTCACCGAAGGCGACGTGGTGTTCGTGTCGGGCGCGGCGGGCGCGGTGGGCAGCATCGCCGGCCAGATCGCCCGGCTTCGCGGCGCCAAGCGCGTCATCGGCAGCGCCGGCTCCGACGCGAAGGTCGACTACCTCACCGGCGAGCTGGGCTTCGATGCCGCGTTCAACTACCGCTCCGGCGACGTCCGGGACCTGCTGGCGGCCGCCGCGCCGGACGGCATCGACGTGTACTTCGACAACGTCGGCGGCGACCACCTGGAGGCGGCCATCGGGGCGGCGCGGAACTTCGGCCGGATCGCGGTGTGCGGCCACATCTCGCAGTACAACGCGATCGAGCCCCCGCCGGGCCCGCGGAACCTGTTCATGCTGGTCACCAAGCGACTGGCGATGCGGGGCTTTCTGATCATCGACCACGCGGACCGGCACCAGAGCTTCCTGGCCGACATGTCGCCCTGGCTGGCCGATGGCCGGATCCGTTTCGGCGAAACCGTGGTGGACGGGCTGGAGAACGCGCCGGGTGCCTTCCTCGGCATGCTGGACGGCCAGAACACCGGCAAGATGCTCGTCCGGCTGCCGGACTCCGGGTAACGACGCCCCGGCGGGGCAGCGCCCCGCAGTCAGGGCCCGCAGTCAAGGCCCGCAGTCAAGGCCCGCAGCCAAGGCCCGCAGCCAAGGCCCCGCGGTCAGCGCCCCGCGGTTAGGGCCCCGCGGTCAGACGTTGAAGCCGAGCGCGCGGAGCTGCTCGCGGCCGTCCTCGGTGATCTTCTCCGGGCCCCACGGGGGCAGCCAGACCCAGTTGATCCGGAAGTCCGGCACGATGCCCTCCAGCGCCTCGCGCGCCTGGTCCTCGATCACGTCGGTCAGCGGGCAGGCGGCGCTGGTGAGGGTCATGTCGATCGTCGCCGCCTTGTCGTCGCCCAGCTCGACGCCGTAGACGAGACCGAGGTCGACGACGTTGATGCCAAGCTCCGGGTCGACGACGTCGCGGAGCGCCTCGAGCACGTCTTCGTTGGCCGCGTCACCGGGCGCGGCGTTCTCCGGCTGCCCGTCCGGCTGGGCCTGCTGCCCGTCCGGCTGGGCTGGCTGCACCTGGTCTTCGGACTCGGTGGTGGTGTGCTCCGTCATCTGCCTATGACCTCCACGTCACGCCGCTTGGTCCAGCGCCCGCGCGGTGGCATCTTTCCAGGCCATCCAGCTAAGCAGGGCGCACTTGATCCGGGCCGGGTACTTGGACACGCCCGCGAACGCGACCGCATCCTCCAGCACGTCCTCGTCCGGCTCCCCCTGGCCCTTCGACTGCATCAGCTCCACGAAATGCTGGTGGATCTGCATGGCTTCGGAAACCGGCTTGCCGATCAGCAGGTCGGTCAGCACCGAGGTGCTTGCCTGGCTGATCGAGCAGCCCAGCGAGTCGTAGGACACGTCAGCCACGACCGGATCGGAGCCGGTGTCCTTGAGGCTGACCCGCAGGGTGACCTCATCGCCGCACAGCGGGTTCACGTGGTGCACCTCAGCGTCGTACGGCTCCCGCAGCCCGTAGTGGTGCGGGTTGCGGTAGTGATCCAGGATGATCTCCTGGTACATCGACTGGAACTGCATCACACCGCCTTAACGTCGGGCCGGGCGGGCGTCTTCCGCCTTACGCACCGAAAAACCGCTTGGCATAGCTCACGCCCTCGGCCAGCGCGTCCACCTCCGCGTGCGTGTTGTACAGGTAGAACGAGGCACGGGTGGTGGCCGGGACGCCCAGCGCCCGGTGCAGCGGCCACGCGCAGTGGTGGTCGGCGCGCACCGCAATGCCGAGCTCGTCGAGGATCTGGCCGACATCGTGCGGGTGTACCCCCTCGACGTCGAACGACACCGCGCCGCCGCGGTCCTTGGTGCTGGTGTCCGGCCCGAGGATCCGCACGCCGGGGATAGACCCCAGCGACTCCAGCGCGTGCCCGGTGAGCGACTCCTCATGTGCCGCGACGTTCTGCATGCCCAGCGCGGACAGGTAGTCGCACGCCGCGGCGAGCCCGACCGCCTGGGCGGCGGGCGGAACGCCCGGCTCGAACCGCTGCGGCGGGGGCAGGAACGTGCTGCCCTCCATCCGGACAATCTCGATCATGGAGCCGCCGGTGAGGAACGGCGGCATCGCGTCCAGCAGCTCGCTGCGGCCGAACAGCACCCCGATCCCGTAGTCGGCGAGCATCTTGTGCCCGGAGAAGGCCAGGAAATCGACGCCGAGCGCGGCCACGTCGACCGGCTGGTGCGGCACCCCCTGGGCGCTGTCGGCAAGCACCATCGCGCCCACCTCGTGCGCCAGCTCGGCGAAGTGGGCCAGCGGCGGCACCACGCCCGTCACGTTGGACTGGTGGGTGATCGCGAGGATCTTCGTGCGCTCGTTGATCAGCTCGCCCGCCTGGTCCAGGTCGATGCGGCCGTCCGGGAGCACGTTGAACCAGCGCAGCGTCGCCCCGGTGCGCTGGCACAGCTGCTGCCAGGGCACCAGGTTGGCGTGATGCTCGGCCTCGGTGATGAGCACCTCGTCGCCCGGGCCGACCCGGAACCCCTCGGCGGCGCCACCCGCCGTGGCCGCATTGCTCATCGCGTACGCGACCAGGTTGATCGCCTCGGTGGCGTTCTTGGTGAACACCACCTCCTCCGGCCGCGCGCCGATGAAGGCGGCGACCCGCGCCCGCGCCTGCTCGTAGGCGTCGGTTGCCTCCTCGCCGAGCAGGTGCGCGCCGCGGTGAGCCGCGGAGTTGTGCGTGGCGTAGAAGTCCCGGGTGGCGTCGAGAACCTGCCACGGCTTCTGCGACGTCGCCCCGGAGTCGAGGTAAACCAGCGGCCGGTCGCCGCGAACCCGCCGGGCGAGCACCGGGAAGTCGGCGCGGATCGCTTCCACGTCGAGCGGTGCCGGGCCGCCGGCCTGCTGGCGCTGCGCTGAAACTGTCATGGCGAGACCTCCGCCGGATTGGTCCACCGCTCGTAGCCCTCGGTCTCCAGCGCCTCGGCCAGCTCCGGGCCGCCTTCGTCCACGATCCGGCCGCCGACGAACACGTGCACGAAGTCGGGCGTCACGTAGCGGAGGATCCGGGTGTAGTGGGTGATCAGCAGCACGCTCCGGTCCGGATCACCGTCCGGGCCCGGCTCCGCCCGGAACCGGTTGATGCCCTCGGCGACCACCTTCAGCGCGTCGATGTCGAGGCCGGAGTCGGTTTCGTCCAGCACCGCGACGACCGGCTTGAGGAGTTCCATCTGGAGGATCTCGTGCCGCTTCTTCTCGCCGCCGGAGAAGCCCTCGTTCACGTTGCGCTCCGCGAACGACGAATCGATCGACAGGGCCGCCATCGCCGAGCGCAGTTCCTTCGCGAAGTCGCGCAGTTTCGGCGCCTGGCCGCGCACCGCGGTCACGGCGGTGCGCAGGAAGTTCGACACCGACACGCCCGGGACCTCGACCGGGTACTGCATCGCCAGGAACAGCCCCGCGCGCGCCCGCTCATCCACCGTCATGCCGAGGACGTCCTTGCCGTCCAGGGTCACGCTCCCCTGGGTCACCTGGTACTTGGGGTGGCCGGCGATCGCGTAGGCGAGGGTGGATTTGCCCGAGCCGTTCGGGCCCATGATCGCGTGCGTCTCCCCCGGTTTGATGGTCAGGTCGACGCCGCGGAGGATCTCACGGCTCCGGCTGGCGCCGTTGCTCGCGCTCGCCGCCGCATCCGCGGCACCCGGCAGCGCCGGGCCGGCTCCCGCCGCCTGGCCGGACTGGGCCTCGACACTCACATGCAGGTCACGGATCTCAAGGGTGGACATATCGGTTTCTCTGCATCTCCTGCTAGGTCATATCTGGTTGCCGCCCGGGGCTGCCGGGTGCGTTACTGATTCACGTCGTCGAGGGAGACGAGAACGTCCTCCCCGTCGATCTTCACCGGGTAGGTGGCCACCGGCTGGGTGGCCGGAGGGCCGGTCGCCTCGCCGGTGCGGAGGTCGAAGCACGAGCCGTGCAGCCAGCATTCGAGGGTGTGGTCGTAGACCTCGCCCTCGGACAGCGCCACTTCCTCGTGCGTGCACACGTCGCGCAGGGCGAATACCTCGCCCTCGATCCGGACCATGGCGACCGGGTTGCCGTCGATCTCGACGCCGATCACCCCCTCGTCCGGGATGTCGGACAATGCGCAGGCGCGGACGAAACCTTCTCCGGCCATCACGCGGACCTCTCCAGTTCGGCCTCGACGGCCTCGGCTACCCGGCTGCGCACCTCGGGAACCTCGATCCGGTCGATCAGCTCGCCGAAGAAGCCGCGGATCACCAGCCGCCGTGCCTCCTGGTACGGGATTCCCCGCGCCATCAGGTAGAAGAGGTGGTGGTCCTCCAGCCGCCCGCTGGCGCTGGCGTGGCCGGCCCCGATCACCTCGCCGGTCAGGATCTCCAGGTTCGGCACCGAGTCCATCCGGGTGCCGTCGGTGAGCACCAGGTTCCGGTTGTACTCGTAGGTATCGGTCTTTTCTGCCTCCGGCCGGATCATCACGTCGCCGATCCACACCCCGTGTGCGTCCTCCCCCTGCAGCGCGCCCTTGTAGCTGACGCGGCTGCGGCAGCTGTGCACCGCGTGGTCGACGAAAAGCCGGTGCTCGAGGTGCTGCCCGGCGTCGATGAAGAAGACGCCGAACATCTCCGCGTCGCCGCCCGGGCCGTCGTAGCGCACCGACGGCACCATCCGGACGACGTCACCGCCGAGGGTGACGGCCACATGCTTGAACCGGGCGTCGCGGCCGAGGCGGGCGTGGTGATGCGACAGGTGCACCGCGTCGTCCGCCCAGTCCTGCACGCTCACCACCGACAGCGACGCGCCGTCCCCCACCGAGAACTCGACGTTGTCGGCGTAGGTGGCGCTGCCCTGGTGATCGAGGACCAGCACGGCCTGGGCGAACGGCTGCACCTCCACCAGGAGGTGGCCGAACTCGGCGGCCGCGCCCTCCGCGGCACCGTCACCGGCCTCCTGCTTGCCGTACACCGACAGCAGCGTCGGCCGGGACGCGACCGCCTCCTTCGGGACCGTGATCACGGTTGCCTGGCTGAACGATCCGTAGGCCAGCGCGCTCACCCGGTCGGCCGGGGTGTAGACGCGGCCGATCCGGGGGTCGTCCCGGCCGACGGTTTCCACCCGGACCTCGGGCGGCGCGTCGGCTTCGGTCACCACCCGGGCCGCAGCGGTCGGGTGTGCCTCGCCCTGGTGCAGGCCGCGCAGCCGGCGCAGCGGGGTGAACCGCCACTCCTCCTCGCGCCCGGTCGGCACCGGGAAGTCGGCGACGTCGTAGGACGCGAACGCGTGCAGCCGGGAGACGGGGGTTCCCGTCTCCACGGCGTGCTGCACGGTCGCGGCGGGATTGCTGGACGCACCCGCCATCAGCCGACGGCTCCTTCCATCTGCATCTCGATCAGCCGGTTCAGCTCGAGCGCGTACTCCATCGGCAGCTCGCGCGCGATCGGCTCGACAAAGCCGCGGACGATGGTGGCCATCGCCTCGTCCTCGGTCATGCCGCGGCTCATCAGGTAGAAGAGTTGGTCCTCGGAGACCTTGGAGACGCTGGCCTCGTGCCCCATCTCCACGTCGTCCTCGCGGACGTCCACGTAGGGGTAGGTGTCGGACCTGCTCACCGTGTCCACCAGCAGCGCGTCGCACTTCACCGTGGACTTCGAGTGGCCGGCGCCCTCTTGGACCTGGACCAGTCCGCGGTAGGAGGTGCGGCCGCCGCCGCGCGCGACCGACTTCGACACGATGCTGCTGGAGGTCAGCGGCGCACAGTGCACCATCTTCGCGCCCGCGTCCTGGTGCTGGCCCTCGCCGGCGAACGCGACCGACAGCGTCTCGCCCTTGGCGTGCTCACCCATCAGGTACACGGCCGGGTACTTCATCGTCACCTTGGAGCCGATGTTGCCGTCCACCCACTCCATGGTCGCGCCCTCGTA
>JBPYFL010000020.1:0-2539 GCA_051986485.1 Streptosporangiaceae bacterium | reverse complement strand
ACTGGCTCACCGCGGCCGCCACCTTGGCCGTCGAGCACGGGCTGCTCACCCGCGAGGACCTCGAGGCGCGCGCGGGCGGCTCGTTCCCGCTCAGCGGTCCGGTGCTCGCGCCGCCGGTCACCGATCCAGGTGCCGGCCCAGGTGAGCGCCGGTTCGGTATCGGTGACCGGGTCCGGGTGCGCGAGTGGCATACTCCCGGCCACACCCGGTGCCCGCGCTACATCCGCGGCAAGGAAGGCGTCGTGGTACGGCTGGATGGCACGTATTCGCTGCCCGATATCGAAGCGCACGGCACCGCCAGGCGTTATGAAGCGACATATTCGGTCCGCTTCGACGCCGCGAGCCTATGGCGCGACGGGCAGCGCGGCGTCGGGGTGCACGTGGACCTGTGGGACAGCTATCTGGAGCCAGCATGAGTGGGGGCGGGAGCGCGGAGCGCCAGGGGCGGGGAAAGCAGCGCGGGGACGCAAACCACCCGGCACCGATGGCGCCGGTCGAGCAGCGGGTCGCCGCGCTGGAGGCACTGCTGACCGAGCGCGGGCTGGTGCCCGAGGGGTTCATCGAGCGGGTCACCCGCCGCTACGAAACCGAGATCGGCCCGATGAACGGGGCCAAGGTGGTGGCCCGGGCCTGGACCGATCCGGAGTACCGGCAGCGCCTGCTGGCGGATGGCACGGCCGCGATCGCCGAGTTTGGCTTCGGCGGCGCGGAGGGCGAGCACATGGTGGTTGTGGAGAACACACAAGCCGTGCACAACGTGATCGTGTGCACGTTGTGCTCCTGTTACCCGTGGCCCACACTCGGGCTACCGCCGGCCTGGTACAAAGACCCGCCGTACCGCGCCAGGATGGTGCGAGAGCCCCGGACGCTGCTCGCCCAGATGGGCTGCGAGCTGCCCGAAGACGTCGAGATCCGGGTGTGGGACTCCTCTGCGGAGGTCCGCTACCTGGTCCTGCCGCAACGCCCGCCGGGAACCGAGGGCATGGCCGTGGCGGAGCTGGCCGGGCTGGTCAGCCGGGATTCGATGATCGGCGTGACCCGCCTGTGAGCGAGCGACGGGCCGAGGAGGAGGCGAGGGATCCCGGCCCGGACCGGTCGGCCGGGTATTTCGACAGCTGGTACGCGGACATGACGACCTCGCCGGCCAAGGATGAGATCCAGCAGCGGCATCTCGGGCTGCCGCCGCACCTGCTGTCCACCAGCCTGCTCGGCTGGGACGGGATCGCCGAGGCGGTGGCAGCGCTGCGCCTGTCCGCCGGGGGGACCCTGGTCGACCTGGCCTGCGGCCGCGGCGGCTACGGCCTGGAGATCGCCGGCCGCACCGGGGCCCGGCTGATCGGCGTGGACTTCTCCGCCGAGGCGGTACGGCAGGCTCGCGAGCAGGCCCGGCGGCTCGGCGCCACGGCGGACTTCCGCGTCGGCGACCTCGGCGCGACCGGCCTGGCGGACGGCTCGGCCGCCGCGGTGCTGTGCGTCGATGCGATCCAGTTCGCGCCGCAGCCGGAGGCCGCCTACCGCGAGATCCGGCGGATCCTGGCCCCCGGCGGTCGGGTGGTGCTGACCTGCTGGGAGCCGCATCACCCCGGTGACGAACGATTGTCCGCCCGGCTGCGGCACGTAGACCTGCGCGCCGGGCTGGCCGGCGCCGGCTTCGCCGACATCGAGGTCCGCGAGCGTCCCGGCTGGCGCGACCAGGAGCGCGCCATGTGGAAAGAAGCCGCGGCGCTCGTCCCCGGCGACGACCCGGCGCTGCGCGCATTCCACGATGAGGGTGTGGCCGCGCCCCGGAAAATGGACCTGACCCGCCGGGTCATGGCCAGTGCCACCGCACCGTAGGGAGAGCCGTGGATCTCGGACTGGCTGGCAAGGTCGCGCTTGTTGCCGCGTCGAGCAAGGGCCTGGGCAAGGCCTCGGCGCTAGCGCTGGCGCGCGAGGGGGCGCGGGTCACCATCTGCGCGCGGACCGAGGCGGACCTGGAGGAGGCGGCCGGCCAGATCAGGCGGGAGACCGGGGCCGAGGTGCTGGCAGTGCCGGCCGATCTCACCAGCGCCGCGGGGATCCACAGCGTCGTCGCGGCTACGGCGGAGCGGTTCGGCGGGGTGGACGTGCTGGTCAACAACTCCGGCGGCCCGGCCAGGGGCTATTTCGCGGACTTCACCGACGAGGACTGGCGGCTGGCGTTCGAGGTGGTCACGCTGAACTTCGTCCGGTTCGTCCGCGAGGTCGTGCCCTACATGCGCCGCCGGAGCTGGGGCCGCATCGTCGGGATCCAGTCGAGCTCGGTGAAGCAGCCGGTCGGGGGCATCGACCTGTCCAACTCGCTCCGGCCGGGCATCGCCGGGCTGGTGAAGTCCCTCATGCCGGACCTGGCCAAGGACGGCATCACGATCAACCTGGTACTCCCCGGAATGTTCCTCACCTCCAGGATCATCGCGGGCGCGGGGCGAAGCCCCGAGGGCGACAAGGCGCTGCAGGAGCAGCTGGCGCCGATCGCCGCGACCATCCCGGTGGGCCGGCTCGGCGACCCGATGGAGCTCGG
>JBPYFL010000019.1:0-15242 GCA_051986485.1 Streptosporangiaceae bacterium | reverse complement strand
TGCCGGGGGTCGTCGGCCACGCCAGCGACCTGGTCGAGCACCCGCGACTGGTCGCCCAGCGGCTGATCCGCTACGCGGAGGCGGTCGGACGGGAGAACGTCATCGCCGGAACGGACTGCGGCCTGGGTACCCGCACCGGTCACCCTGAGATCACCTGGGCAAAACTGGCGGCCCTCGCCGAGGGCGCCGGCCTCGCGACCCGGGAGCTGTGGAACGCATAGCGCAATGGACGGTCGGCTGCCGGCCATCGGCGCGCGGATCGGCCTGTCCGCGTGACCGCGCCGGCCGGTAGGCCGATCGGGCCTGACCGGTGGCTCACCAGGGCGGCTTGCTATTCTCCGGCGTTGTCATGCCGCAAATGCATGGCGTCTGGAAACAGCCGGCGGGGTGCAGGAATCCGATGGTGGCCGAATGGTGAATGTAACGGAACGGCAAGCTGGCATGTCGCGGCGGGCCCTGCTGACAGCCGCCGCACTGACCTGCGCGGGATGCGGTACCACGCGGGCATCGTCGTCCAAGGTCGAGCAGCCAGAGCTGACCGTGGCGACGGTGAAGGCCCTCACGAATATGGGACTGTACCTGGCGCAGCAGCAAGGGTATTTCGCCGACGAGGGACTGAAGGTGAATATCGCTCCGGTGGTCTCCAGTACCACCGCGATCGCCAACCAGCTTCATGGCGGCGTTGATGTCACGGCGGGTGCGTACGCCTCTTACATCCTTGCCCAGGCACGTGGCTCGGGCGCGATTTCGTGGCGCATACTTGCCCCCGGATCTGTTTCCCAGCCACATTCCCAGGAGGTGCTGGTCGCGGCCGGCTCGCCGATCAAATCCGTCACGGATCTGCATGGGAAGACGGTGGCCGCAAACATCCTCGGAAACGTCGGGTCGCTGCTGATCGACTCGATGCTCTCGGCGTACAGCCTGCCGCCGTCGGCGGTGAAACAGGTAGCGATGCCTTTCCCGGAAATGGCTCCCGCCCTGAAACGTGGCGACGTGGACGCGGCGTGGTTTGACGAGCCGTTTCTTTCCCAGGCGAAATCGAGCATCGGCGCGCAGACGCTGTATGACACCGGCACCGGCCCGACCGCCAACCTGCCCATCTCCGGTTACCTGGTGACCCGGGACTGGGCCACCAAGAACCCGCGCACCGCGGCGGCGTTCAGCCGCGCCGTCGGCCGCGGGCAGATCCTGGCGGACACCAGCAGGGCCGCCTGCCAGAGCGCCATCACCAGCTTCCTCAAGGTCGATAAGCCGATGGCCTCGGTGGTGACGCTCGACACCTACCCGAACCGGCTGGACCCCGTGCCCATCCAGCGCGTCGCCGACGTCATGCACCAGTTCGGCCTGCTCAAGAAGCCGTTCGCCGTCGAGGCCATGACGAGCTAACCCCGGGGTCCAGCCGGCGGCGTCGTGACCGGCGGCGCTAACCGGCCGCGTCGTGCCGGGCGGCCTCTTGGCCCGCGGCGTCTTCACCTGCGGCGTCTTGGCCGGCGGCGTCGATGAGCACGAAGGCGATGAAGCACGGGACGTCGCCGCGGTTGGACCACGCGTGGTTGGTGCCGTTCTGCACGACGACGTCGCCGGGGCCGAGTTCGACGTCTTCGTCGTCGAGCAGCATGGTGATGGAGCCCTGCAGGACGATCGCGTAGTCGACCGTGTCGGTACGGTGCATGTACGGGTGCCGCCCGTTCGCGACCAGTTTGCTGGCCGCTCCCATCGTGGAAAACGCCGCCCCGGCGTCCACGGTGGCCAGCTGCTGCTGGTCCTCCGGATCGAACTGGATGACGCGGAACACCGTCCCGCCAGACGGCGGGTGCAGCACCACCGGCCGGTCAGCGGGGTCGCCGTCGACCTCGATCGACGGCTCGCCCGGGGTCTCCCACAGGTCGGTCAGCGCCACACCGGGGCGGCTGGGGCGGTGCAGCACGCTCGCCGCGGGCCCGTCGGTGACCACCACCGCGCGGCCATCGTGATCATGACCGGTGACGACCCGGCGGACAGGCCTGATATCCACGGCGTTCCCCTTCACAGCTGGGCGGGCGGTGCGTCCACAACGGTGGCACACGGCGGCCATTGCCCGGCTGAGCGGGGGCGGCGGCCCCGGCGAGGGACCGACCCGGAATGCCTGGTTACGGCCCTGTTGTACGATACGCGACGGTTTGACGTCGGACCGTTAGGCTCTTCCCTGAGCGGCGCCCGAGCCAGCCGTCCTAGGAGCGCAAATGAAACCCCGGCGTGCCCCCCTCGCACTCACCGCTTGCGTTCTCGCGATCGCCACCGTGGCCGCGGCCTGCGGGTCGGGATCCGGATCCGGCAGCGGGACCGGATCCCGGGATGTCACGGTCGCAGCGCTGCCGGTGACCGACACCGCCGGCTTTTTCATCGCCCTCAAGGAGGGCTACTTCCGCCAGCAGGGCCTGAACGTGACCGACAAGATCGTCGCGCAGAGCACCACGGCGCTGGCCTCGATGGTCTCCGGCAGCGTGGACGTCATCGACGGCGGCAACTACGTGTCGTTTATCGAGGCGCAGAACCGCGGAGCGGTCAAGCTGAGCCTGCTGGCGGACGCATCGGCCTGCGCCCCGCACACCTACAGCATCCTCGCGCTGCCGCGGTCGGGCATCACCACACCGGCGCAACTGGCCGGGAAGACCGTCGCGGTCAACCTCACCAACAACATCCAGACGCTCGCGGCCAATGCCGTGCTGAAGGCCGATGGCGTCAACCCCGCGTCGGTGAAGTACGTGGCGGTCCCGTTCCCGCAGATGGGCTCGGCCCTGGCGGCCGGCCGGGTGGATGCGATCAGCGTCGTCGAGCCGTTCCTCACCCAGGCGAAGAACAAGCTGCACGCCACCGAGGTGAGCGATCAGTGCGCCGGGCCGACCGCGGCCCTGCCGCTGTCGGGCTACTTCGCCACCCAGTCGTGGACCCAGAAGAACCCGGCTACCGCGCGGGCCTTCCAGCGCGCGGTCGAGAAGGGACAGGCACTGGCCGACAGCGACCCGGCGATGGTGCGGCAGGTGCTGCCCACCTACTCCAAGATCAGCCCGCAGGTGGCGGCCCAGATCGGCGTCGACAACTATCCGTCCACGGTGAGCGCCAGCCGGGAGCAGCGGATCGCCGACCTGATGTTCGCCGGCGGGCTGCTGAAGAGCCGGTTCAACGCGAGTTCTATGCTCTTCCACTGACCGCCCATGTCACCGCCCCGATATCGCCGATGACGCCGAGTGGATGACCGGCCATGCCCCTGACTGAATCGGCTGTCTCCCCGACCCGGGACGACGGCGCGCGCGGCGCCCGGGGTCGCCTGCTACGCCGGACCGCGGGGCGGCACGGCCGATGGGTCCGCGGCGCGGCGGGCGTGCTGATATTCGCCCTGCTCGCCGAGGCGGTCAGCCGGCTGGGGATCATCAGCACGTCGGTGCTGCCCGCCCTGTCGACGGTGTTCGCCCGGACGGTGGGGCTCGCCGGGAACGCGCACTTCGTGGGCGACTTCGGCGCCACCCTGCTGGCGTGGGCGGTGGCGATGGCCATCACGGTGGCGGTGGGGGTTCCGCTCGGGGTCCTGCTGGGCAGCGTTCCCGGGGTGCGCGCCGCCACCCGCGCGCTGGTGGAGTTCCTCCGGCCGATCCCCTCGATCGCGCTCATCCCGCTGGTCGCGCTGCTCCTGGGCGCGGGGCTGCGGATGAACGTCACGCTGATCGTGTACGCGGCGCTGTGGCCGGTGCTGTTCGGCACCATCTACGGCCTGGACGACGTGGACCCGCTGGCGAAGGAGACGCTGCGGGTCTTCGGGTTCGGCCCGCTGCAGGTGATCCGCCGGGTGTCGCTGCCCAACGCGGGCCCGTTCATCGCCACCGGGATCCGGCTGGCGTCATCGATCGCGATCATCCTCAACATCAGCACCGGGATCATCACCGGCCGGATTAACGGCAACGGGATCGGCGCGTTCATCGCCGACGCCAACAGCAGCGGCGGCAACAACGCCCTCGTGCTGGCCGCCGCGCTGTGGGCCGGCATCCTGGGCGTCGCCCTCAACGGCGCGCTGGTCCTCGCGGAGCGGCGCGCCTTCCGCTGGCACCACGCGTACGCGGGGGCCGACCGGTGAGGAACTGGCTGCTGCGGATCGCCGTGCTGGTGGTCGCCGTCGGGCTGTGGCAGCTGTGGACCAGCGTGCACCATAGCCCGTTCTTCCCCGCGCCGTCGGCGATCGTGGCCCGGATGCACCAGCAGTGGTTCTCCGGCCCGCCCGCGCACCTGTTCCTGACCGGGGACGCGGCCGGGAACATCCTGCCGAGCCTCGCCCGCATCCTCGGCGGGCTGGCGATCGCGGCGGGCATCGGCATCCCGGCCGGGATAGCCCTCGGGCGCTCCGCGGCCATCTCCGGCTTCGCCGACCCGCTGCTGCAGTTCGCCCGGACAATGCCGCCGGTAGCGCTGGTCACCGTGTTCATCGCGATCTTCAAGCTCGGGACCGAGATGGAGATCGCGTTCATCGCCTTCGGCACGATCTGGCCGATCCTGCTGAACACGATCGACGGAGCCCGGTCGGTGGACCCACTGCAGGTGGAGACCGCGCGGGTGTTCGCGGTTCCCGCGCGCCAGCGCCTGACCCGGCTGATCGTGCCGGCGACGATGCCCCGGATGTTCGCCGGGCTGCGGCTGAGCGTGTCCCTGGCCGTGCTGCTGATGGTGTTCGCCGAACTGGTCGGCAGCAGCAACGGCGTCGGCTACGAGATGAACAACGCGTCGAGCTCGTTCGACCTGACCATGCTGTGGTCGGGGATCGTGCTGCTCGCCATCCTCGGGATCGTGCTGAATGCGCTGCTGGCAGCGGTGGAGCGCCGTGCGCTGCGATGGCACCGTGGCGCCCGGCGGATCGCGGAATGAGGGGAACAACGTGCTTGAGGTAGCGGATCTGCGCCACTCGTACGGGCGCGGGGCAAACGCGCACCTGGCCCTGGACGGTGTCGGCTTGCGGGCCGACCGGGGCGAGCTGGTCAGCGTGGTCGGCCCGTCCGGCTGCGGGAAGTCCACTCTGCTGCGCTGCATCGCGGGCCTGATCCAGCCCGGCGGCGGCAAGGTCACGCTCAACGGCGAGCCGGTGACCGGCGTACCGGACGGGCTCGCGGTCGTCTTCCAGGACTACAGCCGGTCGCTGTACCCGTGGCTGAGCGTCCGCGACAACGTCGCGCTGCCGCTGCTGCACAAGAACAACAGCCGCGCGTCGCGCCGCGAGGCCGCGCAGTCGGCGCTGGAGTCGGTCGGGCTGGAAAAGGCCGCGAACCGGCACCCGTGGCAGCTGTCGGGCGGAATGCAGCAGCGGGTCGCCATCGCCCGGGCGCTGGCCTACCAGCCGGTGCTGCTGCTGATGGACGAGCCGTTCGGCTCGGTGGACGCGCAGACCCGCGAGGATCTGGAGGATCTCGTCCTGCGGGTGCGCCGGGACCGGGACATCATCATCGTGTTCGTCACCCACGACATCGACGAGAGCGTCTACGTCGGCGACCGGGTCGTGGTCCTCAGCCACGCACCGGGCCGGGTCGCGGCCGAACTCCCGGTCACCCTGCCGGAGCCGCGAGACCAGATCGCCACCAAGGAGCTGCCCGCGTTCGTCCAGCTCCGGGCGGACGTGGGGCGGCTGGTCCGGGGCAAGCAACCCGCCCGCACCAATGGCGAGTCGGTGCCCGCCGCCGGCGCGGCCTCCCCCGGCGGCGCCTTCGAGTCCGGCCGATAAGGCGAGGGCAGGCCGGCCAGCCCGGGCGGCTGCCCCGCTAAGCCGGAAGAGCCCGGCGGTGACCTGGTACCCCGGCGTCCCCACCCGCTTGCGGACCGGGTCCAAGGGAGCATCGATGCCGCATTCCGCGTTGATGTAGATGGAGTGGTGCCGGAAGCTGGATGGCTTTCATCCGGTCGTATTCCCGGCAGGCGAACGACAACGGGAGCGCGGACATGCGCGCCCTCCTCGAACTGTCGACCCGCCCTTCCGGGCCGGGCGGGCACCGCGTTACGCTCTCCCGGTCGGCGGCGCGGCGCAACCAGAAACCGCCCCGCCACCGGCGGCGGGCCGCAAGACCGGCGCCGCCGACGAGATCAGGAGCTACCAGTATTGACCAGAGCTAACCGGGAGCAACAGGGCATGGTGACGGCCGCTGAGGGCATCCAATGGCCGCGCTGAAATGCCCTTCCTGCGGGTCCGAGGTCGAGCCGGACGACCTCGTCTGCGTCACCTGCGGGGTGAACCTGACCCGCGCCCGCGCAGCCGACTCTGACCGGCCGTCGCCGCCGACGATCATGCATGAGCGGATCCGGCTGGAGGACATGCGCTCCGCTGCGCCCCCCGGGCCGCCGGAGACCTGCCCGGCGTGCGGCGCCCCGGTGCGGCGCCAGTCCGGCAACTGCACCCGGTGCGGGCGCCCGCTGCGGTTCCCGTCGACCGTCACCTCGCTGGTGGTGATGCGGCTCAGCTTCCCGACCGGGAACGTGGACATCCCGGCGGGCACATCGCTCACCCTCGGCAGGGATCCGGAGGAATCGCTGGTCGCGGCGGCCTTTGCCCGGTTCGAGGACGTATCCCGGCGGCACGCCACCGTCACCGTGCACGACACCGGCCGGGCGACGGTCCGGGACGAGTACTCCACCAACGGCACCTTCGTGCGCGGTGACCGGGTGCTGCCGGGCACCGATGTCGCGCTCGCCGACGGCGACACGCTGCGCCTGGCGGCGGAGGCGGCGGCGAAGGTTCAGCTGCCCTCTCCCGCGCCCCCGGCTGAAGCGCTGGAGAACGGAGACGATTCATAACGGCTCAGCGGCCGGCCGCAGGCCCGTCCGGCACCCCCGCGACGATGCGCACCGGCCGCCGCGCGGCGTCGCGCCGGGGGTCTCAGGCGGGTTCGCCCGGCGGGAAGACGGCGACGGACGCGGTGAAGCCGTGCAGGAAGTTCTGGCCGCCGACCGGCCCGATCTCCCCGGCGCAGAAGAACCCGGCGACCGGGATCGGGCCGAGCATCTCGGCGAGCAGGCCCGCGTCGTGGTCGGGCTTGGAGAACATCCGTGAACCGCGGCCGTTGCAGGTGAACAGCAGCGCGCCGGCGGCCTGGCGGTCGCCGAGGGCAGCGAGCTCGCGTTCCAGCGCCCGGCGTAGGTCCTCGTCCGCCGAGCCGGCGTCCCGGACGTGGAACTGCACGGTCTGGCCCACGTCCACCTCGTCGCCGACCACGATCGCGCCCGACTCCGGGTCGGCGCCGACCACTCCGCGGATCAGGAAGTCACCCTGGCCCTGCTCGGCCTGGTACTCATTGATCACTTTCCCGACGTGCACGCCCTTGCTGAGCAGCTCCCGCTCCCGAGCGGGCAGCTCGGCGGCCAGTTCCTGCAGCCGGGTCAGCGGCGGCCGCCCGCCCAGCTCGTACAGCACGTTGCCGTCGCAACGCGTGGTGGTGTAGGCCTCGCCGATCGGGCGGCACCCCTGGGAGACCAGCGGGTGAACCTCCGCCCCCGGCAGGTAGGCGCCGACCGCGCCCTCGGAGCGGACCCGGCCGTTCAGGAACAGCCGGGTCTGGCCGGCCTGCGCCGCCCCGCTGGCCATCCCGCCCATCACCACCGTGCCGCGGACGTGCTCGTTGAGATGCGCCACCAGGTCGTCGGCCGGGAAGGTGAACGGGTCGCAGATCATCAGGTGGATGCCGGACGGCTCGCGCCCGAACTGGTAGCCGCCGAAGGCGCCGCCGCTGGCCGTCCGGACGAAGTCCATCTCGAACGTCTCGACGTCGTCGGCACCGGCCGCCAGCCACAGCGACACGGCCGGCTCGGACTCGACTTCGCGGTCACCTCCGACCACCGACTCCGCGACGCAGCCGATCAACGGCAGCGGTCCGGTTTCCGCGGCGACCGCCGCTACCAGCTCCTCCGCCGTGCCGAGGAAATGCGGCGAGGCAAACATCACCGCGAATGTCGGGGGCGCCCCCCCGAGCGGTTTCCGCGCCTCAGCCACGGCACGGCGCGCCGCGTCGCCGGGATCCGCCGAAAGAATGAGCGCCGCACCAGCCTTCACGGAGCCTAGGGTACTCAGCGCGCCCGAATCGCCGCCGATCGCGGCCGCGGCGCGGGGCCGGATGCGGTTGGATGGCGTCGCGGGGATGCAGCCGCTGGCGCCGCCATCGGTGGCGGGTCGGTGCTGTTTCCGATCTGGGGTAGGGAGTACTTCGTGGCAGGGATGGGTGACGGACCAGGAGACACCGCCCGCGGCGGCGGCGACGGCAACGGACAGCGCGACGGACAAGGCGACGGACAAGGCGACGGACAGGGCAACGGGCAGCGCGACGCTCTTGGCGACGGGCAGGGCGACGGGCAGGGAGCGGACGCCGGGCCCGGCGTCCCGGCTAAGTCCGACCTGCCCGAACGGGTCGCCGAGCTGGTCGGCTCCAGTGAGGAAGAGCAGCGGCGGTCCGGCGGCTGGCGGGGCGCGCTGCTGTCCGGTGTCAGCCGGACCATGGAGGTCGCCGCGCGGCGGCTGGGCCGCGGGGTGCGCACCGCCGGCCGGGGCACCCGGCTCGGCAGCCGCTGGCTAGCCGATCAGGTGCTGGCGACCGCACCGCGGCTGCCGATCCGCGACCAGGCGACGCTCCGGCGCCACTTCCCGGGCAAGTCACCGGAGCAGGTGGCGGAGGCGCTGATCGAGGGCGCGTCGCGGGCGACGGCCGCCGTGGGCGCCAGCGTCGGCGCGTGGTCGGTGTTCCCGGTGCTGCCGGCGTTCCCGGTCGAGGTGGCGACCGAGACGCTGGCCGTGGTCAGTATCGAGATCAAGCTCGTCGCCGAATTGCACGAGGTGTACGGGATGCGCGCGCCGGGCCCGCTGGGGGACCGGATGACCGCGTACGTCGCGGCGTGGGCGCACCGGCGCGGGGTATCGCTGACCGCGTCCCCGGCCGGCCTGGTGGTGGCCGCGGGGTCTCCGCTGCGGCGGCTGCTGCAGCGCAGGCTGGCCGGCCGCGCCACCCGCAGCGCGTTCTCGCTCGGGCCGTTCCTCACCGGCGCGGCGGCCGGGGCGGCGATGAACCGCTTCCACACCCGCCGGCTGGGCATGGACGTCCGTGACGACCTGCGCCAGCGTTCCCCGATCGCCAGCCACTGGCCGGAGTGAACCCGGGGCGGGCCTGCCGGCGATCCCCTCGGGTTACACCTCCCGCGACCGGCCGCGTCTCCCCCACTGGTGGCCTCGTACTCCGTCCGGAGTAGCACCGATGACGTCCGCGGGAGGACGAAACCCGCCGCGGTCCCCGGCATGCTGGGGGGCGTTTCCCAGGCTCCGCCGACCCTGACCCCCGGAGCCGGTTACCCGCTAAGGAGGCGCGAGCATGGCGGATGGATCTCCCCTGGCGCAGGACTCTGCTTCACCGGGCACCCGTCACGGCCCGGCCGCGGCGTGGGGCCGTGCCGACACGGCCCTGTTCGCCCTGGCCGTGACCACGATGCTGGCTATCGCGGTGCAGTTCGCGCTCGCGGGCTTCGGGGCGTTCGCGATGGACAAGACGCCGTCCGACAACGCCTACGGCCCGCACGCGGTGCTCGGCATGGTGATCGCCTTGCTGGAGCTGCTGATCCTGATCACCGTGCTGGTCAGCCGGCCGGCCCGAACTCACCGTTTGACGCTGTGGCTGGCTGTCGCTCTAGCGGTGCTCGCCATCCCCGTTCAGCCGCTCCTCGGGTCAGCCGGGCAGTCGGTGGCCGGTGTCGGTGCCCTGCACGCGCTGAACGGGCTGATCATCTTCGCGCTGACCGGCTGGCTGACCGGCGAGACAGCGCGCCGCCGGGCCGCGGCCCGGGCGTTGACGACGTAAAAGCCCCGGCGCTGCCGCCGGGCGGCCGCTACCGTGTTTCCCGATCCGGCCGTGGGGGGCGGACCGCCGGTCATCACCGGCGGCCCCCGCCCGCGGGGAGCAGATCGCGACCGGTCATAGCGGGAGGGGCACGGGGTTGAGCAGCTGGATCGAGGACGCGGAGCGGACCGGTGCCGATCCCGCGGGGCTGCTGGAGGCCGCAGCCGTCCGGCGTTCCCGTCGCGCGCAGCATCTGGTTCGATGCGCTAACGGCGACCAGCTGGCAGGTGTCGGTGCGGGCCCTGGAAACCGCCCGGCCGCTATACCCGCCGCCGGGCCAGGTCCCCGCCTACCACATCCTCAGCTACGGGTTCATCCTCGGCGAGCTGGTGCAGCGGGTCACCGGCGATGACCTCGGCGCGGTGCTCCGGGCGGAGATCCTTGCTCCGCTCCGGCTGGCCGACACCCACCTGGGCCTGCCCGGCCGCCTGTGGGCACGGCACGTACCGGTGCGGGCCGACGGGCTGGACGGCTGGGCCCGGAAAATCATGTTCAACAACCGGGCCGTCCGGCAGGCCGTCGTCCCAGCGGCGACGGTCTCCAGCACCGCCCGTGACCTGGCCCGCTTCTACCAGATGCTGCTGCGCGGCGGCGAGCTGGACGGGATCCGGCTGCTCGCCCCGGCCACGGTGGCCGGCGCCCGCGTGCCGTCCAGCGACGGTGAGACCGACCGGCTGCTGAACCGGCCGATCCGGTGGTCGCAGGGGTTCCAGCTCGGCGGCGCGGGGCCGATGGGCGGGCACAGCAGCCCGGACGCGTTCGGCCACAACGGGTCCAACTGCTGCCTCGGCTGGGCCGACCCCGGTCGGCAGCTCGTCGTCGCCTACCTGACCAACCTGCTCACCGCCGGGATCGAGGGCTCGCCGCACCAGGGCAAGGTCAGCGACGCCATCCTTGCCGCCTGCGGCTGAGCCACGCTCCGATGGCGCGCCCGATACGCTGCGGCCTATGAGGTTCGCGATCGCCATCCCGCAGTTCTGGCTGGACGGCGCGTTCGATCCGCCGGCGTTCCGCTCCTACCTGACCCGTGCCGAAGAGCTGGGTTACGACAGCGCGTGGGCGCTGGAGCACGTGCTCGGCCCGGCGCCGGTACTCGGGCCGGTCGAGGCGATGACCTACGCCGCCGCCTGCACCCAGCGGCTGCGGCTCGGATGCGTGGTGTTCGTGTCCACGCTGTACAGCCCGGTGCACCTGGCCAAGAGCCTGAGCACGCTGGACCAGCTCAGCCGCGGCCGGATCGAGGTCGGCGTCGGCACCGGCGGGAAACGGCGGCCGTTCGCCGCCTTCGGCGTCGACCCGGACCGGTACGTCGCCCGCTTCACCGAGGGGCTGGCGCTGATGAAGGCGCTGTGGACAGAGCCCCGGGTGAACTTCGACGGGGAATTCTGGCAGCTCAAGGACGCCGGGATGGAGCCCAAGCCATTCCAGAAGCCGTACCCGCCGCTGTGGTTCGGCGGGTCCGCGCCGTCGGCGCTGCGGCGTGCCGTCCGGCACGGCGACGGCTTTTTCGGCGCCGGCTCCTCCCCCACCGCGAAGTTCGCCGAGCAGGTGCGGACCGTGCACGAGGCACTCGCCGAGGCGGGGCGGCCGGCCACCGATTTCGCCATCGCCAAGCGCGTCTACATCGCGGTGGACCAGGACCGGGCCCGCGCCCGCGAGCGGATCAACGCCGACCTGGAACTGATCTACGGCAGCCGGGTGGCTGACATCGAGGCGGCGGCGGTGACGGGCACCGTCGAGGACTGCGTCCGCGAACTTCGCCAGGTCGCCGAGGCCGGCGCGGAGCTGATCCTCTTCACACCGCTGTTCGAGCAGGCTGAGCACGCCGAGCTACTGGCGGCCGAGGTTATCCCCCAACTGCGGTAGGACCCTCAGCCGCGGCACCGGTCCCGGCCCGGATCAGCGGGTGGTGATCGTGCGCGTCACCATTTCAGCCGCGCCCGCGGTCACCGCGGTGACGGCGAACACCGATGGCCACGCCCCGACCTTCTTCGCCAGCGGGTGCGATCCGCCCATCGCCGCCACGTACAACGCGGTCAGGCCGGCCGTGGCGGCCGGCCCCGATGCCCGGTACCAGTCCCGGGCGCACCACGCCCCGGCGGCGGCGAACACGGCGCCGCCAAGCTGCCGGCGGCCGGTGCGCCGGGCGACGAGGAACCCGCCGACCAGCCCGAGGGCGGCGACGGCGGACGAGGGAACCACGGATCCGTTGCGCATCCGCCCACCGTATCCCGCACGGCCCGAGGCTTATCGATGGCGGCCAGGACTAGCCGAACTCGAAGACGGCGACCGGGCTTTCGGCGGTAACCGGGTAAACGGCGACCGCATCCGAACGGGTGTGCAGCAGCGACGCCAGCCGGCCGGCCGCGGCCTCGATCGCCGCACCGAAAGCAGTCTCGTCCACGGTCTCCAGCAGGAAGACGATGCAGTCGCTTTCCTCGGTGACCTTGGTGCGCTCGGCGTCGCGGTGGTTCCAGCGCCGGGTCAGTACGCCGGCCGCGTCGGTGTAGACGACTTCTCCGGGGCCCGGGTTCTCGACCGTCTCCGCCTCGCCGAGCGGGGTGAACGCCTCGGAGCCGTCGGCGAAGCGGATCACGATGTTGCCGACGACCTCGCGCAGGTCGAAAGCCCCGGCCGTTATGCCGGACTCCGCGGCGACCAGGTTGTAGCAGTCCACGGCAGGGTTGATCCGCGGCAGCCGGCCGGTCCTCGCCTCCAGCGCGGTGAGCCCCTCCTCCACCTCCGGCCACGGCTCCTGCCCGGAGAAGCCGTCCGCCACCACGGCGTCGATTCGCAGGCCCGGGAAGGCCGAGCACACCTCCCCCGCCGCCTCCAGCCGCATCACACCGCATCCTTTCCGCGGCACCGCCGCACCGGCCGCCCTCCACGCTCAGCGCACCGCTCACCACCTGGCCACCCAGCTTCCCGGCCGCCGGGCGGCGTAGCCTCGGCCGGGTGAACCTCGACGACCTCCCGGCAGCGGAGTTCGGTTTCCCGGGGCCGCTGCGGGACCGGCTGGTCGCGGCGATCCTCTCCGGGACGAAAACCACAACCTCGAGCCTGATGCAAGATTACGAGCGCTCCGGTGAGCCGCTGCCCCGGGCCGGTCGCCGGCAGGCGGTCGTGGACTCAGGCGGCCGCCGGGTCGCGGCGATCGAGGTGACCGCGGTGCGGGTGGTACGGCTCGCCGACGTGGACCTGCCGCACGTCCTCGACGAGGGCGAAGGCGACGAGTCGGTGGCGCAGTGGCGGGCCGGGCACGAACGGTTCTGGGACAGCGCCGAGGCGCGTGCGGAACGCGGCGACGCCGGGTTCGCCGTCAACGACGACACCCTGGTCGTAGCGGAGCGTTTCCGGCTGGTCGGCAGCACCAGTAAGCCAGGCCGGGGTGGTTACGCGACATGATCCAGGTTCACCCGGACAATAGGCACATGAAGACTCTCGCGATAGATGTTGGGGGCACCGGGCTGAAGGCCGCGCTGCTCGACGCCGACGGCACGATGATCGCGGACCGGGTGAAGATCGAAACCCCTTATCCCTGCCCACCGGAGAAGCTGATCGCGTCGCTGGGCGAGCTCGCCAGCCAGCTGCCAGCGTACGACCGGGTGTCCGTCGGTTTCCCGGGCCTGGTGCGCGCCGGAACGGTCAAGGAGGTGCCCGCGCTGTCGCGGGCGAAATGGGGCGGTCCGCAGGATCCGGACCTGGTCCGTGCCTGGTCGGGATTCGAGCTGGAGAAGGGCCTGCAGGAGGCGTTCGGCCATCCCACCCGGGTCTCCAACGACGCGGACCTGCAGGGCAGCGCCGCGATCAAGGGCGACGGTTTCGAGTTCGTGATGACGCTGGGCACCGGCTGCGGTACCGCCGCCTTCTGGCAGGGCCAGCTGCTCCCGCACATGGAGCTGTCCCACGGACCGTTCCGTAAGTCAGAGACCTTCGACGTCCAGCTCGGCGACGCCGCGCGCCAGGAGATCGGCAACCACCGCTGGCGCACCCGGGTCCGGAAGGCGATCGCCGCGTTCGACGACATGCTCATCTACGACCACCTGTACGTCGGCGGCGGCAACGCACGGCACCTGAAGGACGAGGACCTGGGCGAGAAGGGAACACGGGTGCCGAACGTGGCCGGGCTGCTGGGCGGCATCCGCCTGTGGGACCAGTCGTGGGAGACGCACGGCCACGACGGGTGACCCCGGCGGGTGCCTATCGCCGAGAGGTGGCGCCGCGCACCGCGCGGCGCAGCGCCAGGCGCGCCTCGTTCATCGGCTGAACCGCCATGTACAGCCCGTATGATCCGCGTTCCACCAGCCGGTACTTCACCCCGTGCACGCCAGGCGGGTATCGATACGCCTCCGGCCGGTAGGTGGCGAAATCACTGGCGGCGCGCCGGAAGAATTCCCGCCTGGACCCGCGCGGCACGCACCCCCGGTCGCCGAGTACCGCGGTGTAATGCCAGACCATCCGGTCAAAGAGCGCGGTACGCAACCGGGTGCTCTCGCAACGCCGTTTGGCGAGAAAATCAAAAACGTCGTGGTAGCGGGAAAATATCGCGAAATTGCCGTCGCTGGGGGTGCTGGTAAGCGCGCCGCGCCGGACCTCGCGGTAGTGGTAGCAGACCCGGTCCAGCACGCTGATCCGCTCGGCGGCCAGCAGCAGCGTGCAGGTGACCGGGACGTCCTCGTGAATTCCCGGCCCGAACCGCAGTCCCAGGCCGGCCATGAACTCCCGGCGGATGACCTTGCTCCAGGCCGTCATGGTCAGCTTCAGCACGTCCGGGCGGTCGCGCAGGGTGAAGACCGGCGGGGACGGGGCGCCGAGGAGGTGCCGCCACGCGTTCGGCTCGGCCCGGCCGGACGGCTGCACCCGGTCGAACCCGATCAGCAGCACATCCGGGGGGCCAGCCGGGTCCCCGCCGGTGAGGCGGCCGGCAATGGCCGCCAGCGCGCCGCCCGAGATCCAGTCGTCTCCGTCCACGAACCACACGTAATCGCCACGGGCAAGGTCAAGGCCGGTGTTCCGGGCGTTGCCCGGGCCGGCGTTGCGCTCCAGGTGGACCGCGCGGACCCTTGTGTCGCGCTTGGCGTATTCGTCCAGAATCTCGCCGCTGCCATCGGGCGACGCATCGTCGACGGCGATCACCTCGATGGCGTCGAATTCCTGGCCAAGCACCGAGTCGAGGCACGCCCGCAGCGAATCCTGCACCCGGTAGACCGGGATGATCACGCTGATCAACGGGCCGGGGCCGGCTTCTTCGCTGCGCACCGAAGCAGCATAGGGCGGGACGCGCCGCGCCTATCCCCCGTTAACGTGCTCGGAACCACCCGAAACCGGGCAAACGAGGTCTCTAACACCGGACATGCGGGGCGT
>JBPYFL010000018.1:0-3900 GCA_051986485.1 Streptosporangiaceae bacterium | reverse complement strand
GGCGGCCAGCGGCATGCCTGAGACCCGCGACGAGGGAGCCAGCCCTATAGGCCCCCGCCGCGGCCGCTAAGGAGGAGCAGCTCGCGCAGCATGACGGGGAAAAGCATATCAGTCCGAACGTACGCGTGGTTCCAGCGGTCCGTCCCCCGGCTCCCCGGCCGCGGTGACCGGGAAAATCGTTCGCGTTGCGACGCTGCGTGCTGTTGGCTTGAAGGATGCCCATCGTGCGATTGGACCCCACGGACACCGACGCCGCGCGGGCCTGCCATGACGTACACGTGGCGGCGCAGTCAGCCGACGACCCGGCGGAGCCGCCACAGTCACTCCAGGTGTTCAGCGCCTGGCTCCGGACCGGCTGGGAGAGCAACCCCGGCGAGGTCTGGTTCGTCCCGGGCGAGGCGGACGACACCGCGGTCGCCTGGTACCGGATAGAGCTCCCTGACCTGGAGAACCGGGACCGCGCGTTCGCGATGCCCGTCGTGCACCCCGCGTCCCGGCGGCGGGGCATCGGAAGCGAACTGCTGCGGCACGCCGCGGAGCGGGCCAGGGAAAACGGCCGGACCGTGCTGGACACCCTCACGCTGCAGAACTCGCCCGGGGCGGCGTTCGCCCGGCACGCCGGGTTCACGCCCGGCCTGGAGGAGGCGCGGCGCGTGCTCGACCTGCGCAAGGTTCCGGCCGGCCAGTTCGCGCGGCTGCGCGAGACGGCCGCTGGCAAGGCGGCGGGCTACACGCTCGTGTCGTGGACCGGCGTGACCCCCGACGAGTACCTCGGCCGGGTCGCCGGTGCGTTCAACGCGATGAACGACGCACCGCGCGACGAAGGCTGGGAGGAGGACGTCTGGGACGCTCAGCGGGTCCGGGAACGGGCGGATGGCATCCTGCGGCTCACCGACGTACGCGGTTATTCGGTCGCGGCACTGCACGACGCGACCGGCGAGATGGCGGCGCTGACCGAGGTGGAGATCGATCCAGAGATCCCCGGCTGGGGGTATCAGGGGCTCACCGCCGTGATCCGGCCGCACCGCGGGCACCGGCTCGGGCTGCTGACCAAGGCCGCGATGCTCCAGTGGCTGGCGGAAGCCGAGCCGAAGGTGGACCGGATCGTGACCGGCAACGCCGCATCCAACAAGCACATGATCGCGGTCAACGAGACGCTGGGCTACGAGCTGCTTGAGCCCGGCTGGCAGTTCCACCAGGTCCCGGTCTCCGACGTGCGGTGACCCCATGCGCGTCGAACGGTGGGACCCAGCTGACGCCGGCACGGCTTCGGCGTGCTACGAGGTGTTCCGGGCAGCGCACCTGACCGATGACCCGCTTGAGCCGCCGATGTCCGCCGGGTGGTTCCGCACCAGGCTGACGGAAGGCGTGGCGGAGAACCCCGGGGAGGTATGGGTCGTTCCCGGCGCGGGCATCGACGGCGCGCTCGTCGCCTATTACCGGGTCGGGCTGCCCGACCTGGAGAACCGGGACCGGGCGTTCCTGCACGCGTACGTGCACCCGACGGCGCGGCGGCGCGGCATCGGCCGCGAGCTCGTCAGGCACGCTGCCACGCGAGCGGCCGACAATGAGCGCTCGGTGCTGGGCGGCGAGGTGCTCGAGGCCTCGGCCGGGGACGCGTTCGCGCGGAGGGTCGGGGCGACGCTGTCGCTCGAAGAGGTGCGGCGCGTCCAGGATCTTCGGAAGATCCCGCCGGGCCGGGTCGCCGAGCTCCGGCAGAGCGCGGAGCGGGTGGTGGCCGGCTACTCGCTGGTGACCTGGACCGGCCCGGTGCCCGATCGGTACTGCGGCTCGGTGGCGGAGGTGTTCAACGCGTCCAACGACGCGCCCAGCGGCGAGGGCGTGGAGGACGAGGTCTGGGACGCGGACCGGATCCGGGAACGCACTGGCAGCGTGCTGCGGGCCGGTCACCTGCGCGGTTACACGGTCGCGGTGGTGCACGACGCGACCGGCGAGATGGCGGGGCTCACCGCGATGGTGGTCGATCCGGAGCATCCGGAATGGGCGTATCAGCTACTCACCGCCGTGACCCGGCCGCACCGTGGGCATCGGCTCGGGCTGCTGGTCAAGACCGCGATGCTGCAGTGGCTCGCCGAGGCCGAGCCGAAGCTGGAGCGGATCGCGACCGGGAACGCCGCCGCCAATCAGTACATGATCGCGATCAACGAAACGCTGGGCTACGAGGTGATGAAACCGGGCTACCGGTACTACGAGATTGCCGTCTCGTCAATCGTAGAAGCCTAGGCGCCGGAGCTGCTTGGGATTGCGCTGCCAGTCCTTGGCTATCTTGACGTGCAGGTCCAGGTAGATCTTGGTGCCGAGGAGCGCCTCGATCTGGCGGCGGGCCCGGGTGCCGACCTCCTTCAGCCGCGCGCCCTTCGCCCCGATGACGATCGACTTCTGACTGGGCCGCTCCACGTAGAGCTCGGCGTGCACATCGGTAAGATCGGGCCGACCCGGCCGCGGGCCCATCTCCTCCACCACGACAGCGATGGAGTGCGGCAGTTCGTCCCGCACGCCATCGAGCGCGGCCTCACGGATCAGCTCGGCGACCATGATCTGCTCGGGCTCGTCGGTGAGCTCACCGTCCGGGTACAGTGGCGGCCCCTCGGGCAGGTGCGAGACGAGCACGTCGGCGAGCACGTCGAGCTGGTAACCGGTCACCGCGGACACCGGCACCACGTCCGCCCAATCGCCGAGGTCGCTGACCGCGAGAAGCTGCTGCGCGACCCGTTCGGGCGGCGCCGCGTCGGTCTTGGTCACGATCGCGACAATCGGGGTGCTCTTCAGGCCCGCGAGCTCGCGGGCCAGGTACTTGTCCCCCGGGCCGACCGGATCCGGCGCCGGCACGCAGAACCCGATCGCGTCGACCTCGGTGAGCGTGGAGCGGACCAGGCTGTCCAGCCGCTCACCCAGCAGCGTGCGCGGCCGGTGCAGGCCGGGCGTGTCCACCAGGACCAGCTGCGCGTCCGGCCGGTGCACGATCCCGCGGATCACCCTTCTGGTGGTCTGCGGACGATCGCTCGTGATCGCCACCTTGGCGCCGACCAGAGCGTTCGTCAGGGTGGACTTGCCGACATTAGGGCGGCCGACCAGGCACGCGAAGCCGGAACGGAACACGGCGGTCACGTGCTGCTGGCTCATCCTCCGATTGTCCCGCATGCGCGTGACCGTTACCGTCATCGGCATGGACCAGACGCCGATCTGGCGCCCGACGGCCCGGCTGCTCCTGCATGACCCGGTTGGCCGGCTGCTGCTGTTCAGCGCGCTGGATCCGGCGGGAAGGACCTGGTGGTTCACGCCCGGCGGCGGCGTGCACCGGGGCGAGACGCTGACCGCGGCGGCGGTCAGGGAGCTTGCCGAGGAAACGGGGTACGTGTGCACGGAAGCCGACCTCGGCCCGCTGGTGGCGACGTGCGCTGGCGTGTGGCCGTCGCTGGGGGAGGATGGACGGCGTTATTTCGCCGCCGACTCATTCTTCTTCGTCGGGGTTCCCCATCCGGTGGTCAGCACCGACGGGCAGGAGGAACTGGAACGCTCGGTCATCACCGGGCACCGCTGGTGGACGGTTGACGAGCTGCGGACGGCGACGGAGGAGGTCTGGCCGCTTGGGCTCGCCGACCTGGTTTCCCGCTTGCTGAGCGATGGCGCCCCAGCGCGACCGGTGCGCCTTGCCTGGAGTTAGGGAATCAGGGTTCCGCGCAGCGCGCCGTCGGGCCCGGCGTAGAAGACGGGAGCGTCCGGGCCGAGGTCGCGCACCGCGGCGAGGTCGCCTGGGCCTGGCTCCGAGTCGCTGACCACGGCCGCGGCCTCCAGCCGCTCCGCGCCGCTGGAGGAGGCCATCGCCACCGCCAGCCGGAGCGCGGACAGCCGCAGCGACGGCAGGGCGACCGCCGCGGC
>JBPYFL010000017.1:0-78581 GCA_051986485.1 Streptosporangiaceae bacterium | reverse complement strand
TTGTTGAGCGCGATCAGGCGGGGGCGCCTGAGGAGCTGGGCGCCGGTCGCGTCGCCGTAGGCGGCCAGTTCCTCCTCGATCGCGGCCAGGTCGGTGACCGGGTCGCGGCCCGGTTCCTCGGTCGCGCAGTCGAGCACGTGGACCAGGGTCGAGCAGCGCTCCACGTGCCGCAGGAAGTCATGCCCCAGGCCCCTGCCCCCGCTGGCGCCCGGGATCAGGCCTGGCACGTCGGCCACGACGAACTGGACGTCGCCGGCCTCGACCACGCCGAGGTTCGGGATCAGGGTGGTGAACGGGTAGTCGGCGATCTTCGGCCGGGCGGCGGACATCGCCGCGATCAGCGAGGACTTGCCCGCGTTGGGGAAGCCGACCAGCCCGACGTCGGCCACCGTCTTCAGCTCGAGAACGAGGTCACGCTGCTCCCCCGGCTCGCCCTTGAGCGCGAACCCGGGGGCCTTGCGCCGCGGCGAGGCCAGCGCCGCGTTGCCCAGGCCCCCGCGGCCGCCGGCGGCCGCCACGAACCGGGTGCCCACGCCGACCAGGTCGGCGAGGACCTCGCCGCCGGCGGTCTTGACCTCGGTCCCGTTCGGCACCGGGATGATCAGGTCGGCGCCGTCGGCGCCGGTGCGGTTCGATCCCTCCCCCGGCCGGCCGTGGCCGGCCCGGCGCACCGGGCGGCGGTGGAAGTCGAGCAGGGTGGCCGAGCTCGCGTCCACCTCGAGGATCACGTCGCCGCCGCGCCCGCCGTTACCCCCGTCCGGGCCGCCCAGCGGCTTGAACTTCTCCCGGTGAATCGAGGTGCAGCCGTTTCCGCCGTGGCCGGCCTGCACCTGCAGCGTGACCCGGTCGGCGAACTCCGCCACTTGAAGGTTCCTCGTTCTCGCATAGGAAAGGCGGGCCAGGTAGCCCGGCCCGCCTTCATGTTTACCTCGTGCCCGGCGAGCCTATTCCCGCGGCTCGGCCGGAACGACGTTGACGGCCCGGCGGCCGCGGAACGTGCCGAACTCCACGGTCCCGCCGACCAGCGCGAACAGCGTGTCGTCGCCACCGCGGCCGACGCCCTCGCCGGGGTGGAAGTGCGTGCCGTGCTGGCGGACGAGGATCTCGCCCGCGTTCACGACCTGACCGCCGTAACGCTTGACGCCGAGACGCTTGGCCTTCGAGTCGCGGCCATTGCGGCTGGACGAGGCGCCCTTCTTGTGTGCCATCTCAGCTCTCCTGCCCACCAGATGCGGACTCGCCGGCTGCGCCCGGCTTGTCACCTGTCGCTGCCTCGCCCGGCGCGGTCTTGCCGCTGGCGCCGGTCTTGCCGGTGCTAGCGCTCTTGCCGCTGGTCCCGGTCTTGCCGCTTGCCCCGGTCTTGCCGGTCGTAGCGCTCTTGCCGCTGGCCCCGGTCGTTCCGCTGGTCCCGGTCTTGCCGCTCCCGGTCTTGCCGGTGGTAGCGCTCTTGCCGCTGGCGCCGGTCTTGCCGCTGGCCTCGTCCTTGCCGGTGGTAGCGGTCTTGTCGGCGGCCGGCTTGCGGGCCGCACCCGAGCGCCCGCTGGACCCGGCCCCGCTGGACCCCGATGCGGATTCGGTGGCGGCCTCTTGCGCGGCGGCGCTGCCGGAGGTTCCGGAGGTGCTGCGGCTCCGGCTGCGGGTGCCGCCGGAGGTGCCGGCCGGCTTCGTCGCAGTGCCGCCGCCGGCCTGCGCGCTCCCGCTTTCCCGGGTGGCCGACGCCTTGCTGGAGCCGCCGCGTTCCGGGCCGATCCCGGTGATCTTCAGCTGGGTGTGCCGCTGCCGGTGGCCGAGCCGCCGTTTGTACCCGCTCTTGCTGCGGTAATGGATCATGTTGATCTTGGGGCCGCTGACGGTCCCGAGGATCTCGGCGGTGACCGCATACCGGCTCAGCTGAGCCGGATCACTGACAACGGTCCCGTCGTCGACGACCAGGACGGCCGGCAGCGTCACCGTGGAGCCGGCGTCGCCGGCAATCTTGTCGACGGTGAGGACGTCATCCACCGACGCCCTTTCCTGCCTGCCGCCGCAGCGCACGATCGCGTACACGCGAGAACTCTCTTCCTCCGAGCGCGCCTCCGGCGCGGCCTTGCGTGGGATGCTCCGATGCAAACGCAGCATGTGAGGCGCTAGACCGGGACGCAGGACCGACCACGGCGCGTCCCCCGCGCCAGCGCTTTAGGTTACCAGACGTCGAATGCCCGCTCCGCCTGCCCGGGCTCGGCGGCGTCCGATTCTGCCGGACCCGGCTCGGTGTGGCCGGGCTCGGTGTGGCCCGGCTCGGCGGGACCGGCCTCGGCGGAACCAGACTCGGCGGGACCGGACTGCGCGGGACCGGACTGATCCGGACCGGGCTGCTGCGTCGGCGGTTCCACCGCAGTGGTTTCTGCCGTTCCTCCCGGCGCATCATCGGTGACACTGACCGCGGGGAACGCGCTTCCGGCCTCCGCGACGCCGTCCGCACCGGACTGAGTCGCGGCGTCGGCGACCCCGTACGCGGACGGGCCCGGACCCTGGGCAGCCGCACCGGAGGACTGGCCAGATGCGCCGGAGGCCGCCTCGTCGGGTCCCCCGGCGTCCGAGTCCCAGAAAGACCGCACGGACGAGCCATCGGCCCGCTCGGCCGTCGCGCCGTCGGCCGCACCATTCGCCGCCGCGCCCGTTGCCGCCGCGTCGGCCGCACCGCCGACCACCGCACTCTCGGCCGCACCGGCTGGCGTGCCCTCGGTTGCACCGTGGGCCACACCGTCGGCCGCCGCACCGCGGTCCACCGCACCGTCTTCCGGCGCACCGTGGTCCGGCTCCGGCGCACCGTGGTCCGGCGCACCCTTGTCCGGCGCACCATCCGCCGCTGCACCATCCGCCGGCGAACCGCCTGCGGGCGTTTCGTCGCCGGGGCCCGTTTCGTCGGCGCGGAGCGCGGTCTCGGTGCGCGCCGCGGTCTTCCGCCGCCGACGCCGACCGCCGGAGGAACCGCTGCCCTCGTCGCCCGAGCGCTGGTCGGCAGCCGGCTGCTCCGCATCGGCCGCCGCGGTCTTGGAACTGGTCTTGGAACCGCCGCGCGCCGCAGCGCCGCGGCCGGACGAGCGCCTGCCGGGATGGGCCGGCTCGACCGGTTCCATCGACACGATCAGGCCGCGCCCGTTGCAGCACTCACACGGCTCGGAGAACGACTCCAGCAGGCCGGAGCCGACGCGCTTGCGCGTCATCTGCACCAGGCCGAGGGAGGTGACCTCCGCAACCTGGTGCTTCGTGCGGTCGCGGGCGAGGCATTCCAGCAGCCGGCGCAGCACCAGCTCCCGGTTGCTTTCCAGCACCATGTCGATGAAGTCGATGACGATGATGCCGCCGACGTCGCGGAGCCGCAGCTGCCGGACGATCTCCTCGGCCGCCTCGAGGTTGTTGCGAGTGACGGTCTCCTCGAGGTTGCCGCCCTGGCCGGTGAACTTGCCGGTGTTGACGTCGACGACGGTCATCGCCTCGGTGCGGTCGATGACCAGCGAGCCGCCGCTCGGCAGCCAGACCTTGCGCTCGAGCGCCTTGGCGAGCTGCTCGTCTATCCGGTAGCTGGCGAACACGTCGGCGCCGTCCTGCCAGCGCTTCAGCCGTCCGGCGAGGTGCGGCGCGACATATCCGACGTACTGGTCGACGGTGTCCCAGCTGTTCTCGCCGGCCACCACCAGCTCGCTGAAGTCCTCGTTGAAGATGTCCCGGACGACCCGGATGGTCAGGTCCGGCTCGTTGTACAGCAGCGCGGGCGGGTTCGCGGACTGCGACTTGCGCTGGATGTCCTCCCACTGGGCGGCGAGCCGGGCAACGTCGCGGGCGAGTTCCTCCTCGGTGGCGCCCTCCGCCGCGGTGCGGACGATCACGCCGGCGTTCTCCGGCATCACCTTCTTCAGGATCTGCTTGAGCCGGGTCCGCTCGGTGTCGGGAAGCTTGCGGCTGATCCCGGTCATCGACGCGCCGGGAACGTAGACCAGGTAGCGGCCGGGCAGGCTGACCTGGTTGGTCAGCCGGGCGCCCTTGTGGCCGACCGGGTCCTTGGTCGCCTGGACCAGGACCGACTGGCCGGCCTTGAGGGCCATCTCGATGCGCTTCGGCTGCCCTTCGAGCCCGCTCGCGTCGAAGTTGACCTCACCCGCATACAGAACGGCGTTGCGGCCCTTGCCGATGTCCACGAACGCGGCCTCCATCGAGGGAAGCACGTTCTGCACCCGGCCCAGGTACACGTTGCCGACGTAGGACTGGTGACTGGTGCGATCGACATAATGCTCGGCGAGCACGCCGTCTTCGAGGACGGCGATCTGGATCCGCTCGCCCTGCTGCCGGATCACCATCAACCGCTGGACGGCCTCGCGCCGGGCCAGGAACTCCGACTCGGTGATGACCGGGGGACGGCGGCGGCCGGTGCCGGCGCCCTCGCGGCGCCGCTGCTTCTTTGCCTGCAGCCGGGTCGAGCCCTTGACGGCCTGCACTTCGTCGCGGATCGCCGTCGCTCGCGGTTCGCGGACGTGGACGACGGTATTCGGCGGGTCACCGGATTCCCCGCTGCTGCTGCTGCGACCGGAGCCGGTGTCGGCCGCCTCGCCGTCGTCGTTACCGCCGCGGCGCCGCCGGCGCCGCCGGCGCCGGGTGGAGGCCGACGCTTCCTCGTCCGCGGACTCGTTGTCGCCGTCCGGTCCGGGGCCGGCCTCGCCGTTCCCGTCCGGCGTGGCCGCATCCGCTGCGTCTCCGGCGGTCCGGTCCCGCCCGCCCCGGTTCCGCCCGGTACGGCTTTGGCCGCCCCGTTCTCGTCCGCCACCGCCCGCGGTGCCGCTGCCGGCGGACTTGCCGTCGCCGCTGCGTTCGGTGTCTGCGGAGCCGCTGGTGGAGCCTTCGCCTTTGTGCTCGGCGGACTCATCGGGGGTTTCGCCGTCGCGCTGCTTGCCGCGGCCGCGCCCGCCGCGCCGCCGCCGGCGGCGCCCGGCGTCGTCGTCGTCCGCATCGTCGTCCGCGTCGCCTTTACCCTCGGCGCGGCCGGTCTGGCGGCCGGGTCCGTCGGCGGAGCGGCGGCCGGCCTGGTCGGCGGAGCGGCGGTCGCCACCATCGCCGGGGCCGGCCGAACCGGCACGGGCAGTCTCGGCGGCGACAGCGGGCGGCTGGAAGATTGCCTGCGGGGGCGCCGGCGCCGTCCGGACGGAGCCGGACTCTGTGGCGCCGTCGGCGGCGCGGCCGCTGCCGTGGTCTGCCGGTGCCGGGCTCTCTCCTCGGGAATTGTCTGTCTTGCTGTCTCTGTCGGCTTTTGTTGTGTTGTCAGGCTCGTTTTCGAGCATCCGGGCAGTCTCCTGTCACGCTCCCGGGCGCAGCGTGCCTCCGAGGGGAGCCGCTGCGCCGCGCAGGAACTCATCGTCTGCGCTCGCCCTGGTGGCGCTGCCCTCCTGGGCTCCGGCACCACAGGGTCGTGCTTTGCCAGTCTTCGCGGCCCGGCCGGGTGTTACCGGCGCACCGGCCGTTCCGCTGCCGTCCGGGGCATCGCGTCCAGCGGCCCCTTCGGTGGCAGCCGGGAATCCGGCAGGCCGGGATTCGGCGAGCCCACCAGCCACCGCTCCAAGTGGGCCTTGGGCAAGCCGCGTCACCACCGGTGGTGACGGCGCCACAAGGCCAGAAACCTGGCGCAAGGCGGCCAGAACGTCATCAGGTCGTACGGCCGGTGTCACGTGCCGAACAACCATTCGAAGTATCGCACATCCAGCAGGTTTTTGCGCGGCTGCACGCTGTCCGTATTCCAGTGTCGTCACGGGGGCGCGAGCGTCCATCCGCCGCACCCCTTTGCTGGTAAGCCTTTCTACTTCAATGCTGCCCGCTGCGAGGAAGGAAATGCAGGCGGCGGCCAGCGCGTCGTCGGGAACCCCGGGCAGTTGCACCTCCCATGCCGAGGCCTCGAGGTCGCTGGCCAGCGGGCCAGACGCTTCGGTGACATAGATCACGTCCAAGCCGTCAGGTAGCGAGGCATCGAGCCGCTCCCGGACCTCGCCGGGCGGGACCGCGGTGGTCAGCGTCAGCTCACAGAATTCGGCCTCGCTGGCCACGCCGGTCGGCGCGGCGCCGGCATAGGAGATCTTCGGGTGCGGGCTGAACCCGGCCGAGTACGCGATCGGAAGCGCGGACCGGCGGACGGCCCTCTCGATCGCCCGCGCGATGTCGCGGTGGCTCGCGAACCGCAGCCGCCCGCGCTTGGCGTAACGCACCCGGAACCGCTGGCCCTCGGCGGACCCTGGAGCATCTCCCTGGCTGGTGCCGGGTGCCGGGTGGACGCTGGCGCGCGCCTGCTGGTCCATCTAGCCGCCGGTCCCGGCGCTGGCCGCGGAGACCACGGTGACCGGCAGCAGCGTGCGCCCGGTGGGCCCGACCTGGTTCTCGGTGCCCATCGCCGGGCAGACACCGCAGTCGTAACAGGGTGTCCACCGGCAGTCCTCCACCTCGGCGGCCCCGGCAGGGTCGATGGAGTCGAGCCAGTCCTGCCACAGCCAGTCGCGGTCGAGGCCGGCGTCCAGATGGTCCCAGGGCAGCACCTCGCCGTACTCGCGCTCTCGGGTGGTGTACCAGCCGAGGTCGACGGGCTCGCCGGCCAGTGCGGTGTCCGCGCAGCGCTGCCAGCGCTCGTAGCTGAAGTACTCGCTCCAGCCGTCGAACCGCCCACCGTCCTCCCAGACCGCGCGGATGACCTTCGACACCCGCCGGTCGCCCCGGGACAGCAGGCCCTCGATGATCGACGGCTTTCCGTCGTGGTAGCGGTAGCCGATGCTCCGGCCGTACGCGCGGTCCGAGCGCAGCGCGCGGCCAAGCGCCGCGAGCCGGCGGTCCACGGTCTCCTGGCCGCACTGCGCCGCCCACTGGAACGGTGTGTGCGGCTTGGGCACGAACCCGCCGATCGACACCGTGCACCGGATGTCGCGCCGCCCGGAGACCTCGCGCCCCGTCTCGATCACCCGCTTGGCCACCCGCGCGATGGCGAGCACGTCGTCGTCGGTCTCGGTCGGCAGGCCGCACATGAAGTACAGCTTCACCTGGCGCCACCCGTTCGAGTAGGCGGTGGCGACGGTGCGGATCAGGTCGTCCTCGGTGACCATCTTGTTGATCACCTTGCGCATCCGCTCCGATCCGCCCTCGGGAGCGAACGTCAGCCCGGAGCGGCGCCCGTTCCGGCTGAGCTCGTTGGCGAGCGTCACGTTGAACGCGTCCACCCGGGTGGACGGCAGCGAGAGACCGGTGCTGGTGCCCTGATAGCGGTCGGCGAGGCCGGTGACGATCTCGTCGATCTCGGTGTGGTCGGCACTGGACAGCGATAGCAGGCCGACCTCCTGGAAGCCGCTTTCCGCCAGGCCTCGCTCCACCATGTCCGCGATCGTGGTGACGTTCCGCTCGCGCACCGGCCGGGTGATCATCCCGGCCTGGCAGAACCGGCAGCCGCGGGTGCAGCCGCGGAAGATCTCGACGCTGTACCGCTCGTGCACCGACTCGGCCACCGGCACCACCGGCTTGCGCGGGTACGGCCACTCATCCAGGTCCGTCACGGTGTGCTTGGCGACCACCGGCGGGACACCCGGCCGGTTGGGTACCACCCGGTTGATCGGGCCGTGCGGCAGGTACTCGGCGTCGTAGAAGCGCGGGATATACGCGACCCCGCCGGTGGCCAGGCGCGTCAGCAGCCCGTCCCGGCCACCGGGTCGGCCGGAGGCCTTCCACTGCCGGATCATCTCGGTGATGGCCAGCACGGCCTGCTCGCCATCGCCGAGCACCACGCCGTCGAGGAACTCGGCGACGGGCTCGGGGTTGAAGGCGGCGTGCCCTCCGGCCAGCACCAGCGGATGCCCGTCCGAGCGGTCCGCGGCGGCCAGCGGCAGGCCGGCCAGATCCAGGGCGGTGAGCATGTTCGTGTAGCCCAGCTCCGTCGCGAAGCTCACGCCGAGGACGTCGAACGCCCCGACCGGCCGGTGCGAGTCCACCGTGAACTGCGGCAGCCCGTGCTCGCGCATCAGCGCCTCAAGGTCGGGCCAGACGCTGTACGTCCGCTCGGCGAGCACGCCGGGCTGCTCGTTCAGCACCTCGTAGAGGATCTGGACGCCCTGGTTGGGAACGCCGACCTCGTAGGCGTCCGGGTACATCAGCGCCCACCGCACGTCCGCGGAATCCCAGTCCGCAGTGACGGAATTAAGCTCGCCGCCCACGTACTGGACGGGCTTGCGCACCCGGGGCAACAGCGGTTCAAGCTTGGCGTAGACCGACTCCACCATGATTCATCCAGATTAACGGCCGGTGGCGGCTGGACGTTGGCCGTCTGCGCCCCGGCTATGGATAAGGGCATCAACCTGCACCGACACTAGGAGCCGGCCAGCCACGCCAGGAAGCGGCCCTGCGACCAGCAGCGGCCAATGGCCTCCGCGCGCAGGGCCGGCCGGTCGAGCATCGCCAGGCCGATGATGCTGTGGCCAGAGGCCCGGCGATCGCCAAGTGTCGGTATTGCCGGCGCGACCCCGACCCCCTCCACTGACACCCACGCCAGCGCCCGGCCGGCCGCGTCGTCGAGGCGGTGCAGGAAGCGCAGGCGGCTCTCGAGCGGGAAGCGCGACAGCGCCCACGTCGTGGTGACGACAGGCAGGGCGTCCGCGGGCACCCGGGCGATGGCGTCGGGCACCACCTCGACGGGATCTCCTGGCAGCAGCAGCGGAGGGGCCGTCGCCGCCAGCGCCATTTCCGCTTCGAGCCTCGCCGCCCGCTCCGGCTGATCGGGCGGCAGGCAGGCGCGCAACCACCGGGCATCATCGGAGTCGGTCACGTCGGCCGGTTCGGGGTCGGTGCCGACCCGGGCGACGACCTCAGGCATCGCCCGCGCCGGGACGGCCCGGTCGCCCACGACCGACGACGACATCTGCACGGGAGATGACGGGTCGCCCAGCGTCTGCCCGTTGCTGAAGGTGATGCCAACGCGATCGACGTTGAGGTTGAGGCCGGCGGAGCAGCCCACGTCGATCAGCCCCACCGCATTCGCGCCTGCCCGGCGCGCCGCCTCGGCAATCGCCGGATACAGCACGGCGCAGCGTCCGGTCTCGCCGGTCCGCGCCCGCCGGCGCACAGCGATCGCCACGACCGAGTCGGTCATCCGCAGCAGCGTGTCGATCGCCGCGCCAGCGGCAGCCTCGCCGTCCGCAGCGGCATAAGCGGCGGCAAGCGCCGGGGCGCGTCCGGCGAGAGCCAGATCGTGCAGCGCTGCGAGGATCACCGTCGGGTGCCGCTTGCGCGCAGGCGCCGCCTCGATGGCGCGCAGCGCCTCACCGGACTCACTCAGGGCGACCGCGACGCGCTCGTACAGCGGCGATGTCCCGGCGGCGTCCACCTCACCGAAGTGCCGGTACACCTGAGCGAGCGTGCGAGCGGGCACTAGTCAGCGACGGGCAGCGGGTCCCCGTGGGCGACGACAGCGACCTCGCTGGCTGGCTGCTCGCGGGTGCTGCCGTGGCCGTCTCTCGGCGCGCGCGCTCTGGGGATCAGGGCCGCTACCCCCAGGCCGCCGGCCAGCGGGGCCAGCACGATCTGCGGGAGCTGGTAGCGCCAGTCGAAGGTGGACAATGCGGCGTCCGGGACCGTGACGATCAGCGCCGTCAGGCCGAAGAGCAGGCACACCGAGCGCATCCCGGATCGCCTCGCCGGGCCGATCCCGGCGGCCGCCGCAAGGGCGAGGACGATCGACGCGGCCAGCAGCGGGCCGGTGGTGTAGATGTCGCCGTAGTACCGCAGGATCCGGGCCGACTCGAACTGCACCTCGGCCTGGGTACGGCCGTAGGTCCACAGCACCTCGCTGGTGTCGTGCCAGGTGAAGACCGGGAAGCTCTCCTGGAGCCGCAGGTATTTCTCCGGGTACTTCTCCGGGCCGACGTTGCGCACCGGGGCGAAGCCGTAGATGAAGTCCACCCCGGCGACCCGGGCGTATGTCAGCGGCTGGTGGGCGATAACCCGTAGCGCCCACTCGCCGGCCACGGTGCCCTGCTTCATCCCCGGCGGCGGGTGGTAATCCCATTGCGGCGAATGATGATTCCACATGTAGTAGTCCTGGTACCGCTGGGACGGCGGCTGGGTGGGACACAGCGGGCGCTCATAGGCGGGCATCGCCATGCCGGTGCAGTCGGCGAACTGGGCGACCCGCCCGTACAGCCATCGGCCGCTGTAGTCGGATAGCGCCCAGGGGCCCTGGGTCAGGTGGAACCAGAACATCCATCCGAAGATCGGCACCGCGAAGGTGCACGCCATCGCGACCCCCCGGGCCAGCGCCAGGCGCCACGGCCGGACGATGGCGAACACGTAGGCGGCGATCGGCAGGACCACGATCCCCGCTTGCACCCGCTCCAGCACGGTCAGCGCAAGCAGCAGCCCGGTCCACAGCGCGTCCCGTTTGGTCAGCTTCCGCTTGTTCCACGTCACCACCGCCAGCACCAGCACCATCAGGAACACCGACAGCGAATCGGTCAGGATGTAGTGCTCGGTGATCAGCTCCAGCGGATCAAGCACCAGCGGCACGGCCGCCAGCGCCGCCAGCCATTTGCGGCATCCGAACCGGACCAGCACCGCATAGCCGAGCGCGCCGGTGGCCAGCCCGACCAGGTGCTGGATGACCGGGATCAGCCATAGCTGGTGCAGCGGGATGGTGGGGGCGATCAGTTCCGAGTACAGCGTCGTGCGGATGTCGCCGGGCCGGGTGAAGTGCGTCGCGTAGTGGATGTAGTAGATCGTGTCCGGGAAGACCAGCGCCGGCCGGTAAGCGATTTCGATCAGCACCCGGACGGCCAAGCCGGCCGCCAGCACGACAGCGAGGTGCGGATGCTGGCGGGCAAGCGACGGCGATTGCCGGACGAGCGATGGCAGCCGCCGGAGCAGGGCGAAGAACCGGCTGGCTTCGGAACGCAGCGCCGCCGACACGGTCCGGGCCGCGCGCGCGGGGGCACCCTGGAGGGACCTGGCTGCGGGCATGTGCCTACCCTAGGGGAACCCGGTAAGTACCCGGGAAATTTGGTGCCAATGCGGTGGTCCTGCCCGTACCGGGCTACACCCGTACGAGAGATCGGGAAACGGCACCACGGGAGAGGTTTGTCTCGAATGTCCCGTGTCGTCGGTGGACGGCCTCCAGCAAGCCGACGGCCATCATGTTCGCGAACGTGGCGGACCCCCCGTATGAGACAAACGGCAACGGCAGACCGGTGACCGGCGCGACCCCCAGCGTCATGCCGATGTTGATACACGCCTGAATGGCGAACCAGCAGGCGATGCCGGCCGCGATCAGCGTCCCGAACTGGCTGTCCGCGTGCACCGCGATCCGCATCGCCCGGGCGATCACGATTCCGAGCAGCACGATGATCACGAGGCAGCCGACGAAGCCGATTTCCTCGCCGGAGACCGTGAAGATGAAGTCGGTCTGCTGCTCCGGCACGAAGTGACCAGCTACCTGCGAACCGTGGAACAGGCCCTGGCCGAACATCCCGCCCGAGCCGATCGATATCAGCGCCTGGCTCACCATGTACCCGGTACCGGAAGGATCGGCGGTCGGGTGCACGAACGCGGTGATCCGCTGTATCTGGTACTGCTTGATCAGGTGCAGGTGCCAGAAGAGGAACCCGGCGAAGATGGCCGCCAGCGCGAGGCCGCCGACCCATCGCAGCCGGGCACCCGACATAGCCACCATGCCGAAGATGGTGATGGCCAGCACGAGTGTCACGCCCAGGTCGGGCTCGATTATCACCAGGATTAGCGCCGGCGCGGCCACGCCCAGCGCGATTCCCAGGTCCCGCACTCCCGGGAGGGAATCGCCGTCCCGCAATTCCGCCAGGACCTGGGCGACGACCAGGATAAGGGTCAGTTTCGCGAACTCCGATGGCTCCAATTGGAAGCCCCCGGGCAGCGATATCCATGACCTGGCCCCGTTGACGCTGGACCCGAGCGGGGTGAGCACCGCGAGCAATCCGAGACAGGCGACGATATAGGCGATCGGGGCGTATGCGCGAAGCACCCGGTAATCGATCGCCGTCACCGCCCCGAGGAAGACGAAGCCGATGACGACATCGAGCAGCTGCCGCTTCAGGTAGCCGTTCGGGTCGCCCCCGGTCTGCAGCGCCTGCGGCCGGGTGGCCGACCACACCAGCAGCAAGCTGAGCACCGTCAGGCCGAGCACGGCGCCCAGCAGGACCCAGTCAAGCTGGCGCAGCAGCGAGCCCCGCGCCGCCGCGCGGGCGAACAGCGACTTCGGCCGGCCGCCGAACGCGCCCGGGCGGGGCGTCCGGTACGCCGGGCCGAGCGGATCAACACGGCCGTAGCGTGACCCCAGCCAGTTCCGTTCCCGCCGGCGGGCCGGACCGTTCCCGAAGATCATCCTGAGCCCCCCCGGTATCCGGCCGGCGGCGCGAACGTCCCGTCCGGCTGCATCGAGGGCAGGTTGGCCGGCGGCTTGCCCCCCGGAAACGCCCCCTTGTGGCCCTCGAGGCCGTAGATGCCGTCCCAGATCTGCCGCGCGGCGGGCGCGGAGACGTCCGCGCCTTCGCCGGACTGCGGGACCATCACGACGACGACGTACTGCGGGTTGTTCACCGGCGCGAACGACGCGTACACCGAGGTCGCCTGCCCCCCTGCGACCTCGGCGGTACCGGTCTTGCCGGCAATCTGCAGCTGGTTCATCGGGAAGCCGGCGAACGCGCCGGCGCCGGTGCCCTGGGTGTTCACGTCCACCAGGGCGCTCTTGATGTAGTCGAGCGTGCTGGCCGGGACCGGCAGATGACCGGAGACCGGCGCGGTGACCTGCTGCGCGACCCTGCCGTTCGGTGAGATCAGCGCCTCACCGACGCGCGGGCTGAACAGCGTGCCGCCGTTGGCCAGCGCCGCGTAGCCGCGGGCGAGCTGCAGCGGCGTCACCAGCACGCTTCCCTGGCCGATGGAGGCGTTGACCGCGTCACCCGGGAGCCAGACGTAGCCACTCTGACAATCCTCGGCCTCGATCTGCTGGACGTAGCTCCCGCTGGCGTTGCCGTACTTGCAGTCGTACGCCTTGGTCTGCTGCCAGTAGTCCACCTTCCACTGCCGGTCGGGAACAAGACCCGGGTCCTGCTCTGGCAGGTCGATGCCGGTGTTGTGGCCGAACCCCCAGGCCAGCTCCATGTTCTGCATCGGGTCCTTGGGATGGGCGACCGGCTGGCCGTTCGGATCGTCCGACATCCACATGTCGTTGGCGATCTGGTAGAAGACCGTGTCGCACGACTGCACCAGCGCCTGGTGCAGGTTCATGTCGCCCATGTTGGACTTGGACCAGTTGTTGAAGGTCCGCGAGCCGATGTTCACCGCGGCGGGGCAACTGGTGGTGGTGTCGGGGCCCCAGCCGTCGCCCATCGCCGCGGCGGTCGAGGTCACCTTCCAGGTAGAACCAGGCGCGTATTCGGCGGTGGTGGCGCGGTCCAGGATCGGCTCGCCGTCACTGGTTCCGAACAGCTTGTTGAACTCCTGCTGGGAGATGCCGTTCGACCACACGCTCGGGTCGTAGTTCGGGTAGTTGGCCATCGCCACGACCTGACCGTTCTTGGCATTGAGCACGACCGCCGCACCGGAGTTGGCGGTCGGGTTGCCCTCACCCTGCGCCTTGGTAACGGCGCTGGCCAGCGCCTTCTCCGCGTCCGCCTGGATGTTGGCGTTAAGGCTGGTGACAAGGTTGTCGCCGGCCTGCGGCGCCTGCTCCCCGACGGTCCCGGTCACGTTCCCGGCCGCGTCCACCGAGACCACGCGTTTCCCGGTGGTGCCACGTAGCTGCGAGTCGTACTGCTCTTCCAGGCCGGCCCGCCCAACCAGGTCGACCCCGGAGAACCCGGTCACCGGCAGGTGCCGCGCGGCGAGTTCCTGCTGGGTGATGGGCTGCAGGTAGCCGAGGATCTGGGCGGCGTTCGACCCGTCGGGCTGCGGGTAACCGACCACGGGCTGGACCTGCGCGGTGATCCCCGGGAACTGCTGCTGCTCTTCCATGATCTGCAGCGCGGCGGTGTCGGAGATGTTCTCGGCCACCGGGATGGGCTGGTAGGGCGAACCCGACCAGCACGGCTGCGACACCGTCGGGCCGCACAGCCGTACCAACTGCCACAGCCGCTGGTCCGGGATACCGAGAACCTGCGAGAGGCGCTGCATGGCGGCCTTGCCCCCGTCGCTCTGCCGCTCCAGCGTCATCGTGTCCACCGACACTTCCAGCGAGCTGCGGTTGTCGACCATCGACTCGCCGACGTCGTCCAGGATCTGGCCGCGCACCGCCGGGACGACGATGGACCGGGTACGGCTCTCGGAGGCAACCTTCTTGTAGGACGTGCCGTTGATCACCTGGAGGTACCACAGGCGGCCGCCGAGCCCGATCAGCAACGTGGCGACCACCACGTGCAGCACCACGAGCCGGCGCCGGGACGCCGGGATCATTCCGTCCCCCCTGTTTCTCGGCTGCCGATCCGGTAGACCGACGACCGGCCGGTGCGCGACCGCGCCGGCTCGGGCCTGCGGCCAAGCTTGGCGCCCGCGAAGCGCGCGATGCGGGCCAGCGGGCCGCCGTCGGCGCCCTTGCGGCCGAATTTGACCCGGGACGCGGATGCGCCAGCGCGGCCGCCGAGACCGCCAGCCCCGATCCGGGCGCCGCCAATCCGCAGGCCGCCGCCCAGCCGTCCGCTCCGGAACTTCGGCTGTGCCGCTGTCCGGCCCCGGCCGCCGACGATGCCCCCCGGGCGTCCGCTGCCGAGGCTGCCGCTCAGGCTGCTCAGGCCGCCGCTCAAGCCGCTACCGATACTGCCCCCGAACCTGTTCCTGCCGAGCAGGCCACCGCTGCGGAACTTCGGCTCCGCGCGTGGCCGACCGCGCCCGAGCCGGCGGTCACTGTCCAGCGCCGAACCGCCAACCCCGCTGCGGAACCGGGGCTGGGCCGCAGGCCTATTCCTGTTCTTTTGCCTGGTTGGCGTGCTGGCCCCCAGGCGCAGCCGGTTGTCGCGCCGGCCGGTGGCGACCGCGGCCTGGGGCCGGGCGGGCTTGGACGGCCGCAGCCGCAGCCGCGCCGGCGATCCCGGCAGTGCCGTTCCGCCGGTCTTCACCGACGAGCCGCCGGAAAACTGGCTCAGCGCCGATCCGGCCCCGGCGACTCCCGCGGTGGGCCGCCCTACGCCGATCCAGCCGTCGGACGACCGGCCGCTGCCGACGCGCAGCCGCGGCTCACCGGGGATCCCGGCCCGCCCCGCCGACGGCCGGCCGGCCATCGACGGGGCCAATGCCCCGCCGGTTACCGGAGCCACGCCCGCCAGCTGGACGAGCCGCGCCACGATATAGAGCACGAACGGGCTCGCCAGCACGTCGTAGGCGACGGTGGCGGGCAGCACGTGCGCGACCGCGGCCCAGCTGTACCGCGGATCGCCGAAGATCTTGCCAACGGCCACGAACAGCACCGCACCCACGGCCGCGCCGATCGCCATCGCCGCCAGCGGAAGGAATATCGAGCGCTCAAGTTCGTGGCTGATGAGCCCGCACAGGTAGCCGAGCAGGCAGAGCACCAGCGCGGACTGGCCGATCGCGTGTGTCTGCGGTGGCGCCAGGTCGAATACGAGCCCCGCCGCGAAACCCGTGGCCATGCCGGGAACCGGCCCCCCGTTCAGGGCGAGCGCCACCACCGCGAGCAGCACCAGGTCCGGGGCGGCACCGCCGGGAAACGGCAGCCCGTCCAGGATCGTCACCTGGATCACCACGGCGCCGGCGACGATGAGGGCGTACAGCAGCGCGCGCATCGATCACGCTCCCGGGCCCGGCGACAGGGACGGGCTGCCCGACGGGCTGGGCGACGGGCTCGGAGTCCCGTGTGTCTTCCGGCCAGGCGTGGTCGTCGGGGCCGGCGTGGGTGTCGGCGGCAGCACGGAGTCCCGCGGGTCGTGCCGCGGCGGCACCACCACGACACCGACAATCTGGAGGGAGGTGAAGTTGACGTACGGCCGGATCAGCGCGGTCTTGGTCAGCGACCCGGCAGAGTTCGTGACCTTGGTGACGACGCCGATCGGGACGCCCGGGACGAACGGCCGGCCACCCTGCGAACCGAAGGTGACGACCCGCTGGCCCGCCTGTATCGGGACGTTCGCGTCGAGGAGCTGCAGGCGCAGCGTCGCGCCGTGGGTCAGCGTCTTCCCCGATCCCGTTACCACGCCGATCTCGTTCGACCCCTCGATCCGCGCCCCGACCGCTGACGACGCGTCGGAGGCCAGCAGCACGGTGGAGGTGGTCGTCCCGACCTGGCTGACCCGGCCGATCAACCCGTCGCCGTCGATCACGGTCTCATCGGGCTGGAGGCCGTCGCGGGTACCCGAGTCGATAGTGATCGTCTCCTCGTAGCCCTGGCCGACGGCGATCACGTTCGCCGCGATCACCCGGTAACCGCCCCTGCCGGAGAGCTGGAGCATCCGGTCGAGCTGGGCCGCATCGGCCTTATCCAGCTTCGCAGCGTTCAGCTCCGCGGCCAGCTGCTGATTCTGCCGTTGCAGGGCCTGGACCTTGTTCTGCGACGACGCGGAGCCGAAGACCGAGTCGAAAAATCCGGTGACCGGGCGGACGATGGCTGCGGACACCCGCTCCACCGGCCCGAACACAGAGCTTCCCGCGCCGCGCATCCGGGTCACGGTGCCGGAATTGCTGTCGCGGTAACTGAAGGTGATCAGGACGATGGCGAGTATCAGCAGCACGCCGAGCACGAGGCGTGTCCGCCGGGTGTCATGCACTCGCCCACCCCCAGCCGTCGCCGTACGATTCCTGTGCCCCTATATCACCAAAGCCGGCTGGCCGCCGGCATCGGTGTGCCCCGCCGCGGCCCTTAACGCCGCGTGTCCGGTACGAGCGCCTCGCGGAGGGCCTCAAAGTCCTCGACGCACTTGCCAGTGCCGAGGACGACCGAATCGAGCGGGTTGTCGGCCATGTGGATCGGCATCCCAGTCTCTTCCCGGAGCCGGTCATCCAGACCGGTGAGCAGCGCGCCGCCGCCGGTGAGCGCGATGCCGCGGTCCATCACGTCGCCGGCGAGTTCCGGCGGGCACTTGTCCAGGGTGGTCTTCACCGCGTCGATGATCGAACTGAGCGGTTCCTCGATGGCCCGGCGCACCTCCTCCGCCGAGATGACGATGGTCTTGGGCAGGCCGCTGACGAGATCACGGCCGCGGATCTCGGCGTGCGGCTCCTCGGCGGCGGGGAAGGCGGAGCCGAGCGCCATTTTTATCTCCTCCGCCGTCCGTTCGCCCAGCATGAGCGAGTACTCCTTCTTAGCGAAATTCATGATCGCCTGATCCAGTTCGTCACCGCCCACCCGGATCGACTGCGACGTGACGATTCCACCCAGCGAGATAACCGCGACTTCCGTGGTGCCGCCACCGATGTCGACCACCATGTTGCCGGTCGGCTCGCGCACCGGAAGCCCGGCCCCGATCGCCGCGGCCATCGGTTCCTCGATGATGTAGACGCGCCGGGCGCCGGCTTGGTGGCCGGCTTCCTTGACCGCGCTCTGCTCCACACCGGTAATGCCACTCGGCACGGCCACGACCAGCCGCGGCTTGGCGAGGTGCCGACGGCGGTGCACCTTCTGGATGAAGTACCGGAGCATTCGCTCGGTGACCTCGAAGTCCGCGATTACCCCGTCCTTCAGCGGCCGGACAGCCACGATGTTGCCAGGCGTCCGTCCGATCATCCGCTTGGCCTCAACGCCGACAGCGACAATCTTGCCGGTATTCGTGTTGAGCGCTACCACCGACGGCTCGTTGAGGACAATGCCCCGCCCCCGGACATAAACAAGCGTGTTCGCAGTACCAAGGTCGACCGCCATGTCCCGGCCGAGGAACGCCAGTGTGTTGCTCATGAGGAATGAAAGCCTTCCCGGATTATCGGGCCGCCGGCATAACCCGTGTGCCCCCGCTGGGCAACCGCTGCGACCGCTGTGTTGTGTTCATCGACCTGCCCGGAGCCCGCTAAACAAGCTCCGGGAAAAAGATCTTGATCTCCCGTTCAGCGGACTCGACGGAGTCCGAGCCGTGCACGATGTTCTGCTGAATCGCCAACGCGTGATCTCCGCGGATCGTGCCCGGCGCGGCACGTACCGGATCGGTCGCCCCGGCCAGCGCGCGGAACGCCTCGATTGCCCGCGGGCCCTCTGCGACCAGCGCGACCAGCGGACCGGTCGTGATGAAGTCGACCAGCGACTGGTAGAAGTCCTTGCCGGCGTGCTCGGCGTAGTGCTGCTCGGCGGACTCCCGGCCGAGAACGCGCATATCCATCGCCACGATCCGCAGGCCCTTGCGCTCGATCCGGGCGATCACCTCCCCGACGATGCCGCGGCGGACGCCATCGGGCTTGATCAGCACAAGGGTGCGCTCGGACGTACCTTCGGACACAGAAATCTCCCTACCGGGACGCTGGGCATGTCAAATCAAAGTGATCGAGACGGGATCTCGCGCACCGTAGCTTACCGGCCGCAGCATGAGCGGACCCCAGCGCGCCGCGCCAACCCCGCGCAAAAACCAACCACGCAACTCCCCCCCAACACACCCCCCACCAGCATCAACGCACCCACCGCCCCCACGAGCCTGTCGCGCACACGCGCCGCCCGCACAGCCCAAGGATCCGTGAAACCTAAGGCGTGAGGGGCATGTGCTCGCCCCCCGCGCATAAGGGGGTCCGGGGGGAGTTTGTCCCCCCGGCCCGGCCTTGCAACCGGGGAATCCGTTATCAAATCGGAGCTTTGCAGGCGCGGGGGGCGAGCACATGCCCCTCACGCCGCCCCCCTAGATCAAGACGAAGCGATCCGCCGCCCCAGCCAGAACGACGCCGCCCACAGACCAGCGAAGATCACCCCAAGGATGAGCATCGTCGGCACCTCCACCCCCGCGACGATCAGCAGCACCTGCAGGATTGTCCCCCCGATGAAAGCAACCCGGGTGCTGCGGCCCGCGAGGGCCGCCAGGATGACCGCGACGGCCGCGGCCACTCCTCCCACGATGCCGGCCAGACCCCCGTGCACGTGCTCGATCGTGATCGCGACCGGGATCGCCAGCGCGATCACGATCGCCTCCATCACCAGCACGGTCGCGTAGAGCCTGCTCGCCGGCGACCGGCCCGTCTGGCCCTGGCTCGTTTCCGGAACTGACCCGGCCATCGTCACCGCGCCAGCAGCAGCCGTGCGTCGCCGGCGGTCACCACCGAGCCGGTGACCAGCACGGCGGCTCCCCCGTACGTGTCATCGGGGGCCGCCTCGTCGGCCAGCCGGACGGCGGTTTCCAGCGCGTCGTCGATCCGGTCCTCGGCGTGGACCCGGTCGGGGCCGAATATCCCGGCCGCCTGCTCCGCCAGTTCCGCGGGTTCCATCGACCGGATATCGGAGTTGCGGGTGACCACCACCTCGGACACCAGCGGTTCGAGCGCGCTCAGTATCCCGGTCACGTCCTTGTCCGCCATCACCGCGAGCACGCCGATCACCGCGGCGAACGTGAACGACTCCTCGACCGCCGCCTCGGTGGCTGCCATGCCCGCGGGGTTGTGCGCGGTGTCGATCAGCACCGTCGGGCTGCGCCGGACCACCTCCAGCCGTCCCGGCGATGTCATCGCGGCGAACGCGCCGGCCACGAGTTCCGGATCCAGGGCGTCCCCGGTGCCGTGCCCGTTGCTTCCCAGGCTCCCGCTGCCCAGATCGACGGGGGCGACCCCGGCGCCCACCGACCCGGCCGCCCCGATTCCGGCGAAGGCCTCGACCGCGGCCAGGGCGCACGCGGCGTTGCCCGCCTGGTGGGCGCCGAACAGCGGCAGGAAGACGTTCTCGTACACGCCGCGGAGGCCGCGCAGCGCGAGCCGCTGGCCGCCCACGGCGACGTCGCGCTCCAGCACGCCGAACTCGATCCCCTCCCGGGCCACGCTCGCTCCCTCCTGCGCGCATCGCCGCAGCAGGATCTCCGCGGCGTCCAGCGGCTGCTGCCCGAGTACGGCGACCGCCCCCGGCTTGATGATCCCGGCTTTCTCGGTCGCGATGTCGGCGACGGTGTCCCCGAGGTACTGGGTGTGGTCCACCGAGATGGGCGTCACCACGGCGACCGAGCCGTCGGCGATGTTGGTGGCGTCCCAGACGCCACCGAGCCCCACCTCCACCACGGCCACGTCCACCGGGGCGTCGGCGAACGCTGCGAATGCCATCCCGGTCAGCACCTCGAAGAAGGACAGCGCGGTGCCCCGCTCGTCGACCATTCGCACCTGCGGCAGCACATCCTCGTACGCCTCGACGAACCGATCCGGGGACAGCGGTTCGCCGTCCACGCAGATGCGCTCCCGCATCGATTCCAGGTGCGGGCTGGTGAACCGGCCGGTGCGCAACCCGCGGGCGCGAAGCAGGGCGTCGATCATGCGGGCGCACGTTGTCTTGCCGTTGGTGCCGGTTATATGGATCACCGGGTATGCCCGCTGCGGGTCGCCGAGAAGCACGGCCAGGCCGTTCATCCGCTCGAGGGTCGGCTCGATCGACCGTTCCGGGCGGCGGGCAACGATCTCCCGTTCCACCGCCTGGTAACGCGCTGATGGAACAGGGCTGTGGGAAGCGGCCGTCACGGCGCCTCCAGTCGGACTATGTGGCTGATCAGGGGCACGCCTGCAGCCTAGTGGGGGTCCGGTCGCGGACCTGCCCCGCGTGTCCCGCGTCCGGTTTGACGGGCCCAGGCTCAGGAACCGCCCGCAGAGTCTTCGCGGCTGCAGATCTGCTGGGTGAGGTCGTGGATCCTCTCGGTGAGGTCGCGTACCTGCTGCGTCAGATCGGTGTTGGAGCGGAGCAGGTCGTCGATCTTCTGGGTCTCTTCGTAGTGATTGTGCGCCAGCAGTTCGTCCCGGGCCGCTTGCCGGTTCTGGCTCATCATGATGATCGGCGCCTGGACTCCGGCGAGCCCGGACAGGACAAGGTTGAGCGCGATGTAGGGATACGGGTCGAACGATTTGCCGTGCATGAGCCGGCCGATGACGACCGTGTTGACAAACATCCAGCCAAGGATCAAACCGAGGAAGATGAATATGAAGGGCCAGGAGCCGCCGAAACTGGCCATCTTGTCGGCGACCCGCTCTCCGAGCGTCCGGTCATTATGCGCCTGCTGCAGAGCGGGATGACGATGATGCCGTGGATGCCTCCACGGGAACCAGCCGCTGCGGCCCGCGCCGGTGGTCGCCGTGACGGCGGGCGGCGCGCTTGTCCCCGCCGCGCTTGCCTCTGCCGAGCTCACTTCGTCATCGCCCCTTTTGCCGGGTCGTCCATCTGCGCATAGCGGGTGGAGACTTTACCGGGTTGCGCGGCCTTCATCCGGCTTGTCCGCGGGAATCCGGTAGCCGTGTGGTCACGGGTACAGGCGGGCCGGTTAAGCGCCCGGGTTCGCCCCGGGTAGATCGGAGCAGATGTTCTGACCGCCGTTGCGGGTCTGCACCGGGCCAGACCCGCCGGTCCCGCCTGGCCCGCCACTGGTCCCGCCGGACCCGCCGGATCCGCCGGTTCCGCCGGTCCCGCGGGACCCGCCGGAGCCGCCCGACTGGCCGCCGCCCTGGCTGTGGCGGGATTGCGGGGCCTTCACCCCGCCGAAGTCGGCGCCGAGGGTGAGGGTGAGCACATGGCTGCCCGCCGTGGTGGCGGTGGGACCGGTCGTCCCGTTGCCGCTGCCGTCGTCGTAGGCCGGCGGGTTGTTCAGGTCGGCGCCGAGGGTGGTCGCGGCGCCCGCCTGGCCCGCCGGGTAGCTCACCGTGGTGTTCGCGGTGGGGGTCTGGGAATCCCCGGTCCCGGTTACGTCGAAGCCCATCTGCCGGACCCCAGCGGCGACCCGGCCCGCCAGGCCGGTGATGCCGGTGCCGTTCAGCACCTGGACCTGGACCTTGCCGGGGGGCGTCTTCGGCAGGTGCTTGCCCCACGGCTGGTCGGCACGGAGCAGCTCCCAGATCAGGTCATCCTGGGGCTGTTGCGGGTCCAACCGGTTCGGGTCGGTCGCGTCCTGGCTGGTGGGCAGCGTCACGAAGGTGATCTTCTTGCTGTGCAGGTTCCGCAGGCCGGCGCCGAGGTGCAGGATCTGGTCCACGGTTCCCAGACCCGGGTCTACGGTGAGCGCCTTCGTCGCGGCGTTGGCAATCTGGTACATCTTCACCGGGTTGGACAGGGTCTTCTGGCTGTCCACCTTCTGGACCAGCGAGGACATGAACTCCTGCTGCAGGTTGATCCGGCCCAGGTCACCGCCGTTGCCGACCCCATGCCGGGTCCGCACGAACGCCAGCGCCTGGTTGCCGGTGACCAGATGCTGGCCAGCCGCCATCCGCAAATGGCTGTATGGATCGTTGACCGGCTGCTTCAGGCACACGTTCACGCCGCCGAGGACGTCGGTCATCGTCCGGAACGAGTTGAACGTGAACCGGATGAAATGGTCCATCCGCATATGGGTCAGATCCTCGACGGTGGCGACCGCGCAGGTCGGGCCGCCAAGGCTCATCGCCGCGTCGACCATCGCATTCTGCTCGGGGGGAACGGTGCCGGAGCCGTTACGTGCCCTGCAGGCGGGCCGGTAGGCCATCATGTCCCTGGGGATCGACACGACGGTGGCGTGGCCGTGGTCGGCGTCGATGTGGACGAGGATCAGGTTGTCGGACAAGTCCGTGCCCGGGTCGTAACCGAAGCCTTTACCCTGCCCGTCCCGGGTCTGCGATCCCAGCAGCAGGATGTTGACGACCCCGTGCTGTGACGGGGGCGGGCGGTCTCGCAGCGTGCCGAACGGGTCGATGACGTTGAGGTTGCTGTTCAGCTGGAGATAGCTGCCGTAGGCGACCAAGCTGGTGGCGACGAGAATGCCGGTCGTCAGCAGCGCGATCCACGCCCCGATCCGTCCACGGTGGCTGAAGCCGTCCGCCCAGCTCGTCATCCACCTCGTGTTGCGACCCCAACCCGTGCTGCGACTCGTCCTCACTTGTCCGCGCCGGGCTTCCCGGCCTGCCTCCCTGTCACCTACCGCGTTTCGCAAACCTGTCATTTACCGCGTTTCGCAAACTCCGGCGAGCTTAGCGGGTTCTCCGCGGCACCCGCGCAGGCCCGGGGGGATGCGTCCCGGTTGCGATCTCATTAACCTGCTGTACACCTCGCTCCGGATTCGCATCGGCGCTTATGGTGCCGGGTGAGGCCTGCTGGAGAACCGGTCGCTGGCAGCTGGGGCAAGCGGTCAGCCGGCCGGCGGGACGGAGGAGACCTATGACGCTGTACACGGTGATCCGTCACCCGCGGGTACATGTGCGCCGGCACCACGGCCCGGCGACCACCGGGGACGAGCATGTCGGCGTCAACGGCACCCTGGCCGCCTGGATCACGGCCAAGCTCGGATCGATGTGGACCGTCTACGTGTGCGCGGCGGTGACCGCGATCTGGATGATCCTCGGCTCCCGCCAGGTGTTCGGCTTCGACCCGTACCCGTACCCGTTCCTGCTGTTCCTCGGGAACGTCGTGCAGCTGCTGCTGATTTTCATCATCCTGCTCGGCCAGCAGGTGCTCGGCCGGACCTCGGACCGGCGGGCGATCCAGACCTACGAGGACGCCGAGGCGATCCTGGCTGACTGCGAGCAGATCCAGAACCACCTGATCGCCCAGGACACGCACCTGGCAAGCTGCACCGACCTGCTCCCCGAGGAGCATGACGTGCTCGCCGAGGCGGCGCAGCGGCTGCCCGCGCCGCCCACCACCGACGAGCAGTTCGTCGGGTTCAACGGCCGCCTGGCGGCCGGGATCACCAACAAGGTCGGGACGATGACGGCCTTCTACGTCGCCACGGTCGTCCAGGTCGGCTGGATCGCCGCGGGCGAGCTGGGCGGGTTCGACCGGTACCCCTTCCCGTTCCTGCTCTTCCTGTCCAGCCTCACCCAGCTGCTGCTGATGTTCGTGATCATGGTGGGCCAGCAGGTGATTGGCAGAGCGGCGGACAGGCGGGCCGTGCAGACCTATCTCGACGCGGAAGCCGTTCTGCACGCCTGCGAGCGGCTGCAGCAGCACCTGAAGGCGCAGGACCTGGCGATCGGCCGGGTGGTGACGCACATGCGTGACTGCGGACCCAGCGAGACCGCCGGCCAGCCGGGCTGAGCAGGGTCAGGCGGACTTCTCCCGCGGGGTGCGCTTCGTAGCCAGGTCGCGGGGGACCAGCGTCGGGTTCACGTGCTCGAGCACCACCTCGCGGGTGATGAGCACCCGCTCGACGTCCTCCCGGCTCGGTACCTCGTACATGACCGACAGCAGCACCTCTTCCATGATCGCGCGCAGGCCACGCGCCCCGGTGCCGCGAAGAATTGCCTGGTCGGCGATCGCCTCGAGGGCGTCGTCGGTGAACTCCAAGTCCACGTTGTCGAGCTCGAACAGCCGGTGGTACTGCTTGACCAGCGCGTTCCGGGGCTCGGTGAGAATCTGCATCAGCGCGTCGCGGTCCAGGTTGTGCACGCTGGTCAGCACCGGCACCCGGCCGACGAACTCGGGGATCATGCCGAACTTCAGCAGATCCTCCGGCATCACCTCGATGAACGCGTCCGACGCGTCGCGGTCGTCCTTGGACCGCAGCACCGCGTTGAACCCCATTCCCTTGCGGCCGATCCGGTGCTCGATGATCTTCTCCAGGCCGGCGAACGCCCCGCCGCAGATGAACAGGACGTTCGTCGTGTCGATCTGGATGAACTCCTGATGCGGGTGCTTGCGGCCGCCCTGCGGCGGCACCGAAGCGACGGTACCCTCGAGGATCTTCAGCAGCGCCTGCTGGACGCCTTCACCGGAGACGTCGCGGGTGATCGACGGGTTCTCGCTCTTGCGCGCGATCTTGTCGACCTCGTCGATGTAGATGATCCCGGTCTCGGCCTTCTTGACGTCGTAGTCGGCCGCCTGGATCAGCTTCAGCAGGATGTTCTCCACGTCCTCGCCAACGTAGCCCGCTTCCGTCAGCGCGGTCGCGTCGGCGATCGCGAAGGGCACGTTGAGCAGCTTCGCCAGCGTCTGGGCGAGCAGCGTCTTGCCCGAGCCGGTCGGGCCGAGCAGCAGGATGTTGGACTTGTCGAGTTCGACGCCGTCCTCACGGCCGCGATCGGCGTTCCCGCCGGACTGGATCCGCTTGTAGTGGTTATAAACGGCGACGGACAGCGCCTTCTTGGCCTTTTCCTGGCCGATCACGTAGGCGTCGAGAAACTCGTATATCTCGCGCGGTTTAGGCAGGTTGTCCCATTTGAGCTCGGTCGGCTCGGCGAGTTCCTCTTCGATGATCTCGTTGCACAGGTCGATGCACTCGTCGCAGATGTACACGCCGGGGCCGGCAATGAGCTTCTTGACCTGCTTCTGGCTCTTTCCACAGAACGAGCACTTCAGCAAGTCACCACCATCGCCGATGCGAGCCACTAAGGTACTCCTTTGCGTGGGGCCGCCTGTGGCGGAGCCTCTGTCCGGCCGCGCCGCCGTGCCTTGACTTACGACGGTACCGCGTCGGCGGGCTCCAGCGGACCCCCCAAGCGGCTCGTCGAGACGACTGAATCCTCCCGGTTACGACGACCCTACCTCGGCAGGCGCCGATCGGCTCGTCAGAACCTCGTCAACCAGACCGTACTGCTTGGCCTCGTCGGCGGTGAAGATCTTGTCGCGCTCGATGTCGCGGCGGACCTGGTCCTCGTCCTTGCCGGTGTGCCGGGCCAGGATCCCCTCCAGCGCGGCCCGCACCCGGAGGATCTCCCGGGCCTGGATCTCCAGGTCCGCGGCCTGGCCGAAGCCGCCCTCGGTGGCCGGCTGGTGCAGCAGGATGCGCGAGTTCGGCAGCGCCATCCGCTTGCCCTGCGCGCCGGCCGCCAGCAGCACCGCGGCCGCCGACGCGGCCTGCCCGAGGCAGACCGTCTGAATCTCCGGCCGCACGTACTGCATGGTGTCGTAGACCGCGGTCATCGCGGTGAACGAGCCGCCCGGGGAGTTGATGTACATCATGATGTCGCGGTCCGGGTCGATCGACTCCAGCGTCAGCAGCTGCGCCATCACGTCGTTGGCCGACGCGTCGTCGATCTGCACGCCGAGGAAGATGATCCGCTCCTCGAAGAGCTTGTTGTACGGGTTCATCTCCTTGACCCCGTACGTGGTCCGCTCAACGAACGACGGGATGATGTACCGGCTCTCGGCCGGCCGCGGCGAGCCCGCGGGCTCGGGATGTGCGGGCCCGGGCTGGCCGGGCTGGGGGGCGGCCGCCCCAGAGGCCTGCAGCCGGATCTGCTGCGGGCGGTAGAGATGGGCGCTCACGGTCAGTGCCTCCGCTCCGGGTCTAGCGTTGCTCCGTCTGTGCTCGGGGGCGCCATGTTCACGAGACCGCCCCTTCCGACGGCACCTGGTCGGCGCTGCGGACCACGTGGTCGACGAAGCCGTAATCCTTGGCCTCCTCGGCCGTGAACCAGCGGTCGCGATCGGAGTCGGTCTCGATCAGATCGGGCGACTGGCCGGTGTGGTAGGCGATCCGCTCGGCGAGGGTGCGCTTGACGTACAGCATCTGCTCGGCCTGGATCTTGATGTCGGACGCGGTGCCGCCGATGCCGCCGGACGGCTGGTGCATCATGATCCGTGCGTGCGGGAGCGCGTACCGCTTGCCCGGCGCTCCCGCGCAGAGCAGGAACTGTCCCATGGACGCGGCCAGGCCCATCGCGACGGTCTGCACGTCGTTGGGCACGTACTGCATGACGTCGTAGATCGCCATCCCCGCCGTGACCGACCCGCCCGGCGAGTTGATGTAAATGCTGATGTCCCGCGCGTCGTCTTCCGAGGACAGCAGCAGCAGTTCGGCGCAGATGCGGTTGGCCATCTCGTCGTCGACCTGCTGTCCGAGGAAGATGATGCGGTGCCGGAGCAGCCGCTGGAATATCTGGTCGCCCACCGGGATCGGCGGCGCCTCGGTGCGGGCGACGATCCGCGACGGCTGGTGGAATGCCGGCGGCTCGATGATCTCAGACGTCACTGCGTCACCTGATTTCGTTCCCTGTCGGTGAAAAGTGTGCTGGTCCTGTCGGTGCCGTTGACCCTGACGATAACGCCGCGCCGGCCGCGCAGAGTCCGCCGCCGGGAGGTGTTCGCTGTGGGCGCAGGCTCACGGGCGCTGGCGGGATCGCGTCAGCCGGAGTCCGCCGCGGATTCCCCGCCCGCTTCGCCGGAGGCACCGGCGCCGGCCTTCCCGGCGGACTCGCCGGAGGCTTCAGCGGCGGCATCGCCGGACGGCCCGCCGCCGGCATCGTCCGCAGAAGGCTGCTCCGCCTCCTCGGCGGCATCCGCGCCGGGCGCCGCCGCCTCGGCGCTCTCGCCGGTGGTGGCCTCCGTCGCCTCGGCGATGATCGCCTTCGGGTCCACCTCGTTCCCGGACTCGTCCTTGATCGCGGCGCGCTCCATCAGCAGGTCGAGCGCCTTCGACCGCAGCACGTCCTGCACCACCGCGGTTACCTGGCCGGTGTCGGTGAGGTGCCGCGCCAGCTGGTCCGGGGCGACTCCCATCCGCTGTGCCTGCTGGACCACGAAGGCGGAAAGCTCGCCCTCTTCCACGCCGAGTTCGTTCGCCAGCGCGAGCTTGTCCAGGACGAAGCCCATCTTGACCGACCGCTGCGCCTCCTTCTCGATCTCGGCATCGAGTTCCTCGGCGGTCTTGTCGATCGTCTCCACGTACTCGTCGCGGCTGCGGCCGGAACGCTGGAGCTGCTCGTCGATGGTCTCGTTGCGGCGCTGGACCTCCTCGGCGACGGTCCGCTCCGGCAGCGGGATGTCGATCTTGTCGAGCAGGGCCTCGAGCGCCCGGTCCCGGGCCTGGGCGACCTGCTGGGTGCGCTTGAACCGCTCCAGCTGGCGGCGGGTGTCCGCCCGCAGCTCGCCGAGGGTGTCGAACTCGCTGGCGAGCTGGGCGAACGAATCGTCGAGCTCCGGGAGCTCCTGAACCTTCACCGAGTGCACGGTGACGGTCACGTCCGCGTCCTCGCCCGCGTGCTCGCCGCCGGCCAGCCGGGTCTGCATCGTGCGCGACTCGCCGGCCGCCATCCCGGTCAGCGTCTCGTCCAGCCCGTCGAGCAGCGACTCGTCGCCGACCTGGTACGACAGCCCGCTCGCCTGCGCGTCCTCGACCTCCTCGCCGCCGACCGTGGCGGACAGGTCGATGGAGACGTAATCACCCTCGGCGGCGGGCCGGTCGACGGTCTTCAGCGAGGCGAACCGCTCGCGCAGGGTGCCGAGGTACTCCTCCACGTCGTCCGGGCTGACGTTGGGGTCGTCCACCGTCACCGGCATCCCGTCGATGTCGGGCAGGTCGAACGGCGGCCGGACGTCGACCTCGGCGGTGAACGCGAGCTGCTTGCCGTCGTCCAGGTTGGTGATCTCCAGCTCAGGCTGGCCGAGCGCGAACACGTCGTTGTCCTCGAGGGCCTTGCCGTACAGCCCCGGGACCGCGTCGTTGACCGCTTGCTCGAGCACCACGCCGCGCCCGAACCGCTGGTCGATGATGCGCGGCGGGACCCGACCCGGGCGGAACCCCGGTACCCGGACCTGATTCGCGACCTCGCGGTACGCCTTGTCGAGGCTCGGCTTCAGCTCGTCGAACGGAACCTCGATGGTGAGCTTCACCCGGGTGGGGCTGAGCTCCTCGACGTCGGTCTTCACGGACGATGCTCCTTGCTCATTGCACGCGTTGGCGGGCCGGCTCGCTCGCCCCGTCAGGCTTTTCCGGCATAACGGCCGGTGCCCCGCACCCGCAACCGCTTCGACGGCCGCCGGACACGCGACCCGGAGAATCTGCCAGCGTAGCCGTTTCCGGATCTGTCAAGCGCTCACCGGCCGTTCGCGGTACGGCCGCCAAGTCTAGTGCGCCGTCGGATACAGTGCGCCGGCCTGCTCCGACGAGCCACGGCCGCGCCGGGAGGCGGGCTGCGTCCCCGCGCAGCGCCGGCCGGCTAGGTCCCTGCCGGGCCGGCCCGCTGCCGGGCGCTCAGCCACCGCAGTACCTGAGCCAGCTCCTGCCCCCAGGTGCGGAAGTTGTGACCGCCCTCGCCGAGGATGAGCGAATAGCCGCGCATCGGCGGCCGGATCATCTTCAGGAACCGCAGCGTTTCCTGGTAGTCGGACTCCCCGACCCGGCTGCTGGTGAGCAGGACCGAGACCGGCGGTGGCGGCCGATGCTGCAGCCGCCAGAACAGGTCGTTCTCGAGGCGGTATGCGGTGCTGCCGCCGTACAGGTCGCCGGTGGTGAAGTCCTCGAGGGCGGTGTAGTAGCCGGCCAGCGACACCGCGCTGGAGAGCCGGTCGGAGTGCAGCATCGCCAGCTTCACCGCGCAGTACCCCCCCGTCGAGTCGCCCATCGCGGACCAGCCCGAGGCACTGGTCGCGACCCGGAAATCCTGCTCCATGGCGAGCGGCACATCCACCGCGAAAAACGTGGCAGCCTGCAGGCCGCCGGGTATGTCGGTGCACTCGGTGTCGCGCGGCATCGCGACCGAGGAGGGCATCATCACGAAAACCGCGGGCTGGATGGTCCCCGCGTTCATCTCCGCACCCGCAGTGCTCGGCACACCCAGCCGGGCGACCGCCGACCACGGGTCACCCGGATAGCCGGTCAGGTACTCCACCACCGGGAAGCTCCGCCCCGCGTAGGCGCTCTGGAAGTACTGCGGCGGCAGGTACACATATGACCGCGGGACCCTGATGCCGGTGCGCGGCCCGGTGATGCTCACCGCCAGCACCTCGCCGTCGCGTGCCGGGCTGCCATGACGGGGGGCGCCCGGCAACCGGGGCACCAGCCGCTTCGTGACCACCACCGGCTGCGGCGGCGGCGCCGTGGCCGTGCCCTGGGCGGCCGGGCGCACCGGATGAGGCGGGCCCAGCAGGTCCGACCACGCGCCATAGAAGGTGAAGTAGGCGTTCAGCCAGCCAAGGACGGCGGCCACCACCAGCGCCTGGGTGACCACCAGCACGGAAACCCGGCCGGCGAGATCGCGGGGCCGGTGTCCGGCCACCCGTGGCCACACCCAGGCCGCTGCGACCACCGTGGCCGCCGCCGCGACGCTCAGCGTGATCAGGAACGGCAGGCTCGTCAGCCCCATGAGGACAGCTCCCTGCTGACGCGGTCGATCACCGGCGCCAGCCGCTGCGCCCCCGGCCCCAGGGTGACCGTTCCAGCCTTCATCGGCGGCCGGACCGCGGACAGGAACGCGCGGGCCTGGCCGAGATCCGCGCTGCTGGTTGCGGTGAAGCTGACCGTGATCGGGGGAGGCAGCCGTTGCCGCAGCCGCCACACGAGGTTGGCCTCTTCCCGCAGCAGCGGACTGCCGCCGAACAGCCAGGCAGCCGTCCCTGGCCGGTACTGACCGGCCGGGTGGCCGCCTGTCGGAGCGGGGGTGGCGCCCGGCCCCGCCGGGATCCCGGGCGGGGTCTGGTAATCGCCGGCGGGCGCGGCCGCCACCGCGAACCGGTCGGAGGTGGTGAGCGCCAGCTGCAGCGCGCAGTAGCCGCCGCCGGAGTCGCCGACCAGCCCCCAGCCCGCCGGTCCGGCCGGGCTCCGGTAGGCCGCCCGCACCACCGCCGGGAGGTCCTGCGAGAAGAACATCCGGGCCTGCGGTCCGGCCGGCACGTCGAGGCACGCCTGATCTCCCGGGGCGATCGTGGCCGGCAGCATCAGGTAGATGGCCGGGGCGGCGTTGCCCGCCGACACCTGCCCGAAGGCGGTCAGCGCGAGATCTCCCGCGGGGCCGGAGACGCTGCCGGGGACGCCGCCCAGACGGTTACCGGAGACGCTGTCGGAGATCACCACGATCACGGCGAGCTGATGCCCGGACTGGCTGGCCGCGGCGTACTGCGGCGGCAGGTATGCGTAGCCGTCGGCGGACAGGCCCGACCGGCCGCCGTGGACGCGCACTCGCTGCAGCTCACCGGCGCCCTGCCCGCTGCCGCTGACGAGGGACCGGCTGCTCAGCACCGTGACCGAGCCGCCGGCCGGCGTCGTTGCCTGGGTGTCCTCGGCGGGCGACCCGGTGCCCAGCGGCGCGGGTGGCCCGGGCTGGCTGCCGGTGGCAGGCGCGGGCTGCGTCGCTGCCGGGTTGCCGTGCTCGCCCGGCGCGGCCCGGACCACGCCGGTGCTCATGCTGGTGCCGAGCATCTCGGCCCAGGACGCGTAGAACCCGAAGACCCGGTTGACCGACAGGAAGATCAGCGACGTAACGGCCAGGTTGTTGGCGAGCAGCAGCCCGAAGCGCACGAACACGTGCCGCCTGCCCGGCTGCGCCGCCCGCCGCCACGTCGCCAGCGTGACGACGATCAGGACCCCGCTGACGACTGCCGCGAGGGCGATCAGCGCACCGCTGGTTGGCCCCAGCGCACCCATGCCGATCGCCTCACCTCCCCGTCAGGCCCCGTGCCCGCCGACGAGGCCCGCCCCGCCCGGATGCGGCGCGGAAATCGCCGGTCGCGGACGTGCCGGGGCTCCCCCGGGTCAGGTACCGCGTCCAGCGGCGAAGCGGCCAACGGCCGCTCAGCGATTCTGGGCCAGCTCGTCGGGCTGGCGGGATTTGAACCCGCGACCCCTGGCACCCAAAGCCAGTGCGCTTCCAAGCTGCGCTACAGCCCGCTGCACCGGACGGTAGCCTACCCGGACCGCGCCGGAAACAGGACTTTCCGCCGCTCGTTGAGTCTCCCTTCCCATGATCGTGGTGCCGGAACTGCGCTCTCGCCTTCAGTTCACCACGATCATGGAATGCAGGGATCACCCCTGGTGCGGCGGAATTGCCTGGGCGGGATCCTTGCCGGGACCTGGGGTCAGAGCGGGGCGAGATCCGGGCGCTTCGGCAGTATCCCGTCGCCGGTCGAAGCGCCGCGCAACTGCCTGCCGGCCCACGGCGCGGCGTAGTGCCGGGCCCAGCTCAGGTCCTGGCGGCGTCCGGTCAGCCATCCGGTCGGTGCCGCCGGGGGCCATGGCTGCCGCCAGTTGTCGGCGGCCGGCTGGCCGGCGACCTCGCACACCCGCAGCGCGACGCGCCGGTGACCGTCCGGCGACAGGTGCAGCCGGTCGGTCCCCCATGCGCGCGGGTCTTGCAGCGGCCGCATCGACCACAGGTCCACCAGGAGGCAGCCACGGTCGTCCGCGATCGCCCGCAGGTGCATGTTGAATGTCGCGATCTTTCCGCGGAGCAGCCGGATCACCGGGAACTGCAGCGGATCAAAGCCGGTGAACAGCAGGACCGCGCAGCCGACCGACTGCAGCCGGGCCACCGCGCGGTCGAACATCTCGGCCAGGACGTCCGGGTCGCACCCCGGCCGGAGGATGTCATTGCCGCCCGCGGCGATGCTCACCAGATCGGGCCCGAACTCCTCCGCCGCCGGCAACTGTTCGGCGATCACCTCGCTGAGCAGCTTGCCGCGGATCGCGAGGTTGGCGTACTGGAACCCGGTGTTCCGCTCGGCCAGCAGCTCCGCGAACCGGTCGGCCCAGCCGCGGTAGCGGCCCGGCGGGCCTTCGGGGTAAGGATCGTGCAGGCCTTCGGTGAAGCTGTCACCGATCGCGACGTACGAGCCGATCTCTGGCGGGGGCGCCGCGTTCTCCGCCAGCGCCCCCCGTTCGCCCGTGGGCAAGCCCCCGGGAACTGACAATTCCCGCATGACCGTTAATTCTGCCAGCCCAGCAGCAGTTTGCGGGCCGGCCGGACGGGCTAGACGATCATGCCTTGCCGTTAAGCAGGATGAACATCCACAAAACGCACGAGCGAACGCGGCGTGTCCGGCAGCCGTCCGGCCCACCTCCCGCGCGCGGAGGCCCCTGCGGCTGATGGGCACGATGCGGCTGATGGATACGGCTGTGGCTGCGGTGCAGGGATGGGCGTGCCGAGGATAGGTAAGCTTTGCCTCGAAGCCACCCTGCAGTTGCCGAAGGCGGCCAGAACCGTTGCGTAACGACCTGCTGAACCGCCCGGTACCGGCCGGTCGCGGCCCGGACGGCACCGAGCCCGCCGCGTACGTCCGCGATGGACGTCCGGCCGGGCGGCCCACGATGAAGGACGTCGCCGCGTGGGCCGGCGTCGGCCTGAAAACGGTCTCCCGGGTGGTGAACGAGGAACCGGGGGTCGCTGACGGCACCGCCGAGCGGGTACGGGCGGCCATCGACGCTCTGGGTTTCCGGCGCAACGACAGCGCGCGGACCCTCCGCAAGGGCCAGACCGCGTCCATCGGGCTGGTTCTCGAGGACATCGGCAACCCCTTCTATTCCGGGCTGAGCCGGGCGGTGGAAGACGTCGCGCACCAGCACGGGTCGCTGCTGTTCACCGGCTCCAGCGACGAGGACCCGGTCCGGGAGCGCACGCTGGCACTCGCGTTCTGCGCGCGCCGGGTGGACGGGCTGATCATCGTGCCCGCATCGACCGACCACAGCTACCTCATCCCGGAGACCGCCGCCGGCATCGCGACGGTATTCGTGGACCGGCCCGCACACCGGGTGCAGGCCGACTCGGTGCTCACCGACAACGTGCGCGGCGCCGAAGACGGCGTGGCGCACCTGATCCGGCACGGTCACCGGCGCATCGGCTACCTCGGCGACGCTCCGCACATCTTCACCGCCGACCAGCGGCTCCGCGGATACCGGCAGGCGATGGCCGCCGCCGGCCTGCCACTGGGGGACCCGTGGGTGGCGATGGGCACACCGGCACCAGCGAGCGTCGGCCGGGCGCTGCAGCAGATGCTCGACGGGCCGGAGCCGGTTACCGCACTGCTATGCGGTAACAACAGGATCACGATTGCCACTCTGCGCGCGCTCCGCGCGGCCGGCTCGGCCGGCATGTGGCGCTGGTCGGTATCGATGACTTCGAATTCGCGGACCTGCTCACCCCCGGGATCACCGTGGTGGCGCAGGATCCTGCCCGGATGGGGCGGATCGCGGCGGAACTGCTGTTCCGGCGGCTGGCCGGAGAGCGTGGACCCGCGCAGCGGATCGAACTGGAGACCACGCTGATCGCGCGCGGTTCCGGGGAGATCCCCGCCCCGGCCGCAGCCCCCGGCCGGTAGCGAGCACCCCGCATCCTGCTGCGATTCCGCAACGAACCAGCTGATGTACTCAGAGTGAATAAGCCAGTCCTTACGTCGCTTTAACGTAGACTTCGGCAGCCTGAACCCAGGGAGATCTGGCCGTCATCGGCGGCGCCAGGCCAGGGTCAATCGCGGCACACTTATCCACGACGGTCATTGGGACAGATAGGTAATGGGCAAGGCAAGCAGAACGAAGCGCCAGGGCGGCAGTGTCCGCGAACGGATCGCCGCCCAGCAGGCGGCCGAGCGGCGCGCCACCATGCGCAACAGAGTCCTGGCGTGGTCCGCCGTCGGCGTGGTCATCGTGGTGGTCGTGGTCTTCGTCGCGATCAACCTCACCAAGAAGAACAGCTCGCCGAGTGCGTCGACGCTGCCCACCGGCGCGGCGCTGTCGAAGATCGTTTCTCAGGCGACCACCGTTCCGCCGTCCACGCTGGACGCCGTCGGGGCGGGAACCGTCGAGCAGCCACTGATCCCGCTTTCCGGCCAGCCACCGCTGACCAGCGGCGGCAAGCCGCAGATCGTCTACATCGGCGCTGAGTACTGCCCCTACTGCGCCACCGAGCGGTGGGCGATGGCGGTCGCGCTGAGCCGGTTCGGCACGTTCTCCAACCTCGGCGTCACCCATTCCGACACCGGCGACGTGTACGCGAACACCAAGACGCTGACCTTCTACAAGTCCAGCTTCACCAGCAACTACGTTGTCTTCTCCCCGGTCGAGCAGACTGACCCGAACAAGAACCCGCTGCAGTCGCCGACCGCCCAGGAGCAGGCGCTGCTGAGCAAGTACGACTCCCCGCCCTATGTCCAGGCCGGCACCCAGGGGTCCATCCCGTTCGTGGACATCGGGAACAAGTACCTGATCAGCGGCGCCAGCTACAACCCGGCGCTGCTGCAGGGCAAGAGCTGGAGCCAGATCGCCGCTGCGCTGCACGACCCGTCCAACCCGATCGCCAAGGGCGCCCTCGGCACCGCGAACATGATCACTGCGGCGATCTGCAAGACCACCGGCAACCAGCCCGCCAACGTCTGCAATTCCTCGGGTGTCACCGCCGCGCAGGGCAAGCTCTGATGCCTGATACCCGGTCAGGCCGGCCGCGGGGCCCGGAGCGGGCCCCGCGCGCGGCTCCCCCGTCCGGATCGACCGCCGACAGTGCCGGCAGTCCCGGGGGAAGCCCGGAGACCGCCCGGGGGGCGGCTGCCGATGCTGCCGCCGACGCCGGTGCCGGGGCTGCGGTCCGGCCAGCGGGTCCGCCGGCAACCTGGGTCGTGTACACGACGCTGGCGCTGTCACTGGCCGGGCTCGGGATGTCGATCTACCTGACCGTGGAGCACTTCCTCAACGGTTCATCCCTCGCCTGCCCGGCAACGGGCGTCGTCAACTGCGTGAAGGTCACCACGAGCCCGCAGTCCGTCGTATTCGGAATACCGGTACCGGTGCTCGGGCTGGTTTTCTTCGCATGGATGATCGCGCTCAGCAGCCCGCCGGCCTGGCGGTCGCCGCGGCCGGAGGTGCGGCTTGCCCGGCTGCTGTCAGTGATCGTCGGGATCGGGTTCGTGCTGTACCTGATCTACGCCGAGCTAGTGCTGATCGGCAATATCTGCCTGGAGTGCACCAGCATCCATGTGATCACCTTCGCGCTGTTCGTGCTGGTCGTGTTCACCGCGACGGGAGCCAATCGCGCCAGCCCGCCCCGGGGCTAGGACCACCGGCCGCGCTTAGCGCAACCGCCGGCGATAAGCGGAACGCCCGCGCCTGGAGCGACCGCCTGTCTCGCTAGAGCACCAGGAAGATGGCGACGGCGAGCACCACGGCGACAACCACGATGCCCGCGATCAGGGCGGCCGGCACCCGGCGCTCGGCGGGGGCTGGCTCGTAGTTTCCCTGCTCGGCAGCGCCCCGGTCGACGAACGCACGGAACATCTCCGTGCTCTGGCTCGGGTCAGATTCGATCTCCGGCATAGCACGGCACTTTACTGGGACAGCCCGCCGCTCTGCAGCGATATGGCAGGTCAGGTGCGGTGCGTTACCGCCGAGCGGTCCACCAGCTGTGACAGCACGATCACGCTCTTTGTCCGCATGGCGAACGGCTCGGCGCTGATCCGTTCCACGACCTGTTCGAAGTGCCTCATGTCGGCGGCCCGGATGTGCAGCAGCGCGTCCGCCTCCCCCGTCACCGTGCACGCGTCAACCACCTCCGGGTACCTGCTCACGGCGGCACGGATGTCGGCCGGCGAGGTGCGGCCCTGGCAGTACAGCTCGACGTACGCCTCGGTGGCCCAGCCGAGTGCCGCCGGATCCACCCGGGCGGAGAACCCGGTGATCGCGCCGGAGGCCAGCAGCCGGTCGACGCGGCGTTTCACCGCGGGGGCGGAAAGCCCGACCACGCCGCCGATCTCTGCGTAGCTGGCCCGCGCGTCCTCGACCAGCGCGGCGACGATTCGCTCGTCCAGGTCATCGAGCGCCCGATTTCCCCGCGGCCCTGCTGCGCTGCGCTCCCCGCCGGCCGGGGCGCGCCGCGATGCTTGCTCCGCCGGGCGCCTCATCGTGAGTCAGTCTCCGCCCTGGCCAGGCGAGGCGTTGTTGGGCTTGACCTGGCTCAGGTTGTCCTGCGCCGGGTGGGCCCGGCCGGCCGGCCCGGCGGCGAAAACCCGGAGCAGGTTGGTGGTCGCCACGTCGGTGAAATGCTCCGCCGCCGTGTTCACGCCGTGGCCGCAGCTACGGTCCAGGGCGCAGACCCAGCGCATCGTGCCGGCCGCGAACACGCCGGCTCCGCTCGGAACTGTGTAGTACCCGGAATCGGCGTAGCTTGAGACACCATCACAGGACAGCGGCGAGTGCGAGAGCACCTGCATCGGCCGGGGGGGCGGGGCCGCCGGATTGACGCGGTCGTATTCCGGCCCGACCAGGCCGGGGAACGCTGTCCCGTCCCGGGCGCCGGTCCCGGCGAAGATCCAGTTCTGCGCGTCGTAGACCACGTACGGATCGCTGACCGGGTTGCATTCGTAGTACACGCCGGTCAGGACGCTCTCGGGGCGCGGATCCGGCGGGTCACGCCAGTCCTGGGTGGTCTCGCTGTTGTCCTTGCCGAACAGCGGGTCCTCGTTGGCGACCTTGTAGCAGATCACCACCCGGTCGTCCCCCAGCTGCGACGATGCGAACCGGATGTGCCGGAACACGGCGTTCGCTCCGAGGAAGGCGAGGTTCACGCCCGCCGCGCGGGCGTTCATCAGGCTCTGCCGCATCTGTGACGAGTAGTACTCGTCGTGGCCGAGGGAGATCACCGCCCGCGCGCCGTTGAGCAGGCCCGGATTGGCCTGCAGGTCCACGTCCGTCTCGTAGGCGAGCGGCACCCCGGACTTCTCGGCCGTGACGACGGCGGGCCGGTCGTACGACATGAACCACTGGGCGCCGTTGTCGGTGGCGGTGTGGGCGTACGGCCGGTCGAAGCTGACCGCGCGGGCGCGGTCGTCGAAACCGTTCGGCCCCTCGTACAGGTCGTAGCCGCCCCACATGTTGTACGCCTGCCACGTCGTGACCGTGTTGAGCACGACCACCTTGCCGGCGGTCGACGGAGACCGCACTGTGACGGGCACGTACCGTGCCGCGCCGGTGGACGCGTCCAGGCGGAGCAGGTAATCACCGGCCGGCCACCCGGCCGTGTTCACCGTCATCGACGGCTTCCACCCGGCCGTGACCATGTTCGTCCCCGGCGTCACATGCGCGGCCCCCTGCTGGACGCCCCGCTGCTGGCCGGACACCCACAGCCGCCGCGCCTGGGTTCCCCCGTACCAGCCCACCCGGAACGCCTCGACGTGGTAGCCCGGGTCGGACGTGGACACGTACAACCGGAACGACTGGCCGGGCAGCACGCTCGCGTGGTCCGCGTATCCCTCGATCTCGTGCTCGCCGCCGATGCTGCGGATCCGCCAGGCCTTGGTGCCCGGTTTCTGGTTCTCCGCCACCGGGAAGGGCGCGGCGGGTGAGCGCGCGGCCGTTGGCGAATGCGCGGCGGTCCCGCCAGCCGCGCTGCACGCGGCGGCGGGCAGCGCCGCGGCGAGCGCGAGTACGGCGGCGGAACGGCGTATCACCGAAGATGTCCCCAAATCGGGCCGTGGGGCTGACATCGGATCACCCTAGGGGACGGGTACCCGTTGTGTTGACGCGGCATGGTCAGAGGCGGGCAAAAAGTGCCTGGTGATCGACCCAGCACGTCGCTCCCTCGCGCGCGGGCGCTGGTGTGGTAGATCATTGCCTGACGGGGAGGCCTGACGGGGAGCGGTTACGGAGGGGCCCATGCACCGTGCTCGGCGTAACTGGACGTTTTGCCGGGGGAAGGCGGCGGCGCTGCTGGCCGCGATTGCGGCCATCGCCCTCGCCGCGGGCTGCTCAGCCGGCTCGGAGCCGGCCATCCACGTGTCAGCGGCCGCGGGGACGCCTGCCCCGAGCAGCGGGCCGGGGGCGGATATCCGTGCCGAGAACGCCCACCCCGGTGATCCGCACTGGCAGATCACCAACCCAGGCCACGGCGGGCAGATCGAGGGGTACGCCGACCACGCCGGGGTCCAGCCGGGAACGCCGGTGCGGTTGTTCGTGTCCACCACCGCCGCATCGTTCCGCGTCCGGGCGTTCCGGATCGGCTGGTACGGAGGAGCGAAGGCCCGCCTGGTGTGGACATCCCCGGCCGTGCGCGGCCGGCCCCAGCCGCAGCCCAGCGTCAGTTCGCTCGGGACGGTCGTCGCGCACTGGCAGCCGAGCACCACGATTCCCACCAAGGGGTGGCCGCCCGGTTCATACCTGCTCCGCCTCGACGCGGCGGCTCCGGCTGCCGCCGGAACCCCGTCCGGCCAGCACCCGTCCGGCCAGCCCGGCCCGCAGCAGTACGTCCCGCTGCTCATCGACTCGCCATCGGTCGCCGGGCGGGTGGTGCTGATCTCGCCGGTCACCTCTTACCAGGCCTACAACCTGTGGGGTGGCTACGACCTGTACAACGGGCCGGACCACAGCTACGGTAGCCGCGCCCGGGCCGTCAGCTTCGACCGCCCGTACCGCGACACCGACGGTGCCGGCGACTACTTCCGGGAAGAACAGCCGGTTGTCACCCTGGCCGAACGGCTCGGCCTCCCGGTCGCCTACCGCACCAGCATCGACCTGGACCTGAACCCGCACACGCTGGACGGTGCGGCCGCGGCCGTCAGCGAGGCGCACGACGAGTACTGGTCCCCGGCCATGCGCGCAACCATGACGAGCGCTCGCGACCACGCGACCAACCTGGCGTTCCTCGGGGCCAACGCGGTCTACCGCAAGATCCGCTTCCAGTCCTCGACGCTGGGCCCGGACCGGATCGAGGTCAACTACAAGGACCCGCAAGAGGACCCGCTGTACGGCACGGACAACGCCGCCGTCACCGGCAACTGGCCGGATCCGCCGGACGCCGACTCGGAGAGCTCGCTCACCGGGCAGGCGTATGACTGCTTCATCCGCGGCAGCAACGTGCCGATGACCATCACGGACCCGGGCGGCTGGGTGTGGTCGGGCAGTGGCGTATCCAAGGGCGAGCAACTGCCGGGCGTTATCGGTCCGGAAACCGATCAGGTCGATCAGTCCCAGCCGACCCCGAATGGAATCCAGCTGCTCGCTCAAACGCCCGTCACCTGCAACGGACCGCCGATCTTCAGCGGGTACGGCGACGTGACGTACTACGTGGCGGGCAGCGGCGCGGGCGTGTTCGACGCGGGCACCGAGGGGTGGGTGTGCGCGCTGCCGAACCTGAGGTGCCCGAACAGCCAGACGCGCCTGGTGACGCCGCGCTCGCAGCAGGTAGTTGAAGCCGCGACCCGGAACGTGCTGCAGGCGTTCGCACGCGGCCCGGCGGGCCGCGATCACCCCGCCGGGTAATCCGGCCGCCGCGGCCCGGAGCTCCTCCCGGCCCGGTCCGCGAACTGCGCCAGCCGGTCCAGCTGGACCGGGCCCAGGGCCGCCGACCTGCGCGAACCCGGCACGAGCAGTCCGGAACCTGCGCTAATGTACCGGCGTGCTCGACCCGTCTGATTGCGCGGACACCAGCAGCTCCGCGGACTCCGCCGAAGGAACCCGACCACGCTACGTCGCCGCATCCGCGTTCCCCCTGCCGGACTGGGACCGTGGCTCGGTCGTCGTCGACCCGCCGGGCGATGGCCCTGGCTACTGGGCCGGAGCGCCCTCCGCGCTTCGGGCCGGCCGGGTCATCTACCTCGCCTACCGGCTGCGGCGGCCGGTCGCCCACGGGCGGGGATATGCGGTCGTGGTGGCCCGTTCCGAGGATGGCGAGCGGTTCGAGACGCTCGCCATCCTTGGTTCCGCGGAACTCGGCGCGGCATCCCTCGAACGGCCCGCCCTGGCGGTCACCCCCGACGGCAACTGGCGGCTGTACGTCAGCTGCGCCACGCCGGGGAGCAAGCACTGGCGGATCGACCTGATCGAAGCGGCGCAGCCGGATGCCTTCCGTGCCCGGAACGCGCGGACCGTGCTGCCCGGCAGCGCGCACACCGGCGTCAAGGACCCGGTGGTCACCGTCCGGGACGGCCGGTGGCAGCTGTGGGCGTCCTGCCATCCGCTGGAGACCGACGAGGCCGCCGACCGGATGGTGACCGGGTACGCGACCAGCGATGACGGAAGCGACTGGACCTGGCGCGGCACGGCTCTGACCGGCAGGCCGGGCGGCTGGGACGCCCGCGGCGCACGGGTCACCTCGGTGATGCGCAGCAACGGCCACGTGATCGCCTACTACGACGGGCGCGCCAGCGCGGAGGAGAACTGCGAGGAGCGCACCGGCTTGGCCAGCGGCAGCCACGGCGGACTGTTCCGGCCGCTGGCGGATTGGCCCGCCGCGGCGTCGCCGTACGGGACCGGCGCGCTCCGGTACCTCACCGTGGTCCGGATGCCGGACGGCGGGCACCGGCTGTACTACGAGGCGTGCCGCGACGACGGTGCCCACGACCTGCGGACCGAGGCGGTCACCGCGCCGGTTCGGTAGGCGCGCCCGCGGTCAGCCGCTCACGGCGGGCAGGGTCAGGACCTGGCCGGCATCCCCCGCGGTCACCGTCACCGGAGCCGACGCCAGCCCGCTCTTGTAGTTGAGGTCGCCGCTGGCGAGATCGACGCGGACTTGATGCCCGGCGGCGAACTGGTGGACGATCCCGGGAAGCGTGATGTGAACCGGGTTGGCCGGGTTGGCGATACGGACCGGGGCGATCAGGTTGTGTACCAGGCTCTCCGATCCGTCCGGCGCGACATCGTAGACCTTCGCGAACAGCACTAGTTCCCCACCGGGCCCGGCCTGGCTCGCCTTAGCGGCCGTCGGTGCCTGCACCCGGACGTTCAGGGTGGGCTCCCCGACCACGTCCAGGGGCGAGCTCAGCGTCCCGCTGGTCCACGAGGCATAGGTGCCCGGCAGGTTCTCGTCCGGCGGCATGTTGGCCGAGAACGCGTCGATCCCCGACGAGCTGGTCGGGAACCCGGCGGGCGGGGTAACGAAGCTCTGCGATCCGGACTGGATCTGGGCCGGGCTGGTGACGAGCGACGAGGTGCCAGACAGGTAGAACGAATCGGGCGTGCCGACCGGGTAGCCGGATGCGGTTCCGTAGGCGGGGGTGGCGATGCCGCTGTAGGGCACCCAGTCCCGGAAGTAGGTGAAGGCCGGGTAGCTGTCGGCCGGGCCACCGGCCAGGTACTGGCCAAACCAGCTCGCTACCCGGGCCGCCTCGTACTGCGTGGCGGGGTCCGGGTTGTTCAGGTCGAGTTCGCCGGGAGCCGGTGTCAGCCCGGAGTGCCCCCACGACTGCCAGATCATCTTCACCGGGGTCCCCTGCGCTTGCAGCGCCTGGTAGTTCGCCACCGCCTCGTTGAGGTTGAACAGCGTGTCGTTCTCCCCCTGGGCGAGCAGCACCGGGATCCGGATCTTCGACATGTAGGTCGACACCGACGCGTGGCGCAGCAGCGCGAGCGTGCTCGGCGTCGGGTAGCCGAGCGTCCCGGTCTCGGCTAGGGCGGTGCAGACCTGGTTGGTGAAGTTCGGGCAGCCGATGACCCGCGACGGGTCGTACTGGAAGCCCTCCGCACTGTCCAGGACCGCGCCCTCGAAGAAGAACAGCAGCGGCCAGGTCAGCTTCGCAACCCCGGGTGTCGCGGAGGTCACGCCCGAGGTGAGGTCGGTGTTGTTCGGGGTGAGCGAGTAGGACAGGTCGTTCCAGGTGATGAACGGGATGAGGGCGTCAATCCTCGGGTCGACGGACGCCGCGGCGAACTGCACCTCGCCGCCGTAAGACCCGCCGATCATGCCGACCCGGGGGTCGTATTTGTCGTGCTTACCGGCGTGGTCGACCGGATCATGCAGCACGTCACCGAGGCCGGCCACCGGCTGGGTGTGCGCGGCGTCGGTGTAAGCGATCCCGTCCTGGCCGCCGAGGAAGCTCACCAGCTGGCTCGCGGCGACGCCGTCCCAGTCCGGGTCGTCGAGGGTGATCTTGCAGCCGGACCCGCCGAACCCCAGACCCGAGTACGACAGCACGGCGTATCCGTGCGAGCTGAAATATTTGCCCAGTCCGGCCTGGTCGTTTTTCGACCCGCCGAACCCGTTGGTGGTCAGGATCGCCGGCACCGGATGCGACGGGCTCGCGCCCGCCGGGGTGTAGAGGTCGCCGACGATGTCGCAATGCTGGGCGCTGCCCGGCCCGACCGTCACGTCGAAATGGAGTGTCTGCACGGTGTAGGCCGCCTGGGCGGCGGTCGCGGCCGGTGCCGCGCTCCGGGCCTGGCTGGCGCCGGCCGGCAATGCCGCTCCCAGCGTGGCGACCCCGGCGGCCGCCGCGACGGACAGAGTGATCCAGGTTCGGCGGGAACGGAGCAAGTGACAGCACCTCCGCGTGCTGATCGGCCGTCCGGTCATCGGAAACCCGAGGTGCCGCCCCTGTAGGCACGGGTAGACCCTCCGGCTAGTGCCGGGGTGCGGCGGGCACTAGCCGGAGGGACACTCATCCCGCTGGGGGTCCGGGTGGACCCTCCGGCTAGTGCCGGGGTGCGGCGGGCACTAGCCGGAGGGACACTTATCCCCTGCTCCGCGGGTCTAGCTGCCGGCGCGGTCCGCATCGCGCGCGGCGGGCCAGCGCCGTGGGCGCTCCCTCTAGTTGTGTTACGTAGCCAGGCGGCCGGTCCGTCGGTGAATCTCGGGTCTTTTTTTGGGGCCCCTGCGGATAGCCTCCCTGGCCAGCGCCGGGGCGCGGCGGGCGCTAGCCGGCGGGCGTATACACCCCTGCTCCGCCGGTCTGGTTGGCGACCTCGGTGTGGTCGCAGGAGGAACTGTTGGACTGCGCGGATGCGCAGCCCGATTGGGCCGGGGTCGCCGCGGTGTTGGAGTACTGGTCGTCTGAGTAGACGATCGAGGCGAGGCCGGTCACCGGGCTGGCGGCGACGCCGAAGTCGTCGTAGAGGTCCCGGTTGCCGCTGCAGCTGATGCCGGCCTCGCAGGTGCCGCCGTAGTGGTTGACCGGGCTCGCGGCGACCTGGCTGAACGCCGACCCGGCCGTGGTGGCCGACAGGTTCTGCGCGAAGTACACATGCCAGGCGGCGGAGTTGGGGTAGTTGTCCGGGACGGTGCCCTTCTTGTAATAGGAGGTGCCGTACCAGACCACGTCCAGCTTGCCCGCGTCACCGGCAACGCTCCACGGCATGATCGCGGTGGCCGACGGGCCGCCGTTGACCTGGACCGGCTTCGACCAGTGGTGCCCGTGGTCGGTGGAGAAGCCGTAGAAGAGGTTGTGGTTGTCGGAGTAGACGGCGTAGAGGTTGCCGGCGCGGTCGATGCTGACCTGCACGAACTGGTGGCCGTAGGCGACCGTCCGGTCCGGGTTGACGTAGACGGGGTAGTCGGTGAACGTCTGCCCGCCGTCGGTGGACACGCCGATCCAGACCGCGTGGTAACCACATGTCCCTTGCTCGCCGCAGGCAACCTCGCTCGAGCTGGCGATGCCGGAGAAGATCTGGTACACGATGTGGCTCGCCGGGTCGATGGCGAGGTTGCCGATCTCGTTGTTGTTGATCAGGTAGCTGTGCGCGGAGTCGATGGCGCCCGGCACCGCGTGCTGGGTGAAGGTGCTGCCCGCGTCGTTGCTGCAGTCCACGTCGATGTTGGAGGTGGCGATGTCGTGGTAGGACGTGCAGACCTTGCTCGACCCGTCGGCGGCGACCCACGGGCGGTCATCGCCCGGAACCTTCGCGCCGGTCGGGTTGAGGGAGAACGACTTGCCGCCGTCGGTGGACGTGCTCACGTCCACGTTGGCCAGCGAGAGGCTGGAGACGTAGACGTTGTACTTGCCGGCCGCGTTCTTCACCGGCGCCACCGCGTCGTCGGTGTCACCTCCCCCGGGCGCGAAGCCGGTCGAGTTACTCGACGACAGGCAGTTCGGGCAGGGAAGAGTGGCGTAGCTGTGGCCGCCGGTGGACGACTTCCAGGCGTCGGTCCCGCTGCCGAGGCCATTCTCGGAGGACGAATAGAAGTTGCCGGCGTTGTCGGCGCGGATCTGCGGCTCGGCCGCATGATTGGTGCACGCCGTGCTCACCACGTCTTTCGGGCAAAGCGTCCCCGCCGGGTCGGGCGGCGTCGCGCCGAGCTCGAAGTTCTGGAAGGAAGCGGTCCCCGCCGTCGGCGCGGCCGCGTGGGACCGGGCGGTCCCGGCGACGGAAATGCTGGGACGGGCTCCCGCCGTCGACGCAAAAAATGCGGCCAGGCCGGCCGCCGCCACGACTGCGATCGCGATCCGTGTCCGCCATCTCCGCACACTGACCACCTCCGTCGGCCGCGCAACGGGGCGTGGCCACGCGCCTGCTTTACCTATGTCACGCGCAGGCTTGGCGGGTCCGTCGCAGAAATGTCGCGCGGATTTCGCGGGTGTGGGCGACCGCGCGGCTGAGAGCCCGGCGATCGGTCCACCCGGCCCGCCACCAGCGCGCGGACCGCGCCGCGCGGACGCGATCTGCTAGGGGATGGTCACCAACGGCGTTTTCAAGGCGGGAAGCACGTTCCCGGGGAGCAGGTGCGGGGCCTGGATGCTGGGCAGCGCGGGCAGAGCTGGCTGATGCGGCTGCGTTATCCCGGACGCCGGAAGCGCCGGATTCACCGTTATGGAGCCGTTGGCCGCGCGGGAAGCCCCGGGGCTGGCCGCCGCGCTGCCACCGGGTGCCGGCGAGGCCGGGTGCCGGCTGACGCCCGCGGAGCTGCGCTGCTGGGCATCCGGCGGTACGCCCGCTGCGGGACGCGGTGCGTCCCGGCTCACCGCTGGCGGACGGGGCACCATTCCGGCGTGGTGCGACGGTGCCTGTGTCGCGACCGCCACGCCGACCGCGGCCACGCCCGCCGAGACCACGGCCGTCTTGGCGGCCGTAGAGATCCGGATCACCCTCGCGAACCGCACCGCCAGGGCGCCGAACGCAGCCAGGCAGAAGACCAGCCAGCCGCGGGCGGCGGCACGGCCACGGGCCAGCAGCGACTCGGCCGTCCGGTAGCTGACCCCCAGCGTCCGCGCAACCCCGTCCACGTCGTGACCGTCGGCGCGCAGCCGCAGCGCCTGCGCCTGCCGCGACGGCAGCGAGGTCAGCCGCCGCGAGATCATGGCCGCCTCGGAACGATCGCAGACGCGGTCCTCGCATGACGCGGCTGCTGCGGGCACACCCGCGCGCGACCACAGGCGCTGCTCGCGCGCGCGTTCGCGATACTGGTCGACACAGAGCCGGACGGTGACCGTGGTCAGCCAGGCCGGAAGCCTTTCCTCGCCGATCTCCGGGCTCTCCATCGCCCGGAGCAGCGCCTCGGCGACGACATCCTCCGCGTCCTGCTCGCTGGAGGTCCGGCGGCGGGCTATTCTCAGCAGGCGCGGGCGCTGGCTCCACACGAGCGACCAACGCTGCCGGGCGGCGAGCGTCCGGGGAACGCCATCCGTCGTGGTCACGGCATCCCGCCATCCTGATCCGGCCGGCCTACGGCCAGGCGTGGCATTACCTGACGGCCGCGTTGGGGACCTGCGGCGCGCTGACCTGCCATGCTACCCCGCGGTAGATTTCTGAAACGGGTAATTTCCAGATTTTCACCGATAGGAATGCATATCCCCTATTAGCGCGCGGCACGAGGTTCAGCCATAACGGCCGGGGGCGCGCCGCCCGCACTCGCGAACCCGCCCTTCACGCGGGGGCGCGGTTGAGCAGCGCGCCCTCCATTGCCTCGTCGGCCTGCAGCCAGTCGCCGAAATACAGCGCCGTCATCCGTTCCAGCAGCCGCACGTCCGGCCCGAGCCGGGCGATCAGCTTCGAGCGCTGGTCTGGAGTGAGCGGCTCCCGCGGCCGCGACCTGCGCTGCAGAGCCGCGAGCACCGGGCCCCGGGCCACCCGCCGTACCGGCGGCGGGAAATACTGGCCGACCCCGGCGCCGGCCCGGAGCAGCCCCTGGAGTACCAGCGTCGCCGGGCCGCCCTGGATGTGCGGCCGCACGTTCTCCCGTGGCACCTCGGAGACCAGGCCGCCGCTGACGCCGAGGAACCCGCACACCCGCGCGAGCGCGGCGGCCGGCTCGTCCCGTAGCTCCCGGTAGCGCAGTATCAGCACCTGCTCCCGCGGGAAGACCCGGAACAGATCACGGAACTGCTCCCCGTAGCGCCCCAGTTCCAGGTACCGCCAGAACGGGGCCCAGCCCGCCGCGATCCGCCGCGGCTCGCGTTCGCACGCCTCGATGAAGTCGCCGCACGGCTCCAGGCCCGCCGACCACAGGTGCGCCCAGTTCGAGTACGCCCGCTCGACCGGATCACGCAGGACCGCGATCAGCCGGGCGTCCGGGATGGCCGCGCGGATGCGCCGGTGCGCGGCGGGGTCCCACAGGTAGAAGGGGCTGCTCTCGCCCGCGAGCATCGCCTCGCCGCGCCCGGCGAAGAGCGCCTCGTAGTCCGCGCGCCGGCAGACGTATTCCTGGTAGGTCTGCGCGTCGCCGGGGCCGCCGCGACGCGGCGGCGGCACCCCGTCATCGCACAGGAAGTAGCGCGGCTCCTTGACCCGTGACATGAAAAGTTGGGGGTGCGCTGCAAGCGCCGCGTGCAGCGCCGTCGTCCCGGCCTTCGGCGCGCCCACGACAAGGAAATCCGGCAGTCCCACACCGGCCTCCTGAATCTTCCCCGGCGAAGGCCGCGCCCCGCCGGGGTGCCAGCCACCGCCACCGAGGTGGCGGTATCAGGTGGGTCCCGTGCGCGTCCCCCGCGTCAACGGCTACCGGGCATGAGCCCGGTCGTCCTCCCCCTTCTCGGTGCCGGTTCCGAGTCGGCCAGCCGCGGGAAGCGGCTGCTGACCTGCTTGCCCTAGCTCCCTGTCTTCGATTCCCCGATTTGCCCGGGTCACACCTGGCCAGGGCAGCCGCGCTTGCAGCGCCACCAGGAGGGCCGCCGCGGCGACGGCGGCGGCGATCACCACCACCGTAGGGATGCTGAACAGCGCCAGCGCGGATGCCACCAGAACGGCGCCGATCACCGGCCGGATCACCGCGCCCGGCCCCTGCGCCGACATCCGGGCGCCGATGTAGGTGCCGGGCAGCGCGCCGATCAGCAGCGAGGCCGTGACGGCCAGGCGCACATCGCCGAAGATCAGGTGACCGATGGTGGCGGAAGCCACCAGCGGTATGGCCTGCACGATGTCGGTGCCGACGAGCTGGGCGGGCCGCAGCCGGGGGTACAGGATGAGCAGCAGGGCGATGATCAGTGATCCGGCGCCGACCGAGGTCATGCCGACGGCGAACCCGCCGATGACGCCGATCAGGGCGGTGGGAAGGGCCCGGATGACCACGTCCTGATCGGCATCGGTGTCACTCGCGGGCCGGCGGCGGTCCAGCAGCTGCCGCGCCACCGTCGCGCCCACCGACACCAGCAGCGCGATGCCGATCGCCAGCTTGACCACATGCTGTGTGGTGGGGCTGTGGCCGATCAGGCCGATGCAGACCGCGCCGGCGAACGCGGCGGGGACGGAGCCGATGCTCAGCCAGCCGACCAGCCGCCAGTTCACCGTGCGCCGCCGCAGGTGCACGGCCGCCCCCACCGGTTTCATCACCAGCGACGTGAGCAGGTCGCTGGAGATCGCAGCCAGCGGCAGCACCCGAAAGAACAGCACCAGCAGCGGGGTGAGCAGAGCACCACCGCCCATCCCGGTGAGGCCGACGAGAAGGCCGACGATCAGCCCGACGATGGACAGCGAGATGTTGATATGCACGGCTTTCCTTGTCTCCAGGGCGGCCGATGACCGCGGGGATACCTGCCACGTCTCGGTCGGGTCCGTAATCCGGCCATGATGACTATACAGGTTAACTTGGTCGTGTTTATTAAGCCGGCCGATTCACTCTTCTAAGGGGGCGCCGACCTAGTCCGGCCGACCCCCTAACCCGGCCGGCTCCCCTCACCCGGCCGAACCCCCGGACCCGGCGGGTCGCGGGCGCGCACCGGCTGACGGCAAGCCAAGATGGGAATGTGCAGATATCGGCAAAGGCGGACTACGCGCTCCGGGCGCTGTGCGTTCTCGCTACCTCACCGCCGGGCACCGCGATCAAGGCAGGCGACATCGCCGCCGCGCAGGACATCCCCCGGATGTTCCTCGACACGATCCTGCGGGATCTCGGGCGATCGGGGCTCATCGAGAGCCGGCGGGGCCGTGAGGGCGGTCACCGCCTCGGCCGGCCGTGCGACGAGATCACCATCGCCGACGTGATCCGGGCGACCGACGGGCCGCTCGCCCTGATCCACGGCCAGCGGCCGGAATCGCTGCTCTACCAGGACCCCGCGCGGCACCTGCAGGATGTCTGGGTCGCCGTGCGCGCCAGCCTCCGCTCGATCCTCGAGAACACCACGGTCGGCCAGGTCGTCAACGGCTCGCTTCCGCCCAGCGTCACCGCTCTCACCAGCGACAAGCGGTCGTGGCAATCGCCCGCCATGCGGTAGGCGGCGCCGGTGCGGACGGCGGGTGCGCCGCTGGTGCCGTTATGCCGGATCAGGAGCGCCGGCGAATCTGGGCTCAGATGCCGGGGAGCCGGAAGCCGTCGACCTCGATCGCGAACTCGCGGCCCGCGTCCAGCAGCGCGCCGAACAGGTACTGCCCGTAGGAGCGATCGCAGTGCAGCAGGTAGGAGCGGTCAGCCGGAGGCCGGTCATCGCGGACGACGCCGGCGGCGAGGCCCGCCACCGATGACCGCAGCGCCGACCCGTCCGGGGCGGCCCGGTCAGCGAAGTCCAGCGGGCAGAGCTTGGCCAGCACATCCGGGGACCGCTCCCCCGTGATGCGGATCATCGCGAGCCCGTGCGTGAGGTCCAGCAACGTGACCAGTTCCGCGTCCCCGGCGGCGCCCCGCAGCCCGGCGATGACCTCGCCCGCCGTTCCCGGCGGCGCCAGCACCAGCCACTCCCCCGGCCCGGAACCGGTGACCAGCGTGCCCCCGCCGTCCCGGACCGCGCGCCCGTGCGGGACGCCGAGCACCCCGGCGGTCGCCCCGTCCGCGCCGGCGCGGACCAGGACCTTGGCCAGCGGCGTCAGATCGGCGATGGTCAGCGCCGAGGTGGCGCGGCGGCCGCTGACCTCCCATCCCGCCACCGTCGCCACCGGATCCGCCGGCCGGATCGCGCTGCGGGCCACCGGGGCGCCGACGGGGTTTCCGGTCTCAGCCACGCATCCGCTCCCCGTCCGGATCGACATGGGCCAGGTGCTCGGTGACGTGGGCGGCGACCTGCCGCCCGTCCGGGAGCCGGATCGTGACCCGGGTGCCCGGATCGGCCAGCCCCGCGTCGAGCAGCGCGAGGCATACCGGCCTGCCGAGCACAGGGGACATCCGGCTGGAAGTTACGCGGCCGGCGATCCGGCCCTGCCAGATGATCTGGCTCGCCTCCTCCGGAACCACCGCGCCGTCGTCGGCCTGCAGCCCGGCAAGCCGGGGGCCGTCACCGGCCGCGGCCTGCCAGGCCAGCTCAGGCTTGCCGATGAAGTCGTCCTTGTCGAGCTTGATGGCCCAGTCCAGGCCAGCGCTGAAGCCGCGGGTCAGGCCATCGGTGTCCTGGCCGACGATCAAGTGACCCTTCTCCAGCCGCAGGATGCGCTGCGCCTCCACGCCGAACGGCCCCACCCCGAGATCTGCGCCGCGGTCCATCAGCGCTGTCCAGACGTGCAGCCCGTATGCGGCGGGCACGTGCAGCTCGTAGGAAAGCTCGCCGGTGAACCCGATCCGCCACAGCACGCAGTCATCCACTCCGGCGATGCGGGCGGTCCGGACGTTCATGTAACCGAAGGCGTCGCCCGCGAGGTCCACGCCGGTGGTGACCCGCTCCAGCAGCTGGCGTGACCGTGGCCCCGCAACGTTCATGCTCGCGTAGGCGGTGGTCACCGGCGTGATGTGCACCTGCCAGCCCGGATGCGCGGTCTGCAGCCAGCTCTCCGCCCACTCCCACACCGCGTCGGCGCCGGAGGATGTGGTGCTCATCAGGTAGTGGTCCTCGCCGAGCCGCCCGGTCACGCCGTCGTCCAGCAGCACGCCGTCCTCGGCGCACATGGCCCCGTACCGGACACGGCCGATCGGCAGCTTGGACCATTTGTTGACGTACAGCAGGTTCAGCAGCCGGGGGACATCGGGGCCGCGCAGGTCGAGCTTGCCGATCGGGGTCACGTCGATGATCCCCACCTGCTCCCGGACCCGGCGGGCCTCGGCGGGCGGATCGCCGTAGTCGTCCGGGCGGATCCATGCTCCCGCGACCAGCGGACGGGCGCCGTGCTCCCGGTGCCAGGGCTGCATCGGCGAGTACCGCACCGGCTGCAGGATCCGGCCCGCCAGCGCACCGAGCGTGACCGGCGCGTACGGCGGCCGCCACGTGGTTGTCCCCGTCTCCGCGATGGTCGCCCCGGTGGCCTCGGCCACGATCGCGACTGTGTTAACGGTCTCCAGCTTGCCCTGGGTGGGCCCCATGGTGGCGGTGGTGTAGCGCTTGACCAGCTCGATCGAGTCGTAGCCCTCGCTGACGGCCTGAACGAGGTCGGCGGAGGACACGTCTTCGCTGAAATCGACGATCCCGTGGGTGCGCGCACGGAACAGTGCCGGGTGCGGCTCCACCGGCAGTTCCGGGATCTCGACCGGCGTTTCCGCCTGGCGCCGCAGCGCCCGCCGGGCGGCCTCGCGGCCGACTGCGTCGCCGTGCCGGACGATCTCCTCCAGGCTGCCGTCACCCGAGATGCCGCCGGCGGCCAGCACGTTCTCCGGGAGCCCGCCCGGCTCGGGCACGAAGCGCGCCGCCGATGGCAGGTACCGCGGCCGGCCGCACGCCATGTTGAGCAGCGCGGTCGGCGCGGTCCACCCGGTGGCGGTGACCAGCAGGTCGCATTCCACCGTTCGCCCGCTGGCGAGCTCGACCGCCCGCAGCTCCCGCCGCCCCTGCGCCCGGATGATGTCACCGCCGAGGCGGGCGTCCTCGATCCAGGCGACCTCGACCCCGGCCCGCTTGAGGTCCGCGGCCGCGGCGTCGCCGTCCGCGTTGGCGGTGAACACCACCGCCCGCTCCCCGGGGCGGACCGCGTACAGGTTGATCAGCCGCCTTACCGCGGTGGACAGCATGACCCCGGGCTTGTCGTTGCCCTCGAACACATACGGCCGCTCGATCAGGCCCGGCGCCACGACGAGCGTTCCGGCACGGGCCTTGATCAGGCGTTCGGTCACGCCGGGCCGGTCCCGCTGGGCGATCGCGATCCAGTTGTCGTCGTAGCGCGCGAGCACGACCGAGTTGGTGAGCACCTCGATCCCGGGTTCGGCCTCGGCGGCACGGGTCAGCTCGCCCAGCGCGGCCAGGTCGGCCTCCCCGCCCCAGCGCAGGTGCCCTCCGAGCTGGTTTTCTTCTTCGGCCAGGAGCACGCGGGCGCCCGCCCTCGCCGCGGCGAGCGCCGCGGCGATCCCGGCGGGCCCGCCCCCGGCGACCAGCACGTCCGGGTGCGCGTATCGCTTGTCGTAGTAATCGCCGCCGCGATCGGTGCCGGGATCGGTGCCGGGATCGGCCGGCACGCCTGCCCCCGCGCCCGGGGGAAAGTCCGCAGGCACGCTGCCGCCCGCGGCGAACCGCTTCAGCACGCTCTCGTAGATGGGCCACAGCCGCCTCGGGCGCATAAACGTCTTGTAGTAGAACCCCGCCGACAGGAACCGGCCCGCCAGCCCGTTCGCGGCCTTCACGTCGAAACGCAGCGACGGCCACACGTTCTGCGGCGCCGCGACGATGCCCGGCTCGGCCAGGCGGTGCGCGCCACGGACGTTGGGCTCGTCGCCGACCTGCATGAAGCAGCCAGGATCGAGCCCGCTCGCGGTCAGCAGCCCCCGTGGCCGGTGGTATTTGAAGCTGCGGGAGAACACCCGCTCGCCGGCGGCGGCCAGCGCCGAGACGATCGTGTCGCCCTGGTAGGCCGCGAAGTCGCGGCCGTCCCAGCGGAAGGTGAAACGGCGGCTGCGGTCGATCACCTCGCCCGGCTGCGGGCCGAGCCGCCTCGGGGCCGCCGCGGGCCCGGTCCCCCTCATCTGGCTGTCCCGGCCGGTTCGGCGGCGGGCCGCACCGACATGACCTCGTTCGTGGCGGTGTCCCGCTCGGCGTAGAAGTAGCGGTGGCAGCCCATCCGGTGCAGCCATGTCTCCACCACCGGTCCGCGCGGATTTTCCGTCAGGTAGAGATAGGCCCGCCACTCGCCCGGCGTGGTGGTGGCCGGATCGGGGCGCTGCCGGACCTCGCCCGCGTAGCGGAACTCGCTCACGTTGCGCGGACCGCACCAGGGACACGGCAGCAGCATCATCGCGGCTCCCCTCGCGTCAAACGCCGCACCCCCGGCGCCCAGCGCCGCTGCGGCCACCGGGTCCGCGGCGCCCGTCGCCGCTGCGGCCACCGCGCCGATCGAGGCGCCCGCTGCGCCGAGCGCGCCGAGGCCGGCGTCGCTTGTCCCCCGTTATGGGCCCGATTTGTCGGTTTTGAGGTGGTCTGGGACACGATAACGGAGGATATGTGTTCCACCGGACGGGCCAGTACTGCTATTGCCAACGTTCCTCCCGCATCGGCGTCTCGTATCGGTTCCCATCCCGTGGCCCTGTCCCGGCGGTCCCAGCGCTTGGGCCCGCCGCTAGTGGCCGACGGCGGCAGCACCCTTCTCTCCCACCAGCCGGCCCTCGGCGAAGCGCTCGAGCCCGAACGCCGCGATGATCTCCGGTGTGCGGCCGGTCGCGACGCACTCGGCCATCGCTTGCCCGGACACCGGGCCGGCCTTGAAGCCGTAGGTGCCCCAGCCCACGTCGAGCAGGAAGCCGCCGACCCGGGTGAACCCCATGATCGGCGAGAAGTCCGGTGTCATGTCGCACAGGCCGGCCCACTGCCGCAGCAGCCGGACCTTCGCGAGCCCGGGCATCAGCTGCAGGACGGGACCGGCCAGGCCATCGATGAAGTCCAGCGATCCGTTCGTCGAGTAGGACGGGAACGGATCGACGCTGGCGCCGAACACCAGCTCGCCGCGGTCGGTCTGGCTGACGTAGACGTGCAGCGAGCCGGAGACGACCACCGCGTTGAGAAACGGCCGGACCGGCTCGGTCACCGCCGCCTGCAGCGGGAACGTCTGTACCGGCAGCCGGACACCGGCCATCGCCGCGACCAGCGACGACCAGCCCGCGGTGCAGTTGAGCACGGTGCCCGCGGTGATGTCGCCGCGGGAGGTCCGCACCCCCCGGACCCGTTCGCCCGCGACATCGATCCCAGTCACCTCGGTGCCGGAGTGGATGTGCACCCCGAGTGAATCGGCCGCCCGCGCGTAACCCCAGACGACCGCGTCGTGCCGGATGATCCCGCCCGGCGGGTGGTACAGGGCGCCGATGATCGGGTACCGGGTGCGGCCGGAGATGTCGAGGTAGGGGACGAGGCGTTCGACCTCGCCGGGGCCGATGACCTCGGAGTCGACTCCCTGCAGCTTGTTGACCTCCGCCCGCCACCGCATGGTCCGCAGCGAGCTGTCGGTGTGGGCGAGCGTCAGGTGCCCGCGCCGGGAGAACATCACGTTGTAGTTGAGCTCGGTGGCCAGGTCCCGGTACAGCTGCATCGAGCGGTCGTAGAAGCGGACGCCTTCCGGCGTCAGGTAGTTGGAGCGCAGGATCGCGGTGTTCCGCCCGGAGCCGCCGGAGCCGATGTAGCCCTTCTCCAGCACCGCGACGCGGCCGATCCCATGGCGGGCGGCGAGATAGTACGCGGCGGCCAGGCCGTGCACGCCGCCACCGATGATCACGACGTCGTACGACCGCTCGATCGGGTGCGGCCGCCAGGCCGGCTGCCAGTCGCGCCGGAGCATGCCGTGGCTGATCAGGGAGAGCGCCGAGTACTTCCCGCCACCGCGGCGCTCGCTGCGACCGCGTTCGGCCCGGCGGCCCGGTGAGGACACGGGCGACGCGGTCCTGATCACGGTTCCCCTCCCGCACGGCGCAGGGATCCACGGCCGGGGCGGCGGCTTCGGCCCGCCATCCGCAGCCTGATCGAAGGATAGGACGGATGTGAAACCTTGTCCACTACTAGTGAACGCTCCTCCGGGAGCGCCGTCCGTGCTGAACGCGCCCGCGGGGTTCCGTCAGCCGCCGCGGGCGATCGACTTGATCGCCAGAAACTGGATCGGCAGCTCGATCAGGGCACTTGGCCCGTGCGGCACCTCGCCGACGAACTGGATCGCGTCGCCGGGGTCCAGGACGTAGCGCGAGCTGCCGTAGCCGTACTCGAGCCGGCCGGCGAGCACGTAGACGATCTCGCTGCCCGGGTGCTGGTAGAGCGGGAAGGTGTCGGCCCGCTCGGTCAGCGTCACCAGCAGCGGCTCGAGCGTGTTGTGCGGCGCCGGCATGGTGCCCAGGGACTGGTAGCGATGCCCGGGGCCGGAGCCCTTGTGCTGGATCTCGAGGCCTTTTCCGGCCTGGACGTGCACCACGTCCTGCTCTTCGTTCAGCCCGCGGAAAAAGGCGGTCACCGGCACCGCCAGCGCGTCCGACAGCCGGGCGAGCGTGGCCAGGCTCGGCGACGCCTGCGCGTTCTCGATCTTGGAGAGCATCCCCTTGGACATCCCGCTTCGCTCGGCAAGCTGCCCGACGGTGAGGCCGAGGTGCAGGCGGAACTCGCGCACCCGTTCGGCGATGACCGCCTCGAGCTCCTGCTCGGTGGTGCTGCCGGACGGGACCGCCTGCGCCGCCTCCGCCGCCTGCCCCGGAGAGCGCGAACCGGTGAGGCCGATGACGTCGGCCATGCACTGTCTCCCTCAATGAGACAATGTTTCCTGTACGTAAAAGATACTACGGCAGTTAGTGGCGGGGGACGAAGAAGATCACCCCGACCCCGATCGCGACCAGGGCGGCGCCGGCCCAGTCGAGGCGGTCTGGCTGGTGCCCATCGACGGCCCAGCCCCAGAGCAGGCTCATGATCACGAAGACGCCGCCGTATGCGGCGTAGGCGCGCCCGAAGCTGCTGTGCTGGAGCGTGGGGATGACCCCGTAGCCGAACAGGACGGCCGCGCCCGCGACCCCCCACCACCAGGGCGCCCCCTCACGCAGCCAGCGCCACACCAGGTAGCCGCCGCCGATCTCGGCCAGGCCGGCGGCGGCGAACAGCCCGATAGCTCGCAATGCCGACATCCGGGCATTCTCCCGCTCAGGCAGTCCCGCGGCGTCTCGGTCCGCCGGTGGCGGGTGCCCGCCGGTGCGGTTGACGTTCACTGCTGTGTGTCATCGTCCATCACAGGGAAACACCACGGCGGTACCCGGGCGGCCGTCCGCCCCCGGCCGCGGATGTGCACCGCCCGGATCCGGACACCGCCGCCGCCGCTTCGGTCATGAGCCGCCGCCGGAGCCTCAGTGACCAGTGAGCATCGATACGGCATGGCCGTGCTGCCGCAGGCTGGAACGCGGCTCGCCTTCGCTGGAGGCAGCATGCCCAGGGGGTTGCTTCGGGTCCGTTGCCAGGTGGACACTGTAGAGCACAGTGAAACACTGTAAACCTCTCGTAAACAGTGAATGCGGGCGGGTATGTGCGGGATCGTCGGAATCCACCTCAAGCGCCAGCCGGGGCCGCGGGGCCTGGAATCGCGGCTGGGCCAGCTTCTGGTGCCGATGCTGGATGCGATGGCGACCCGCGGCCCCGACTCGGCGGGCATCGCCGTCTACGGACCTCCGGCGCCCGACGGCGCACTGCGCTACTCCGTGCGGGCCGACGACGCCGCCGGGCCCGGTTACTGGGACGAACTGGCGGCGCGGCTGACCGCGGAGCTTGGCACCCGGGTGAGCAGCGAGCCGCGGGGCACCGGCGGCGCGGTGCTGACCTCGCGGGCCGGCGAGGAGCCGATGCGCGGGTGCCTGCGCAGGCTGGCCCCCGGCGCCGTGCTGGCGGGATACGGCCGGTCGATGGAGGTCTGCAAGGACATCGGCGCTCCGGCCGAGGTGTGCAGCCGGTATGCGGTGCCGGAGCGGGCCGGCCACCAGGGCATCGGCCACACCCGGATGGCCACTGAGTCGGCGGTGACCACCAGCCACTCGCACCCGTTCACACCCGCGCCCGACCTCGCCCTGGTGCATAACGGCTCTTTCTCCAATTACGCGACGGTCCGGCGCCGGCTCGCCCGCGAGGGGATCACCTGCGACACCGACAACGACTCCGAGGTGGCCGCCCGGTTCATCGCCTGGCAGATGAGCCAGGGCCGGAACCTGGCGGACGCGCTGCGGATGGTGCTGAAGGCCATGGACGGGTTCTTCACCCTGCTGGTCACCACCGCGACCCAGTTCGCCGTCGTGCGCGACTCGTTCGCGTGCAAGCCGCTGGTGGTCGCGGAGACGGCGGACTACGTCGCGGTCGCCTCCGAGTACCACGCGCTCGCCGGGCTGCCCGGGATCACCGGCGCCGGAGTCTTCGAGCCGATGCCGGAGGAGATTCACGCATGGAGCCGGTGATCCTGGACTGCTCACGGCTGACCACCCGCGAGGTCAACGCGGCCCTCGCGCACCTCGACGACGGCGCGCACACCCGGATCATCAGGCCCTGGGGGCGGCACAACCTCGCCGTCGGCCTCACCCGCCGCCTCACCGTGGACATCGACGGCAACGCCGGCTACTTCACCGGCGGGCTCGGCGTCGGCCCGGAGATCACCGTGCATGGCTTCGCGGGCTGGTCGGCGGGCGAGAACCTGATGAGCGGCGCGGTGCGGATCAAGGGCAACGCGTCGGAGTGCGCGGGCGCGTCCAGCCACGGCGGCGCCGTCATCGTCGAGGGCGCCGCCTCGTCCCGGGCCGGCATCTCGCTGAAGGGCGGGAACGTGCTGATCGGCGGGGACGCCGGGCACATGTGCGGGTTCATGGCGCAGGCGGGGGTGATCCTCATCGGCGGGAACGCCGGGCACGGGCTCGGCGACTCGCTGTATGAGGCGGTGATCTACGTCGCCGGCAAGATCGCCTCGCTCGGCGCCGACGCTCAGGTCGAGGAGCTGAGCGGGGACGACGTCCGGACGGTCAAGGAACTGGCGGACCTGGCCGGGTTCGACCACATCGACCCGGAGAGCGTGACCCGGGTGGCATCCGCCCGGCAGCTTTACCACTTCGACGCGCTGAAGGACCAGAAGTACTGATGACCGGGACGATGCCTGCTGACCAGCCCGCCCAGCAACCGGCCCAGCAACCAGCCGAGCAGCCAGCCGGGCAGCGCGCCGGGCTGCCGATGGACGCGCGCCGGCGCAGCCACACCTTCCCGCCGGAGATGGTGGCGCAGATCCAGCGGATGGCCGACGAGGGCCACTACGAGATCCGCGGCCAGGGCGCCAAGCGCGCCGTGCCGTCGTTCGACGATCTGGTGTTCCTCACCGCCTCGCTCACCCGCTACCCGCTGGAGGGTTACCGGGAGGAGTGCGAGACGGCGACCGTGCTGGGGACCCGGTTCGCCAGCCGCCCGCTGGAGCTGCAGATACCGATCACGATCGCGGGGATGAGCTTCGGTGCCCTGTCGGCGCACGCGAAGGAGGCGCTCGGCCGCGCCGCTACCGCGGCCGGCACATCCACCACCACCGGCGACGGCGGGATGACCGACGAGGAGCGGGCGGCGTCACAGCTGCTGGTCTACCAGTGCCTGCCGTCGCGGTACGGCTTCAACCCGGCCGACGTGCGCCGGGCGGACGCGATCGAGGTGGTCGTCGGCCAGGGCGCCAAACCCGGCGGCGGCGGGATGCTGCTCGGCCAGAAGGTGAGCGACCGGGTGGCGGCGATGCGGACGCTGCCGCCGGGCATCGATCAGCGCTCGGCTTCCCGCCACCCGGACTGGACCGGCCCGGACGACCTGCGCATCAAGATCGAGGAACTGCGCGAGGCGACCGGGTGGGAGAAGCCGGTCTACGTGAAGTTCGGCGCGACCCGGGTGTTCAACGACGTCAAGCTCGCCGTCGAGGCCGGTGCCGATGTCATCGTGGTGGACGGGATGCAGGGCGGGACCGGCGCCACCCAGGACTTCTTCATCGAGCAGGCCGGGATCCCGTCACTGGCCGCGGTCCGCATCGCCGCCGCGGCGCTGGCCGACATCGGGATGACCGGCGAGGTTCAGCTTGTCGTCTCCGGCGGCATCCGGACCGGGGCGGATGTGGCCAAGGCATTGGCGCTCGGCGCGGACGCGGTGTCGATCGGCGTGGGGTCGCTGATCGCCCTGGGCTGCAACAGCCGCACCTACTGGCAGGACGGGCGCCAGCACGACGCCAGCGCCGGCTACCGCGCGCTCGGCACCGAGCCCGGCTACTGCCACCACATGCATACCGGCCGCTGCCCGGTCGGGATCGCCACCCAGGATCCGCTGCTCGAGGCGCGGCTCGACCCTGCCGAGGGCGCCCGGCGGGTGACCAACTACCTGAAGTCGATGGCGATGGAGGTAGCCGCGCTCGCCCGGGCGTGCGGCAAATCCGACGTACACAACCTCGAACCGGAGGATCTCGTGGCGCTCACGGTGGAAGCTGCCGCGATGGCCCAGGTGCCGCTGGCCGGCACGGACTGGATCCCCGGGAACCCGAAGCACAGCTAGTCACGAGGAGGACGCCATGTCCGACCCGGCACAGGACCTGAGGGACCGGGCCACGGCCGACGGCATCGAATTCTTCCTGGCCATGTTCACGGACATGCACGGCAAGCCATGCGCGAAGGCGGTGCCCGCCACCCAGCTTGACCTGCTGCTGGGCGGCGGCGCCGGGTTCGCCGGCTTCGCCGCCGGCGACATCGGGCAGTCACCCGCCGATCCCGACATCAGCGCGGTCCCGGATCCCGCGTCCTACACCCCGCTGCCGTGGAAACCCGGCGTCGCCGTCCTGCACTGCGACCCGCACGTCGAGGGGAAACCGTGGCCATACGCCCCGCGGGTGATCCTGCGGCGGCTGCTGGACGGCCTCCGGGCAGAGCGCGGGTGGGAGTTCATGACCGGCGCGGAGGTCGAGCACTCCCTGGTGCGCCGCACCGCCGACGGCGGCATCGAGGTGGCCGACCCGCTCGACAACGCGGCCAAGCCCTGCTACGAGGCGAAGGGCCTGTCCCGTATGTGGGACCACCTCTCCACGCTGTCCCGGTACATGAACGAACTGGGCTGGGCCAACTACGCCAACGACCACGAGGACGGGAACGGCCAGTTCGAGAACAACTTCCGGTACGCGGACGCGCTGACCACAGCGGACCGGGTGATCTTCTTCCGCTACATGGTGCACATGCTGGCGCACGGTGCCGGGATGACCGCGACGTTCATGCCGAAACCGTTCGGCTCGGTGACCGGCAACGGGATGCATCTGCATTCCAGCCTGTGGACCAGCGCCGGTGAGCCGCTGTTCACCGACGAGGCGGATGGCCGGGATCTCGGGCTGTCGAAGACCGCGTACCGGTACATCGGCGGCCTGATCGAGCACGGCCGGGCGATGGCCGCGGTGACCTGCCCGACGGTCAATTCCTACAAGAGGATCGGCGTCGGCGCGCCCGCCTCCGGCTCGACCTGGGCGCCGGCCTACGTCGCGTACGGCGGGAACAACCGGACGGTGATGCTCCGGGTCCCGGAAGCCGGGCGGGTGGAGCACCGCGGCGTCGACGGCTCGGCGAACCCGTACCTGGCCTCCGCGGCGATCCTCGCCGCCGGCCTCGACGGAATCGACCGTGAGCTGGACCCGGGAGAGCCGGTGACCGGCAACCTTTTCGAGCTCTCCGCGCAGCAGGTGGCCTCCCGCGGGATCACCTGCCTGCCCGCGACACTCGCCGAGGCGGCCGCCGAGGTCACCGCCGACCCGGTGCTGCGGGGGGCCTTCGGGAAGGTCCGCGACGGCGACTACATCGACTACTTCGCCGCGATCAAGAAGGCGGAGTTCGCCGAGTACCACGCCGCCGTCTCATCGTGGGAGATCGGGCGCTACCTCACCGCGTTCTGACCGGGGTACGGTCTGGCCATGAGCCTCGGCCTGTACGGGACCTACCTGGTCTTCGTGGTGCTGCTGGTCATCGCGCCCGGCCCGGACACGATGGTGGTGCTGAAGAACTCGCTGGCCGGCGGGCGCAGGGCCGGGATGCTCACCTGTGCCGGTGTCACCGCCGGGAACCTGGTCCAGGGCACCGCGGTGGCGCTCGGTGTCGGCGCGCTGATCGTCCGTTCGCAGCCGGTATTCGACGCGCTGCGGCTAGCCGGGGTGGCCTACCTGTGCTGGCTGGGGTTCCAGGCGCTGCGGTCCGCCTACCGGGGCGGAAGCGGAGGGCCGCTGGGTGAGCTGGGAACCGGCAACGATCCGGCGGTCGCGGCCGGGGACGGTGCCGGCGCGGCGGACCGGCGCCGCGGGGCACGACGGCCGCTGCGCTGGATACGGCAGGGCTTCCTGTCCAACGTGACGAACCCGAAGGTGCTGGCGATGTATCTGTCGGTGCTGCCCCAGTTCATCGACCGGGGCCACGGCTCCACCGCCGTCGCGCTGGTGCTCGCCTACACCGTCGGCATCCTCGGCCTGGCATGGCAGGTCGGCCTGGTCGCGGCGGTCCACCGCGCCCGCGCGTGGATCCAGCGGCGCAAGGTACGCCGGGCGCTCGACGCGGTCACCGGAACCGCCCTGATCGGGTTCGGGGTCGCCCTGGCCGTCGAGGCCCAGTAGCGCCCGGCCCAGCGCGCTCAGCCTGTCCATGTCTGGAGCGTTTTCGCGATCTCCTGGACCCGCGCGAGCCGCCCCGCCGCGATAGCGACGACGAAGGCGACCTGCTCGTCCTCGTGTTCGGGCAGATGGACACCGTTCATCGCGTAGAACAACACGGTCCCGGCCCATCCGAGCCGCTTGTTCCCGTCTTGCAGTGCATGGTTGGCGACTAGGGAATGCAGCAGCGCCGCAGCCTTCTCGTCTATCGACGGGTAGGCGTCCTCGCCGAAAGCGGACTGCTGGGGACGGGCGATGGCGGCTTGCAGCAACCCGATGTCGATGATCTCGAAACCGGGACCGAGCATCCGCTCGGCCAGGGCGAGCAGGTCATCGAGCGTCAGGTAGTCAACGCTCACACCTTGCCCAGCCGATCGATGACGCGCGCATGCTCGGTGAGGATGCGGTCGATCGCCTCATCGCGGCGGCGGAGCCGGCGGCTGGTGTATTCGCTGATCGCCGAACGCGCGACCTCCTGCATTGACCGGTGCTCGCGCTCTGCAGTCTTCCGCAGGGCCTCGGTCTCCTGCTCGGTCAGCCGCAATGTCATCGCCATACCGGAATGATACCGCGCGATACCGTCCGGTACCACGCACCGTTAACCGGTCAGGACGAGCTGGGACTGGGTGACGCGGGCGACGAGGCGGTCGCGGTCGTCGCGGACGTCGGTCTCCACCACGATGACGGTGCGCCCGGCGTGCAGCGGCCGGGACGTGGCCTCGGCGTAGCCGCTGCGGACGGCGCGCAGGAAGTTGGTCTTGGACTCGACCGTCGTCGTGCCGGAAGCGCCATCGGGCAGGTTGAGGAAGGCGCAGGCCGCGCCGGTCGTATCGGCGAGAGTCATCAGGGCCCCGCCGTGCAGCACGCCGCCGGCCGTGCACAGCCCGGGCGACCAGGCCAGCCTCGCCCGCACCTCTTCCGGTGCGTACCGCAGGGTCTCAATGGCCAGGGTCTTCGCGAACGGGATCAGACCGTGGACCGTGCTTGTCGGGTCCTCGTTACCGGCTGGCGTCACCGCGTGCTCCTTCTCGGCGATTCAGAGCATTTCCACAGCTTCTGGCGCCCCTGGCACAGTACTGACGAGTCAACGGCAGCGCTAATCTCATGTCTTGAAGGGACAGTGAACCCTGCCCCGAGAGAGGACGTTGACTGTCGATGAGCACGCGCACTCGTTTCCGTCCGGACCGGCAGCTCACCACGCGGATGCTGATCACCATGTTCCTGCTGGGGCTGCTCTACGTGGCCTTCGCGGCCGCGCTCTTCGTGCTGCTGAAGTCGGTCGTCGTGGTCGTGATCTTCGCGGCGGCGCTGCTGTTCGCGCAGTTCTGGTTCTCCGACCGGATCGCGCTGTGGGGAATGCGCGGCCAGATCGTGACGCCGGAACAGGACCCGCAACTGCACGGGATGGTGGACCGGCTGTGCGCCACCGCCAACATGTCGAAGCCGCGGGTCGCGATCTCCGCGCTGGACATGCCGAACGCGTTCGCGACCGGCCGCAGCGAGAAGCACGCCGTGCTGTGCGTGACCAACGGGCTGCGCCGCCGGCTCGAGCCACAGGAACTCGAAGCCGTCCTCGCGCACGAGCTGTCGCACGTGGCGCACCGCGACGTCGCCGTCATCACGATCGCGTCGTTCCTCGGCGTGCTGGCCGGGCTGATCGCGCGGTTCGCCTTCTACGGCGAGTTGTTCGGCGGCGGGCGGCGCAACGGCAACGACCAGAACACCTTCGTGATACTTGCGCTGGTGATGGCGGTCTCGGTGGTGGTGTACGCGATCAGCTTCCTGCTGATCCGGGCCCTGTCCCGGTACCGTGAGCTGGCGGCCGACCGCGCGGCGGCGATCCTGACCGGGCGCCCGTCCGATCTCGCCTCGGCACTGACCAAGGTGACCGGCCAGATCGCCCGGATCCCGACGCAGGATCTGCGCACCGCCCAGGCCTTCAACGCGTTCTTCTTCGCCCCGGCGAAGGGCCGCGGCGCGAGCCTGGCGAACCTGTTCTCCACCCACCCCACGCTGGAGCGGCGGCTCGAGCAGCTGGCGAAGATCTCCGCCCAGATCGGCCAGCCGATGGCCTGAGGCCGGTACATCCGGTAGACGCCGGCCGCCCGCTATCGGGCTGGCCGGCGTCTTACGTTGCGCGGTTAGATCTTCCCGCCGTTCTTCGCCGACAAGATGATCTTGGTAACGAGGTAGCTGCTCAGGCCGATTTTGGCTGCTATCTCGTCGGGCCGCATGCCCTGCTCGTTGTAGAGGAGCGCGAGCTTCTGCTGCGACCTGCTCCACGGCTGCCGCTGCGGAACGGGCCTGCTCCGCTGGGAGGGGGGTGCGGGACGGCGCCTGGCGGGCGGCTCGGCGGCCGGAGCGGGGCGGCGGGCAGCGGCCCGGTGCCCGTCCGCCGGGCCGGCCGGATCGGTCGTCTCCGGCCGGGCGGGCGAGCCGAAAGACCCCCGGCGCTGATCGTGGTACTTGCCGCTGGCGAGGTCCTCCTTGGTGCGCTCGTCCAGCAGCATGTACTGCTCGGCCGCCTTGTTGACGCCGACCGCGACCATCTTCAGCGGACGGAGGTTTTTCCGCTGGCACTCGGGCGCCATGCAGTAGTTGTATTTCTCAGCCCTTTCGGGATTCAGCTCCGCGCCGCAGGTAATGCATTTTGCCACGTAGTTCTCTCCTGCCTCACCGTCACCAGCAATTACTGATTCCGGCAACCTAGGCAAGCCGGAGATCGCGTCTCCACGCTGGCCTGCCCAAACAGGAGATAAACGCGATTACGGCGGCGCCTGTTCCCCGGCGCTATTTCCATGCGACAGCCTCGCCTGTTCGTCGCGAAACAGCCGCTCAATAAACGCCACCGCCGCGAGCAACGGCTCCACCAGGGCCGCGGCCTGCGCCATTCCCGGAAGCCGGGAGGCCGGCGCGGCGACCGCGACCGCGGCCAGTGGCGAGCCCGCCGGGTCGCGGACGCAGGCCCCGATCGCGCTCACCCCTACCTCGCGCTCCTCGAAGTTCGTCGCGAACCCGGCCCGCCGCACCCGTTCCAGTTCCGGCAACAGCGGCGAAGCGGCCGGGTACAGCCGCGCCACGTCCGGCTCGGGCAGCGCCGCGAGCAGCGCCTTTCCCGCCGAGGTGTGGCGAGCCGGGAACACCATCCCGAGCCGCGATCCCACCCGGACCGACTGCGGGCCCTCGATCGAATCGATGAACAGGACGTTCGTTCCCTCCAGAACGAGCAGGCTCACCGTCTCCCGGACCGAATCCCGCAGCCGCTCCAGGGCCGGCCTGGCCACCAGCCGGATATCCGGGCGGGCGGTCGCGGCCATCGCGATCTCGCCCAGCGCCGGGCCCGCCCGGTACGCGTCCCGCCGGTCCTGGACGACGAAGCCGCGGTGGCGCAGCGAGCCGAGCAGCCGGTGCGCGGTCGACGGGGCCACGCCCAGGTAGGCCGCCACCTCGCCGAGCCGGCGCGGGCTCCCGTCTGCCATCAGGCGCACCAGCCGCAGGGCGTTGTCCACCGACTTCAAGAGGTAGGGCACCTCATCTCCCCGCCCGGGCGGTACCGATTTTCGCATAAAAGAAAGGTTAGTCCTTTGTATTGTCGATAGCGGAAACCATGGCTAACGTGCTGGCCGTGCGCACCACGCGCCGGCCGTGCGCACCACGCGCACATATGCCGCGGGCCGGCAGGGAGGCTGATGGTGGACAGCGAACAGCGGCGGGGCGCCTCCCCGCCGGTCGATCCCCGCAACGAACTCGGCACGGCACGGCTGGTTCCCACCCACTGGGTGCTGGTCGTCCTGATCGTTCTGGCCACGTTGTTCGACGGGTACGGCACGCTGGTGCCGGCCTACGTCATTCACTTCGTGATCAAGCCGTGGCACCTGGCCCCGAGCAACGCGGGCTTCCTGGTGTCATCCGGGCTGATCGGCTTCGCGATCGGGGCCATCGCCCACGGGCCGGTCGCGGACAAGTTCGGGCGGCGGCCGACGCTGATCGGCGGCCTGGTCATCGGCGGGGTTTTCAGCATCCTTACCGCCGTGGCCGCCCAGTCGTTCGCGACGTTCGTGCTGTTGCGGGTACTGACCGGGGTGGGCCTGGGCGTGCTGATGCCGCTCGGCACCGCCTACATCAACGAGTTCATGCCGCAACGGCACAGCAACCGCCTTGCCACGCTGGGGACGGCGGGATTCTCGGCCGGCGCCGTGGTCGCCTCGGTCATCGGCATCTACCTGACGCCGGGCCGCGGCTGGCACATCTTGTTCTGGTGCGGCGGGGCCGCCCTGGTGATCGCGGCCGCGTGCTGGTTCCTGCTGCCGGAATCGGTCCAGTACCTCACGATCAAGAACAGGCAGGCCGCTGCCGCCTCGGTCCTGTCCACGCTTCGCCCCGCCGACCGCACGCGATACCAGGCAGCCAGGTTCGCGCAGCCGCGGGAGTTCGCCCGGGAGGGCTCGGTCGTCAAGCTGGTGACGTCCCGCCGTTACCTGCGCACCACGACGGTGCTGTGGGTGGCCTCGTTCGTCGTCCTGTTCGACATCTACGGCCTGTCCGGATGGACGCCGCAGATCATGATCAGCCGGGGCGACAGCTTCGCCGCGGGCTTCTCGTTCGGCGCGATCCTGCAGGGGATGGGCATCGTCGGCGGGCTGGCTGCCGCCTACATCGCGGACCGGCGGCGCGGACGGCGCGGCCCGCTGCTGTGGTGGCTCGCCCTGGGGACTGTCTCGGCGCTGGTCATCTCGCAGCTGAACACCACCGCGACCAACATCATCTTCCTGGGGCTGGCCGGCTTCTTCATCATCGGCGCGCAGTTCCTGCTCAACAATCTGTGCGCGCATTCCTACCCGACCGAGGTGCGCGGGACCGGCCAGGGCCTGATGCTCGGCGTCGGCCGGATCGGCGGCATTCTCGGGCCCTATCTGGGCGGGTGGCTGCTGGGGTGGTTCGGCAGAGACTCCGCCGCGCTGTTCGTCGCGGTCACCGTCGCCACCGCGATCGGCGCGATCGCGGTCGTCTTCCTGCGGCCGGATCGCCCGGGCCTTCCGGCCGGCGCGGACGTGCCCGCGGGCGAGGCGCCCGTGCTCAGCAGCTGACTCAGCAGCTAACAGGGACAAACGACCGACAGAGAGGTCTACCGCCATGGCTCAGTCGACGGAGAAGATCGACGCGTTCTGCCACACCGTTCCCCGGCCCTATTTCGACCGGATGCTGAAGCTCGAATCGACCGACGCGGCGGCCAATATCCGCAAGCGCGTCTCGAACATCCCGTCGATCGTGGACATGGACGTTCGCTTCGCGCAGATGGACGAGTTCGGTGACTACCGGCAGGTCATCAACGTCGCCGCGCCTCCGGTGGACGACCTCGGCGACCCGGCCGTGGCACGGGAGATGGCGAGGGTCGGCAACGAGTCGCTCGCCGAGCTGGTGCGCTCGCACCCGGACCGGTTCGCCGGGTTCATGGCGTGCATCCCGATGAGCGATCCGGACGCCGCGGTGGCCGAGCTCGACTACGCGGTCACCGAGCTGGGAGCGCTCGGCTCGCAGATCTACACGCATGTCGGCGGCGCGCCGATGGACAACCCGGCCTATGACCCCTTCTACGCGCGGGCCGCGGAGCTCGGTGGCCTGGTCCAGGTGCACCCGTGCCGGAACTCGGGGTGGACCGACTACCCCGCCGAGCCGCGCTCCCGGTTCGAGATCTGGTGGACGTTCGGCTGGGAGTACGACCTGTCGGCGTTCATGGCCCGGATCGTCTTCGCGGGCGTTCTGGAGCGGTATCCGGACCTGAGGTTCCTCATCCACCACGGCGGCAGCATGGTGCCGCACTTCTCCGGCCGGGTCGGGCCCGGCTGGGACCAGCTCGGCGCCCGGACGCCGGAGGACCAGCGCGGCGACGTCGAGGGTTACCCGCTGGCCAAGCGGCCGCTGGACTACTTCCGGATGATGTATGCCGACACCGCGATGTTCGGCGCCGCGCACGCGCTACGCTGCGTCACCGATTTCTACGGCGCCGATCATGTGCTGTTCGGATCCGACAGCCCCTTCGATCCGGAAAAGGGCCCCGGCTACATCCGCGCCACGATCAGGAACATCGAGGAGATCGGGCTTTCCGGCGCCGAGCAGGACGCCATCTTCCGCGGCAACGCCGCCCGCCTTCTCGGCCTGTAGCCGGCGGCCCGGAGATCGATTCCGGACGGGCAAACACGAAATGTCATCGACAGTTCGCGGAACAGTCACGGCGACGTGCCCTCTGACGAGGGAAGGTTGGCCACGGTTGGGGCATGCGGATCGCGATCATTACCGAGTCGTTCCCGCCCGACGTCAACGGTGTCTCGAATTGCGTACTGCGCGTCGGTGAGCATCTGGTCCGGCGCGGCCACCATCCGCTGGTGGTCGCGCCGACCCCGTCCCCGTACAGCGGCAAGCCGCCGGCCGCGCGCTCCCTCCCCTACCCGGTGGTGCGTGTCCCGTCCGTCCCGATGCCCGGTTACCCGAGCTTCCGGCTCGGCCTTCCCAGCCGGCGGCTGCGGCGGGCGCTGACCGACCACCGGACCGATCTCGTCCATCTGGCCAGCCCGTTCGTGCTCGGCGCCCGGGGCAGCGCGGTCGGGCAGCACCTCGGGCTGCCGATGGTGGCCGTCTACCAGACCGACATCCCGAACTATGCGCGCGCCTACCGGTACGGGGGGCTCGGCGAGGCCGCCGCCTGGCGCTGGATCCGCAACGTGCACAACGGCGCACAGCGCACCCTCGCCCCGTCCACCGTCAGCGCCCGCTCGCTTCGGGACCATGGCGTCGCCAACGTATGGCTGTGGGGCCGTGGGGTGGACACCGGGCGGTTCGACCCGGCCAAGCGCAGCGCGCGGCTGCGCGCCGAGCTGGCCCCCGGCGGCGAGGTCCTGGCCGGCTACGTCGGGCGGCTCGCGGCGGAGAAGCGGGTGGACCTGCTCGCGCCGGTCGCCGCCCTGCCGGGGGTGAAGCTGGTCATCGTCGGCGGCGGGCCCGAGGATGCCGCCCTGCGGCACGCGATCCCCGGCGCGATCTTCCTCGGCGAGCGGCACGGCGAGCAGCTGGCCCGCATCTACGCCAGCCTCGACGTGTTCGTGCACAGCGGGCCGTTCGAGACGTTCGGGCAGACGCTTCAGGAGGCAGGGTCAAGCGGGGTGCCGGTGGTGGCGCCCGCCTGCGGGGGCCCGCTGGACCTGGTCGACGAGGGCGTCACCGGGTACCTGGTGCCGCCCGGCGACGCCGCCGCGACGGCGGACGCGGTGCGCCGGCTGGCGGCCGACCCGGCGCGGCGCGCCGCCCAAGGCCGCGCCGCCCGGGCGAAGCTGCTCGGCCGCGGCTGGCCGGCCCTGTGCGACGAGCTGATCCGCCACTATGCGGAGGTGCTGGGCACCACCACGGGCTCGTCGGCCCCGGCCGGAGCCGCCGCATGAGAATCGTCCGGCTGGCGAACTTCGTGGGGCCGTCCTCCGGCGGGCTGCGCACGGCCCTGCACGAGCTCGGCGCGGGATACCTGGCTGCCGGGCACGAGCCGGTGCTGGTCGTCCCGGGAGACCACGACCGCGATGAGCGCACCGGCCAGGGCCGGGTCATCACGCTGCGCGGCCCGGTGGCGCCGATGATGGGCGGCGGTTACCGGCTGCTGCTGTGCCGGCGCAAGCTGATGGCGCTGCTCGAATCCCTGCACCCGGACCGTCTCGAGGTGAACGACCGGACCACGCTGCGGTGGACCGGACGGTGGGCACGGCGGCACGGCGTTCCCGCGATGATGGTGTCGCACGAGAGCGTCGCCGCGCTGCTCGGCCTGGCGGGCCGGCTGCGGGTCCTGTCCGGCCGGGTGCTGGGCCAGCCGACCGCCGCGCTGGTGAAGGTCCTCGCGGACACCCTGAACACCCGCACCGCGGAGCACTACCACCGGGTGGTCTGCACCACCCAGTGGGCGGCCGCCGAGTTCGAGCGGCTCGGCGTCGGCAACCTGACGCGGATCCCGCTCGGCGTCGACCTCGAGCTGTTCTCCCCCGTGCGGCGCAGCGAGGCGCTACGCCGCCGCTACGCCGCGCCCGGCGAGGTGCTGCTGGTGCACTGCGGCCGGCTGTCGGTGGAGAAGAAACCGCAGCGCAGCCTGGACGCCCTCGCGGCGCTGCGGGCGGCCGGTGTGCCCGCGGTACTGGTCGTGGCCGGGGACGGCCCGCAGCGCGACCGGCTGGCAGCCAGGGCGCGGGCGGCCTCGCTCCCGGCGCACTTCACCGGCTTCATGGCCGACCGGACAGAGCTGGCCTCGCTGCTCGCGACCGCCGACGTCGCCCTCGCACCCGGCCCGGTGGAGACGTTCGGCCTGGCCGCGCTGGAGGCGATGGCGTGCGGAACGCCGGTGGTGGTGAGCGCGGCGAGCGCCCTGCCCGAGGTGATCGGCGCGTCGGGAGCCGCCGTGCCCGGGGAGGACTTCGCCGACGGGGTGCGGACCGTGCTGTCCCGGCCGGACTCCGCGCGGCGGGCCGCCGCCCGGGACCGGGCCGAGCGATTCGGCTGGGCCACCGCGGTCGGCGGGTTCCTCGCCGCGCACCGGGTCCCGCAGCCGCCGCTGCAGGCAACGATCGAGCAAAACGGCCATCCGGCGGCGCCGCCGTACAACGGCCGTGCGACCGCGGACATCGGCAAGCAAGCAGAGCAGCAGCTGCGGGAGTTCGCCTCATGACTGGGATTCCCGGCGCCCTCCGCCGCTCCGCTCCTCGGTCGCGACTGCTCCCTGCGATGCTCACTTTGGAGGTCGCCTCGTGACAACCTACGTAGCCCTCGGTGACTCGATGACGATGGGCTTGGGCGACCCCGTGCCGGGCCCCGGGCGCTGGCGCGGCTGGCCGACGTTGCTGGCCGGCGGCCTGCGCGAGCCGAGCGTACATAACCTGGCCACCTCGGGCGCGCAGATCGCCGACGTGGACCGGGACCAGTTGCCCCGCGCCCTGGCGCTCTACCCGGACATCGCCAGCGTCGTGGTCGGGACCAACGACACGCTGCGGGCGAGCTTTCACCCGGGCCGCATCGCCGTGGCGTTCGCACACACCGTCGGCACGCTGCGCAACCACGGGACCGTCGTGCTCACGATGCGGCTGCCCGATCCGGGCCGGATGTTCGGTCTGCCCCAATCACTCGCCCGGCCGCTGGCGCGCCGGATCCACGCGGTCAACGCGGTGCTCGACCAGGTGGCGGCCGACTACGGCACGCTGCACTTCGACGCGGCCAGCGACCCCGCGACCTACGACCGCCGGATGTGGGCCGCCGACCGGCTGCATCCGAACGAACGCGGCCACCGGCGGATCGCCTGCATCTTTCACGACCTGCTCAGCTCGTCCGGCTTCCCAGTGGGGCCGCGACCTGACCCGGAGCCGCACAACCCGCCGCCCAGCCGCAAGGCCGAGATCGGCTGGCTGGCCACCGCCGGCGTCCTCTGGCTAGCCCGCCGCTCCACCGACCTGGTCCCATATCTCCTAGCGATGGCGGTCAAAGAATGGTGGACCGGCCCGGCGCCGCTCCCGGCGCTAGTACCTGATCGCCCCGTGCTAGTGCCTGAGCAACTCAATCACGCTCTGGTCCCGGAGATTGCTGGTGCGACCGCGGTCGGCGACGCATCTGCGTCTACGGGCGGTGCAGAACGCCCGTAGACGCACACACGTCACCGGCCGCTGCATCCTGACCAGCCGCGCCCAAGAGCCCTGCGGGCTGCGCGGTCAGGATTAAAGCGACGGACAGTGGGTGTGCGCCGGGCCGGCGTTCTTCATCTGCCGGACGGCGCACATCTGCTGGCCGGCGCGGTCGCGACAGCAACCGCCGCTGCGGCCACGCACATCCGCTGGTCGGCGCGGGCGCAACAGCAACCCGTCGTGGGTGGCTGCGCACAACTTCGCGGGTGCGACGCCTGGGCCGTTATGAAGGTATTGGGGGGGTGTGGTGGTGCCAGGGGCGGGCTTGTTCGAAGGCTCGGCAGGCGGTTAGGACCTGGGCGTCGCCGTGGCGGGGGCCAACGACCTGTAGGCCGACCGGGAGGCCTGCGGCGGTGAAGCCGCATGGGAGCGTGGCGGCGGGCTGTTGGGTCATGTTGAACGGGTAGGTGAACGGCGTCCAGCTGGTCCATCGGGGGGCCGGCCAGCCGGGCGGGACCTCGGCGCCCGCCTCGAAGGCCGGGATCGGCATCGTCGGGGTCAGAAGCAGGTCGTAGTCGTCATGGAAGCGGCCCATGAGCTGGCCGAGTTCCATCCGGCGTGCGGTCGCGGTCAGGTAGTCGATCGCGGAGTAGCGCTCCCCCTGCTCGCTGATCGCCAGCAGGCCCGGGTCCATCTCAGCACGCTGGGCGGGACCGATCGACTCGATCGACTTGGCCGCGCCGGCGAACCACAGCACGTGGAACTCCTCGGCCGGGTCGCCGAAGCCGGGGTCCTTTTCCTCCACGTGCGCGCCGAGCTCGGTGAAGACGGCGGCGGCCCGGGCGACGATCTCCGCGACCTCGTCGTCCACCGTGGCGAACCCCAGCGCCGGGCTGAACGCAACGCGGATGCCCTCGACCGTGGGGCGCAGCCCCGCCAGTTGGCGGGACGGCGGCGGCAGCGCCGACCAGTCACGGCTGTCCGGCTGACAGATGGCGTCGAGCAGCAGCGCGGCGTCCTCCACCCGCCAGCTGAGCGGTCCGACGTGGGCCAGCGTGCCGAACGGGCTTGCCGGGAAGTGCGGGACCCGTCCGTAGGTCGGCTTGTGCGCGAACACCCCGGTGAAGCTGCCGGGGATGCGCACCGATCCGCCGCCGTCGGTGCCGAGCGCGAGCGGCGGCATCCCGAGCGCGACCGACGCCGAGGCGCCGCCGCTGGACCCGCCGGGGGTGCGGGACGGATCCCACGGGTTGCGGGTTATCCCGGTCAGCGGGCTGTCGGTCACCCCCTTCCAGCCGAGCTCGGGCGTCGTGGTCTTGCCGATCAGGACCGCGCCCTGCTCCCGCAGCCGCGCCACCGACGGCGCGTCCTGGTCCCAGGGCCCGTGCGGATCGACGGTCTTGGACCCGCGCAACGTCGGGTGCCCGCGCGTCAGCAGGATGTCCTTGACCGAGACCGGGACGCCGTCGAACGGCCCGCGTGGCTCACCGGCGCGCCAGCGGCGCTCCGACTCCCGCGCCGAAGCCCGCGCATCCTCCGCGTCGACCTCGCGGTAGGAGTTGACGGCCGGCTCGGCCCGCTCGATGCGGCCGAGCACGTCGTCGGTGACCTCGGCCGGGGACAGCTTGCCGTCGCGGAAGCCGCTGGTCATCTCGCTGACGCTCAGGTAGGTCACGCGGTCCCCTCTCGTCGCTGGCCGCCCACCCCGCCGGGACCGGAGCTCGTGCCGGAACTGACGTAACCACGCTGCTTGTCCACGACGTTCAGCAGCGGATCCCCGTCGCGGTAACGGTGCAGGTTCCTGATGAACAGCTCTACCAGTTCCTCCCGCCACCCGACGACGTCACCGGACATGTGCGGGGAGACGATCACCTCCGGCATCTTCCACAGCGGCGAGGATTCCGGCAAGGGCTCATCCGCGAACACGTCCAGCGCGGCCCCGCGGATCCGGCCGCCGTCCAGGGCGGCGGCCAGGTCCGGCTCCACCACCAGGGCACCACGCCCGACGTTGATCAGCCGGGCCGACGGCCTCATCCGGCGCAGCGCGGCGGCGTCGATCATGCCCTCGGTCTCCGGGGTCAGCGGGGCGGCGAGCACGACGTAGTCGGCCTCGGCGAGCGCCTCGTGCAGCTGGCCGAAAGGCCGGATCTCCCCGAGGTCCGGGTCGCCGCCGCGGCCGGTGCGGCCGATCCCGCTCACCCTCATCCCCGCCGAGGCAAGCCGGCGGCCGATCGCCCGGCCGATCGGGCCGGTGCCGACGACCAGCACGCGCGCGCCGGCCAGCCGTTCGGTCTCCCGGTGCTGCCAGCGGCGCTGCCGCTGCAGGCCGAGGGTGGTGTGCAGGTCCTTGGCGAAGCAGAGCACCAGTGCGTGCACGTACTCCGCCATCGGCTCGTCGAAGACGCCGCGGGAGTTGGTGACCACGACCTCGCTCGCGGCCAGTTCACCGAAGAGCACCCGGTCCACCCCCGCGCTGGCGACGTGCACCCAGCGCAGCGCGTCGGCGTGCGGCCAGGCCGCTTCAAGTCCCCCGGACAGGAAGTCCCATACGAAAACCACGTCGGCGCCGGGCAGCGACTCGGCCAGTCCGGCTTCGGTGGTGTAGCGGACGGCGGCCATCTTCTCGGCCGGCGCCATGCCCGGGGGGTGGTCAGTGCCGTGCAGGACCACGACAACCGGGCGGTTCGGAGTATCCATAAGGCGTTGACCCAAGCTAGGTGTCAGACGTATGATTGTCAACAATCAGCATGGTGGCTGCCGCGGTTCAGCGGTCGGTTGACCATGCTCCTGTGCTGCAAGGACCGCCGCAACAGGTCACCGTGTCCCAAGTCCCCGGACCGGCCTCGACAAGTCAGGGCGATTCCCAGAGCGCTTCCAGCCAGCAGTACCAAATTGGGTTGCGTGTCTCATTCACGCTCTACGCACGGGAGGTTCAGCATGCCCAGACGGCTCGCAATCACGCTAGAGCGCCGCGGCGTTTCCTGTGTCGCGGAACTGCTGGATAAGGATGCCCCCCGGACATGCGAGGCCGTCTGGCAAGCGCTGCCGCAGGGCGGAGAGGCGTACCACGCCAAGTACGCCCGCAACGAGGTCTACACGATGGTCGAGCGGTTCGCCGCCGAAGAGCCCGGGCTGGAGAACCCGACGGTGACCCCGATCCCCGGCGACGTGGTGTATTTCTCCTTCTCCGGCGGGATGCTCGACCGTTCGTTCAAGGAGGAGAAGGGTATCGCGACCCTTCCCGGCGTGATCGACCTGGCGATCTTCTACGGCCGCAACAACCTGCTGCTCAACGGCGACGTCGGCTGGGTTCCCGGCAACGTGTACGCCACGATCACCGAGGGCCTGGACCGGATGGCCGAGGCCTGCAACGACGTCTGGCGATCCGGCAGCGCCGGCGAGCGCCTCGTCTACCGCCGTCTCGACGACGCTTAGCGGGGCGCGCGATGGTACTGGGAAATGCTGCCGACCTCGTGATCGGACCGGAACTTGTCGCCCAGCACGGCATCGGCGTGGTCGCCCCGTTCGACTTCGCGCTGGACCGTGAGCTGTGGCGGTGGGCACCCGACAATGTGTCGCTGTACCTGACCCGGCTGCCGTACGTCCCGGTGCCCGTCACCGTCGACATGGCGGCGGCGCTGGCTGACGGCGCGAACGTACGCCGGGCCGCTCGCGACGTCCTGGCGCCGGAGCCGGGCGTTGTCGCCTACGGGTGCGCATCCGGGAGCTTCGTGCACGGCGCCGGCGGCGAGCGGGCGCTGACCGAGGAGATCCTGGCCGCGGGAGCGCCGGCCGCGGTCACCACCTCGGGCGCGCTGGCGGAGACCCTGGCGATGCACGGCATCGGCCGGATCGCGGTGGTGACGCCGTACATCGACAGCGTGACCGAGCGGCTGCTGAGCTTCCTCGGCGAGCACGGCGTTGACGTCGTCTCGAGCGTCGGCCTCGGGCTGCTCAGCCACATCTGGAAGGTCGGTTACGCCGAGGTCGTCGCCGCGGTCAGCATGGTGGACCGGCCAGACGCCGAGGCGGTCTTCGTCAGCTGCACCAACGTCCCGACCTACGACATCATCGCGCCACTGGAGCGCAGGCTCGGCAAGCCCGTGTTCACCGCGAACCAGGTGACGATGTGCTCGGCGCTGCGGGCGATCGGGTTCACCGCCGCCGGCGGCGACCAGTGGCTGGTGCAGGCGGCCAGGCCGAACGCCGCGTGATCGGCTCCGGCGGGCGCCGGGGCGCGCCGGACCGGCCAGGGGTGTCCCGGCGTGGCCAGGGGCGTCCCGGCGGCAGCCCCGCCAGGGGCGCCCCGGCGGCCCGCACGCACGGTGGTAATTTGTTGACAATCTGCTGATCTGGAGCGGAGAAGGATGGGTCTTACGGTCGGGTTCCTCTACCCGGGCCACAGCGCGGAGGACGACTACCCGGCGATCGAGCATCTCCTGGGCGACGTCCGGCTGCCGGTGGTGCACACCACGATGCGCGAGGACGCGCACCGGATCGACGCACTGCTGGACATCGGCGGCGCCGACGTGCTGGAAGAGGGTGCGAGGGAACTGCGCGCCCTGGGCGTTCAGGCCGCCGTGTGGGCATGCACCAGCGGCAGTTTCGTCTTCGGCTGGGACGGCGCCGCGAAGCAGGTCGCCGGGGTGCGCAGCGCGGCCGGAGTACCCGCCTCGAGCACCTCGTTCGCCTTCGTGGAGGCAATACGGCACATCGGCGCCCGCCGGGTCGCGGTCGCGGCGACCTACCCGGCCGACGTCGCCGAGCGGTTCACCGCCTTCCTCGGATCCGCCGGCGCGGAGGTGGTCGCGCTGGGATGCCGCGGGATCATCACCGCCGCCGAGGTCGGCACCCTGGGCCGCGATGAGGTGCTGGCGTTCGCCGCCGCGAACGACGATCCGCAGGCCGATGCCGTCCTGATTCCCGACACGGCCCTGCACACCGTGAAATGGCTGGACGATCTTGAAGACCGTCTGGGCAAGCCGGTCCTGACCGCCAACCAGGTCAGCGTCTGGGAAGGGCTCCGGCTCGCCGGGGAGCAGCGGCCCCGTCGCGGGCTCGGCACCCTTTTCCGGGTGCCGGCCGCAGGCAGCAGTACGGAGGAGGCGGTCCAGCGTGGGCGATCAGGGTGAGCTGGAACCCGTCGCGCGCAGATCCACCGTCGAGATCATTTCCGACGAGCTGCGCTCGGCGATCCTCTACGGCTCGCTCGCGCCGGGGACCCAGCTCGGCGAGGCGGACCTCGCCGCGCGGCTCGGCGTCAGCCGCGGCCCGCTGCGGGAGGCGACCCAGCGGCTGGTCCAGGAGGGCCTGCTGCGCAGCGAGCCGCATCGCGGGCTGTTCGTCGTCACCCTCGACGAGGACGACGTCCAGGACGTGTACCTGGCCCGGCTAGCGATCGAGCGCACCGCCTGCCAGCTGATCATGGACCGCAACCGCGGCGAGGCGCTGGTGCAGCTCACCGAGGCACTGCAAGCCCTGATCAGCGCCGCTGAGCAGCGCGACCGGGTCGCGATGAGCGACGCTGACCAGGCGTTCCACGAAGTGCTGGTGCACTCGGCGGGCAGCCCCCGGCTGCAGCGGATGGCGCAGACGCTGCTGGTGGAGACGCGGATGTGCCTCGACGCGCTGCAGGAGCACTATCCGCAACCAGACGACCTGGTCGAAGAGCACAAGGTGCTGGTCGACGCGATCTCCGATGGGGATGAAGAACGGCTGATGCACCTGATCACCGAGCACCTGAACGACCCGGTCCACCGCCTGTAGCCGGTGCCGGGGAACAGATGGACAAGGCGCCCGTTATGGCCGGCGCTGCACGAGGGGCCGGGCCCGGACCCGGCACGACACGAGCAAGGGAGTTATCGCCATGGCGCAGCTGTCGCCCATCCTCGGCCAGGCCACGAACGTGCTCGCCGATCGGGGCGAGGGAGTGTACCTGTACGACGAGGAGGGCCGCCGCTACCTCGACTTCACCGCCGGGATCGGGGTCACCAGCACCGGTCACTGCCACCCGCGAGTCGTGCGCGCGGCGCAGGATCAGGTGGCGAAGCTCATCCACGGGCAGTACACGACGGTGATGCACCGCCCGCTGCTGCGGCTCACCGAGCGCCTCGGCCAGGTGCTCCCGGAAGGCCTCGACCGGCTGTTCTACGTCAACTCCGGCAGCGAGGCGGTGGAGGCATCGGTGCGGCTGGCCCGGCAGGCGACCGGCCGGCAGAACATCGTGGTGTTCCACGGATCGTTCCACGGGCGGACGATGGGCGCCGCGGCGCTGACCACATCGGGCACCAAGTTCCGGGCCGGCGTCGGTCCGCTGATGCCCGGCACCGCGGTCGCGCCGTTCCCGCAGGCATACCGATACGGCTGGAGCGAGGCCGAGGCGACCAGGTTCGCGCTGCGCGAGCTGGACTACCTGCTGGCGACCGTCAGCGCGCCGGCCGACACCGCCGCCTTCATGGTCGAACCGGTCCTCGGTGAAGGCGGCTACATCCCGGCACCGCCCGCCTTCCTCGAAGGCCTGCGGGAGCGTGCGGACAAGCACGGGATCCTGCTGATCCTGGACGAGGTGCAGACCGGTTTCGGCCGCACCGGCCGGTTCTGGGGGCTCGATCACTCCGGCGTCCGGCCCGACGTGGTCGTCACGGCCAAGGGGCTGGCCAGCGGATTCCCGCTGTCGGCCATCGCGGCGCCGGCCAGCCTGATGAGCCGCGCCTGGCCCGGATCGCAGGGCGGCACCTACGGCGGCAACGCCGTCGCCTGCGCGGCCGCGCTGGCCACCATCGACGTGATCCAGGACGAGGGCCTGGTCGCCAACTCCGCCGAGATGGGCCAGCGCCTGCAGGACGGGCTGCGCAAGGTCGCCGCGGAGCACTCCGTGATCGGCGACGTGCGCGGGCTCGGCCTGATGGTGGCGAGCGAGTTCAGCACCGGTGACGGCGAGCCCGACACCGCCGCGGCCCAGCGTGCTCAGCGGGCGGCGGCCGAACGCGGCATGCTGCTGCTGATGTGCGGCGCGTACGGCAACGTGGTGCGGATGATCCCCGCGCTGATCGTCAACGCCGAGCAGATCGACGAGGCGCTGCGGATCTGGTCCGACGCCGTCGCCGCTGCGGCCACCGCCTGACGGCGCCCGGAAGCTGCTGTCGCGGGACGGCGGCCGGTGACATATGTCCCGGCCGCCGTCTTGCTTTCCGGCCTGCGTTCCGGACGCCGTCTCGCGGGTTACGATTCGGATTTTTCGCTTTTATCTGCAACCTGCGACATGCCCTCGCACGTACTGTTTGCGAGGCGTTGTGAGGCCACAGCCCGAGCGGGCCCCTAACCTTCCCGGAGTTTTCATGCGTAACGGCTTGCGTCTTGCCCGGCCTACCTACCGTGTCGCGTTGGCTACGGTACGTAAGGTGGCGGGGCAATCCCGCCGGGCGGCGGCCGCGGCCGGAGTTGTCGTGGTCGCGATCGCCGGCCTGCTGTCCGGCTGCGGCAGCAGCCAGCCGGCCAGCGCGCCGCCGACGTTCTTGAAGTCGCCGGCCTCCACCATCCCCACGGCGCGGCCGGTGACGATGACGGAGCTGACGAAGCTGCCGAAGGCGACGAC